>NZ_JAVBIK010000001.1:2585000-3185000 GCF_032193805.1 Rhodoferax potami | reverse complement strand
GCGTTGAACGCGTGCGCGATTACCGCAAGGGCCTGCTCAACCTCCGACATCGTCGCCATCCCAGTGGAAACCACTAACGGTCTCCGCTGGCGGGCAAACTGCCACAGGAGTGGCCCATTGGTCAGCTCGCCCGACGGCACTTTGTAGAAGGGCATGTCGAGTTCCTCGAGAAAATCGAGGCTCCCGCTGTCGAAGGCCGTGGACAGGAACTGGATACCCCGGGAACGCGCGCGCTCCTGGAGGTCCGCATGCCAAGCGCGCGGCAGCTCTAACTTGAGCAGCATGTCGAGCTGCGACTCAGCCGCGTCCGTGGTCTCGCGCTGATAGCCTGCCTTGGGCACATGACGCGTCGCTAGCTTCTTAGCCTCGAAGGTCTGGAACTTCACCGCGTCGGCGCCCGCATCGGCGGCGCGGTCGACGAGCGCACAGGCAAGTTCGTAGTCGCCGTTGTGGTTCACGCCGGCCTCGGCAATCACGTAGACATGGTTAGGCTTCATTCGATCTCTTTCAGCAGCATAAAGGCCTCAGCTGCGGTCGCTCCGCACTGAGTTCCTCGCAACTGGGCTTGGGCCCGCAGCGCTACATCGCTGCGAGGGAAGGGAAACGGCGCCATCTCGTTGGCGTAAATCGACATGATCTCTAGCTTACGGTCAATAAAGGCGGCGACGTCCACGAACAGGTTGGGACGGAATCCCGTGTCCTCCGGCTTCACACCGTATTCTGTTTCCGACAACGTCTCGTAGGCACGCACTGACCGAACGGAGGGGTATCGGAAGGTTTTGGTGCAGGCCGCGCAGGCGTCGAAGACCGCGGCGTGGTCGCTGTGGGCGTCGTTACGGTAGGGCACATAGAGTGTGTGAACGCCGAGTCGTTTCACCACCGCGCCCAGCGCACCCACTAGATCGGCCTTCGGGATGCGGTCCAGCTGCATAGTGGGAAAACCGAGACGGTGCGTGCCTGCGAAGCCGTAGGACTCAGCGACACGCAGGATCTCCTCGTCACGCGAGCGCACGCGCTCCTCGGTAAATCCTAGCTCGGTCGAAATACCGGTGAACACGATCCAATGTACATCGTCACCGCGGGCGATATGCTTCAGCAGCGTGCCGCCGCAACCCAGCGTCTCGTCATCTGGATGCGGTGCCACGACGGCGACGATTTTAGCGTCAAGGGTTGACATACAGGGGGTCCTCGGTCTTCTTAAACAAGGCGCCGAAGTCGATCTGCTTCAGCAGCTCGACAGCGCGGGCTTCGCTATGGCCATCGCCGTAGGGATTTATGAGCGTTTGCATCCCGAGTAGGAACTCCTCGGACGCGACTCGATCGAGCGCGGTGCGGAAAGACGGCGTGTCTCCATCGCTGAACACCACGTTGCGGCCACACAGGCGACCGCGCTGGCGTTCGCCAAGATTGATCACGGGCAATCCGACTGAGGCGGCCTCCAGCAGGCCGGCCGACGAATTGCCGACCATCAGCGCCGCGTGGCGCATCAGGTTCACGAAGAACGCCCGGGCCGTGTTGCCGTATAGCGTCACTTCGGGCTCCAGGGCGAGGTCTTGCATCGCGGCGAGCAGCGTGGCATTACCAGGATCGGCGTTGGGGGCGCCGATAAGCACGTGATAGCCGCGCTCCATCAGGGTGCCGACTGCACCGCGCACGTAGCCGGGCGCCAACTCCCGCTCTTGATCAATCGGGTGGAAGATCAGGACAGCCAGCGGCGCGCCGCTCATGGCATGCTGCTTGGCACCGATGCCAGACAGGGTGGTCGCGCGGTCGAGGTGAGGTTCCGCCACGAACTTGTCGAGCGCGACGCTACCAATCACGTGAACACGCCGCGGATCCTCCCCGAGGTGAGCTAGGCGCCGGGCGTGTTCGTCGATGCTGACGAAATGCACCGTAGACAGCTTGGAGGTGGCATGACGCACGGGATTGTCCACGTGTCCGTCGGCTGCATGGTCGCCGCCGAAGAAATGTACCGTAGGGATGCCGAGGAAGGCGCCGAGGGTGGCGCCGATCAGCACGTCCTCGCGGTCGCCGGCATAGACCAGAATGTCCGGCCGATAGCCGCGCACCACTTCCAGCGCGCCGGTCAACAGCCCGGCGGCCGTCTTCAACCGCGCGCTCTTGCTGTCGCCGCTGATTAAGGTCTCGACCTCGGCGAGGATCTCCAAACCGTCGTAACGGATGAGTTCGACCGAACGGCCAAACGCTGGCGACAGATGGGCGCCGGAGACGAGCAGTTTGAAGTCCAGGTCGGGGTCGCGAGCAAGGCGTCGATAGACGCCGCTCATCAGATCGTAATCCGACCTGATCGAAGTCATGCCTAGGATGCGGATCATGCAGGTGCTCAGAACAGGTCGGAGATCGCCATTTCGCGATTGATGGCGCTGGCGTCGAAAGCGGAGCGCAAGCCGATGCCGCCGAACTGATAGTCAAACTGGCGGTTGGGTTCCAAGCCCGAACTCGCCGAGACCAGCACGTTGATGGACGCGTCGTCCGGTAGCGAGGCGAGAGCCTCAGGCTCTTCCCACCAAAGCAGGTCGACAGCGTCCTGATGACGCTTGAAGGCCAGACCCTTCTCGAAGGTGTAGGTCGCACCGGGACGCGAAAGGCGCCAGGCGCGTATGACGGGGTCGTTAAGATCCAGTCCGAGCAGGCCGGTCTTGTCGAAATTGACGGCCTTGGCTGCAGCCAGCAGCGTGGCCTTGGCAACGGTCGCCACATAGTCTGACTCCGGCAGAGTCCAGTCTAGGCGCTTGCGAAAGCCGGGTATAGACTGACTATTAGGGAAGCCGAACACGAAGTTAGCGCCCCCCTCGGCCGCGATGCGGTAGTTTTCCTGCGCGAGCTGCGTGAACAACCCAAACTTCCGATGGGATTCAGCCACCATTGTGGTCATCGAGATGTACGACTGCTTGCGAACGTCTCCACGGGACAAAGGCATCGGCACGATGGCGTAATGGCCCACCAGACGGCCCTCGTCATAGGATAGCGAAACGACGGGCTCGCCGTTCGGGTTGTCCAAATAAGCCCAATCCCAGATGTCGCCAATCGCACGCTGGCCGAAGCTATTAAAGAAGAGCTCCTCGATGGCCGGGCGGTGCTCGAGCAGGTCCTGCTTGCGGGTGACAGTGAAGTTCTTCATATCGGGGCTTTTTGCGTTCTAGTTCTGGGATGGAGGGGTGGACGTAATCAGGCGATCGGCGCCAGCGCGGGGACGCTGCTAGGCAGATTCACGACGCGAGCCTCGAGCCATTCAGACTCGACCAGCGATCCCCGGCGAGCCTGCGAGTAGGCGGGCAGCGTGTGCATTAGGCGCCAGATCGGGCGCGTCATCACGCCGGCGACGTTTGTCGCGCCGATTAGGGCCTCGCGTTGGGTGGCGTCTTCGCAGATCACGCCGTTGAGCCAATAGTTTGACCGGCAGTCGTCGGGCTCGACGATAGGCATCAGACCGACTTGGGGCAGGAACTCAATGTAATGCGCGGCCAGCATACGCTTCGCGGCGATGAAACCTTCCAGCTGCTCCAGTTGCGCGCAGCCGAGGGCGGCATTCAGGTTGGGCAGGCGATAGTTGTAGCCGACCTCATCGTGTACATATTCATAGGGATGCGGCCGCTTGGCGGTCGTGGTCAGATACTTGGCGCGAGTGCCGATGACCTCGTCCGCCAGAACCATGCCGCCGCCGCCGGTCGTGATTACCTTGTTGCCGTTGAAGCTCAAGGTGCCAATCAGGCCGAAGGTGCCTGTGTGCTGGCCCTTGTAGTAGCTGCCTAACGACTCGGCGGCGTCCTCGACCAACAATATATGCCATCGACGGCAAACGTCGACCAATCCGTCAAGGTCGGCAGGGTGGCCGAAAGTATGCATCGGCACGCAGGCGCGAATGACCTTCGCGTCGAGCTTCGTGCGACACAGGCCATCGGCATCGATGCGCGCGTTCTCGGTCAGCCAAGTTTCCAGAGCGACCGGGGACAGGCCCAGAGTGCGGCGATCCACGTCGATGAATACCGGCTCTGCACTGCAGTAGGAGATGGCGTTGCAGGTGGCGACGAAGGTCAACGCTTGACTGATTACGAGATCGCCGGGGACCACGCCCGCCAGCTTCAAGGCGATATGCAACGCGGCAGTACCGTTCACCACCGCTACGGCGCGCGGGCTGGCTGTAAACGCGGCCATGTCCTTCTCGAAACGGTCGACATAGGTGCCAACGCTGGAAACGAAGGTGGAATCGATGGTGTCAAGCACTAGCTCACGCTCGCGGCCTCGGAACAAAGGCACATGTAGCGGGATGAACTCGTTGGTGCAGTACTGGTCTCGAATGAATCGGATGAGAGAGTCGAACATGCCCGCACCTCAGACGTTGTAGATATCGGCCTTGTACTTCCGGAGATTGTCCGGATTGGTAAACCAATCGATAGTCGCCTGCAGCCCGGCGCGGATATCGAAGTGCGGCCTGAAGCCGGTCATACCGTGGATCTTGGTGTTGTCACACCATAGTCTGAAAACTTCGGACTTTTCCGGGCGGATGCGCTGCTCGTCGATAAGGAATTCGACGTCGCTGCCCATTAACTCACGAATCAGCGCCAAAGTGTCGCCAACGGAGATTTCGAAATTAGAGCCGATATTGACGGTCTCGCCAATAGCCGCGTCGCAGCGGGCCAGCTCGAGAAAGCCGCGACAGGTGTCGAGCACATAGTTAAAGTCGCGCGTCGGCGAGACGTCGCCTAGCTTGATTTGCTTCTTGCCGTTGGCAATCTGCGTGATGATGGTCGGAATCACTGCGCGAGCCGACTGGCGAGGACCGTAAGTGTTAAACGGGCGGGCGATCGTTACTGGTAGATTGAATGCGTTGAAGAAACTCATAGCCATCGCATCCGCTCCGATCTTGGAGGCACTGTAAGGCGACTGCGGCTGCAATGGGTGCTTTTCGTCGATCGGGACGTATTGAGCGGTGCCGTAAACCTCACTGGTCGAGGTGTGGATTACACGCTTTACGCCATTTTCCATTGCCGCTTGGCAGATATTAAGGGTGCCTTTGATATTTGTATCAACATAACTGTCGGGTGCAACGTAGGAATAAGGGATTGCAATCAAAGCGCCAAGATGGAAGACGACGTCCACGCCCTTGGTGATGTGCTTGCAGTAGTGCGGATCCCGGATATCACCGCTCAGGACCTCGATTTCCTTCAAGCACCCCACGTGCTCCAGCCAGCCCCAGTAGTTGAAGGAGTTATATTGGGACAGCGCCTTCACCTGGTGGCCTTCCGCAACCAGCATTTCAGTAAGGTGTGAGCCGATGAAGCCGTCGGCGCCAGTGACTAGGACATTTTTATTAATCATGTTCAGTTTTTTGATATTTTTGATAAAAATTTAATCTTAAGCCGCGCGAGGCGCATCAGCAGTGTGACGCTCTCGTGACCGCCTCATTGTCACCCGATAAGCCCAGAGTGACCCCATGGATATAAAAAACATCTGATTGTTTGGAAAAGAATTTAGCTGTGAGCCACTCAGTCCAGAGACCATATAAAAAATAAAAACAAGCTTCCAAGGAAACACATCTGAATTCGTATTTCGCCATGGCGAGAAAAATACAACAAAAAAAGCTATAAAAAAAAGTACGCCAACGGCACCGAATGAGTTGAGCACAACCAAGTAAAAATTATCTTGTATATATTCAGTGCGAAGACCCGCCGTATCAGGAAAAACCAAACTGACATCCATCGAACCAAGAAATTTTAGAAAATTATCCCAACGGATACTGGCGGTGTAAAGATCGGCACCTCTGTTTGCAGTTTCAACCTCGACTGGTGCGCTGTACATCAAAGATATCATGTAAACGCCAAACAATATGACGCTGATCAATATAAGCTGAGGCAAGCCCCGCAATACAAAATTCAAAATACGCGCGCGGGCCTTAGCACTCATGATCAATGCGTATACCAGAACGACAACCAGCGACACCCACGCAGTTCGTGAACCGCTAGCAACCAACGAAAAAATTAGCAAGGCACCACACAGAGAGGCCCAAATAGCTTTCATCTTCATGTTTGGGAGCAGCACTAGGGCTACCCCTACATAAAGTCCTAGGTTATTGGGATTGAACAAGGTCGAAATTGAACGAATAGACCCAGTTGAAGCCCAAACCGATTCGAAAATTGGCGCTAGCAATGTCATCTCGATCACTGAAAATATTCCGACTCCCGCACCACATATTACGATTATTCGTCCGATCAGTAACAGACGATTTTCAAAAAGCTTGGGAATCAAAATAAACGGGGCCATCGTACCAGTGACCAGAAAAGACACAGCAGTAACCTCTAAACCCCCACTGTCGATCACAAAGAACGCAGCAAGGAGAAGCAGTAAAGTACAGAAAAAAAGTACACCCCAAGCACGAGCGGCAAAGCAGAAATAAACACTTAGCGACAAGCAAGCAAAGTACTTTATGACCTTGTGCAATGTTCCTTCATCATATCCCATGTAAAAATTAGGCGAGAACAATTGCTCTGTATAGTAAAAAGCAGACGCGACTAGCCAAAGCAAAAGAAGTGCTAGTGCAGTGTTCTGAAAACGAAAAGACAATAGCTTATTCATGGCTGGCTATTGTGGAAGGCTTTTGCATCAGAGTAAGACGAGCGGAAGTGGTCGAATACACGATTACCGATACCAAGCACGAAATACAAATAGACCAGCACTGAGGACATCAGGACACCAGCCGAGATCCAAACGATATCCCGCTTGACCGCGAATAACGCGACGCACAGAGTGACGCACAGCAAGTGAAAGAGATTGCCGGCTGACGAGCACTAGATCCTGGCGTTCGAGGTATGCATTTATCTTGTAAGGCTCGCACAGCACCACCAACGCGGCGCTGGGAGTCAGCAGATACAGGATTTCGATGTGACGGAGATAGGCCGCTTTCCCGAAATGCGTTAGTAGAAAGTCCGCCGGCAGCACTATTACCGCCATAGTGCCGATAGCGGTTATCCAGTACAAGCGCTTGAGGCGGCGCAAGTGCGGGAGGTATGCATCTCGCCCTTGTGTGGAATAGATCTTGATGCACTGAGGCCCCACGGTGGCGCCAATACTGAAGGAGACGATAAGCGAGATGATTGAGGCGCAGGTGGCGAAGAAGAAGTAGACACCCAGCTCAGCCGCCAAGAACTTGCTTCCAATTAGCAGCTTATCGATTGCGCCGACTCCAGCCACTGCGACCGCGGAGACGATGAAAACGCGCGCCTGCCAAACGAGGGCTCCCGATTGCGCAGGCCAAGTCGATGCGGTGAACAGTTCCTTGAGCGTGACCCACGCATGACGGGTCAGTAGCAACGGCGCAGCAGTAACAGCCAGTACACCTAACCAGCAATGCAGTACCAGTGACAAAGACGGCGTGGCGAGGCTAGATTCGACGAGTGCGACGAAGAGCAGCACCCAAGCAACGTTCTTAACGAAAAGTATGCTAGACGCATACAACGGGCGCAGCATCAGAACATTGAACCGATAGACCTCGATGATGAAGTGCTCCAGCACCAGGATGCCGCAGGCGCTATACCAGTGTGTGGCTAGTAGATCGGTGTACAGCAGCATGGTTGCGGGGGCTAGCACCACATAGGCAATCAATGCAGCCTGAGCCTGCCGACGTAGCAGCAGCAGGCGGGCGTCGGCGGAGAGCGCGTGCAGCTGCCGGCCGACGACTTGGTTGATCTCGAGCCCGGCCAATTGCGCGAAAACGGTGGCGACCGTCATAAGAATAGCCACCTGGCCCAGTAGCTCGCTGCTGGCCTTGCCAGCCAGATATAGGACAAATAGAAACTTCGCACCGGCCGAGCCGCCTCGCAGCATGAAACCGAGCGCGCCGATAGCTTTCATGAGCGCAACGCCCGCGATACAGCCCGCAGTGCACGGATAGCCACATTCGGAACAAACAGCAGTGGAGTCGTCACGCACCAAAAGCGCAGTGTAAACCGCCGGTATTGGTGCAGGCGTCCCCAAATCTTCACCAGCTGCCGCGGCGAATACCCCTGAGCTGTCAGCTTGAAATTGACGACCTGATGAAGGTCCTCACGCTCGCCGAGCGACTGGGCCAGCACGCTGGTCTCGCGATCGAAGCTGAAGCGCGGCAGCTCATGGGCGTACTCGACGAACTTGAGGTGCGCCTGCATGTAGAACTCGATCTGGTCACTACCTTCGCGTCGCTTCTCTGCGCGCGACTGCTCAAGGCCGCTCTGCACCATCGTGAACATCGGCTGGCCCACGATCAGGGCTTCTCCAACCTGCAGGACTTCGCGAGCCATGAAGAAGTGGATCCACAGCGACCCCACGTAACGCCCCGGATCGGCGTCCAGCCAGGCCTGTCGCGAGAAGAGGCTGGCGCTGATAAGGCTGTTGGAGAAGCGGATGGTCTTGAGTAGGTCACGTGAAGATAGCCAGCGGTCCTCGCCAGCACCGAAGCGCGACGGGAGACTCTGCCCCTCGATGCTTACCTGGTAGTTGACATAGGCAAATCTGATCTCGCGCTGGCGCAACAAGTCCAGAACATGGGTGAGCGCCTTAGGCGACGGCTGGTCGTCGTCCGAGAACGTCCAGACGTATTGCCCCTGGGCATGACCGAACAGCGCGTTTACGTTGCCGTCAAAGCCGAGGTTCGCGGCGTTGCGGAAGTAGCGCAAACGCAGGGCAGGTACAGCCTCAGCGACATCTGCGCAAACCTGTGGAGTGGAGTCAGTGCTGCAGTTGTCGGAGACTACGATCTCTACCTCCGTCAGAAGTTCTTGATCGATCTGAGAAACGAAGGAAAGCAACGTGGAACGCAGCCTCTCAGCGCGGTTGTAAGTGGGAATAGCAATTGTGAGCAGCATCTGGCGGCGCGGAGGAATATCGAACGGGGACTCAGGCAGCCGGAGGCGAAGCGAAGTCTGTCAGCGCGCGCATCGTCGCGACGATGGCCTCGGCTAGGGAAGTGTCGACGCGCAAGCCGAGCCGCCCCGCCTTCTCGATGTCGGGGACATATACCGCTCGGGGACTAGGTGTGCCCTGCCTCAGCACCCGCACCTTTAGCGGTGGCGACGCCTGCGCTGCGACTGCGTGCGCCAGTTCAAGGATGCTCACCGCCGCATCGGCGCCGACGTTGTAAATCTGGCCGGGCTCGCCTCGACACATGAGGCTAACCAGCCAGTGCGCTGCATCGCGGCCATAAAGGTAAGTGCGCACGCTACTGCCATCGCCCAGTATCTCGATATCGTGGCCCGCGAGTGCGTCCCGCACGAAGTTCCCCGCAGCGTATGGACCATCTAGCGGCATGTGTTCGCTAATTAGCGCGAAGCAGCGGGCGACCACGCAGGCCAATCCGTGCTGCTGCATATAAAGCGCGCATAGATGTTCAGCTAGACGCTTTCCTTGCCCGTACACGGACCTCGAGTCCGACGTGACGGGCGCAAATTGCGCATCTTCCCGAAACCGGGCTACGCCGTCGGGCACCGGACCGTAGGCAGCTCCGGAACTAACCAGAAGGAACCGCTCCGCGCCCGCCGCGACCGCAAAGTCCAATACGCGGCGAGTGCCTTGGACCAGCTGATCTAGCCACTCCAACGGCGCGGGCGCGGAATGGGTGTCCGCCGCAGCGTGCAGCACGTCGGTGAAACGGCCCGCTTCTGGCGCCGGCAGGTGGTCCAGGCTGCCTGTCGCGAACCGCAGCCAGGCTCGGCCTGCATAGAGCGGATGCCGGTCGAGGAAGGCCTGCGGCGAGCGGCTCAGGACGACGACCTCGAAGTCGGTACCCCAACGGGTTGCCGAATCCTGAAAGTAGTCCAGCAGGCACCGTCCGACGAAGCCGGTCCCGCCCGTCACGAAAATTCGGCGTCCGCGCAGGCTAATCGGCTCAGAGGGACGTGACGAACTCATCGATCCTCCTCTCGACAGCGATCCGGTCAAGACCATGCTCCTGGAGCAGGTAGGCGTGTGTACCGCAATGCTCCGAAAACCGGTCCGGTACGCCGATGCGCAGGACACGCACGGGCTGACGCTCACTTGTGATTTCGGTCACCGCGGCGCCGAGTCCACCCAACACTGAGTGCTCCTCGAGCGTTACCAAGCCAGAGCCGGCAAGTGCTGCAGCGACGACGTCATCCGCAGACAGCGGCTTCAGGGACGGGGCGCTCCAGACCGAAAGGTCATGCGCCGCAGCAACGTCCGCGGCGGTACGCACCATCGAACCGGTCGCGATCAGGCCAGGCCGGTCAGCGCGGCCGGCGCGGACCTTTAGTAGACGGCCCGACGTCAGCGTGTCGATCGGACCGGCGTGAACATCACCGCGGTCGGACTTGCCCATGCGTAGGTAAACTGGGCCATTAGTTGCATAGGCATAGTCCATGCTCGCCGTCATCTCGAAGCGGTCGGCCGGCGAAAGCACTTCCAGCCCGGGAATCGCACGTGTGCAGGCAATGTCTTCTGTCGATTGGTGGCTGGTACCCAGATGGCTATAAACGAACCCCGCACCATCCCCTAGGAGCACAACAGGAAGGCCATCATGCGCGATGTCAAGTTTGATCTGCTCGACAGTGCGGATAGGCACGAAGGCGGCCAGTCCGTACACAAAGGGACGGAAACCTACACGAGCCAGCCCGGCTGCCATGCCGACCATATTTTGTTCGGCGATACCGGCGTTGATGTACTGGTCCGGGCAACGCCTGCGAAATTCGTCGAAGAGGGAGTAGCCGTGGTCGCCTGTAAGCAAAAGAACCTTGGGGTCCGCCAGCGCAAGTCGCACCAGCGCATTAGAAAAGGCCTCTCTCACGTCAATACTCCTCAAGGCCGAGCGCTTCGACCGCCTTAGCAAAGGTCTGCGCGTTCAAGCGCGTGTAGTGCCAGCGGTTGTCCGATTCCATGAAGGGCACACCCTTGCCTTTGACCGTGCGAGCAACAAGCGCTTTCGGTTTACCTGCGCCAGTTGCCCACAGCTGGCGAATCGCGGCATCCACCGACGCCTCGTCGTGACCGTCTACCTCCAGCGTCTCAAAGCCAAAGCTCGCAAACTTCGCCGAAAGGTCACCGAGCGCTAGAACGTCATCCGTCGTGCCCATGGCCTGGAAGCCATTTTTGTCGACAATCAACATGAGATTGTCCATCCGGTGGTGCGCTGCCACTAGCGCGCCTTCCCAGATCGGGCCCTCGTTGAGTTCGCCATCGCCGACGATGGCATAGACTTTCTGGTCAGTGCCTTTGAGCTGGAGGCCCATCGCGATGCCAACACCAACAGAGAAACCGTGGCCCAACGATCCAGAGGTAACCTCGAGTCCCGGCACCCGGGAGTCAGATAGTCCCTTGAGGTCGCTGCCGTCCTTGAAGTAGCCTTGGACGTGAGAGTCATTCAACCATCCGAGCTCACGCATGCATGCGTACTGCGCCATCACGCCGTGCCCCTTGCTGAGGACCAAGAAATCACGACCGTCGGCGCGCGGATTGTTGCCCGGATAGCGGAGGTGACCTCGGTACAGGACCGTCATCAGCTCGATGATCGAGAACGCACAGCCGATGTGCACAGTCGAGCCGGCGTAAGCCATCTCAAGCACGGTGCGGCGCATTCGGGCCGGGGCAAACCTCTGGTGGGCTCCCGTGTTCGCACGTCCGGTCGCGAGGGTGGTCATCAGAAATTGACTCCAAAGAACTCTTCCAGTTTGCCCACTATGTAGTCCAACTGCTCTTGACCAAGCGCTGGAAAAGTGCCCAGCCAAAAGGTCTGGTTCATTACGACATCGGTGTTGGTTAGCTCGCCGCTCACACGGTAGTTGCGGCCGACCATATAAGGCTGCTTGGTCAGGTTACCAGCAAACAGTAGGCGCGTTCCGATCTTGTTCTCTTCCAGGAAGTTAATCAGGTCGGCGCGCTTCACGCCAGCCGTGTCCTTGACGATTAGCGGGAAGCCAAACCACGAGGGTTCGCTATTCGGCGTGGCTTCTGGCAAGTGCAAAAACTGCTCAACATTGGACAGCTTGGCCTTCAGGTAAGCGAAGTTGGCGCGGCGCTTGGCAATGAATTCCTCCAGACGATCCATCTGCGCCAATGCACAAGCGGCCTGCATGTCAGTTATTTTGAGGTTATAGCCTAGGTGGCTGTATGTGTACTTGTGGTCGTAACCGTCAGGCAGGTCGCCGCCCAGCTCTTTTTTCGTCCAACAGAAACGCTTGTCGCAAGTGTTGTCTTTCCCAGGGGGGCAGTAGCAATCGCGCCCCCAGTCGCGGAACGATTCAGCAATGAGCTTGAGTTCTGCGTTGTTGGTAAAAACCGCCCCCCCTTCGCCCATCGTAATATGGTGGGCAGGGTAGAAACTCAGGGTCGCAATATCGCCAAAGGTGCCCACCAGTTGCCCGTTATATGTCGCACCCAGCGCGTCACAGCAATCCTCAACCAGCCACAAGTTATGCTTCTCGCAGAGTGCCTTGACCACATCCAAATTGAACGGGTTACCCAAACTGTGGGCCAACATGATCGCCTTTGTCTTCGGAGTAATGGCGGCCTCGATCTTTGACGCATCGATATTGTGCGTAGCCAGATCCACATCCACGAATACCGGAACGGCGCCAAACTGCAGAATCGGGTTAACAGTTGTTGGGAAACCAGCGGCAACGCCGATTATTTCGTCCCCTTGCTTGATAGCACGATCACCCAGCTTCGGGCTTGTGAGCGCAGAGAAGGCAACCAAGTTGGCCGACGAACCTGAATTCACGGTAATCAAGTACTTGACACCCAAAAATTGGGCTAAGCGCTGTTCGAACATCGCGTTGAATCGGCCAGTGGTTAGCCAGCCGTCGAGCGATGCGTCTACCATCAGTTGAAGCTCTTTTGCACCAACCACTTTGCCAGAAACAGGCACAGTAGTCTGACCGGGAATGAATGGCTTTGGAGCATACGCAATGTCGGCGTATTGCTGAACCAGATCACCAATCTGGCTCCGGAGCTTATCAAGTTGCGGTTGAAAGTTGATTGTTGTTGAATTCATGGTCAAGATCCATATTGGTTGATTTGATTCAGGCAAATGGCGCGCATGTCATCGCCTTTTATCCAGGCTCTATGCCATTCCGTAATGTGTTTTAAAGCTACATCCAACGACCAGCGGGGTGACCACTGAAGACGCTGTCGTGCCTTAGAAATATCCAGCTTCAAAAAGCTGGCCTCATGAGGATGCTCGCCAGGCTGCAAGGTCCAAGATGCACCATCGCCCCAGTGTTCGCAAAAGTTATCAACGATCCATTGTACCGGGCGTGCATCCTCGTCACGCGGGCCAAAGTTCCAGCCTTCTGCATCAAGTTGACCATGCAAAAACAAACGCTCTGCCAATAGAAGGTAGCCCGACAATGGCTCCAGCACATGCTGCCATGGTCGAATAGCATGCGGATTTCGGATGTGCACCGGCACACGTTTTTCCAGAGCACGCAGTATGTCGGGAACAAGTCGATCGAGCGCCCAATCGCCGCCACCGATCACATTCCCCGCGCGGGCAGTGGCCATCGCAATGCCAGCATCTTGCAGAAAAGATTTGCGGTAGGCCGAACTAACCAACTCAACGCAGCCCTTGCTACTGGAGTACGGATCGTGACCTCCCATGGACTCATCTTCACGATAGCCCCAAACCCACTCGCGGTTTTCATAGCACTTGTCGGTGGTAATGTTGACTATTGCCTTTACCGAACCTACATGACGAGCTGCCTCAAGAACATGAACCGTGCCCATAACGTTAGTTGAATATGTTTCGACAGGTTCACTGTAAGACAACCTCACCAGTGGTTGCGCCGCCATGTGAATAACGATTTGTGGTTGAAACTCGTCCATTTGAGCCTTCACAGCGGCAAAGTCTCGGATGTCTGTGATCCGATGCTCCATGCCCTCTGCGACACGGGCGACTGTAAATAAGGCAGGCTCAGTGGGCGGCTGCAGAGCGATTCCACGCAGCGTGGCGCCTAAAGATTGCAGCCACAAACTCAACCAGCTACCTTTGAAGCCGGTATGACCGGTCAAGAGCACACGCTTGCCACGCCAAAAGTCTTGGTTGGATTTGTCGATCATGTAGCTCACTCCCATTTTTTCCATGGAGCCACTCCACCTGCCCAAAGTTTCTCAAGCGTGTTCTTGTCGTGCAAGGTATCCATGGGTTGCCAAAAGCCGTAGTGTGGATGCGCCATAAGCTCCCCGTTTTGGGCTAGTTGCATCAATGGCTCCTGCTCCCAAATGGTGTCGTCGTCTTTGAGATAAGAAAGCACTTTGGGACTCAAAACAAAAAATCCGCCATTGATGAACGCCCCATCGCCGCGGGGCTTTTCTTTAAAGCTTTTTACTTGCCCATTTTGGATATCAAGTGCGCCAAAACGCCCCGGTGGGTAGGTCGCAGTGAGTGTGGCTGCCTTGCCGTGGCTTAGATGAAAGGCGATGGCAGCACCGATGTCGTTGTCCCCCACTCCATCGCCATAGGTAAGGCAGAATGCTTCTTCATCTTTCACGTATTCCGAGACCCGGCGGAGTCGTCCACCGGTCATTGTGTTGTCGCCCGTGTCGACTAAGGTGACCTTCCAATGCTCCGCGCGCTTTTGATGAACTTCCATTTGGTTTGCCCTCATATCGAATGTGATATCCGACATATGAAGGAAATAATTTGCAAAGTATTCTTTAATCAAATACCCCTTATAGCCACAACAAATGATGAATTCATTCACCCCATAATATGAATACATCTTCATAATGTGCCATAGGATGGGTCTACCACCAATTTCAACCATCGGCTTTGGACGAGTTGATGTCTCTTCACTAAGACGTGTGCCAAGACCGCCTGCAAAAATGACTGCTTTCACGTGCTCTCCTTTTTCATTAGGCAAGAGTGCTTGAACACACAAATGCGTCAGAGTAAAAATACTGGCTAGGTAAACCCGCTGCCGTTAAGGTGGATTTTGCGCAATCAATCATGGCGTCAGACCCGCACGCATAGACGATGCCATTGCGCAAATCGGACATGTGACGTAGTAGCGCGTCCTGTACATATCCCCGTTCACCTTGCCATGCGGCTGCAGCCCGAGACAAAACCGGTATGTACTTTTTAATGTTTGGCAAAGCTTCAACATCAAAGTACAAATCATGCTCATGACGAGCACCCCATATTACCGTAATCGATTGAGGGTGTTGATCCACTTTAAAGCTTGGCAAGGCTTCAAGCATTGCCTTGACTGGAGCTATTCCAGTTCCAGTAGCCAAAAAAATTAAATCACGCTTCGCGATGTTTCGGAGAAAGAAAGTACCCTGCGGACCATGGAGGCGTAGCAAATCGTTTACTGCAGCTTGATTGAACCAATACTGACTCATGACCCCGCCAGCCACTGCTCGAATATGTATTTCCAACAAATTGTCAACCCTTGGTGCGTTGGCTATAGAGTAGCTGCGACGTATGCCGCCAGGACCAATAATATTTATATATTGACCAGGAAGAAAATCAACACCCCCCTTTGGGGGTAGACGAAGAACCACTTTGATCACATCGGGCGCGAGCTTGTCCAAACTATTAATACGACATGCCAGCGTTCTAGCTTCAGGGACGATAGCATCCCCAAAGTCTTCTACCTCAAGGTCTATATCTGTTGTGGCAATCCGGACACAACTCAGAATCCAACCCTTAGACTTCTCTATCTCAGACAAACCGATCTCTGCGATCAATGCTTTTGTCTGCCCAGCTACCACCCTGCATTTGCAAGCACTGCATCGACCTGTTTTACAGCTGTATGGGAGAGCAATTTGGCTTAGGAAGGCCGAATCAAGAATGCTCGATTCACCGGATGTTTGGAAGCTTCTACCTGAGCTTAGCTTTACAATTGCCATGTTCATTTACTGCAGTGAGCATCCTCAAACGCAGTTATATTCCCCTCATCACAAAAGTAGCTCGGCTGCCACTGGACAATTTTGAGGCGGATGATGTCGAAACCTACAAGCAGCAAAGTATATTTTTGAAGAAATCTTCTTTTTTCGACCAAGCACAAAAAAAATCTCCAGAGGCCGACAAAAGAAAGCGACGAAAAACAAAAGTGCAAACCACCAAATGAAATTAAAGATACTGTTAATGCCAAGTTATTTGATTTCATTGCTCTTTGCCCCCAACCCATCTAATTTCTCAAACTCAGATTTCAAAGCTTCAATTTCAGCCTTCAACGCTTCATGTTCATCCATCTTTCGCAGCAAGAACCGCTGAGTTATGGCAGCTTTTTCTGCTATACCATTTGGAGTGAGCACATAAATATATCCAAACTTATTCTTTGAATTGGTGAAACTTTTCATTTTCACCAAGCCTTTCTCGACGAGCGCTTTTAGACAGTAATTAAGCCCACCAACACTTATTCCCACAGTCTTCGCTAGTTCGCGCTGCGTGATGTCAGGATTATCTTGAAGCAAATGTAACACTCTAAAATAGGTGTCTTCCTGCAGTTTGGCTTGGCGGCTAATCATGAAACTGACGAACTGTACAACGCTCTGAGGTTCTGATAAATTTTACGCGCGAAAATATTTACCAACACAATGCGCGCTGACAACACTCGCGCCATCGAATAAATCTTTGTTCTAAGTTGAACATTCTAGTCAAAACTAGTCTACTCAATTCGACTCGCCATAAAAATATCTTGGCAGGGCTCCGCAAATAGAGCGCTTTGTACTACGCTGCACTGTAAGTGCTTGATTTCCCAAAGAAAAAGGCCACTAACTATCTCTAGCTAGCGGCCTTTGTCAGAGGTGATGGTGGAGCTGGGGGGATTTGAACCCCCGTCCACAAGCCTTCTTCGAACAGTTCTACATGTGTAGCCATCTGATTTGAATCTCGCACCTTACATCGCGCAGTGGCACGCTATGCAAGACGCCAGTAACCTATTGTCTTGACCTGCCCTAAGTTACCCAAGGCGAGTCCAGCCGAATGAAATTAGCCCACAGCCTGGACAGCTTGCGCCACCCTTGCCCAGCCTATCGGCTTGCTGTTGTGAGCCTCACGCGCAATTAAGCGGCGAGTGCGAAACGTTCGTCGTTTGCAGTTAGTTTGTTTGAGTCTGTTTTACGAGCGCACTCAGCTCGACATGCCCTGCTGCGCGTCCGAACCCGTGTCGAAACCAGTGCAGCCCCTCAACATCTATTTTAGGCGGTTGTGAGAGATTTCAAGAGCTCTAGGGGTGATTTAATTTCAAAGTCTGCGCCCCATTTGCCTGTGTCGGCCTGAGCTCCCAAATAGCCATAGCATGCAGCAACAGAGAACATTCCAGCCGCGCGGGCAGCTTGGATGTCGCGCTCATCATCGCCTACATAAATGCAATCAGCAGGAGTTAGCCCAAGGCGCCGGGCAGCTTCTAACAATGGCTCAGGGTGCGGTTTGGCATGCGGTGTAGTGTCCCCACTGATCACCACTGAAGCGGCGGAGAACAAAGGCAACTGGGCGACGAGTGGCTCGGTAAATCGCTTGGACTTGTTGGTCACCACACCCCACAAGCACCCAGCAGCACTGATTTGCTCAAGCAATGCCTGAACCTCGGCGAACACATAGGTGCGCGCAGTCATGCTTTTCTCGTAGTTTTGGAAAAACTCCTCACGCATTTCCGCAAAATCAGGCGCTTCCGGCGTCATGCCAAATGCTACTTGCAGCATGCCACGGGCACCGGCACCCGCCATGGGGCGATAGGCCTCATCAGGCAACGATGCAAGGCCACGATCCGTGCGCATCTTGTCAGCTGCGGCACCCAAATCCGGAGCGCTGTCGATGAGCGTCCCATCCAAGTCAAAGAGAACTGCCTTGATGTTGCCGCGCGATGTACTCAAGATCATTCGAAGGGCCTTTGAGTAGCGAACAAATAGTTGACCTGCGTGCTGTTATTCAATGAATATTTGCCGGTGATGGGGTTATACCCAAGACCCTTGGTGGCTTTTAGGTCCAAACCGGCTGCCTGGCAAAAGTGCGCCAGCTCGCTAGGGCGAATCATTTTGGCGTACTCGTGGGTTCCTTTTGGCAGAAGCTTGAGTACATACTCAGCCCCCACAATCGCCTGAATGAACGACATAGGATTACGGTTCAAGGTCGAGAAGAATACCCACCCACCCGGTTTGACCATCTGTGCGCACGACATCACTACCGAGGCCGGGTCAGGCACGTGCTCCAACATTTCCATACAGGTCACAACATCAAATGCCGCAGGAGCTTCGATGGCGAGCGTTTCTGCGCTGACCTCGCGGTAAGTCACCCCGGTAGTTTCAGCTTCCATCGCATGGAGCTGAGCGACACGCAGGGCTTTGGTCGACAGGTCGATGCCCAACACTTCAGCACCTTGACGGGCAGCAGCATCAGCCAGTATTCCACCGCCACAACCAATGTCTACCAGGCGATTGTTCGCCAAGGGCACAAAACTCTGGATCCACCCCAAACGCAGGGGATTGATTTGATGGAGCGGCTTGAACTCGCTCTCCAAATCCCACCAACGATGGGCGAGCTCTGAAAATTTAGCCAGTTCGGCGGGGTCGGCGTTGATAGTGGATGTCATGGCGTGATTATGTAGGGGCAAGAAAAAACCCGCCGGAGCGGGTTTTTTCTAATCGTTCAGAAGAACTGATTATTGTGCGCGAGTGCCAACCACTTCGATTTCCACGCGGCGGTTCTTGGAACGGCCTTCTTTGGTCTTGTTGTCAGCAACAGGTTGCTTCTCGCCCTTGCCTTCTGTGTAAACACGGTTCTTTTCGATGCCCTTGGACACCAAGTAAGCCTTCACAGCTTCAGAACGCGCAACAGACAACTTTTGGTTGTAGCCGTCAGCGCCGGTAGCGTCAGTGTGACCCACAGCAATGATGACTTCCAAGTTGATAGCCTTGACTTTAGACACGAGGTCGTCCAGCTTAGCCTTGCCTTCAGCCTTCAACACAGATTTGTCGAAGTCAAAGAATGCGTCTGCAGCGTAGGTAACTTTGCTTGCAGCGGCGACTGGAGCTGCTGCGGGTGCAGGAGCTGCTGCGGGTGCAGGAGCGGCAACGGGAGCGGGAGCTGCTGCGGGTGCAGGTGCTGCAACAGGAGCTGGAGCAACGATTGCACCGTCGCAACCAGCTGCAGCGGTTGCTGGAGTCCAGCTGGCATCTCGCCAGCACTGGCCGTCAACGTTCTTCCAAACGTCGCCAGCGGCGCTACGCCAGTTGTGAATTTCTTGTGCGCCAGCGGCGGAAGCCAACACAGCGGTAGCGATCAGGGCTGCAACTTTATTCAATTGTTTCATAGAACCTTCCTTATATAGGCAGTAACTGCAGCGAGCTGCGATTGATTGGTGACGCCCCAAGGCCTTTAGCGCCGAAGACGTTGGTCTGATTGTGCCATACCGTGGGGAACCAGATAAATGCTCTTGCCAACTAGTTCCGGTATTCACAAACGTTGACGGAAGCTGTTGCAATCGTGCTACACCCGTGCGGCCGTAGAATCCAAGGTTGTCCTCGACATTGATAGACAGATACCAACCATGACCCAGTTCGCCAAAGAAACACTGCCCATCAGTCTTGAAGAGGAAATGCGCCGCAGCTACCTCGACTACGCCATGAGCGTGATCGTGGGTCGGGCACTGCCCGATGCACGGGACGGCTTAAAGCCCGTGCACCGCCGTGTGCTCTATGCGATGCATGAGCTCAACAACGATTGGAACCGTGCCTACAAGAAGTCGGCACGTATTGTGGGCGACGTCATCGGTAAGTACCACCCGCACGGCGACCAATCGGTGTACGACACCATCGTTCGCATGGCGCAAGACTTTTCGATGCGCCACATGCTGGTGGATGGCCAAGGTAACTTCGGCTCCGTGGACGGCGACAGTGCGGCGGCCATGCGATACACCGAAATCCGTTTGGCGAAAATCGCCCACGAGTTGCTGGCCGATCTGGATAAAGAAACAGTCGACTTCGGCCCTAACTACGACGGCTCCGAATCAGAACCACTGGTGATGCCCACCCGCATCCCCAACCTGCTAGTCAACGGCTCGGGCGGTATTGCGGTGGGTATGGCCACCAACATCCCTCCGCACAACCTGAACGAGGTGGTGGACGCGTGCCTGCACCTGCTGAAGAACCCGGAAGCCTCCATTGACGAGCTGATGGACATCATTCCGGCACCTGACTTCCCGACCGCCGGCATCATTTACGGCATTCAAGGTGTGAAAGACGGTTATCGCACGGGCCGCGGCCGTGTGGTTATGCGCGCACGTTGCCACTTCGAAGACATCGACAAAGGCCAGCGTCAAGCCATCATCGTGGACGAGCTGCCCTACCAGGTCAACAAAAAGACCTTGCAAGAGCGCATGGCAGAACTGGTGCACGAGAAGAAGATCGAGGGCATCAGCCACATCCAAGACGAGTCCGACAAGTCCGGCATGCGCTTGGTCATCGAACTCAAGCGCGGCGAAGTGCCTGAAGTGGTGCTCAACAATCTGTACAAGCAAACCCAGCTGCAAGACACCTTCGGCATCAACATGGTCGCGCTAGTCAATGGCCAGCCAAAGCTGTGCAACCTCAAAGACTTGATTGAAGTCTTCCTGGATCACCGCCGTGAAGTGGTGACCCGCCGCACTGTCTTCAATCTGCGCAAGGCCCGCGAGCGTGGCCACGTGCTAGAAGGCTTGGCGGTGGCGCTGGCCAACATCGACGACTTCATCCGCATCATCCGTGAATCGCCCACCCCACCGGTGGCGAAACTGGAGCTGATGAACCGTCCATGGGACAGCAAGCTGGTGCGCGAAATGTTGACGCGCACCCGTGCCGACGGTGGCGTGGTGAATGCGGATGACTACCGCCCCGAAGGCCTGGAAAAAGAATTTGGCATGGGCAACGACGGCCTATACCGCCTATCTGAAACGCAAGCGCAAGAAATTCTGCAAATGCGCCTGCAACGCCTGACCGGGCTGGAGCAAGACAAGATCGTCGCAGAGTACAAAGACGTGATGGCAGAGATCGAAGACCTGCTGGACATCCTGGCCAAGCCAGCCCGTGTGGCAGTGATCATCGGTGAAGAGCTGGGTCATGTGAAACAGGAATTCGGCCAGACAAAGATCGGCGCGCGCCGCAGCCTGGTCGAGCACTCTTCGTTCGACCTGTCTACCGAAGATCTGATCACGCCCACCGACATGGTGGTCACGATGAGCCACAGCGGCTACATCAAGAGCCAGCCCCTGCACGAATACCGCGCCCAGAAGCGTGGCGGCCGCGGCAAGCAGGCCACCGCCACCAAAGAAGACGACTGGGTGGACCAGCTCTTCGTGGCTAACACGCACGACTACATCCTGTGCTTCTCGAACCGCGGCCGCTTGTATTGGCTCAAAGTCTGGGAAGTGCCACAGGGCTCGCGCGGTTCGCGCGGCCGCCCTATCGTGAACATGTTCCCCTTGCAAGAAGGCGAAAAAATCACAGTTGTGCTGGCACTCACCGGCGAGAAACGCACCTTCCCGGCCGACCAATATGTGTTCATGTCCACCCGCATGGGCACAGTCAAGAAGACGGCGCTGGACGAATTCAGCAACCCGCGCAAGGCCGGCATCATCGCCGTGGACCTGGATGAAGGCGACTTCCTGATCGGCGCCGCGCTGACCGACGGCAAGCACGATGTGATGTTGTTCAGCGACGGCGGCAAGGCCGTGCGCTTTGACGAAAACGATGTGCGCCCCATGGGTCGTAACGCCCGCGGTGTGCGCGGCATGATGCTCGACGACGGCCAAAGCGTGATCGCCATGCTCGTCGCTGAAGACGAGCAGCAAAGTGTGTTGACTGCCACCGAAAACGGCTACGGCAAGCGCACCAACATCACCGAATACACCCGTCACGGCCGCGGCACCAAGGGCATGATTGCGATTCAGCAGTCCGAGCGCAACGGTAAGGTCGTAGCGGCAACGTTGGTACACGCCGACGACGAAATCATGCTGATTACGGACAAGGGCGTGCTGGTGCGCACCCGGGTCAGCGAGATCCGCGAAATGGGTCGTGCGACCCAGGGCGTGACCCTGATTGGACTGGACGAAGGCTCCAAACTGAGCGGCCTGCAACGCATCGTGGAAAACGACGCCAACCCATCGGATGCTCCTGACGTAGCAGAGGGCGCGGAAGATGCAGCTGACGGTACAGACGGAGACGCACCCGCCGCCGAGTAACTATCATTTTGATAGCTACCTACGCACGTTCTATAAGCGCTAGAGCACGATTTGATTGATAAGCCACTGATGCAACGCCCTTACAACTTTTCGGCCGGACCGGCCGCCATGCCGGCTGAAGTGCTGGAACAAGCCGCCGCCGAAATGCTGAATTGGCCCGATAGCCAAGGCCGTTTGAGCGGCATGGGCGTCATGGAAATGAGCCACCGCGGCAAAGAGTTCCAGAGCATTTACGAAGCTGCTGAAGCGGATCTGCGCGAGTTGTTGGCGGTGCCGGCCAACTTCAAGATCCTGTTCATGCAAGGTGGTGGATTGGCCGAAAACGCGATCGTGCCGCTGAATTTGAGCGGGCTGCGCGCCGGCAATGGCCAAGGCGCTGCCGACTTTGTGTTAACCGGCAGTTGGAGCGAAAAATCATTCAAGGAATCCGGCAAGTACTGCAGCAACCACATCGCGGCCAGCAGCAAGGCAGATGGTTTTACCGCCATCCCTCCTGCCGCAAGCTGGGAGTTGCGGGATAACGCCAGCTATGTGCACATCTGCAGCAACGAAACCATCCACGGCATCGAATTCCAGAGCCTGCCCGATCTGAAGGCACTCGGCTCCCAAGCCGAACTGGTGATTGACTTCTCTTCCCATGTCGCATCGCGTCCGGTGGACTGGAGCCGCGTGGGTCTGGCGTTTGGGGGAGCCCAAAAGAACCTCGGTCCCGCCGGCCTCACCCTGGTGGTGGTGCGCGAAGACCTGCTGGGCCATGCCTTGTCGATCTGCCCCAGCGCGTTTGACTACAAAACCGTGGCGGACAACGGCTCGATGTACAACACCCCGCCCACCTATTCGATCTACATCGCCGGATTGGTATTTAAATGGCTCAAGCGCCAAGGGGGCGTGGCCGCCATGGAAGCCCGCAACATCGCCAAAGCCGAATTGCTGTACGGCGCGATTGACGCGACCGGCTTCTACATGAACGGCGTGGCGCGTAATGCGCGGTCCCGCATGAACGTGCCCTTCTTTTTGCGCAACGAGAGCCTGAACGATGCCTTCCTGGCAGGCGCCAAAGAGGCCGGCCTTTTGCAACTCAAGGGGCACAAGTCGGTCGGTGGCATGCGTGCCAGCATTTACAACGCGATTCCGCTCGAGGGTGTGCAGGCACTCGTCCAGTACATGCAAGAGTTTGAACGCACCCACGGCTGAGGCGCACCATGGCACGAACACTCCCCGAACTCCGCGTCTTGATCGACGCCCTGGACATCGAACTCCTCACCCTGCTGAACCGCCGTGCGGCCTTGGCCAACGAGGTGGGCGAAGTCAAAAAGGTGGAAGGCTCTGCGGTGTTCCGCCCTGAGCGCGAAGCCCAGGTCATTCAGACCCTGCAATCCGCCAACGACGGCGCGCTCAAGAACAGCAGCGTCGCGGTGATCTGGCGTGAAATCATGTCGGCCTGCCGGGCGCTGGAAGCACCGCAGCGCGTGGCCTACTTGGGCCCCAAAGGCACGTTCAGTGAAGAAGCCGCCTTGCGCTTTTTTGGCTCCAGCATTACCCACGTACCCTGCGCTAATTTTGACGAGGTGTTTCACGCCGCCACCGCAGGTTCTGCCGAGTTTGGCGTGGTGCCGGTGGAAAACAGCACCGAAGGCGTCGTGACCCGCTCGCTGGATCTGCTGCTGAACTCGCCGCTGCACATCGTAGGCGAAATCAGCCTGCTAGTGCGCCACCACCTGCTGCGTACCACTGCCTCGCTGGAGGGTATTGAAGTGGTGCTCGCGCACCCGCAAGCCTTAGCCCAATGCCAGCAGTGGCTCAGCACCCACTTGCCCCATGCGGAACGCCGCGCGGTGTCGAGCAATGCCGAGGGCGCACGCCTGGCTGCCACCAACCCCGCTTGGGCGGGCATCGCGAGTGAACGGGCAGGCTCCGAATTCGGCCTGCACACCGCAGCACACGCTATCCAAGACGAAGCATTCAACCGCACGCGCTTTGTGGTGGTGTGCCTGCCCAGCGTGTTGCCCGCGCCGCAGGCCTCCGGCAAAGACTGCACCAGCTTGGTAGTTTCGGTACCCAACAAGCCGGGCGCAGTGCACGACATGTTGGTGCCGCTCAAGCAGCATGGTGTGTCCATGACCCGGTTCGAGTCTCGTCCGGCCCGCAGCGGCCAGTGGGAGTATTACTTCTACATTGATTTGCAGGGTCACCCATCGCAGCCGCATGTGACGGCTGCGCTGAAAGACCTTGCCGGACTTTGCGCTTTTTACAAGGTGCTGGGCACCTACCCCTTGGCAGACTGAGTCGACTGCAGGACACCATTTATGTTTGAACAACTCGGTCTGATTGGTTGCGGTTTGATGGGCGGCTCGTTCGCCCTGGCGTTGAAGCGGGCCGGACTCGTCAAACGCGTGGTGGGCTACAGCAAATCCCCCTCCACCACCGAACGTGCGCGCCAGTTGGGCGTGATCGACATCGAAGCGCCCTCGGCTCTGCTGGCCGTGTCCGGTGCCGACATTGTGCTGATTGCGGTCCCCGTATCGGCGACTGAGTCGACCTTCAAGGCCATCAAGCACCTAGTCACCCCCAACATGCTGATCATGGATGTGGGTTCCACAAAACGAGATGTGATCGATGCCGGCCGCCGAGGCTTGCGCGAGCACATCGGCTCGTTTGTGCCAGGCCCACCCGATTGCCGGCAAAGAGCTCTCCGGTGTGGAGCATGCCGACCCCGACCTGTACGCCGGCAAGCAAATCATTCTGACCCCCATCGAACGCACATTGACCACGCAACTACAAAAGGCGGTCGATGTCTGGTCTGCACTGGGGTGCAGGGTTTTGAAGATGTCCCCCGAACAGCACGACGCCGCGTTCGCCGCCGTGAGCCACCTGCCCCACCTGATTGCGTTTGCCTTGATGAACGGCATCCAAGGACAGCCGCAGGGCAAAGACTATTTATCCTTGGCCGGACCCGGCTTTCGCGACTTCACCCGCATTGCGGCCAGCGATCCCAAAATCTGGCGCGACATCATGATCTCCAACCGCGAAGAGTTGCTCGAACAAAGCAAAATCTTCCAACGCACACTCCAGGCCATGGAGCTGATGATTTCCAGCGGTAATGCCGATGCACTCGAGGGGCTGATTGAACAAGCCAGCCACACACGCGCCAACTGGACCATGGCCACCAAGCTCAACAAATAATGTTCTCTACCGTTTTCCTCGACCTGCCCCCCTTGGTCCATGCCGCCGGCGCGGTCACCCTCCCCGGCTCGAAAAGTATCTCCAATCGCGTGCTGCTGCTCGCCGCCATGAGCGAGGGCACCACCACGATTCACGACCTGCTGGACTCGGACGACACCCGCGTGATGCTGATCGCCTTGCGCACCCTCGGGTGCCTAGTGGAAGAGTCGGGCACCACAGTGCGCATCACCGGACTGGCAGGTAAGCTGCCCAATGGCTCCGCCAAACTGTTTTTGGGCAATGCCGGTACCGCCATGCGGCCATTGACCGCTGCTCTGGCAGTGGTCGCCGGCGACTTTGAACTCAGCGGTGTGCCGCGCATGCACGAGCGGCCCATTGGCGATCTGGTGGATGCACTGCGCCAACTGGGCTGCGCTATTGACTATCTGGGCAATGATGGTTTCCCACCGCTCAAGCTGGGTAAGCCTGCACTGAAGCTTGATGCACCTATCAAGGTGCGCGGTGATGTGTCCAGCCAGTTTTTGACCGCCCTCTTGATGGCCCTCCCCTTGGTGGCCACCAAAGACATCGTGATTGAGGTGGTGGGCGAGCTGATTTCCCGCCCCTATATCGAGATCACCTTGAACCTGCTGGCGCGCTTTGGCGTGCAGGTCCAACCTGACGAATGGCAGCGCTTCACCATTCCTGCAGGCGCCAAGCTGCGCTCGCCCGGAGACATCCATGTCGAAGCAGACGCCTCTAGCGCTAGCTATTTCATAGCACTAGGCGCAATATCCACGGCGGCTGACGGCCAAAATGGCATCAAGGTGCAAGGCGTCGGAGCGGACTCCATCCAGGGCGATATCCGCTTCATGGAAGCCGCCCAAGCCATGGGCGCAAAAATCGACAGCGGCCCGAATTGGCTGCATATCCAACGCGGCGCCTGGCCCCTGAAAGCCATCGACCTGGACTGCAACCACATTCCCGATGCGGCCATGACCCTCGCGGTAATGGCGCTCTATGCCGACGGCACCACCACCCTGCGCAACATTGCCAGCTGGCGTGTCAAAGAGACCGACCGCATCGCCGCCATGGCTACCGAGCTACGCAAGCTCGGCGCCAGCGTCGTCGAAGGTGCCGACTTTATTCAAGTCACCCCACCTGCGAGCTTGCAAGGCTGGAAACCCGCCAGCATCCACACCTATGACGACCACCGCGTCGCCATGTGTTTTTCACTGGCAGCATTCAATCCAGCCCGTGTGCAGCTGCGCATTGAAGACCCGAAATGCGTCGCCAAGACCTTCCCTGATTATTTTGAAACCCTGTTCTCGGTCGCGTCGTCCGCCACATCCTCCATTCCGGTGATTTGTGTCGACGGCCCCACCGCATCCGGCAAAGGCACCTTAGCTGCGGTACTGGCTGAGAAGCTGGGTTACCACTTTTTGGACTCCGGCTCCCTCTACCGAATCACTGGGTTGGCCGCCACCCGCGCGGGTATCCCCCTGGACATCGCCAACGAAGCCGCCATTGTGGCTCTGCTCAACACATTACCCATTCATTTCGAAGGCAGCCATATCTGGCTCGGCAACGAAGACGTCAGCGAGCTGATCCGCACCGAAGAAGCCGGCATGAACGCCTCCAAGGTCTCCGCGTTCCCAGCGGTACGGTCGGCACTCATTGACTTGCAGCGCAATTTCCGGCAGCTACCTGGCTTGGTGGCAGATGGCCGTGACATGGGCACCGTGATTTTCCCGGAAGCCGCTTTGAAGGTCTACCTCACCGCCAGCGCCGCATGCCGTGCGGAGCGCAGGCTTAAACAGTTGATTTCAAAGGGGATTCCCGCTACACTCGACAGTCTTCGCGCCGACCTAGAGGCTCGCGACGCACGGGACTCCTCCCGCACCGTCGCCCCTTTGAAGCCGGCACAAGATGCCTTGTTGCTTGATAACTCGGAATTGACAGTCGATACGTCTGTTCAAACCGTGCTGGACTGGTGGCAGAGCAAACAGCCTTTCTAGCCCCGGCCTGAAAAGCAAACTGGCCCCCATCGCTTTCATCGCGCGCCAGCGCACCGGTTCACACCAAGAGCGACGGGGTTCAACAACTTAACCCCGCGGTGCAAACCGCAAAACACATGTCTGAATCTTTCGCAGCCCTATTTGAAGAATCGCTACAACGCTCGGAAATGCGCACCGGTGAAGTGATCACCGCTGAAGTCGTCCGCATCGAGCACAGCTTCGTCGTTGTCAACGCCGGCCTCAAGTCTGAAGCCTACGTGCCAATCGAAGAATTCAAGAGCGACAAGGGCGAAATCGAAGTCCAAGTGGGCGACTTCGTGTCTGTGGCTATCGACTCCGTCGAAAACGGCTACGGCGACACCATCCTGTCCCGTGACAAGGCCAAGCGCCTGGCTTCCTGGATGAGCCTGGAAAAGGCCCTGGAATCCGGCGAATTCGTGACCGGTACCACTTCCGGCAAGGTCAAGGGCGGCCTGACCGTTCTGGTCAACGGCATCCGCGCATTCTTGCCCGGTTCCTTGGTCGACACACGTCCTACCAAGGACCTGTCTCCGTACGAAAACAAGACTTTGGAATTCAAGGTTATCAAGCTGGACCGCAAGCGCAACAACGTGGTGCTAAGCCGCCGCGCTGTGGTGGAAGCTTCCATGGGCGAAGAGCGCGCCAAGCTGATGCACACCCTCAAAGAAGGTTCTGTGGTGCAAGGCGTGGTCAAGAACATCACCGAATACGGTGCGTTCGTGGACCTGGGCGGTATCGACGGCCTGTTGCACATCACTGACATGGCATGGCGCCGCGTCCGTCACCCATCCGAAGTGGTGACAGCCGGTCAGGAAATCACTGCCAAGATCCTGAAGTTCGACACCGAAAAGAACCGCGTGTCTCTGGGTCTGAAGCAAATGGGCGACGACCCATGGATGGGTGTCAACCGCCGCTACCCCCAAGGTACCCGCATGTTCGGCAAGATCACCAACATCGCCGACTACGGCGCGTTTGTGGAACTCGAACCCGGTATCGAAGGTTTGGTGCACGTGTCCGAAATGGACTGGACCAACAAGAACGTTGCTCCTTCGAAGATCGTTGCCCTGGGTGACGAAGTCGAAGTCATGGTTCTGGAAATCGACGAAGACAAGCGTCGCATCTCCTTGGGCATGAAGCAGTGCAAGGCCAACCCATGGCAAGAATTTGCTCAGAACACCAAGCGCGGCGACCGCGTGAAGGGCCCGATCAAGTCCATCACCGACTTCGGCGTGTTCGTGGGTCTGGCTGCCGGTATCGACGGCCTGGTGCACCTGTCTGACCTGTCTTGGAACGAATCCGGCGAAACCGCCGTGCGCGAATTCAAGAAGGGCCAAGAAGTTGAAGCCATCGTGTTGGCCGTGGACGTGGACCGCGAGCGCATCTCCTTGGGTATCAAGCAGTTGGATTCCGATCCTTTCACCACTTTCGTGTCCGTGAACGACAAGGGCCAGACCGTTACCGGTAAGGTCAAGACCGTGGACGCCAAGGGCGCTGAAATCGATCTGGGCGACGACATCCTGGGCTACCTGCGCGCTTCCGAAATCAGCCGCGACCGCGTTGAAGACGCTCGCAACGTGCTGAAAGAAGGCGACGAAGTGACTGCTGTGGTGGTGAACGTGGATCGCAAGACCCGCAACATCCAGTTGTCCATCAAGGCCAAGGACATGGCTGACCAGAACGAAGCCATGCAATCCCTGAACCAGAACACCGGCTCCGCTGGTACCACCAGCCTGGGCGCTTTGTTGCGTGCCAAGCTGGACAACAACAACTAATCTGTTGTTGCTGACCTGATTGAACGACCGGTTGCTTCACTGCACCGGTCGTTTTTTCTTCGTATATTCTGTGTAAACCGCTATGACCCGCTCCG
The DNA here is from genome assembly GCF_032193805.1 of Rhodoferax potami. Taxonomy (NCBI): domain Bacteria; kingdom Pseudomonadati; phylum Pseudomonadota; class Betaproteobacteria; order Burkholderiales; family Comamonadaceae; genus Rhodoferax; species Rhodoferax potami. Next base: position 3,155,772 of record NZ_JAVBIK010000001.1, on the reverse strand, counting down.
ACCTTGTTGAAGAACTGGCCGACCGCTTCCGGCAATTGACGCACCGCGATGCTGAATTCGCCGTCAAGGCTATTCTGGATGCGATGAACGACGCATTGGTTCGAGGTCACCGCATCGAAATCCGCGGATTTGGCAGCTTCTCCATCAACCGCCGCCCGCCCCGCATGGGCCGCAATCCGCGCAGTGGCGAGAGCGTTGCCATTCCTGAAAAACGAGTCCCTCACTTCAAGCCGGGCAAGGCGCTTCGCGAAGCGGTGGATACCCGTACTGCAGAGCTGGAATCCAAGGCAAAACCCTGAGTAGAATCCCTCGACAACGAGGAGATCAATGAAACAGATCGCATGGCTCTTTAAGTGGCTACTTAAAGCGGCCATTTTTTTTACCCTGTTCGCTTTCGCCCTGAATAACCAAGGCGATGTGACCGTGTATTTTTTCTTCGGTACGCGATGGACAGCGCCCATGGTGTTAGTCGTGCTGTGTGCCTTTGCAGCCGGTTTGTTGATCGGTGTCTTGGGCATGGTGCCCCGCTGGTGGCGGCACCGCAAAGCGGCCCGCCGGGCCCGCTCTGATGCAGACTCCGCACGCGCCACGCTTGCCGCCGAATCCAATGCACTGCCTTTAGTGCCCCCGCATGGACTTTGATATTTCGCTACTGCTGATCGGCCTGCTTATTGCCTTCGTGCTGGGCTGGCTCGCTTCCCGTTTGGACTTGCGCCAATTGCGCATCGAAAACCGGCAAGCCCCCAAAGCCTATTTCAAGGGCTTGAACTTCCTGCTCAACGAGCAGCAAGACCAGGCGATTGACGCCTTCATTGAGGCGGTCCAAAGCGACCCCGACACCTCGGAACTGCACTTCGCGCTGGGCAACTTATTTCGCCGGCGGGGAGAGTATGAGCGTGCGGTGCGTGTGCACCAGCACCTGCTGTCCCGTGGCGACTTGAGCCAGGACGACCAGCATCGCGCCCAACACGCCCTGGCGCTGGACTACCTGAAAGCCGGCCTGCTGGATCGCGCGGAAGAAGCCCTGCTCAAACTCGAAGGCACCCGTTTTGAGGCGCAAGCCCGCTTGGCGCTCTTGGCCAATTACGAACGCTCGCGCGACTGGGAACACGCCGCCGGCATTGCACGCAAGCTCGAAGCGTCCGGCCAAGGCAGCTTCACCGGTCGCTTGGCGCACTACCTGTGCGAACAGGCGGCCACACTGCTCGCCCAAGGCGACGAGTCATCCGCCCGCGCACTGCTCGAGCAAGCCATTGCGAGTGCCCCGCAGGTTCCCCGCCCGCGGATGGATTTGGCAGCGCTGTGGACACGCGCAGGCCAAGCTACCAAGGCTTGCAAAACGCTCACAGAAGCTTTGTACGCAGCTCCCTCGGCCATCCCTTTGATTGCACCACTGCTGGCGCAAAGCGCTTTGGCAGCCGGCGAAGGCGAAGCCACGTTGGCACTGCTCAAAAACACTTACTTAGACGTGCCATCGCTCGATGTGCTGGACGCCATCGTGACCCTGGAAGCTAGCAGCAGCGAACTCACCCCCACCGCACGCGACTGGTATGCACGCCACCTCGAAAAAGAGCCCTCACTGGTCGCCGCCACCAAATGGATTGCTGGTGAAAAACTGGAGCGCGAAGCCTTTCACCCCCAGGTGCAACGGGCGCTAGACCACGCCGTCAAACCCCTGACCCGCTACCGCTGTGCCGCCTGCGGCTTCGAAGCCAAGGTGCACTTCTGGCAATGCCCGGGCTGCCAAGCTTGGGACAGCTACCCGGCACGGCGGGTCGAAGAGCTTTAACCCTATGAGCATGACAAAAAACAAACTCTCCGCCTCCCGCGTGCTGGTCGTTGGCGATGTGATGCTGGACCGCTATTGGTACGGCGCCGTGGATCGTATTTCCCCCGAGGCTCCGGTACCCGTGGTGCGCATCACCCATGAAGAAGAGCGCTGTGGCGGTGCCGCCAACGTGGCTTTCAATGCCGCCACCCTAGGCGCACAGGCCTCGCTGTTGACCGTTGTGGGCAATGACGAAGCCAGCCACAAGTTGGAGGCCTTGGTCGCCAAAACCGGTATCCGCACCCACTTCGGGCGGGACTCCGACCTCAAGACCACGGTCAAGCTGCGGGTCATCGGGCGCCAGCAACAACTGATCCGGCTCGATTTTGAAAACACCCCGAAAAACGAAGTCCTTGCGACCCAGACCGCGACCTTCACCCGGCTGTTGGCAGAACACGATGCGATTTTGTTCTCCGACTACGGCAAGGGCGGCCTCGCCCACGTGAGCGACATGATTGCCGGTGCCCGTGCGGCAGGCAAGCCGATTTTTATCGACCCCAAGGGCAGCGACTATTCGCGCTACCAGCAGGCAACGGTGATAACTCCCAACCGCGCGGAGTTGCAACAAGTGATCGGCGCGTGGGCCACCGAAGACGAGCTGCACACCAAAGTGCACGCCTTGCGCCAGCAACTGCAACTCGATGCCGTGTTACTCACCCGCAGCGAAGAAGGCATGACCCTGTTTGATGCCGACGGCCATCTGCATGTCAGCGCCCAAGCGCGGGAAGTGTTTGATGTCACCGGCGCAGGCGATACCGTGATCGCCACCATGGCCACCTTGGTGGGCGCAGGCATGCGCTTGCGGGACGCCGTGCCCCTTGCCAACCGGGCGGGCGGCATTGTGGTGGGTAAATTCGGCACCGCAACGGTGTCTTATGAGGAGCTTTTTGTATGACACGCATCGTGGTCACCGGCGCGGCCGGTTTCATTGGCAGCAACATCATTGCCGGTCTCAATGCCCGCGGCATGACCGACATCATTGCGGTCGACGACCTCAAGCAAGGCGACAAATTCCGCAATCTAGTCGACCTCAAGATCGCTGACTATGTCGATATGGACACCTTCTACGACGAGTTCGCTTCCGGTCACTACGGCCAGGTCGAAGCGGTGTTCCATGAAGGCGCCTGCAGCGACACCATGGAACAAGACGGCAAGTACATGATGGCCAACAACTACACGCTGTCTTGGCACCTGTTCCAAGCCTGCCAGAAGCGTGGCGCCCGGCTGTTGTATGCATCAAGTGCCGCCACTTATGGCGGCTCCGACACCTTCCGCGAAGACCCCGCCTTTGAGGCGCCGCTCAATGTGTATGGCTACTCCAAGCTGCTGTTCGACCAGCGCATGCGCCGCGAGTGTGGCGCGAATTTTGAGCGCACCAAAGCCGGCCGCACCCACCAAGTCGTGGGTTTCCGTTATTTCAACGTCTACGGCCCACGCGAGCAGCACAAGGGCCGCATGGCCAGTGTGGCCTTCCACCAATTCAACCAGTTCAACGCGGAAGGCAAGGTCAAGCTCTTCGGCGAATACGGTGGCTACCCGCAAGGCGGCCAGATGCGCGACTTTGTGTTCATTGACGATGTGGTGGCGGTCAACCTCTGGTTCTTCGACCATCCGGCCCAAAGCGGTATCTTCAACCTCGGCTCCGGCCGCGCACAACCGTTCAACGACGTAGCCAGCTCGGTGGTCAACGCCATGCGACGCCTGCGCGGCGAATCCGCATTGCCTTTGGATGACATCGCCCAGCAAGGGCTGGTGGAATACGTGCCCTTCCCGGATGCGCTACGCGGCAAATACCAGTGCTACACCCAGGCCGACCTGACCGCCCTGCGCGCGACCGGCTGCGACCACACCTTCGCCGATGTGCAAACCGGCGTGAGCCGGTATGTGGACTGGCTCGCCAGCCGCAAAGCCTGATACCCGCACTGGAGCTGCCGATGAGCCACTTGCCCACACGCTCCCGCTTCCAGCGCGGAGCGCTCAGCTTTTTGGCCGTGTTGCTGATGGGGATGACCGCAGCCCACGCACTGGAACTGAACCAAGCCACCGAGGCCCAACTCGATGGCCTGCGCGGCCTCGGCCCCAGCAGCACCGCCCGCATTTTGAAAGCCCGTGAGAGCGGCGCCTTTCAAGACTGGGGCGACTTCATGGCACGGGTCAAAGGTATCAAGCCGCCAACTGCGACCAAACTGTCCAGCCAAGGGCTGACGGTCAACGGCGCCGCTTTTACTGCGCCAGAGAAATGATGTTGTCGGTAGTCGCTATCTGTCTGGGTGCATGCACCGGTGCGCTGGCGCGCTGGCAACTGGGCCTTTGGCTGAACCCGGTTGCCACGGCGGGCACAGTGCTGCCTTGGGGCACCCTGGCTGCCAACCTGATCGGCGGGTATTTGATCGGCATCTGTGTGGCCGTCTTTCAAGCCATGCCACAGCTGGACCCGGCCTGGCGCCTGGCGCTCGTCACCGGTTTTTTGGGGGCACTCACCACCTTCTCCAGCTTCTCTGCAGAGGTGGTGGCCATGCTCGGCCAACAGCGCTACCTGCTCGCCTTGGGCACAGCTGCGATTCACCTGCTGGGCTCTTTGGCCTTGACACTGGCCGGCCTCCGTACCGCTACATTTTTTATAGCTACCCGCGCATGATTTTCGGGAGCTACAGCTGCTTTTGATTAAAAAAGACGGCGCTGGCACAAGCGCTCCGCCAGCCCCATCCAGTGCCTGGCCAGCACTGCGACCCCATCGTTTACCCCTAGCCTGTCTGTCAGGGTTTGTTCAGCCGCAAAAGGGGGGGTAAGGCTTAGACTCCGTAGGTTCTTGATACGCGCCTGTGCTTGCCCGCGCACGGCATTGGGATAACTACAAACGGAGACACCATGGCACCCCTGCTCTCACTGTCCAGGCTGATCGATATGGTCAGCACCTGGGTCGGCAAACTCACCATGTGGCTGATTCTGGCCACAACCTTGATCAGCGCTGGCAATGCGCTGGTCCGCAAGTTCTTCAACGTCAGCTCCAACGGTTTGCTGGAAATCCAGTGGTACCTGTTTGCTGCTGTGTTCATGTTGGGCGCAGGCTATGGCTTGTTGAAGAACTCGCATGTCCGTATCGACTTCATCTCCACCAAACTGAGTGACCGCACCCGCAACTGGGTCGATGTGGGCGGCATCCTGTTGGTTCTGTTCCCCTTCTGCGCCATCAGCATCTCGCTCGGCTGGCCGTTTTTTATGCAAGCCTTGGCGAGCGGTGAAATGTCGCAAAACGCCGGTGGTCTGATCCGCTGGCCCGCCTATGTGTTGATTCCGCTGGGCTTTGCGCTGCTGATGCTGCAGGGTGTGTCGGAACTGATCAAGCGTCTCGCCTTCCTCACCGGCAACGGCCCCGATGTCTTGAGCAGCGAAGACTCCAAATCTGACGACCAGAAGAAGCTCGAAGAGCTCGAAGCCCAAACCGCCAAGCTGTTGGCTGGAGACAAATAAATGCAAACCACGCTCTTGGCACAACAGTTTGTGCCCCTGATGTTTATCACGCTGTTCATCGTTCTGTTGACCGGCTTTCCTGTGGCCTTCGGCCTGGCCGCTACCGGCTTGGCACTGGGCTTTGTGGGTATTGAGGCCGGCATTTTCCCGGCCGCCTTGTTCCAGGCCTTGCCGCTGCGTATCTTCGGCATCATGCAGAACGACACCTTGCTGGCGATTCCGTTTTTCACCTTCATGGGGATTATTCTGGAACGCTCCGGCATGGCAGAAGACCTGCTGGAAACCGTAGGCCAGGTGTTCGGCCCCGTGCGCGGTGGCGTGGCGATTGCCGTGATTCTGGTGGGCGCCTTGTTGGCTGCTACCACCGGTGTGGTGGCTGCTGCTGTGATTTCCATGGGCTTGATTTCTTTGCCCGTGATGCTGCGCTACGGCTACAGCCGCACGATTGCGACCGGTACCATCACCGCCTCGGGCACTTTGGCCCAAGCGATTCCACCGTCACTGGTGTTGATCGTGCTGGCCGACCAGTTGGGCCGCTCGGTGGGCGACATGTACTCCGGCGCTTTGATTCCCGGTTTGCTGCTGGTGGGCTTGTACATTTCCTTCATTGTTGCCGTGGCGATCTTCAAGCCGGCCATGGTACCCGCATTGCCTCCTGAGGCCCTGCTGTACAAAGAAGACAACGGCGCCTCCGGCCACAAGTCTTTGCTGGCCCTGGTGCTGGTGTGTGCGGGTGTGGGTTACGCATGGGCGCAAGTGCATGACGGCCTGCTGACCAAGTGGCTCGAGCGTGCAACCCCTTCTGCCGGCGATGAAATCGTCATCCTGTCGTTGACCTTGGCTTCTTTGACCGGCTTGGCATTGGCCATCATCAACCGTGTTAGCAAGTTGGGCCTGTTGTCCAAACTGGCAGAGCAGGTCACCTTTGTGTTGATGCCACCGCTGATCCTGATCTTCTTGGTGCTGGGCACGATCTTCTTGGGCGTTGCTACTCCGACAGAGGGTGGCGCGATGGGTGCGTTGGGCGCATTGATTCTGGCTTTCGGCAAGAAGCGCCTCGACACCCCGCTGTTGAAGCAAGCGCTGGAAAACACCGCCAAGCTCGCATCGTTCGTGTTGTTCATTTTGATCGGCTCGACCGTTTTCAGCTTCACCTTCAACGCAGCCGACGGTCACATCTGGGTCGAGCACTTGTTTGACAAGATTCCAGGCGGCGCTTGGGGCTTCCTGGTGGTGGTGAACATTCTGGTGTTCATCTTGGGCTGTTTCATCGACTTCTTTGAAATCGCCTTCATCGTGATCCCCTTGCTGGCACCTGTGGCCGAGAAGATCTTGCCCGGCTTGGTGCCCGGCATGACACCTGACCAGGCCATGATCTGGTTTGGTGTGATCATCGCGATGAACCTGCAGACCTCGTTCCTCACGCCACCGTTCGGCTTTGCGTTGTTCTACTTGCGCAGCGTCGCCGCCAAGTTCGACTACAAAGACCGGGTCACCGGCAAGCTGATTCCCTCGGTCAAAACCATCGAGATCTACAAAGGCTCGATCGCCTTCATCATCTTGCAGTTGATCATGGTGGTGGCAGTGATTGCATTCCCGACCTTGGTTACCGGTGGTATCGAGAAAGCCGAGTCACTGAGCGCTGACCAGATCATGGAACAGCTCGATGCCCCGAAAGCGGAAGAGGCAGCAGACCCATTGGCCGGCATGGACACCGGTGCCAAGGATGCACCGGCAGCACCTGCTGCTGATGCGGCTGCGGAAGAAGATCCGATGAAAGCACTCGAGGATGCTGCCAAGGACGCTGCGAAGAAGCCGTAACGCGCCCTGAAACACAGACTCCAAGGCCGGAGCAGCGCACGCTGCTCCGGCCTTTTTTATGGGCGCGAAGCCAGTATTACTAAGTCGCACCCGTGGAGTTTCCCCTACCAAGAAACCTCGCAGTTAGAAGCTGCTTGGCTCCGGCTCAACCCACGCAATGGGACCCATAGCGGCACAGACAAAACGACTTGGGCACACCTGTCTTCAGGGGCTGTCGCGTTCAATCATTGGGCTCGTCATAGTCGCGCGTACCCGTCTCACGAGCGGGTGGGCGACCATTGGAAAAGCGGCGCAGAGAGCTGGCATGTGTCGTGCGCAAAGGGCGATCCTTACAAACCAGCACTGGCACAGTGGACTTCGAAATGAGTCCGGGGACTATGTTGCCATTAAGCAAGCGCAGCACGGCATTGTTGTCCTCATTGCCCACCACAATTAAGTCGCAATGCCGTTTCTCAGCTGCATCTGCTACTGCATGAGCAATATCGCCCGCCACTGAAGTCGCACGGTGGCTATGGACGCCACATCTCTCGGCCCATGCACTTGCCGCGGCTAATAAGCGTGAGGTTTCTATGGCGGACTTCGCTTGCAGGGTTTCTTCCGGAAAGTTGGCCACCGGAAGCAAGTCCACGGCTGGGTAGTCGTAGTGGGGTAGCACCCCGAAGAAAAAAATGTCGGCACGATGGGCTTGAGCCATTTCAATGGCTTGGTCAATGGCGGATTGGGAAACCGGTCTGGCGTCCACGACAGCAAGGATTTTTCGGACCATGGAGAACCTCAGGCTTTAGGCAGGCGTGTGAGTTGTAGCTCTGCCAACGATGCATACAAAGGGGCACTAATCAAGCGCGACACAGCACTGGCAAAAAGGGCACTGGCCATCAGGCTCAGCACCAGCGCATGACCATCCACCATTTCCATAACGATGATGAACGCAGTGAGAGGCGCTTGGGTCACAGCAGCCAAAAAAGCAGCCATTCCCAAGGCAATGAGGGTGGGTGGGTTGGCATACGAAGTCCATTGCGCGAAGTCACCTCCAAGGGCACCTCCAATGGCCAACGATGGCGCAAAAATACCACCGGGAACACCCGCCCATGCGGTGAGCCAAGTCGTGACAAACTTCAGAAGCACATATAGAGCGTTTGTGTCGCCACTATTTTCTAAAGCAGCTTTGGTATGCGCGTATCCACTGCCAAAGGTATCCCCTGCCGTCACCACACCAATCACGGCAACACTAAACCCACACGCCGCTGCAAAAGCCACTGGCCGCGCCTTACGCTGCATGGTGAACCAGTCCAGGGAATTGCCGGCTGAAGGACACTACGAGCAAGCGCGCAAACAAGCCCCCAAGAAGACCACATGCCAGCGACACCATAACGCCTGGCAGCAACGCGCTCCAGCCGAACCCATCGATTCTGATGACACCAAAGTAACTGCCGTTACCGTAGGCCGATATCCCCATCAACCCGGCTAGCACGATCGCTGCAATGGTCAGTCCGTGGTTGCGATGCTCAGGTTTACGTGTCAACTCTTCAATGGCAAACATCACTCCACCCAAAGGAGTGTTGAATGCGGCGGCAATGCCAGCTGCTCCTCCCGCAACAAGAAGGCTATGTTCGCTGATCTGCGAACGCTTTGGCAGCCAACGACGAACGCTATGCATGACGCCCGCGGCTATTTGTACTGAGGGGCCTTCGCGGCCAAGAGACAAACCCGCCAGGAGGCCCCACGCGGTAAGCACCATTTTGGCTAAGGCGAGTCTCAATGAAACAAAAAGGCCGCGAGTGCTGCCGGAGACTTCCGGGTCTTGGGCAGCCATAACCTGCGGAATACCCGAGCCAGCTGCACCCGGGAAATAGCGCCTTGTGATCCAAACGATAGCTGCGGCGCACAGTGGGGTCCAAACCAGCGGCGCCCACCAGAAGCCACTCTGCGCTTTGAAGAATATTGCAAGCGCGTGTTCAGTGAGCCACGTAAAGCAGACTACGGTGAGTCCAGCTAACGCTGCGAATGAGATAAAAAGCGCACGTCCTCTCCACAGGTGGGCATCGTACAGTTCATTTTTGAAAGAAGAGTAAATGTGAGGGTGCTGCCGCATTGGGGGGTCATCCATGTGATCACTGGGGCAATTATACATTGGTACAAATGTATTTGTTATATTTGCACAAATGTATTTAATGCAACAACCAGGAAGGAGACCTGTATGAGAGTTGGCTTAATTGGATACGGCAAGGCTGGCAGCGCAGTGGCTCAAGTGCTAAGCGAAGACACTCGCTATGAATTGCAATGGATTGCCACGCGCAGTGGGAACCCGACTACAGTGGCGTTGGGCGACCGCAGTGTTCCAGTGACCGCGCTGTCAAAAGATCATCTTTCCACATGGCTGGATCTGCATCCGGTGGATGCGCTGGTGGATTTCTCAAATGCTACTTCGGCAGCAGTCTACGCTGACGAGATACGGCGCAGAGGGCTGACTTTAGTGACGGCGATTTCCTCGTACGACGATGCTCAACTTGCCGATATTCGAACTCTAGGACAACATGCCAAGGTGCTGTGTTCGCCCAACATCACTGTTGGTATCAACTTCTTGATCATGGCAGCACGCCTGTTAAGAGAGATAGCACCGTTTGCTGACGTAGAGATCTTGGAGCAACACTTTCGAGAAAAGCCAGAAGTCTCAGGTACTGCAAAAAAAATCGCTGAAAGTCTTGACGTTGGTGGGGAAAAAATCACTTCCATGCGCTTGGGCGGTATCGTGGGGCACCACGAGGTGATTTTTGGATTCCCCTATCAGACTGTGCGACTGATTCACGACTCCATTAAGCGCGAGGCATTTGGTACCGGCGCTGCTTTTGCTCTTAATGAGCTTAGAGGTTGCTCCAACGGTTTCTACACATTTGAAGATTTGTTAATGAAGCGAGTGAGAGCCCAAATCCTGGAGGGATACGCCCGTTAGCTGCCACGTCGGAACGTGCCACCGTATCATTGGGGGCCCTTCGTTTTGTGTGTGCTGATGAAAAAATCTCAACCCTCCATGGAGCACTCAGACGACGCCGCGCGTGCGTTAAGGCAGTTCCGAGTGGTGTTCAATGCTGTCAGAGCCCACTTTAGGCAAGTGGAAAAAGACACTGGCCTAGGCGGTGCCCAAATTTGGGCACTGAGCCTTGTGCAGAGGAGCCCCGGACTGGGCGTTGGTGAAATTGCCACCCAGATGGACATTCACCAATCCACCGCAAGTAACTTGATAAAGGTCTTGCTCAAAAAAGAGCTGATCACGCTAACGAAGTCAGCGGAAGACAAACGTGTCGTTGAATTACGCGTAACACCAGAGGGAAAAAAGGCACTTAAAAAAATGCCTGGACCCTTTGAGGGTGTATTGCCTGATGCACTGCGACAGTTAGATGAGGCAACCCTGGAGAGCCTCAACCGGGACTTAGAGAAACTGGTGGAGGTGCTGGCAGCGGATGAAGGGGCCGGTAACATCCCGCTAGCTCACCTATAGCGGCAAGACGCCGAAACTGCTTCGACGTCCTCCGAGCTGGCCTCATTCACAGAAATTTAAATGCCATTACTGCAACCAAAGTAGGGGGTAGCGCACCTACCAGTAGTCCAAGTGGGTGAATGGCATTGTCAGCAAACTTTTCCTTGAGAATTGCAGCACCAGCCGGGTTGGGGGCATTGGCAATCAATGTCAGTCCACCACCAGTGACAGCACCTGCCACCAGTGCCGTTTTGAACTCCAGACTCAATCCCTCTACCAGCGAACCCAAATACGTCAGCGCCGCATTGTCTGTAATTGCTGTGAGTGCGGTGGCGCCGAAGAATACCGCGTTTGCGTCCATGCGCATCAATACAGGCTCCAGCCACCATTGCTGCAGGCCGCCCAACACGACCAACCCGGCAAGAAAGAATGCAACCAACAAAGCCTCACGCAAGATCAGAGGGTTCTGGTGGCGCTGATAGGCCGTGGTAAATCCCATGAAAAATAAGAATAGACCCATAAACAGCACGGGATGGTGTGCAAACACAACAACCAGTACCAAAAAGCACAGGTGAACCATCACCACAGAAAATGGGACAGCAACAGGCTTAACGGATGGCTTGGCTGCCATATGACCCAATTGTTCGCGGAATATCAGCATGGCGACGCCTGCATTGAAGACCACAGCTATTGCGGCCTTCCAACCAAATGTGGAGATCATGAACCACATGTCCCAGTTCCACTTGGCCGCCACCATCAAAACGGGGGGAGCCGCAAACGGGGTTAATGTGCCCCCGATGGAAATGTTCACGAAAAGAACGCCGATAGTGCCGTACTTAAGCGTATTAGAAGTCTCCCGCGAGAACAGCGTATCCCGCAAAATGAGCGCCGCCAAAGTCATCGCTGCAGGCTCTGTGATGAATGATCCTAGCACGGGGACCAGGGCAAGGACTAGGAAGTACAGTGCCATGCCTCGTTGAAGCGGCATAAAACGAGCAACGGTTCGCACCAAACCATCTGCAAACTGGAGGATGGGTTTGGTACCTGCGATCACCATAATGGCGAATACAAACATCGGTTCAGTGAAGTTTCTGGACTCGAGGTAAGCCGTAGCCTCCAACTTGCCGTTGATGCTGAACATAAACAGGACCAGCACCAAAGCCCAGAAACCGAATACGACCTCCACCTCTCCCAGCAAATGCCAGATTCCTGCATGACGTGGCTGCGTATGCGCCAGATGCTCAAAAAACTTGGTAGAAAAAGTGTGGAGGACAGCCAGACCAAACAGGGTGGCGCCAATGATTTGAATAGTAGTAGGCGAATTCATGGGGCGTGATTGAATCGCGAGGCGGCCCGACCTTCGCTGTACCTGCCCTCCAGCATGACGCTGTGACACCCGACAGGCATTCTACGTTGAGGCGCCCCTTTGCCGACACTGGGCTCAACAGCAGCTGATGCCCGTGACAGTTCATCACATCTGACCGACCAAACAGAAAGTCGCAGATAGACGCTTCTTGGTCCGACGGTTGTGACTTTCGTCACTCCGTCTCCTGCCCATTAACGTATTTGGTGGAACTATAAAAAAAGCCCCGCAGAGCGGGGCTTTTGGAGCGGGTTAAACGCGAGCTGGATTACAGCTTTTGTGCCTGCATGAAGCTGTCGAAACGCGCTTCAGTGAAGCGGAACCACAGGTTCTGGTCCTTGCGGAAGGCTGCGTAGTCGTCGTAGACCTTTTTCCAGTTGGGGTTCTTGGCGCTGATTTCAGCGTACAGAGCCATGGACTCTTTGAACGCCAAGTCCAACACATCTTTCGGGAAAGGCATGACCTTGACTTTGGCACCCACCAGCTCTTTCAGAGCCTTGGGGTTGCGGGCGTCGTACTTGGCTTGCATTTCCACGTGCGCGTAGGATGCAGCTGCTTCAACGATGGCCTTGTTTTCAGGCGACAGAGCGGCAAAGGCTTTGTCGTTAATGAAGAAGTCCAACTGGGGACCGCCTTCCCACCAGCCGGGGTAGTAGTAGAACGGAGCCACTTTACCGAAGCCCAGCTTCTGGTCATCGTAAGGACCGACCCACTCTGCCGCGTCAATCGTGCCTTTTTCCAGCGCGGTGTAGATTTCGCCGCCAGGGATGTTTTGTGGCACACCGCCCATGCGTTCAATCACTTTACCGGCGAAGCCGCCCACGCGGAACTTCAAGCCTTTGATGTCTGCCGCAGACTTGATTTCTTTGCGGTACCAGCCGCCCATTTGCGCGCCGGTGTTGCCGCCAGGGAAGTTGACGATGTTGTACTTGGCGTAGAACTCGCGCATCAGCTTGCCGCCGTTGCCTTCGTACATCCAAGCGGTCATTTGACGGCTGTTCAGGCCGAAAGGAATCGCGCAACCCAAGGCAAAGGTCTCGTCCTTGCCGAAGAAGTAGTAAGGAGCGGTGTGGGCCATTTCCACGGTGCCGTTCTGCACACCGTCTACCACGCCGAATGCGGGCATCAACTCGCCGCCAGCGTGGGTGGTGATGGTGAACTTGCCGCCCGACATTTCGCCCACTTTCTTGGCGAACACATCTGCTGCGCCAAAAATAGTGTCCAGCGCCTTGGGGAAGCTGGAAGCGAGGCGCCAACGGATGGCGGCCTGCGCATGCACTGCGGGGGCTGCACCTGCAGCCAAGACGCCGGCGATGCCTGCGTTTTTGATAATTGAACGACGATCCATTCGCTTTACTCCGGTAATTGTGTTGTAACCAGCTTGGGGGGCAATAGAGTCGCCCCTCAAGGACTCTGATAGTCAAGCGCGATTGTAGGAAGGCGGGTGCCGTCAATCGTGGGGGTTTTCCCTCGGCAAGTGCCCTCGGCACACGGGGTCTTCAGCTTCTTGCAAGCCTGGCGAAGACCTTCGTGCGCGGAGATGACAGCCAACTTACACGATACCCACCAAATGGGTCAGCAAAGGACCAAAACGCTGGCGGATAGACGCCTGAATACCAGCCGCATCCAAGCCCTGCAAACGCAACAAATGCGCGGGGTCGCCGTGCTCAATGAACTCATCGGCCAAGCCCAGTTGCAGCACTGGCAGGGTCACACCGGCGGCGTGCAGAGCTTCCATCACGGCAGAGCCTGCGCCCCCCATAGTGGCGCCCTCTTCCACCGTGACCAGCGCACTGTGGGTGGCTGCGATTTGCAGCAACAAATCAACATCCAGGGGCTTGGCCCAGCGCATGTTGACCACCGTCAAGCCCAGCGCCTCTGCGGCCGCCAGGGCCGGGTGGAGCAAGGTGCCGAAGGCCAGAATCGCGATCTCGCTGCCCTGCTTGCGGATTTCACCTTTGCCGAAAGGCAAGCCTTCCAAAGACGGCGACACCTGCACACCGGCACCACTGCCGCGCGGGTAGCGCACGGCTACCGGGTGATTTTGGGCAAACGCGGTGCTGAGCAGCTGCCGGCACTCGTTTTCGTCGGCCGGGCAGGCAATGCTCATGTTGGGAACGCAGCGCAAAACGGAATGTCATACGCGCCGGCGTGGGTTGCCCCATCGGCACCCACCAGGCCAGCGCGGTCCAGTGCAAACACCACCGGCAGATTTTGCAGGGCCACGTCGTGGATCAGCTGGTCATAAGCGCGCTGCAAAAAGGTGGAGTAAATCGCCACCACCGGCTTGAGCCCTTCGGTTGCCAGCCCGCCGGCAAAGGTCACCGCGTGCTGCTCCGCAATGCCGACATCGAAATAGCGCGCAGGAAAGCGCTTTTCAAACTCGACCATGCCAGAGCCTTCGCGCATGGCGGGGGTAATGCCGACCAAACGCTCGTCGGCCGCCGCGGTATCGCACAGCCACTGGCCGAAAACCTGTGTGAAGGTGGTTTTGCCCGGTGTGGCGGGCTTGACCAGCCCCACCGCAGGATCAAACTTGCCAGGGCCGTGATAGGCGACCGGATCGGCCTCGGCCAACTTGTAGCCCTGGCCCTTTTTGGTCACCACGTGCAGGAATTGGGGCCCCTTGAGGTGCTTGATGTTTTCCAGCGTCGGGATCAGGGAGTCGAGGTCGTGCCCATCGATCGGGCCGATGTAGTTGAACCCGAATTTCTCAAACAAGGTCGCCGGCACCACCATGCCCTTGGCGTGTTCTTCCAGCCGTTTGGCCAGTTCAAACAAGGGGGGCGCGCCCTTGAGCACGCTCTTGCCCACATTTTTGGCGGCTGCATAAAACTGGCCGCTCATCAGCTGGGCCAGGTAGCGATTGAGCGCGCCCACCGGCGGGCTGATGCTCATGTCGTTGTCGTTCAAGATCACGAGCAGGCGGCAGTCTTCAACGCCTGCATTGTTCATGGCCTCAAACGCCATGCCAGCCGTCATGGCGCCATCGCCGATCACCGCGACCGAGTAGCGGTCTTCGCCCTTGATGCGGGAGGCAAGTGCCATGCCCAGCGCCGCAGAAATCGAGGTGCTGGAGTGGGCGGTACCGAAGGTGTCGTATTCACTCTCTTCCCGGCGCGGGAAACCCGAGAGCCCGCCGAACTGGCGCAGGCTCTGCATCCGGTCGCGCCGGCCGGTCAAGATTTTGTGCGGATAGGTCTGGTGGCCCACATCCCACACGATCCGGTCATTCGGCGTGTTGAACACATAGTGCAAGGCGACGGTGAGCTCCACAGTGCCGAGGTTAGAGCTCAAGTGCCCACCGGTACCGGCCACGCTGTGCAGCAGAAACTGGCGCAGCTCGTCGGCCAGGGCTTGCAGCTGCGGGCGCTGCAAACGGCGCATGGCAGCGGGGTCGTTGATCGTAGCCAACAGGGGCGCTGCAGAGAGATTATCAGGTGACATTTGCTATTCTTTTAGTAGCTACTTGCGCACACTCCATGAGCGCCAGAGGCATTTTTTACATATTTAATAAGCCCGGTCCACCACCATGCCGGCCAAGGCCTGCAACGCTGCGGTGTTGTGCAAACCACTGGTTTGCAGCGCCTGCAGCGCTTGCTCGTGGAGGGAGCGGGCGTAGTTACGGCTGGCTTCCAGCCCCATCAGGGAGACATAGGTGGGCTTGTCGTTGTCTGCGTCTTTGCCCGCAGTTTTACCCAGGGTGGCCGAGTCAGCCGTTACGTCCAGAATGTCATCGACCACCTGGAACGCCAAGCCGATGGCGGCACCATAGGCCTCCAGTGCGGCCAGCACATTCGCCGGGGGTTGCGCGCATTGCGCACCCATCACCACACTGCCTTGCAGCAAGGCACCGGTTTTGAGCTGATGCATTTCTCGCAGCTGGCTTTCGGTGAGGGGCAAACCCACACTCGCCAGATCGATCGCCTGCCCGCCTGCCATACCTGCACTGCCAGCCGCGCGGGCCAGCAAACCGCACAAACGGGCCTGCACCACACAGGGCACCGATCCGTCTTGCGGAGTCAAAAACTCAAAGGCCAAGGCCTGCAAGGCGTCGCCGGCCAAAAGGGCACTGGCTTCACCAAACTGGATATGTACCGTGGGCTTGCCGCGGCGCAACACGTCGTTGTCCATGCAGGGCATGTCGTCGTGTACTAACGAATAAGCGTGGATCAGCTCGACCGCGCAGGCAGCCCGCAAGGCACCCGCATCACACTCGTGCCCCAGTGGCGCTACAGCTTCGTGGGCGGCCAGAACCAGCAGCGGGCGCAAGCGCTTGCCACCATCGAGTACCGCGTAGCGCATGGCGTCGACCAGCGCGGCCGGCGCGCCGTGGTCTTCGCCTTGGGGCACTTCTGCGGTGATCCAGGTGTCCAGCGCGCGCTCCACGCGGTCCAGACGCTCGCGCATCCACAGGTCTAGGTCAAAAGCGTTCAAAGGTTTGGCCTCTGCGCTCATTGCGGCTTCCAGGGCTTCAAGACCCCGTCGTCGAGCACCTTGATTTGCTCCTCAACGGCTTGCAACTTGTCACGGCAGTGCTGTAGCAGCGCGGCACCGCGCTGGTAGCTGGTGAGCAATTGGTCCAAAGGCAGGTCGCCGGACTCGAGCCGGCCGACCAAGGCTTCGAGCTCCAACATGGACGCTTCGTAGGTATCCGGGAGGGGCAGCTTCAGGGCTTCGTGAGAGGGGGTACTGGCCTTGGGCATGAAAGAGGTACTTGTAATCAAAGTGCAATTTTAGGCGCATCAGACTGCCACCAACGGAACTAGAGACAGCCGCCTAGCGCGCAGGATGGGTACAATCGCCCCTCCCGCTTCCGGCCACCCGCATCTGGGCTGGCCGGCTCCCATTCACCGCGCACTATGGTGCATCCCCCTGTGGGGAGTCTTTAGGTCAGGTCACCCATGTCTGATTTAAGTCTTCAACTGCAGCAGGCGAACAGCCAACTACCAGTTTCAAGCTACTTTGACCCGGCGCTTTATGCGCTTGAAATGCAAAGTATCTTTCAGCAAGGGCCCCGTTATGTGGGGCACTCTTTGAGCGTCCCCAACGTCGGGGACTACTACGCCCTGCCCCAAGAAAAAGAAGGCCGGGCACTCGTGCGCAATGCCGGTGGCATTGAACTCATCTCCAACGTCTGCCGCCACCGCCAGGCCATCATGCTCAAGGGCCGTGGCTCGCTCACCCATAGCGGCAACCAAGTGCAAAGCGGCAACATTGTGTGCCCGCTGCATCGCTGGACCTACAGCGGCGCCCACGCTGGCCAGAACGGCAGCCAAAGCGGTACGCTGATCGGTGCGCCCCACTTCGCCCACGACCCCTGCTTGAACCTCAACAACTACCCGTTGCAAGAGTGGAACGGCCTGCTGTTTGAAGACCACCGCGCCCAAGGCGGTGTGGATGTGGCCGCCCAACTCGCGAACATGGGCCCGCGTGCCGACCTGAGCTTTGAGGGCTATGTGCTCGACAAGGTGGAAATGCACGAGTGCAACTACAACTGGAAGACCTTTATCGAGGTGTACCTGGAGGACTACCACGTAGGTCCCTTCCACCCCGGGCTGGGCCAGTTTGTGACCTGCGACGACCTGCGCTGGGAATTCAAGGACAACTACTCGGTGCAAACCGTGGGCGTGGCCAACCGCCTTGGCAAGGCCGGCAGCCCCACCTACGAGCGCTGGCACAAGGCCCTGCTGGGCTACCGCAACAATGTGCCCCCGCAATACGGCGCCATCTGGCTCACCTACTACCCCCACATCATGGTGGAGTGGTACCCACATGTGCTGACCGTGTCCACCCTGTTCCCGATGGGCGTGAACAAGACCATGAACATGGTGGAGTTCTACTACCCCGAAGAGATTGCCGCCTTTGAGCGCGAATTCGTGGAGGCTCAGCAGGCCGCTTACATGGAAACCTGCATCGAAGACGACGAGATAGGTGAACGCATGGACGCCGGCCGCCGCGCCTTGTTTGACCGTGGCGACAACGAAGTCGGCCCCTACCAAAGCCCCATGGAAGACGGCATGCAACACTTCCACGAGTGGTACCGGCGCAAGCTAGGTAGCGCGATCGGCGCCTGACCGGTTTAAATCACTATCAAAACCATAGCCATCAGCCCAATAAATACGGGGGCTGATGGCTTTTTATTGCTAATTTCTATGCAAGCTCTCTGGATGGTCTTGGCCTCGTTCTGGTTCGCGCTGATGGCGGTGGGCATCAAGTACGCGTCCAACAGCTTTGGCACTTTTGAGCTTGTGTTCTACCGCGGTCTGGTGAGCATAGTGTTCATGGGCATTGTGGTGCGGGCCAGCGGCTCCACCCTGCGCACCCCGGTGCCCATGATGCACGTGTGGCGCAGCACCATCGGCGTGGTTTCGCTGGGCAGCTGGTTCTACGCCATTGCCCACCTGCCGCTGGCTACTGCCATGACGCTGAACTATATGAGCGGTGTCTGGGTGGCAGCCTTTGTAGTGGGCGGCGCCCTGCTCTACGGCAAAGAGCAACCCCAAGGCGCGCTTCTAGGCACGGTGCTCATGGGCTTTGTGGGCGTGGTCATGACCCTGCGCCCCACCATCGACCAGAACCAGCTGTTTGCCGGGCTGATCGGGCTGCTCTCCGGCCTGGGCGCGGCCTTGGCCTATATGCAAGTAACAGCTCTGGGCAAGGCCGGCGAACCGGAAGAGCGCACCGTGTTTTATTTTTCAGTGGGCAGCGCAATAGTAGGCGCTGTGGGCATCGCCTTCACGGGTTTCACCCCGTGGAGCGAGGTGGATTGGCGGGACGCCGCGTGGGTCATTCCCATTGGCGTGCTGGCGTCTATGGGCCAATGGTGCATGACCCGCGCCTACCGCAAAGGCGCCACCCTAGTGGTAGCCAGCATGCAGTATTCGGGCATCGTCTTCGGCGCGGTGTTCAGCCTGGCCTTGTTCGGCGACCAGATCCCGATGATCGGCTGGATAGGCATTACCATCATCGTTGCCAGCGGCGTGCTGGCGACCGTGCTGCGCACCCGCTTGCTGCCGCATACGCCGGCTGAGGAGCACTGACTGTGGGCGGCTACGCCATTTGATTAATGCGACCTGCCCAACCGTTTCGGAATGTGCATCGGAACAGCGAGCGTTACATCAACCGGCACACCATCAACGGTGTAAGGGCTGAATCGCATAACACGCATGGCGTGCAATGACGCCTCATCCAAATCAGTGTTGCCACAAGACTCCATTAGTACGGTTCTGAGCACGGTCCCTTCCGCGCTTATGTGCACGCGGAGAATGGCCGGCCCCGTCACACTGCCTTTTGTCACCACTCCGGGAACCCGCATTTTCAAATCCGTGAGTGGGCGTAAGTCCTCAAGCCTTACAACGGTGGAGGGCCATACTGACTTCGCTGATTCGTCCGCGAGCACATGGTTTGCAAATGCCATGATGGAGAGCCCAGTCATGCAGCTGACGAGTAGTTGCCGAAGTGCGCGCATAGCGGTAAAAGTGAATAGGTTGAATCGCTGACTTTATGCCGAAGTTTTCGCTGTCAGGCGACATGCGAGATTCACTTGCGCAACCAGTTGCTAGCCCTTACTGTGCAACACCTGCAAATAGATAATCCCCACACCATGCCCTACACCACCCTGATTTCCGTCGCCCAACTCCAAGCCCTTCAAGCCAGCGCCACGCCTGCGGTCGTGTTTGACTGCAGCTGCGACCTTATGCAGCCTGCACAAGGCCCGGCTCAATATGCCGAGAGTCATATTGCAGGCGCGCTCTACGCCCATCTGGACAACAACTTGAGCGCCAAGGGAGACCCGGCGGTTACCGGCGCCCAGTCGGGCGGGCGGCACCCGCTGCCTGCACGCGAAACGTTTGCCCAGTGGCTGGGTAGCGTGGGGCTGAATAACACCGACCAAGTGGTGGTGTACGACCGCCAAGGTGCCAACTACTGTGGCCGCCTGTGGTGGATGCTCAAGTGGCTGGGCCACGCCAATGTGGCGGTGTTGGACGGGGGTTTTCAGGCATGGCAGGCCGCAGGCGGTGCAGTGGCCAGCGGTGAAGAGCCGGCGCGCGCACCAAGCACCTTTGCGGTCGCCGATGCGCTGGTGGCTTTGCGCAGCAGCGACCACGTGCTGGCCAACCTGGGCAAGCCCACCCAACAGGTGCTGGATGCCCGCGGAGCGCCCCGCTTCCGCGGTGAAGTGGAGCCGATTGATCCGGTGGCCGGCCACATTCCGGGCGCCTTGAATCGGGTGTTCAGCAATAACCTGGGCGCCGATGGTTTCTTCAAGCCGGCAGCCGTGCTCCGAGCCGAGTTCGAGGCTCTGCTGGGCCAGCGCCAGCCGGAGCATGTGGTGCACCATTGCGGTAGCGGTGTGAGTGCAGTGCCCAACATCCTCGCCATGGAAATTGCCGGTCTGCCGGGCAGTGCCTTGTTTGCTGGCAGCTGGAGCGAGTGGTGCAACCGGCCGGACTTCCCGGTAGCGCAAGGCTGAACCACGGCTTACACTGAGCCGCCATGAGCCTGCTCAAACTCAGCCTTCCCGCACAGCGCATGGCCACCGATGTGGTCATGTGTGTGGCCTTGGCATCGGCAGGCCTGTTGATGACCGCTACGGTGTATGACTACCTCCGCGAGGCGGATCTGCTGCGAAGCTTCGAGCGGCGCAATGCTCTCGCCGAAACCGTGGTGGCGGCCCTGGACCGGGACGCCACGGCAACCTTGGAGGCGGTGCGCGGTACAGCGCTGCTCGCAGAAATGATGCCCGGCATGACCGGCCTCCAGTTTGAAGCCTACGCCCGAAGGCTGCAGGGGATTCACTCGTCAATTGCTTCACTGCAGTGGGAGCGGTTCACCAGCAATGGGGGCTACATTTTTCCGCCCAATCGCTCGGGCTGGACCGGGCGGGCTGCTGGGCAACTGGAAGAGGCACAAAAAGACGCCCGTATTGTGGGCACGCCGATCGCGACCGGCCCTTTTGCTTTACCGGAAACCGCCCGGACTGGCGTTGCACTGACGGTCCCTGTGTACGAGCGGGTACCGGGTGTGGCGGGTACCAACCGCCACATCGGCTTTATCAATGCATTGATCGACACCACTGAGCTCAGCCTGGCACGCCACCTTCCAAGCCAAGTCCGCAGCCTCCGAACTGCTGATCACCGAACGCAGCGAGGAAGACCGCAACCTTCAGGTGTACTCCGGCCTGAGTGACCCTGAACATCGCGCAGGGCATGATGAAGACGGCCTACGCCCCGAGAGGGCCGATCACCTGCTGGAGCTGAACTTTGGCGGCAGAAACTGGCAGGTGTTGATCCACCCCGTGGATGAAAAAGCCGCCGGCCCGCTGCACCGCGAAACACTGGCCTTGGTGGTGGGGTTGGTGCTGACCGCGCTGCTTACCTTCTTGCTTGCCCGCAGCCAACAAAGCCGGCGACAAACCGAGGAAGCCACCGAGCAAGAAAAGCTGCTGCGCGATGAGTTGCTGGCCGAACAATCCCGCCTCAAAGAGGTGGTGGAGAGCACCGGTGTGGCGATCTGGGAATACGACTTAGCCCGCCGCTACCTGAGCGTGAGTGATCGCTGGCATGTGGTGAGCGGCTACAGCCGCGAAGAGTTGGGCGACAACGTATTGGACACTTGGCACACGATGGTCCATCCGGACGACAGGCCGTTGATAGCTACCCGGTTTGCAACGTTGAACGCGGTGCAGGGCGATCGCTTCGAGTATGAGTACCGGATGCGGCAGAAAAACGGGCAATGGATGTGGGTGCAAGCGCTGGCGCACGTGGTCGAGCGAAATGCCGACGGAGTGGTCACCAAAGTGGCAGGCATCAACCTGGAAGTCACCCAGCAGAAAGAAGCCGAAATCCGGATCCATGCCCTGAACGCCTCACTCGAGGCCCAGATGCAAGAGGCGCTGGCCCGCAGCGAGGCGCGTGCCACCCTGGGCACCTTGATCGCCAGCGTGTCGCACGAGATGGCCACCCCCATGGGTAACAGCATGATGACAGCCAGCACGCTCATGGCGCAGGCGGTGCAGTTTGATGCGCAACTGACTGCTGGCAATTTGCGGCGCTCGGAGCTCACCGCCTTCGTGGCGGGCGTCAAGGACGGCAATACTTTGCTGTTGCGCAACCTGGAGCGCGCCGTGGCCTTGTTGAAAAACTTCCGCCAAGTGGCCGCCGACCAAGCCAGCGAGCAACGCCGCAGCTTCGATTTGCGCCAGGGCCTGCAAGAAGTGCTGGCCACTTTGGCGCCCAGCCTGAAGCGCCATAGCCACGAGGTGCATCTGGATGCCCCGGACGGCATCGAGATGGAGAGCTACCCCGGCCCCATCGGGCAGGTCATCATCAACCTGATCAACAACGCCTATTTGCACGCCTTTGATGGCATGGAACATGGCGAAGTGCACATCAAGGCAACGCCGGGCGGCACCACGGTGACCCTGCAAATCAGCGACAACGGTCGCGGCATTCCGCCGGAGACGTTGGAAAAAATGTTCCAGCCGTTTTTCAGCACCCGCATTGGCCAAGGGGGCACGGGACTGGGTATGTCAATCGTGGAGAACTTGGTGAAAGCCACCCTGGGCGGCAGCCTCGAGGTGCAGTCGACGGTCGGGCAAGGTACGACCGTCACCATCACCTTGCCCTTGACCGCGCCCCAACCCAATCCAGAAGAAGACGCCGGGTAACCCGGCGCCCTCGGGCTTTAAAACCCGAAGCTGGAACCCGCGCCCAGTAAAGTCGCCACGCCCAGCACCGCGAAGATGGCCGCAGCAATCGAGTGCACCAGCTTCATCGGGATCTTGTTGGCGAGCTTGTCGCCGGCAAACACCGCCGGCACATCAGCAATCAACATGCCCAGAGTGGTTCCGATCACCACCATCACCGGCGCCGCGTAGTGGGCGGCCATGGCCACAGTCGCAATCTGGGTCTTGTCGCCCATCTCTGCCAAAAAGAAAGTGATCAGCGTCGCGCCGAACACCCCGAAGCGGCCTGCAACATGGGTTTCTTCGTCTTCAATCTTGTCGGGAATCAGCGTCCAGATCGCCATGCCCAGGAAGGATGCACCAAGCACCCAGCGAAGCACCTCTGGGCTGATGGCGGAAGTGATCCAGGCGCCCAAGGCGCCAGCAAGTCCGTGGTTGACGATAGTGGCGGCCAGAATGCCCAGCACGATGGGCAATGGCTTTTTGAAGCGGGCCGCGAGGATGAAAGCAAGGAGTTGGGTTTTGTCACCGATTTCGGCCAGAGCGACCACACCGGTAGAGACGAGAAGGGATTCCATGAGCGCAAATTCCAAGGCCGGTAAAAGACAAATGACCACGGCACATCACCGGCCAAGGCGGATGTGCGGTGGTCAAAGGTCTTGCCAAGACTGAACTGCTGGCGCCAGGGTCTGCGGACCCAGTGTGTTGACGCAAGCCTCTTGCGGTGCAAGAGAGGCTACTCCCCAATGACAGAGCGTCTATTGTAAGGGCAAGACCTCCGCAGCCGGCTTCTCGCGAAACACCCAGCGCTTCAAGCGGCCCAACAGGTGCTCCAGATCGTCCACCACCGTGAACACCGAGGGAATCACCAACAAGCTGAGCACCGTGGAGGTGATCAGCCCGCCGATCACGGCCACCGCCATCGGGCTGCGGAAGCTGCTGTCTGCAGCGCCCCAGCCCACGGCCAGTGGCACCATGCCCGCACCCATCGCAATAGTGGTCATCACAATCGGACGAGCGCGCTTGTGGCAAGCATCAATGAGCGCGTCAAACCGGCTCATGGGTGCGGCCACGGGGTGACCATCACTGCCATCGCTGCCATCGCTGCCACGGCGCGCCAGGATCGCGTACTCCACCAACAGAATCGAGTTTTTGGTCGCAATCCCCATCAGCATGATGAGCCCGATAAGGGACGGCATGGAGAAACTCTGGTTCACCACCAGCAAGCCCACAAACGCGCCACCCAAGGACAGCGGTAGCGCCGCCAGAATGGTGAAAGGCTGCAAGAAGTCCTTGAACAACAGCACCAACACGATGTAAATGCACAGCACCCCGGTCAGCATGGCTAGGCCGAAGCTGGCAAACAGCTCGCCCATGACTTCGGCATCGCCCAGCGCGAGTTGCTTCACACCCGGCGGCAGGTTGGTGATTGAGGGCAGTTTTTGCACAGCATCGGTCACATCGCCCAGTGGCGCGCCAGAGAGCTCCACTTCAAAGGTGATGTTGCGCGAGCGGTTCAGGCGGTCGATCACGGCCGGACCGCCGGCCACTTCGAGCGTCGCCACTTGGCTGAGCATGACAGGGCCTTTGACGCCGGGCACCGATAGGCGGCCCAGCAACTCCAGGTCCTGGCGCGCGGAGTCGTCGAGCTTCACCACAATCGGCACCTGCCGCTGGCTTAGGTTGAGCTTGGCCAGCGACGTGTCGTAGTCACCCACCGTCGCAATGCGCAGGGTCTCTCCAATGGCGGCACTGGTCACACCCAGGTCAGCCGCTTTGGCAAAGTCCGGGCGCACCGCAATTTCGGAGCGGATCAAACTCGCGCTGGAGGTGATGCTGCCCAAGCCGGGGATGGTGCGCAGGTCACGCTCCACCGCGGCGGCGGCACTGGCCAGGGCCAGAGGGTCTTCGCCGGTCAGCACCAGCTGGTATTTCTCGCCACTGCCGCCCAAGCCCACCTTGCTGCGGATGCCGGGCACTTCGGACATCGCCGCGCGGATGGCGTTTTCAATGCCCTGCTTGCGCGGGCGCTGGCCGCGCTCGGTCAACAACACCGTGAGGGTGGCCTTGCGAACTTCAGTAGTACCTGCGGGCGCAAACGGATCAGAGCCCGCCGCACCGCCACCGATGGTGGTGTAGATGCTCTGGATGTGGTCGACCTTGCCCAGCAACTGGCGGGCATGCTCCGCCGCATCGCGGGTTTGCTTCAAGGTCGAGCCCGGGGGCAGTTCGATGTAGACCTGCGTCTGCGAGTTGTCATCCGGCGGAATAAAGCCGGTGGGAAGCAGCGGGATCAGCATGATGGAGCCCACAAAAAAGGCTGCGGCTGCACCCATGGTGATCCAGCGATGGTTCAGGGCCCAACGGCTGGCGCGCATATAGGCGCCCATCCAGAACGGGTCTTTGTGTTCGCGTGGGCTACGCTTCATGATGTAGGCAGCCATCATGGGGGTGAGCACCCGGGCAACCACGAGCGAGGCAAACACCGCGAGTGCGGCCGTCCAGCCGAACTGCTTGAAGAACTTGCCGGGAATACCGCTCATGAACGCGGTCGGCAGAAACACCGCAATCAGGGTGAAGGTCGTAGCCACCACGGCCAGGCCGATTTCGTCGGCCGCTTCCATGGCCGCCTGGTAGGGCGTCTTGCCCATGTGCAGGTGACGCTCAATGTTTTCGACTTCCACAATCGCATCGTCCACCAGCACACCAATCACCAGCGACAGCGCCAGCAGCGTCACGGTGTTGATGGAGAAGCCTAAGTAAGCCATGCCGATAAAGGCCGGAATTACCGACAAGGGCAAAGCCACGGCCGACACAAAGGTCGCGCGCCAGTTGCGCAGGAACAGCCACACCACAATCACTGCCAACACCGCGCCTTCGTACAGCATGGTCATGGAGGCATCAAACTCTTCGGCCACCGGCTTCACAAAGTCAAACGCGTAGGTGAGTTCAATATCAGGGTGCTGGGCTTTGAGCTCTTCGAGCGCGGCATTCACTGCAGCGCCGACTTCCACCTCGCTGGCACCTTTGCTGCGGGTGATCTCAAAGCCCACCACTGGCACACCGTTAAGCAGCGCGGCTGCGCGGGGCTCGGCAATCGTGTCTTTGACAGTGGCTACTTGGTCGAGGCGCACACGTTGGCCATTGGACAGTGTCAGCTCCAGATTGGCCAGCTCTTCGGCGGTCTTGACAGTGGCCAGTGTGCGCATCGGCTGCTCGCTGCCACCCAGGTCGGCGCGGCCACCTGCGCTCTCGGTTTGCACCTGTTTGAGCTGACGCGAAATGTCGGCAGCGGTAGCGCCTAGGCTTTGCAGTTTCATGGGGTCGAGGGCCACTTCGACTTCACGGGTTACCCCGCCCACGCGTACCACCGAGCCCACACCCTTCACCCCCAGCAGGCGGCGCGAAACCGTGTTGTCCACAAACCAGCTCAAGGCTTCGTCATCCATCTTTTCAGAGCGGATGGTGAGCGCCAGAATCGGCGCGCCCGAGAGGTTCACCTTGTTGATCACCGGGTCGCGCACGTCACTGGGCAACTCGCTGCGCACGCCCTGCACGGCGCTGCGGACTTCGTCCAGCGCCTCTTGGGTGGGCTTCTCTAGGCGGAACTCGGCGGTGATGGACACGCCACCGTCCTGCACCTTGGTGTAGATGTTTTTCAGGCCCTGGATAGACGCAATCGCGTTCTCCAGCTTGCGGGCCACTTCGGTTTCCAACTGGGCCGGCGCTGCACCGGGCAGACTGGCCGAGATGGTGATGTTGGGCAGCTCCAAGTCAGGGAACTGCTGCACCTTCATGCTGTTGAACGCCAGCATGCCGGCGAAGGTCAGCATCACAAAGAGCATGACCGCCGGTATGGGGTTTTTGATCGACCACGAGGAGACATTCATCGGTTTTGCTCCTTATTTCGTAGCTGCTTGCGCAGGTGCTACCGGGGCTACAGCCGATTTTGGCTTGGAATCTGCAGCGTCCACCACCTTCACGGTGTCTCCTTCACTCAGGAAACTGCCACCGCTCGCTACCAGCTTGTCTTCCGGCTTCACGCCACTTTGGATTTCGATCTGCTCACCCACCACGCGGCCGGTCTGCACCTTGAGTTGGCTCACCCGGTTGTCGCTGCCCACGCGGTAGACGTAGCTGAAACCGTCGCGCACGACGACTGCGGCTTGCGGCACCGTCAATGCGCCGGTACTGCCCAGCTCGAACTCGCCACGGGCATACATGCCGGGCTTGAATGCACCACCCAGCGACTGGCCGGCCGTCGACGCAGCCAACAAGTCCACGTACACCAGACCGTTGCGGGTGGCAGCATCCACGGTGGGCGCCAGCATGCGCACCTTGCCCTTGGCCTGCACACCACCCGGCGAGGTGACCAGCACCGTCATGCCGGGCTTGATGCGGGCAAACTCCGCCGAGGTCACTTCACCCCGCCACTCCAGCCGCCCTTGGCGGATGAGTTTGAACATCTCGGTGCCAGCACCCACTACTGACCCCACACTGGCGCTGCGGGCAGAGATGATGCCGCTGTCGGGCGCGAGCAATTGGGTTTGCTTCAGGCGCAGCAGCTGTGCGTCCAGCTGCGCCTGGGCAGACGCCACACGCGCTTTGGCGGTGGCCTCTTGCGTGAGGTATTGGTTGATCTGCTGGGCGCTGACGGCGCCGGTGCCCTGCACGGCACGCGCGCGGTCACCATTGGCCAGCGCTTCGGCGGCGTTGGCTTGCGCTTCGTTGAGGCTGGCACGCGCCAGCGCTACATCGGCCTGCACGCTTTCAGAGGCAAAGGTCGCCAGCACCTGGCCGCGCTTCACGCTGTCGCCCACACCCGCATGCAGCTCAGCCACACGCAGGCCGCTGGCCTCTGAGCCCACACTGGCTTCCTGCCAGGCGGCGACACCGCCGTTGGCCGACAGCTTGACGGGCAGCTGGCTGCTCTTGGCCTGCACGGTAGACACGGTCAGCGCAGCTTTGGGCGCAGCAGCGGCCTTGGGAGCATCGGCCGCCTGGGTGCGGCTGGCAAACAGGCCGAGGCCGGCAAGAGTTAGCACACTGGCGGTCAAGAGACCCAGGGTTAGGGGTTTGAAGTGAAATTGGTTCATGGCTTTGCTCTCAAAGAGGTGACAACAAAAAATCGGGGGTAAGCGGGAGGTATGCGGGAGTTGTGCGCGACTTGTGAGGGAGTTAGAGGCGTGGCTGATCGGCGGCGCTTGAGGTGGCGTCCGCGTTCAAGCGGTCCGGCTCGAAGCCGCCGCCCAAAGCGCGGTAGAGCGACACCCATGCGCGGTTACGTTCCAGTCCCAGCGAGAGCTGGGCAGACTCGGCGGCCAGAGCATTGCGGCGTGCATCTTCCAGCTCCACCAAGCTGGCCAAGCCCTGGCCGTAGCGGGCCTGGGTGGCTGCGAGCGACTCGGCGTAGCCGGCAGTGGCCACAGCGGCATCCTGCTTGCGGGCATCGGTGCTTTGCAGGTTGACCAGTGCCTCTTCCACCTCGCGCACGGCCTGGCGCACCTTGCCGCGGTAGGCTGACACGCTTTGCGCATAGGCCGCTTCGGCAGACACCACATTAGCCTTGCGCTGGCCGCCGTCAAACAGTGGCAGCGTCACCGCCAAGGGGCCGAAGGACCAGGTATCCAGATTCGTCTCGCGCCCCATGCTGCTGACACGCAGCGCACCCACCGAACCGCTCAGGGTCAGGCGCGGGTAGCGCTGGGCTTTGGCACTGCCGACCTGAGCGCTGGCGACGATGACATCACGCTCGGCGGCAAACACATCAGGGCGTTGGGTCAGGGTTTGCGCGGGCACACTTGCTATGGAAACAGGAGCAGCTTGCGCACTATTCAAGGGAGCTGCAGCCAGTTTTTTTCGCAACTCCTGCTCAGGCAGGCCGGTCAGGGCTACCAAAGCTTTGACATCCAGGTCGCATGCAGCCTGTTGTTGCGTCACGCGGCTGCTGCCATCGGCTGCGCTGGCGCGGGCCAGTGCGGCCACCGAGAGCGCGGCAAACCCAGCTTTGGCATTGAGCTCGGTCAGGCGCGCGGTTTCCTGGCGGGAGGCTGCGTCTTTGCGCGCCACACCCAGCAATTGGGTGCACGTGGCGTAGCTGTAATAAGTGGTAGCCACTTCGGCTGCTACTGACACACGGGCGTCGTGCCACTGGGCCTGCGTACCCTGAAACTGCGCGTCTGCCGCATTGCTGACGGCGCGGTTGGCGCCCACCAGGTCGAGCTCCCAGCTGGCTTGCAGACCTACCGATTGGGTGGTGGCCACCGGCACATCGGGCTGGCTCACGCCACGGCTGGCGCTGACGCTCGCATCCAGCTTGGGCAGCAAAGCGGCGTTGGCGGTGGTGCGCTGCGCGCGGGCGGACTCCACCCTCGCCAGTGCCTGGGCCACATTGGGGCTGACGGCTTGTGCGGCATCGATCAGTTCCACCAACAGCGGGTCGCCCTGCTTCTGCCACCACTGGGCCAGCGAGCCTACGGTCCCTTGGTGGGGCAAAGGAGCCTGCCATTGCAAGGCAGGAGCAGCATCGACTTTGGCGGGCGGCATGACGATGGCACATCCGCTGAGTGCCAATGCCACTGATACGGCAGTGAAGGTTCGTAAATGCATGGGGTTCATGGGGCTTGAAGTGAGATGAATTCAGGGGAATGGGCGGGAGCCGGAGCTTTGGCGCGGCGTCGCAGCGCTTCTGCGTCCACCAGCACCAGGGCATAGGACACCAGACGGTCCAGATAGGCATCCAGCGCCAGCGGCGTATTGACCAGGCCGGGGCGGATCTGGGTGTACAGGTCATTGCCTACATGGAGCATGACGCCCAGGCCACTGATGGTGAAGGCAAGCCTATGGATATCGTCATCCGCTTCAGCGAGCCCGACATGGCGGCAGAGCCCGCGGGTCAGGGCCATATGGGCGGGGGCAATATTGGTGTCAATCTCTTGCTGCCATGCGCCCGTGGGCTCCAGCATTTCGCGAAAGCAGAGCTTCATGTACTGCTGCTGGGTGACATGGCCCTGCTTGAGCGGCTCCAAAAAGCTGGACAACAAGCCGCGGATCGCTTGCTCCAGCGACACATCGGTGCCCTCTAAGGCTTCGGGAGGCAAAGGCGGATTGGTGCGTGGGTCGGAAAACACGGCACGGTACAGACCCGCCTTGTCACCGAAGTAGTAGCTGATGGACGCCACATTGGCCTGCGCAGCCAGGGCAATTTCGCGGATGGAGGTCTTGGCAAAACCCTGCTCCGCAAACAGTTGCAACGCAGCATCCAACAGGCGGTTGCGCGCCTCGACCCCGTCGCTGCGGGTGGGCTTGGGAAAAATAGTCTCAGGCAAAGGAATCGACATAGGTGCCGATTCTAAGCATATAAATCAAACGTTTGATTAAACTATGATGACAGAGAGGGTTTGAGGCTCAGCAAAACAAGGATTCACGGAAAACGCCACCCGCCTGCAAGCGGCACTCCATGCCCTGCGCCTGTAGCACCAGAAAGCCATTCTGTGCGGGCTCCAGTTCCAAAGCGAGTGGCTGATCCCACGTGGATGGGACGGGAATTCTGAGGATGGAAGGCTGCCCTTCCAGGCGCAACGCCCCACTCCGCACGCGACCGAACAAGGCTGCGGTGGGCACAGGCGTGCACTGGCGCAACACCAACTCTACGCCCTGCAAAAAGCCGCTGATCGAAGCGTCACCGGGCGCATGGCGGGTCGCTGCCACCGCGGAAAACACTACATGTAGATCATCACCCTGCCAGATGGTTTGACGGATCTCGGAGTCCGCAAACTCCATCTCGAAGGTGGTTTGCGGCTCCATACAGGCCGACGCGCTCAGTGCCCGTGCCCTAGGCTGCTGACCAAAGCCACCAGACCGATACCCACACCCAGCCAGGCAATTTGCGCAGCCGTTTCGCGTGCGCTTAAGCGCTTTTGCAACTGGGGAATCAGGTCCGCCAGCGCCACATAAATGAAGCTGCTGGACGCCACCGCCAAAAAGTAAGGCAAATAGTCCTGCAGCTGGTCGACCAGCCAATAGCCGACGATGCCGCCCAACGCGGTCACCGCACCCGCCAAAGTGACCTTGATCAGCGCAGCCTGCTTGTTGGTAGAGCCATTGCGCAGCACCATCAGGTCCCCCATGTGGTGGGGCACCTCATGGGCCAGCACCGCCAAGGCAGCGATGGCACCCAAGCGCAAATCCGCCACAAAGGCAGACGCGATCAGCACCCCATCCCCAAAACAATGCACGCTGTCGCCGGTGAGAATGGCCCAACTGCCGACCGGTTTGTCCGCCCCATGGCTGTGGCCGTGGTGGTGTGCGTGGTGACCATGATCGTGGTCGTGATGGGCCTCATGGCTATGCGCCGCAGGACCATGGTGATGCTCGTGGCCGTGGTGCCAGAGCTCCGCTTTGTCCAGGAGAAAGAAAAAAACCAGACCGATGAGAAGCACCATGAACAGGTCATGGGCACCGGCCTGGCTCTCGAACGCTTCAGGGAGCAAATGCATGAAGGCAGTGGCCAACAAGGCCCCTGCCGCCAGACTCAACATATGCTGGGTATAACGGGCCAGTGCACCGAAGCTCAGTGCCGCTGCCAACCACACACTCCCTATGCCGGCCACCAATGTGCCGGCCACTATTGCCAGAAGAATCAAACAACGCCCTTTGCCTTGAACCAGGCCAATGTGCGCTTGAAGCCATCAGCAGCTTCTTTGGCACGGTAGCTCGGACGGTAGTCCGCGTGGAAGGCGTGCCCGGCTTCGGGATACACCACAAACTGCGAACCCTTGGCAGCTATGTTGCCCTTTTTGCCCGCAGCAGCCAAAGCCTTTTTCATGTCATTGACTGTCGTGACAGGAATGCCCGTGTCTTTGGCGCCATACAGGCCCAAAACAGGTGCATTCAGGCTCTCGGCGAGGTCAATCGGATTCTTGGGAGTCAACTCGGAAGGAGTACCCACCAAGCGACCGTACCAGGCCACACCGGCCTTGACGTCCTTGTTGTGCGCTGCGTACAACCAAGTGATGCGACCGCCCCAGCAGAAACCGGTAACCGCCACTTTTTTGGTGTTGCCACCGTTGTCAGCAGCCCATGCTAGCGCGCCATCCAAATCAGCCATGACTTGCTCGTCCGGCACTTTGGAAACTACTTCGGCCAGCAATTTGCCGATGTCGGTGTATTGCGACGCATCGCCTTGGCGGGCATACAAATCTGGAGCGATGGCCAAGTAGCCCGCTTTGGCAAAACGGCGGCAAGTATCGGCAATGTATTCATGCACACCAAAGATTTCCTGCACCACCAACACGATGGGCAAGTCGGTCTTGTCGGCCGGTGCGGCGTAGTAGAAAGGAACGCTCTCTCCCGCCACGTCGTAAATCTCGGAACCGGTAACAAGTCCGTCGGCAGGTGTGCTGATTGCGGTTTGCGCCATGATGGGCATCGCCGTGGCCGCGTAACCGACACCGAGAGCCGCCATGATGGCGGTGCGGCGTGTGGCGCCCGCTTCGGTGGTGCGACCGGGGCGCAAAGAGTCCAATTCGTTCTTTAAATTTTCCAGCATGGGTGTCTCCATAGTTTTTGAAGCGCAAGTGCAAGTGTAGGCAATTACCTACCCTTGCGACGCAACAAGCAGACTACAGGAAATCAGGGCAGCCCACTATTAGAACGTTTCCCAATCGTCGTCTCCACCTGCGGGTGTGGGGCGGTTTGAGGCAGTCACGACAGGTTTTTGCAAGCTTGGCATCGGGGCAGCAGCCGGTTTCGGTGCAGGTGCGGGCTTGCGCGGGCTGGTGTTTGCTGATGCTGTGGAGCGGGCTTGAGGGCCGGCAGCATCGCCGGTGCGGCGCTCAGGCCCTTTGAAAGCGGTGCTGGGTTTTCCGGAGCGCACCGGTACCGGTGCCAACGAAGGGCCCGACATGCTGCCTGTAACCTTAAATACGGCCACAGCCTGTTTCATGCGGTCTGCTTGTTCGCGCAGGCTTTCGGCGGCGGCCGCACTTTCCTCGACCAATGCCGCGTTTTGCTGCGTCATCTGGTCGAGATTGCCGATGGCAGAGTTAACGCCTGCAATGCCGGTGCTTTGCTCGTTGGCGGCCGACGTAATTTCACCAATCACATCCGCCACGCGGCGCACTGATTGCATGATTTCCTCCATCGTGGAGCCTGCATCGGTCACCAATTGGGTACCCGACTCGACTTTGTCCACCGAGGTTCCGATCAGGGCCTTGATCTCTTTCGCAGCCTCTGCACTGCGACCGGCCAGCGAACGCACTTCAGACGCCACCACCGCAAAGCCGCGACCCTGTTCACCAGCGCGGGCGGCCTCCACCGCTGCGTTCAGCGCCAGGATGTTGGTCTGGAAGGCAATGCCGTCAATCACGCTGATGATGTCGGCGATCTTCTTGCTGCTGGCGTCAATTTCCTGCATGGTGCTGACCACTTGGGTCACCACTTCGCTGCCGCGCTGCGCCACGGTCGATGCGCTGGCTGCCAGGGCACTCGCTTGGCGGGCGTTGTCGGTGCTCTGCTGCACGATTTGGGTCAAACCGTCCATGCTAGAGGCCGTAGCCTGCAAGTTGCTGGAGGTGTGCTCGGTGCGCTGGGCCAGGTCGTTGTTGCCAGTGGCGATTTCGGCACTCGCAATCGCGATGCTATCGGTACCACCGCGAATCTCGGACACCATCCGGCCGAGGGATACATTCATGGCTTCCAGCGAATGCAGCAACTGGCCGAATTCATCGGTCCGCTCGGAATGGACCGAGTGCGTCAGGTCACCCTGCGCAATACGGGCCGCCAACTCGTTGGCCATAGTCAGGGGTTCGCGAATGGAGCGAACTAGCCAGGTGGTGCCCGCAAAAATGATCGCCACAATCACTGCCAGGCTCACCAGAATGCCGGTGGTGTTCGTGGCCCGCTTGGCCACGATCTCGGCTTGGTGCATGGCCATTTCCTGCTTTTGTAGCTCGACAAAACGGCGTTGTTCGGCAAGGTACACCTTGAGCGCCGGCTCGTATTCGCTGGTCATCGCCTGCAGCGCTTCTGCATCCTGGCCAGCCTTCTTGAGGTCGCGTGCCTTTTCCCGGCTGGAAAGAACCAACTTGCGGGCATCAGCTACTTTTTTGAGCTGGGCCTTGTCCTCGTCGGTTTGGGCCATGCTTTCAATTTTTTTCTGCAGCTCGGTGATTTCGGCCGATGTCGATGTCACCACGTCCTTGAACGTGTCAGCGACCGCCGTGCCGCTGCTGATCAAAATAGCGGTGTTGCGCGCGGAATTCGTGCTGGTCAGCCCATTCCACTCAGTAGCAAGCTGCACCAATTCCTGAGCAAGCGCTTGCTTTTGCCGCCCGTCATTCAAGATGGAGTTGCTGCGCATCAAGCCGATCACCGCCACCATGCAAATGGCCACAATGATCAACACGATAAATGACCACAACTTGGTTGCAATCTTCAGTCCACTGAGTCCCATACGACGCCCTAATTTATTAAACAATTCAATTATCGCGGCAAATTTAACATTTGCAACAATAAATTAGCAAATACCCGCTATCTGTATCCTCGGCACTAATGTGCCTTGTCCCAATTGGGGCCAACCCCTACTTCCGCCAACAAAGGCACTTTGAGTGCAGCCACCCCGGCCATCAGCGCGGGGATTTCAGTGCGGACCCATTCCACCTCTGCTTCGGGCACCTCGAATACCAATTCATCATGCACCTGCATGATCATCTTGGTGGACTTATTGTGCGCATCCAGCACCTGCTGTACTTTGACCATGCTCAACTTGATCAAATCTGCCGCGGTGCCCTGCATCGGTGCGTTGATAGCCGCACGCTCCAGCCCCGCCAGCTGCGCGCCCTTGGCGTTTTTGATGCCGGCAAGCTGCAGCCGGCGGCCGAACACCGTTTCCACATAGCCTTGGCGCTTGGCCAGCTCGCGAGTGGACTCCATGTAGGTTTTCACGCCGGGGTAACGCTCAAAGTAGCGCTGGATGTAGTTTTTGGCCGCCGTGTTGTCGATGCCCAAGTTGCGCGCCAGCCCGAAGGCGCTCATGCCGTAGATCAACCCGAAGTTGATGACCTTGGCGTACCGGCGCTGCTCGCTGCTCACCTGGTCCACCGGCACGCCGAACACCTCGGCCGCCGTAGCGCGGTGCACATCCAGCCCCTGATGAAAGGCGCCCAAAAGTGCCTCATCACCGCTGATGTGCGCCATGATGCGCAGCTCGATCTGGCTGTAATCGGCACTGGCAATCACGCTCCCTGCGGGTGCCACAAAGGCTTCGCGCACTCGGCGCCCCTCCGCGGTGCGGATCGGAATGTTTTGCAGGTTGGGGTCGTTGCTGCTCAAGCGCCCGGTCACCGCCACGGCTTGCGCGTAGTGCGTGTGCACACGGCCGGTGCGTGGCAAGGCCAGCTGCGCCAGCTTGTCCGTGTAGGTGCCTTTGAGCTTGGCCAGGCTGCGGTGCTCCAGCAGTTTGGCGGGTAGCGGATAGTCTTCTGCCAGTTTCTCCAGCACTTCTTCATCGGTACTGCGCGCACCGGTGGCGGTTTTCTTCACTACCGGCATGCCCAACTTGTCAAAGAAGATTTCACCCAGCTGCTTGGGGCTGCTCAGGTTGAAGGGTTGGCCGGCAATCTCGTAGGCCTCGGTTTCCAGTTGCAGGATGCGCTGGCCCAGTTCGTGGCTTTGAGCTGCCAGCGTGGGCGCGTCGATCAGCACGCCATTGCGCTCAATGCGGTACAACGCTTCGCTGCTGGCGATCTCCAGCTCGTAAATGAACTTCAGCTTGTCGTTAGCCTCGATCTGTGGCCAGAGGGCCAGGTGCACATCCAGCGTCTGGTCGGAGTCTTCACAGGCGTATTCGGCCGCCTTGTCAATGTCCACCTGGTCAAAACTGATCTGGTTCACGCCTTTTCCGCACAGGTCTTCAAAGCTGATGCCGCTGCGCCCCAGGTGGCGCTCGGCCAGGCTCGCAAGCCCGTGCGGCTTGTCGGCTTCGAGCACATAGCTCTGCAACATGGTGTCATGCGCATAGCCCTGCACTTCAATGCCATGGTTGGCAAACACATGGCGGTCGTATTTGATGTGCTGGCCCAGCTTCAAGGCTTGCGGGTTCTCCAGCCAGGGCTTGAGCTTGGCAAGCACCGCATCACGGTCCAACTGCTCAGGCGCTCCGGGGTAGCGGTGCGCCACCGGGATGTAAGCGCCTTTGCCCGGCTCGGTGCTGAAGCTGATGCCCACGATCTCGGCGCGCATTTCATCCAGCGAGGTGGTCTCGGTATCCAAGGCCGTCAACGGGGCCGCGTGAATGCGCGCGATGAGGGCATCCAAAGCCGCCAGTGAAAAGATGGTTTCGTATTCCACCGTACTCACGCGCGATGCAGGCGTAGCCGCTTCAACGGCAGGCTCGTCAAACAAGCCCGGCTCCGAGGTGCGCGCAGAGGGCGCAGGAGCGGCAGACGAAGCTTCAGCGCCACCTACGGACTTGGCCAGCCCCTTGAAGCCGTATTTCTCATAAAAAGCACGCAGAGCGCCCGTATCCTTTGCGCCCGCAGCTATCGAATCCATAGCAGGCAAGCCATCAACCCAACCCGTGAGGTCGCAGTCGGTCTTGATAGTCAGCAGCGTGCGGCCGGTGGGCAACCAGTCCAGCGCTTTGCGCAGGTTCTCGCCCACCACACCGCCGATGTTGGTGGCGTTGTCCATTACGCCTTGTAGCGAGCCGTACTGCTGCAGCCATTTCACCGCCGTCTTGGGGCCGACCTTGGCCACGCCGGGTACGTTGTCCACCGTGTCGCCCACCAGGGTCTGGTAATCCAGCATCAGGCGGGCAGGCACGCCGAACTCGGCCTCCACTCCGGCCAAGTCGCGGCGCTTGCCGTTCATGGTGTCGATGATGGTGATGTGCTCATTCACCAGCTGCGCCAAATCCTTGTCGCCGCTGCTCACAATCACCTCAATGCCTTGCGAAGCAGCGGTGGCCGCTAGCGTGCCGATCACGTCATCAGCTTCCACACCTGGCACGTCCAGCACCGTCCAACCCAGCAGGCGCACGATTTCGTGGATGGGTGCGATCTGACTGCGCAAATCGTCGGGCATCGGATCGCGGTGGGCTTTGTACTCGGGGTAAATCTCATCGCGGAAGGTCGGGCCTTTGGCGTCGAACACGCAAGCCACGTAGTCGGCCGGGTACTCCTTGCGCAGGCTGTTCATCATGTTGATCATGATGCGCACCGCACCGGTTTTCTGGACAGTGCCGTCCGGCAGCGTCACGCTCATGCTGTCCCCGCCGGCAAAAAAGGCGCGATACAAATAGCTGGAGCCATCCACCAGCAGCAGGGTTTTCTTGGGTTCGGTCATAAATAGTATTGTGCCCCCACGCTCCGCCGCTTCGCGGGTCGCTGCCCCCCAAGGGGGCGCATCCGCCTTGGGGCGGCCCGGCGGCGGATGTTGTGCCCCGCGCAGGGCAAGGTCTCGCTCACGTCGGAGTGCCCCGCCACCCTACAATTGCGCCATGGCGGTTTACACAGAGGTCTCGCTTGACGAGGCCAGCACTTTTCTTTCCTCCCTGCAATTGGGCACTCTCCAAACCATGGAGGGCTGCTCCGGCGGCATTGAGAACACCAACTACTTTGTCACTACCGATCAGGCGCCCTATGTGCTGACCCTGTTCGAACGGCTGACGGCGCAGCAGTTGCCGTTTTACCTGCGGCTGATGAAGCACCTGGCGTTCCATGGCATCCCCGTGCCGGACCCTGCAGCCAACCGCGATGGCGATGTGTTGCACAGCCTGAACGGCAAACCTGCCGCCGTGGTGAACCGCCTCAAAGGCAAGAGCGAATTGAGCCCCAACGTGGAACACTGCCAGCAAGTGGGCGCCATGCTCGCACGCATGCACCTGGCCGGCCGCGACTTCGGCATGCAACAGCCCAACCTGCGGGCGCTTGCTTGGTGGAATGAGACAGTACCAGTGGTGCTGCCACACCTTGAAGCGCCCCTCGCTGCGCTGATCCAGAGTGAGCTGGCTTACCAGAACCATGTCGCCGCACAGAGCGCCTACACCGCCCTGCCGCGCGGCGCTATCCACGCAGACTTGTTCCGCGACAACGTGATGTTTGACAAGGTGAATGGCGAACCCCGCCTCAGCGGTTTCTTTGACTTTTACTTTGCCGGCACCGATGCCTGGCTGTTCGATCTGGCGGTGTGCCTCAACGACTGGTGCATAGACCTGCCCACCGGAGTCGCCGATCTGGAGCGCAGCCGCGCTTTTGTCCAAGCCTACGAAAGCGTGCGCCCCTTGACACCCCAAGAGCGCGAACTGTTCCCCGCGATGTTGCGGGCCGGCGCACTGCGCTTCTGGCTCTCGCGCCTGTGGGATTGGTACCTGCCGCGCGAAGCCTCGATGCTCAAACCCCACGACCCGACCCACTTTGAGCGGGTGCTGAAGCAACGTATTGCGTCGCCCCTCACGCTGTCCACCTTCATGAATCCAGAGCCGCACACCGCATGAAACTCCAGATCGTCCCTCCCCGCCAAGGTGTCCTTTGGTTCAAGCAAGGGGTGCGCACCTTTTTGCGCCAGCCCCTGGCGTTCACCGGCCTGTTTTTTATGTTCATGGCGGCGGTATCGCTCTTGAGCCTTTTGCCGGTGATCGGAACACCTTTGGCGCTGGCCTTGTTACCGGCAGCTACCCTGGGGCTCATGGCAGCCACGCAGATCGCTGAGCAAGGGCAATTCCCGATGCCCCAAGTGCTGATCGCCGGCTTCCGCGCCGGCAAAGACCGGCTGCGCTCCATGGTGGTACTGGGCGTGCTCTATGCCGTGGGTTTTATATTGGTCATGGGCATTTCTGCCACGGTGGACGGCGGGCAGTTTGCCCGCGTGTATCTGCTGGGCGGTGAGCTGTCTCCCGAGGTTGTGCTGCAAGGCGATTTTCAGTCTGCCGCCTTGGTGGCCATGGTGCTGTATTTGCCCTTGTCCTTGCTGTTTTGGCATGCGCCGGCGCTGGTGCATTGGCATGGCATCACCCCCATGAAGAGCCTGTTTTTCAGTGCCGTTGCTTGCTTGCGAAACTTCTGGGCTTTTACGGTATTCGGCTTGGTTTGGATGGCCGCGTTTCTCGGGGTCGCCATGAGTGTGGCGATTTTGGTGAGTTTGCTAGGTAGCCCCGCCCTGATTAACGCCATCATGTTCCCG
Organism: Rhodoferax potami; assembly: GCF_032193805.1. Lineage (NCBI taxonomy): Bacteria > Pseudomonadati > Pseudomonadota > Betaproteobacteria > Burkholderiales > Comamonadaceae > Rhodoferax > Rhodoferax potami. Next base: position 3,116,942 of record NZ_JAVBIK010000001.1, on the reverse strand, counting down.
GCGGGCCTCGCCTTGGCGACCATGTTTTTCACCTCGTTTTACTTTACCTTCCGGGATTGCTTTGAAGCGCCCACTACGACTAAGCCGGAACCCGGGGCCTGAGTCGTACTTGTAGCGCCCTCTCACCTATGAGGGGGCAACACTGCAAGGGGGCCACGCCCCCCTGCCGGACCTGAGGCTCAAGGGTTGGCCTTGCGGTAAGCCGCGATGGCTTTTTCCAAGTCTTGGTACTCCTCGCACGAGCGATTGCCACAAATCTTTTCAAGATCGGCCAAATGCTGTTCAGCCTGCGCGGGTTTGCGGTCCATCAGGTAGGCCTCGCCGATGTACTCATGGGCGCCCTTGTGCTGTGGGTTGAGCCTGAGCGCGATCTTGTAATGCTCAAAGGCCTTGGCAAGGTCTGGCTTGTCCTGCTTGCGGTACGAAAACGCCAGCAAGTTGTGGGCATCCGCGTTACCGGGCTCTTCTGACACCACCTTTTGGGTTTCGAACTTGGCGGTTCGCCAATCCGATTTGGCAATCGCATCCCGCGCCGCTTTCATGCGCTGATTGACTGTGGGTACGTTCATCACAGGGGTATCTGCGGCATGTGCGAAGCCACTAACCAACAGCATTGCCAACAACAACTTTTTCATGAGTGCTCCAACAGAAAGGGGAGTACCAATGTAGCCATTTTGGAATACCCGAGCACAGGTGCATGTGTCACAAAGCTGAAACATCAACGTCGCACATTAACGGAGCTAATTTAACTTGAGGCACCTAGCATGACCGACAACACCCGCTCCTCCAGCGACATTTTCAACAACGAAGACTCCAACACCACCGCAAACCCGCATATCGACCAGATCATGTCGGCCCGCCTGAACCGCCGCGGCCTGCTGCTGGGCGGCATGGGCGCAGCAGCCACCTCGCTCTTTGGTGCTGGCGCGCTCACCGGATGCGCAACCGCATCCACCAGTGCTGGCGCTGCGACCGGCATGGCGGCACCGCTCTCCTCGTTGGGTTTCACGGCTGTTGGCAAGAGCTTGGCTGACAAGGTGGTGGTGCCTGCAGGCTACGACGTGCAGGTCATTTATGCACTGGGTGACCCACTCAAGGCCAGCACTCCTGCCTTCAAGAACGACGGCACCGACACCGACTGGGACAACCGCGCTGGCGACCACCACGACGGCATGGAGTACTTTGGTTTGGATGCTAACGGCAAGCCTTCTGCCAACGGCATCAGCCGCGGCCTGTTGGCGGTGAACCACGAAGCCACCACGGACCAGAAACTAAGCTCCTTCTTCATTCACGCCAACGGCGGCGCAAGCACCCTGCCCCGCCCCGCCGCGGAAGTGGAAAAAGAACTGTCCATCCATGGCCTGTCGGTCGTGGAAGTTGAAGCCAAAGCCGGCCAGTGGAGCTACAAGCAAGCTTCCAACTACAACCGCCGCATCACCCCCACCACCGAAGTCATCATCAGCGGCCCCGCCAAAGGCAGCGAGCACCTGGTGACCAAATTCAGCCCCGACGCTACCCGCGCTCGTGGCACCCTGAACAACTGCGGTACCGGTAAGACACCTTGGGGCACCTTTGTGTCCGGCGAAGAAAACTGGTTCGGCTACTTCCACCGCGATGCCAAGGACGATGACCGCCGCGGCAAAAAGGACAAGTCAGTCACTGGCTTGGTGCGCTACGGCCGCCCTGCCGGTGCTGCCAGCCGCCATGGCTGGGAGAGCGCAGGCGCTGACGACAAGTTTGTGCGCTGGAACAACGGCGCGTTGGCCGCCAACGCCAGAGCCGACTACCGCAACGAAATGAACACTTTCGGTTTCGTGGTGGAAATGGACGCCTACGATGGCCAGCAATTGGTGCGCAAGCGCACTGGCTTGGGCCGATTCGCCCACGAAAGCGTGAGCTTTGCCAAGGCCGTGGCCGGTCAACCTATCGTGGCCTACATGGGTGACGATTCCCGCGGCGAATACATGTACAAGTTTGTGTCCGCAGCCAAGTGGGACGCTGCTGACGCCAACGCCAGCAACCGCATCGCTGTGGGCGACAAGTACCTCGACAAGGGCACTTTGTTTGTCGCAAGCTTCAAGGACGACGGCACTGGCACCTGGATTGAGTTGTCGATGAATAACCCCATCGTTGCAGCCAACCCCGACTTCGAGTTCAAGTCCGACGCCGACGTGGCCATCTTCACCCGCTTGGCTGCCGATGCGGTCAGCGCAACCAAGATGGACCGCCCTGAGTGGGGTGGCATCAACCCACGCACCGGCGACTTCTACATGACGCTGACCAACAACAGCAACCGCACCGTCGACGGCGACATGGGTGCAGACGCTGCCAACCCGCGCGTCTACAGCGACATGAAGAACGGCAAGGAAAGCAAGGGCAACGTGAACGGCCACATCATCCGCGTGGCTCAAGCCAACCCGGCTGACACCGCCTTCAAGTGGGACATCTACTTGTTTGCCTCGGAGGCTGATGCCGATAAGACCAAGGTCAACCTGTCCAACCTGACCGACGAGAACGACATGTCTGCCCCCGATGGCTTGGCTTTCAGCCCCGCCACCGGCTTGTGCTGGATCCAGACCGACGACAGCGCCTACACCGACAAAACCAACTGCATGTTGCTGGCCGGCATCCCCGGCAAGGTGGGCGATGGCGGCAAGAAGTCTCTGAGCTACAAGCGCCCGGACGGCAGCGAAAAGCGTGTGGATACCTACATGGGCAAATCCCAGTCCCCTGACATCCTCAAGCGTTTCCTGGTCGGCCCCGTGGACTGCGAAATCACTGGACTGTGCGAAACACCGGACGGCAAGGCCTTGTTCATCAACATCCAGCACCCCGGTGAAAACACACCGATGGCTGAAGTTGGCAACCCCGCCAAGTACACCAGCCAGTGGCCTGCCAACGCAGGCTACGGAGCTGGCAAGCGCCCTCGCTCCGCCACCATCGTCATCACCAAAAAAGATGGCGGCGTGATCGGTAGCTAAGCAGCACCGGCGTCCCGTGCGGCATAAAGCCGCACAAACACCAAATAGCGGCCTGCAGTGATGCAGGTCGCTATTTTTTTGATAGCTACTAGCGTAATATTTGCGAGGGCTAAAGCCCTATTTGGTACAAATTAGAGAGCGTAGTCCCGCTCCACTTTGGCAATACGGGTCTTGAAGGCCGCGTACCACTTTTCGTGGCCCAGTTGCTGGGCAACCTGGTGCTCGGCATGGGCCTTCCAGGCGCGGATGGACTCGAGATCTTTCCAGTACGACACGGTAATGCCTAGCCCGTCGCGCGCAGATTCCACGCCCAGAAAACCGGGCTGTTGCGCGGCGAGCGCCACCATCTTTTCGGCCATGTCGCCATAGCCCTCATCGACAGCGGTGCGCAGGCTGGTGAAGATGACGGCGTAGTACGGCGCCGGTGGGGTGTTGGCAATGTCCAGGCTCATCGGGGTCTCCAGAAAGTCAAGGTACCGGTGTGAGTTTGGCCACGCTCAGGGCCAGCCACTTGGTGCCGTGGCGGGGGAAATTGATCTGCGCACGCGCGTCGTCGCCAGCACCCTCCAGAGTGAGCACGGTGCCCTCGCCGAACTTGGCATGGAACACCTTTTGCCCCTTGCGCAGGCCGGTGGGCTCTTCTTTGCGCACCACTTCCTTCTGCGGGGCCGAATACGAGCCAAATGTGCTTCCAGCGCCTGTGGGGTATGCGCGAGCAGCTCCTGAATTTGTAGCATAGCCTCCGCCACCCCAGCTGTTGCCGGAGCCGCCGCCATAGCTTCCACCGCCGAAGCCTCCGCCCAAACCACCACCTGCGGGCATCGCCTGCTGCTTGGGTGTGAGGTACTTCAGGCATTCCTCGGGCAGCTCGTCAAAAAAGCGGCTCTTGAGGTTGAAGCGCGTCTGCCCGTGCAGCATCCGGGTTTGCGAATGGCTAAGGTACAGCCGCTTGCGCGCGCGGGTGATGGCAACGTAGGCCAGGCGGCGCTCCTCCTCCAGACCGTCGTGGTCGCTCATGGAGTTCTCGTGGGGGAACAAGCCCTCTTCCATGCCGGTGATGAAAACGCAGTCGAACTCCAAGCCCTTGCTGGAGTGCACGGTCATAAGTTGGATGGCGTCCTGCCCTGCAGCGGCCATGTTGTCTCCCGCTTCGAGCGCGGCGTGGGTCAAGAAAGCTTGCAGGGGTGAGAGGGTTTCGCCGGTGTCGCCAAATTCATCGGGTGCAGTTTCCAGCGCATCACCACTCAAGCCCTGGCTGGCCGGGCTCTGGCTCAACAAAGCTTCGGGGCTGCTGACCAGCGGCGCCATGCCGGGGGCTTCGCGGCCGAAGCCTTCTTGCATGACAAAACTTTCAGCGGCGTTGACCAGTTCGTCCAAGTTCTCGACGCGGTCTTCGCCTTCACGCTCATTGCGGTAGTGCTCCAGCAGGCCGCTGTGCTCAAGCATGAGCTTGATGATGTCTTTGAGGTTCAGGTCGGCGGTCTGCTCGCGCATAACGTCGAGCTTGGCCACAAAGCCGGCAATCACGGCGCCGGGGCGGCCTGTGAGTGTGCTGACCGCGTCGTGCAGTGAGCAGCCGGTGGCGCGGGCCAGGTCTTGCAACTGCTCGATGCTGCGCGCTCCGATGCCGCGCGCCGGGAAGTTCACCACCCGCAGAAAGCTGGTGTCGTCGTTGGGATTCTCTAGTAGGCGCAGGTACGCCAGCGCGTGCTTGATTTCCGCCCGCTCGAAGAAGCGCAGGCCGCCATACACGCGGTAAGGGATACCGGCGTTAAACAACCCGGTTTCAATCACCCGGCTTTGCGCGTTGCTGCGGTAGAGCACAGCAATTTCGGAGCGCGGCACATCGTCGCGGATGAGCTGCTTCATCTCGTCCACCATCCACTGCGCCTCGGCAAAGTCGCTGGGCGCTTCATACACCCGTACCGGCTCGCCGGCGCCCTGCTCAGTGCGAAGGTTTTTGCCCAGACGGCGGCTATTGTGGCTGATGAGCGCGTTGGCGCTGTCCAGAATGTTGCTGTAGCTGCGGTAGTTCTGCTCCAGCTTGATCTGCTGGCGCACCGCAAACTCGCGCACAAAGTCGGTCATGTTGCCTACTCGCGCGCCGCGGAAGGCGTAAATGCTCTGGTCGTCATCGCCTACCGCCAGCACCGAGCCACCGTCACTGCCGCCCTGCCCCACGCCGGCGATCATCTTGATCCAGGCGTATTGCAGCTTGTTGGTGTCCTGAAACTCGTCGATCAGGATGTGGCGGAAGCGCCGCTGGTAGTGCTCGCGGATGGGTGCGTTGTCGCGCAGTAGCTCATAGGAGCGCAGCATCAGCTCGCCGAAGTCCACCACGCCTTCACGCTGGCACTGGTCTTCGTAGAGCTGGTAGACCTCAATTTTCTTGCGGGTGTCCGGGTCGCTGGCCACCACGTCCTTGGGGCGCAGGCCCTCTTCCTTGCAGTTACCGATAAACCAGCCCAACTGCTTGGGCGGAAAGCGCTCGGTGTCCATGTTGTACTGCTTGCACAGCCGCTTGAGGGCGCTGAGCTGGTCCTGCGTATCCAGTATCTGGAAGGCCTGGGGAAGGCCAGCGTTTTTGTAATGCGCGCGCAAAAACCGGTTGCACAGGCCGTGGAAGGTACCAATCCACATGCTGCTCACATTCACTGGCAATATGGCGGAAAGACGTGTCTTCATCTCCTTGGCCGCCTTGTTGGTAAAAGTGACCGCCAAAATGCCGCCAGGCGAGACGTAGCCGTTCTGCAATAGCCAAGCGATGCGCGTGGTCAGCACCCGCGTTTTGCCGGACCCCGCCCCCGCCAGAATGAGCGCGTGCTCGGCGGGCAGCGTGACAGCGGCCAGCTGCTCAGGGTTCAGGTTGTGTAACAAGGGGGGGGGTGTGGAGCCAGCGGCGGCGAAAGAATGCATGCACCGATTGTAGAAAGGCCGCGGCTCCTCAACTGCACGGCAGACGATTCCCCTGCGCACTACGTTTTGACCGCCATAAGCAAATTCATATACCGGGCCGGCCGCAACCTTTCTACAATCAAGCACCGGGCCCAAGCAATTGGCACCCGGTTTTTTTATGGCCGGTGCCAGTCCAAGTGCTCAGTGTTTTGTATTGAAACTTTGGATAGGAGCTTGGACCATGGAAATTTTTGACTACGACAACATCCTCTTGCTGCCCCGCAAATGCCGGGTGGAGAGCCGTTCTGAATGCGATGCCGGCGTCGAGCTGGGCAGCCGCAAATTCCGTCTGCCGGTCGTCCCCGCCAACATGAAAACCGTAGTGGACGAGTCCATCTGTGAATGGCTGGCGCGCAATGGCTACTTCTACGTGATGCACCGCTTTGATCTGGACAACGTGAAGTTCGTCCAGGAGATGCACGCCAAGGACCTGTTTGCCTCCATCTCGCTGGGCGTGAAGAAGCCGGACTACGCCACGGTGGACCAGCTGGTAGCACTGGGCCTGACGCCCGAGTACATCACTATCGACATCGCCCACGGCCATGCCGACAGCGTGCGCGACATGATCATCTACCTCAAGAAACACCTGCCAGGCAGCTTTGTGATCGCCGGCAACGTGGCCACGCCCGAGGCGGTGATCGACCTGGAAAACTGGGGTGCGGACGCCACCAAGGTCGGCGTGGGCCCGGGCAAGGTGTGTATCACCAAGCTCAAGACCGGTTTCGGTACCGGCGGCTGGCAGCTCAGCGCGCTCAAGTGGTGTGCCCGTGTAGCCACCAAGCCCATCATTGCCGACGGCGGCATCCGCAGCCACGGCGACATTGCCAAGAGCATCCGCTTCGGCGCGAGCATGGTCATGATCGGCTCCCTGTTTGCAGGCCATGAAGAGTCCCCCGGCAAAACGGTGGAAGTCGATGGCGCCATGTTCAAGGAGTACTACGGCTCGGCCAGCGACTTCAACAAGGGCGAATACAAACACGTCGAAGGCAAGCGCATCCTGGAGCCGATCAAGGGCAAGCTAGCCGATACGCTGATTGAAATGGAGCAGGACGTGCAAAGCTCCATCAGCTATGCCGGTGGCAAGAAGCTCATGGACATCCGCAAGGTGAACTACGTGACCCTGGGCGGCGACAACGCGGGCGAACACCTGCTGATGTAAGCCCCTGCCGTGAAGGCTGTCAGCACCTCGACAGCCTTCACGGTACAAACCCTCTCCCCCTCACGGGGCGGCGCTATTCTCAGGTGCAGGAGCACACTGACACCATGAAAATAGCACTTCTCGGCATCGGTCTCATGGGGTTCCCCATGGGGCGCCGCCTTTGTGAAGCCGGCCACACGGTCCACGTCTGGAACCGTACCCCCGCCAAAGCGGAACGTCTCATCGCATTCGGCGCCACTGTCCATCCCACAGCCGCCCATGCCGTTGCCGAAGCAGACATGGTCATCACCATGCTGGACCACGGCGGCATCGTCAGCCACGTGTTGTTTGAATTGGGCGCGGCAGACGCTATTCCGCAGGGCACGCTGCTGGTGGACATGTCGTCCATCAAACCCGTAGAAGCCCGCGACCATGCCGCCCGCCTGAGCGAGCGCGGTGTGGACTACCTGGATGCACCTGTCTCCGGCGGCACGCTGGGGGCCGAGCAAGGCACGCTGGCCATCATGGCCGGTGGCAAGGCCACCAATTTCGAGCGCGCCATGCCGGTGCTCAAAATCTTCGGGCGCCCCACCCACGTGGGGCCCATCGGCTCCGGCCAACTCACCAAGCTGGCCAACCAGATGATCGTAGGCGCCACCATCGGCATCGTGGCAGAAGCCCTGCTGCTCTGTGAACGCGGCGGTGCCAATATGGGCAAGGTGAAAGAAGCCATCACCGGCGGTTTTGCGGACAGCCGCATCCTGCAAGTCCACGGCCAGCGCATGGTCGACCGCGACTTTGCACCCCGCGCCCGCATGACCGTGCAGATCAAGGACCTGCGTAACGCCTTGGCCACGGCCTCTGAGGTCGGCTTTGATGCGCCAATTACTACGTTGTTTGAAAAGCTATATGCCGAAGGCATCGAGCACGGCCTGTCCGACCTGGACCACGCCGGCTTGTTTGTGGAACTGGCGAGCCGCAACGGCATGGCCTGACACACCACCAGCACCGGTCTGCACAACGCCAAGTGCCAAGTAAAAAAGCCCCGCCGGCTCGCGCCGCGGGGCTTTTGGTTATCTGCCGCTTGGCAGATTAGTCGAAGTTGCGTGCCGGACGCTTCTTGGCATCGCGGGGCACGAAAACCTTGCCGCCGTTACCAGGCTTGGCAAAACCAGCAGGCTTGCGGGCTGCAAAGTCGCCACGTGGGGCACCAAAGTCACCGCGAGGTGCGCCGAAATCGCCACGGGGAGGACGTGCATCACCGCGGGGCGCGCCTTGGCCGGCAAAGCGGTCGTTGAAACCACCCTTACGCTCGTAGCTGAAGCCTTCACGGGAAGCGCCACCGAAATCACGGGAGTTTTCACCGAAACCACGGTTGCCGCCGCCCTCAGGGCGTCCGCCGAAACCGCGCACCGCACCGTAGCCACCGTCACGGGGAGCGCCATCGCGCTGTCCACCACCAAAGCCGCCTTCACGTGGGCCACCGAACTTGCGTTCGCGAGGCTGGAAGTCACCACCGCGGCCACGGCCACCGAAGCTGGGGCGCGACTCAGGAGCGCGCTGCTGGGGTTCCAAGCCGGGGATAGTTTCTGGCTTAATAGGCTGACGGCTGTAAGCCTCGATGTCGAAAATCTTGCGACGGTCGCGGAACTCAGCGAATGTCACAGCCAAACCATCACGACCGGCACGACCGGTACGACCGATACGATGGGTGTAGTCCTCAGCCTTCATCGGCAGACCGAAGTTAAACACGTGGGTGATGGTGGGCACGTCGATACCGCGAGCAGCCACATCGGTAGCCACCAGAATCTGCACCTGACCTTGGCGCAAAGCCATCAGGCGGCGGTTACGCAGGCCTTGGCTCAGGGCGCCGTGCAGGGCCACAGCGGAGAAGCCGTCTTGCTGCAGGTCGTTGGCCAAGCCATCGCACTCGATCTGGGTGCTGGCAAACACAACTGCTTGGTTAATTGTGGTGTCACGCAGCCAGTGGTCCAGCAGCTTGCGCTTGTGCTGGGCGTTGTCAGCCCAGAACAGCACTTGCTTGATGTTGGCGTGCTTTTCCTGGGGGCTATCGATCGTCACGCGCTGGGGTTCGCGCATCACACGGGCAGCCAATTGCTGGATGCGGGGTGCGAAGGTGGCGCTGAACATCATGGTCTGCTTGCGGTCGATGGTGAGCTGGTTGATTTCAGCCAAGTCATCGGAGAAGCCGAGGTCCAACATACGGTCGGCTTCGTCCACCACCAGGAACTGGACTTGGTCCAGCTTGATTTGCATGGAGCGTTGCAGATCCAGCAGACGGCCGGGGGTCGCCACCACCAAGTTGGCGTTTTGCAGCTTGGCAATTTGCAGCTGGTAGGGCATGCCACCCACGATGTTGGCGACGCGCAGACCACGGCAGTGTTGCACCAGGTCAATTGCGTCATGTGCCACTTGCTGGGCCAGTTCACGGGTAGGGCAAACGATCAAAGCGCCAGGAGTAGGAGCCTTGAAGTTGCGGGGGTTGGTCGGGTCTTTGCGCTTGGCACGCTTGGGAGCGGGTTCGCCCTTGGCAGCAGCATCGGCGCACGCTTGTTCATACTCAGCGCGCTCAGCCTCTTCGGCTTCAGCCTGCTGAGTCAACAAGGTGTGCAACACGGGCAACAGGAATGCGGCAGTCTTACCGGAACCGGTCTGGCTGGACACCATCAGGTCGACAAATTTGCCGGCCTTGTCGGAACCCACGCCTGCCATGGCCATAGGGATGGCTTTTTGTTGCACGGTCGTAGGCTGGGTGTAGCCCAGGTCTTTACACGCCTGCACCAAAGCGGGCGCCAATCCGAGCTCGACGAAACCGTTAGGGGCCTCAGGTGCCGCAGCTTCTACAGCCTCGGACTCGATGGAAGTTTCCACGGATGTTGCGGAAACGGAAAGGTTTTCAGCAGGCGCGAATTCGCCTGTCACTTCAAAAGCGTCAGTCATATTTTTTCTCACACGAAAGCGCCGCAGGTTGTGCGGCTGCTCCGTCAATGGTTAAAAAACATCAACCATCAAACGGAACCTGCTCTGACCCGCCAAGGGGTTTCTCAGTGCTGGGGGCGTATATCGCTTGAAAAAGCGTGCCCGGTGAATGAAGGGAGATGTACAAATCTCGCAAGCCGCCATCATGGCGTTACCTGCGAAGCCCTCGATTATGGCACGAATTCGGGTTTATACCTAATTTAGTTTGAGAAAGTGCTCACGGTAGTGTGCTAGCTCTTCGATGGACTCGGTGACGTCGGCCAAAGCGGTGTGCTTTTGCTGCTTTTTGAAGGTCTCGGCAACCCCGGGCTTCCAGCGTTTGGCCAGTTCTTTGAGCGTGCTCACGTCTACATTGCGGTAGTGGAAGAACGCTTCCAGTTTGGGCATGTACTTCACCAGAAAGCGGCGGTCCTGGCCGATCGAGTTGCCGCACATGGGTGATGCGCCCGCAGGCACATAAGGGCTCAAGAAAGCAATCAATGCCGCTTCTGCCTCTGCCTCGGTAACGGTAGATGCTTTGACTTTGTCGATCAAGCCGCTTTTGCCGTGGGTACCCTTGTTCCAGGCATCCATGCCATTGAGCAACGCGTCCGATTGATGAATCACAAACACGGGCCCCTCTACCCGCTGGCCGAGATGGGGGTCCGTGACGATCACTGCAATTTCCAACAGTCGGTCGCGTTCAGGCTCAAGACCCGTCATTTCACAGTCCAACCAGACCAAGTTTTTGTCGGATTTGATGAGCGTGGCGGGGATGGGGGTGTTTGATTCGTCCATGGGGAGATTGTCGCCGATGACCTAAACTCTCCCGCCATGCAAGACACCGCGTTTGAATTCACACCGTCCCTTTGGATGACGACCCTATTCGCCCTCACGCTGGTAGCTAGCGTAGTGCTCAAATTCTGGCTCGCTACCCGGCAAGTGCGCCACGTCGCACAACACCGGGATACCGTGCCGCTGGCATTCGCGAGCCATATTGCCTTGGCAGACCATCAAAAAGCCGCGGAATACACCATGGCGCAAGCGCGATTGGGGCTGCTCGAATTGGCGTGGGGCACCGTGGTGATCTTGGGCTGGACATTGCTGGGAGGGCTGCATGCCTTGAATCAGACCCTGTTGGGGTGGTTTGGCGCCCCGATGGAAAGCAGCCTTCTGCAGCAACTAGCATTGCTCGTGTGCTTTTCAGTGATTGGCTCGGTCGTGGACCTGCCCTTCTCGCTCTACCGCACGTTTGTTTTGGAGCAGCGCTTTGGCTTTAACCGCATGACACCGCGCCTGTGGCTGATCGATGGTCTGAAGGGTCTGGCATTCAGCGCCCTGATTGGCTTGCCGCTGGCAGCTGGCGCGTTGTGGGTCATGGCGACGACCGGGACGCTCTGGTGGCTGTGGACCTGGAGCCTGTGGATGGGGTTCAGCCTGCTGATGATGTGGGTCTACCCCACGTGGATCGCACCTTTGTTCAACCAGTTCAAGCCTCTCGAAGATGCCGCGCTCAAGGACCGCGTCGCCGCGCTGATGACGCGCTGCGGGTTCACCTCCAAGGGGTTTTACGTGATGGACGGTAGCAAGCGAAGCGCCCACGCCAATGCCTATTTCACCGGCTTCGGTGCCTCTAAGCGGGTCGTTTTTTATGACACCCTGCTCGCTCAACTTAGCCCGGACGAAGTAGACGCCGTATTGGCACACGAACTGGGGCATTTCAAGCACGGGCACATCCGCAAGCGCATGGCGTCCTTGTTCGCTTTGAGCTTGGCCGCGTTCGCGCTGCTGGGCTGGGTGAGCCAGCAGGCCTGGTTTTACACCGGCCTCGGGGTAGGCCCGAATATGGCAGGCGGCAACGAGGCTTTGTCACTGTTGCTGTTCATGATGGTATTGCCCTTGGCAGGCAGCTTTACCGGGCCCCTGTTCGCACAGTTATCCCGTAAACACGAGTTTGAAGCCGACGCGTTCGCCGTAGCCCACGCCAATGGCGCGGCACTGTCGTCAGCGCTGCTCAAACTCTACAAGGACAATGCGTCGACACTCACCCCGGACCCTGTGTACGTAAAGTTCTATTATTCGCATCCACCGGCGCCCGAGCGTTTGGCCCGAATGCCACAGGCTCACCCAATAGCCACCACTGCTTAGACCTAAAAAATGCAATCAGCCACCGTCAGAACTGCGCTAAGCGCTACACAAATCATAGCAAGCCTCGCCAAAACCGAAGGTTGGAAGCTGCACGGTGATGGCGCAGATCTCGCCATTGAAAAGACCTATAAGTTTGAGAACTTCCTCAAAACCATGGCCTTTGTCAACGCCATCGCTTACCTTGCAGAACAGCAAGACCATCACCCCGAACTCTTGCTGACCTACAGCACGTGCAGCGTCCGCTTCAATACCCATGATGTGCAGGGCGTCTCGCGCTCTGACTTTGAATGCGCGGCTCTCGTAGATGCGCTTTACGCGCCTGCAGGCCGTTCCGCATGAAAGTTGCCCCTTGAGCCGCCCCGGCTTGGAGCCCGGCCTCGTAGTGGCCGGACATGGGCGTCATGTCTGGGTAGAAACACCGGATGGACGCCGACTGATCTGCCACCCGCGTGGCAAAAAAAGCGTGACGGTGGTGGGAGACCAGGTACTCTGGCAAGCCACCCAAGACGAGGGCACGATTGAAAAAGTGCTGCCACGACGCAACCTTTTTTACCGGCAGGACGAGATTCGCACCAAGTCCTTTGCGGCAAATCTGGACCAGGTGCTGATCCTGATCGCGGCAGAACCCGAGTTTTCTGAGAGCCAGCTCTCACGTGCCCTGATTGCAGCGGAGGCGGAGCGCATCAAGCCCATCATTGCCCTGAACAAAAGTGATCTGGCAGGGCCTTTCGGGCGGGCGTGGGATCGGCTCACCATTTACCGTGACATGGGCTACACCCTGGTCCCCCTGGCGCTCAAGCCCAAAGCAGAGGGATTAGACGCCACCGAGCTCAGCGTATTGCTGGAGCTCATGGAGGGAAAAACGACACTGGTGCTCGGCCCCTCTGGATCCGGAAAAAGCACGCTCATCAATCGCTTGCTGCCGGACGCGGACGTGCTCACCAACGAGATTTCAACCGCCTTGAACTCGGGCAAGCACACCACCACAAGCACCAGCTTGTATTGGGTGGATGCGGCAAAAACCACTGCCGTGATTGATTCGCCAGGATTTCAAGAGTTCGGCCTGAACCACATTGACCCGATGCACTTGGCAGGTCTGATGCCCGACATCAAGGCCCACGCAGGTAACTGCAAGTTCTACAACTGCAGCCACCTCCACGAACCGGGCTGTGGCGTGCTTTTACAAACCAAAGAGGCCTTCAGCTTAGGCGGGATCACCGCAAATCGCTACAAAATTTATAGTGATTTGTTTGAAGAGCTGTCGCAAACCCGCTATTGAATCTGGCGGCCAGCATGGCCGACCAGGCAACAGCGGCCTAGCCGATCAACCGCGCCAGCGACAACAGTGCCAGGAACACCATCCACATCACGACGGTGCGCCATACCAGGCCGACCACCGCGCGCAGGTGGGCGGGCTCCGGCGTCAGGCCTTCGGTGATGCCCTCCTCCCCCAAGCGCACATTCACAGCGCCGGCCGTCGCGGCAAGGACCACTCCGTCGTTGTCCAAGGGGTGTGCTGCGGCATGGCGGCGCCAACTGTCGACCGCATCTTCAAAGCTGCCGACAAAGGCAAAACTCAGTGCGGTCACGCGTGCGGGCAGCCAATCCACCAATTCCCAGCAACGCAAAGCCTGGGCGCGAACGGCGTCGCTCACCGGCGGCAGCTCCGGCCGGGGCGCTCTTTTGGCAAACAAGGCCAGATACTCGCTCACCCGGTAAAACACCGCGCCTGCAGGCCCCAACCCCAAAGCAGCCAATATCGAGTACCAGACGAACACACCGAAGACATGGCGGTGCGCGCTCAATACCGAGTGTTCGATGACGTGGCGCACGATCTCACTGCGAGGCAACTCACTGGCGTCAATGCGTTTCCATTGCGCCAACGCAGCACGTGCCGCATCTTCGTCGCCGGCCAACAGGGCGTCGCGGATTTGGGTGAAATGGTGGCTGAATTGCCTGAAACCCAGGGTCGCATACAACACCAGCACATTCCAAACGGCAGCGGCCGCCCAACCCAACTGCAACACCAAGGCCCAGTGAACCGCCAAGACGATGAGCGTAGGCCCGGCTGCCGCCAAAATCCAAGCCAGCCACGCATGTTTGGAGGCACCGGCATCGAAGTTCTTGATCACCCAGCGCACCCAATTGCGCACTGCGTTGTGCACCGGGTTCACTTGGGGTAAGGGCTTCGCTTGCTCCAGCAAGAGTGCCAACAATATGGAGATAAAACTCATGGAGCAATCATACCCAGCGCGAAGCGGTTTCAAGCACGGAGGAAGCGGTAGAAGTTGCGCAACATGCCCGCTGTTGCCCCCCAAATAAACCACTCGGCTTGTGAGTCTTGGAATGGCATCGAAAACCATTCGCGGGTGGCACCATCCCACTCCACCTGATGACGACGGTGGTTGGCCGGATCCATCAGGAACGCCAAGGGCACCTCGAACACATGCGCCACCTCGTCCGGATTCGCGCAAAGTCGAACCTCCGGTGAAATCAAGGCGACGACCGGCGTCACGACAAAGGCACTGCCCGTGGTGTAGTGCGGCAGGGTGCCCAGCACTTCAGCAAACTGGGGTTCCAACCCCACTTCTTCATGCGCCTCGCGCAAAGCGGTAGCGATCGCATCCGCGTCGGAGGCATCCGCCTTGCCGCCCGGAAAAGCAATTTGCCCGGAATGACTCGACAAATGTGCCGTACGCTGCGTTAATAACACAGTGGGCTCTGCCCTCATCATCACCGGAATCAGTACCGATGCATGCGATGGAACCCGCTCTGAAAACTGATGCTCAGCGCGCAGCTCTGGCGACCACTCGGGCTGACTTAGAAAACGCTGGCGCAGCGCTTGCGGTGCCAGCGCCGCTGCGTCTACCGCCTGCAGGTGACTGTCGACACCCACCACAGGCACCAGCTGCGGATCAAATAATGGCAAGGTTTTGGCTTTTAAACTCATACACGCAGGCAAGAAAAAAGCCGCCACAGCTTGTCACCGGGGCGGCTCTCATGAAGACGGACGGCAGATTACGCTGCTGTCTTCTTCGCTGGCAGTTTTTCCTTGATACGTGCAGACTTGCCGCTACGGTCACGGAGGTAGTACAGCTTGGCACGGCGCACGTCACCGCGGCGCTTGACTTCGATGCTGGCGATCAGAGGGGAGTAGGTTTGGAACGTACGTTCCACACCTTCGCCGCTGGAGATCTTGCGCACGATAAAGCCGCTGTTCAGGCCACGGTTACGCTTGGCGATAACCACGCCTTCGTAAGCCTGCACGCGCTTGCGTGTACCTTCAACCACGTTCACGCTCACGATGACGGTGTCACCAGGGGCGAATTCGGGGATTGTTTTTCCGAGACGGGCGATTTCTTCCTGCTCGAGCGCTTGAATGATGTTGCTCATGGTTTCCTTCGTGATCTTGCTCGCGCCGGCACCGGAATTGGTGCCAATATCAAAGCCTAAAGGCTAGCTATCTGGCCGGGCAGAGGATCGGTTAGCCCGCTATTATAGCAAGTTCAGTTTTTGGCCTGCAAAAGCCGCTCATCGGCCTTGGTAATCAGACCCTTGCTGCGGGCTTGTTCCAGAATGTCGGGCCTGTGATTCGCCGTAAGCTCCAGCCGCTGCTGACGGCGCCACGCTTCAATACGGGCGTGATGCCCTGATAACAACACGTCTGGCACCGGGGCACCTGACCATACTTCCGGGCGTGTGTAGTGCGGACAATCCAGCAGACCGTCCAGAGCAGAGTTAAAACTGTCTTGGTGATGACTTTGGGCATCCGTGAGCACACCGGGCTGCAAACGTGCCACCGCATCCAGCAAGGCCATGGCAGCAATCTCGCCACCGGACAATATGAAGTCTCCCAAACTGATTTGCTGGTCGACATAGCGGTCAATAAAGCGCTGGTCTATGCCCTCGTAGCGCCCGCACAGAAGAATAGCGCCAGAACTCTGCGACCATGCCTCCACACCCTCGTGCTTCAGCGTGGAGCCAATCGGAGAAAACAGCACCACAGGCGCCTGATCCGAGCGCTGGGCCCGGATATGCAAGAGTGTGGCCTCCAAGGGCTCCGCCATCATGACCATGCCCGGACCGCCACCAAAAGGCCTGTCGTCTACGCGGCGGTAGTTGCCTTGCGCGAAGTCCCGGGGGTTGTGCAAGCATACCTCGACGAGGCCGCTTTCATAGGCCCGGCGGGTGATACCCGCCGTCAACAACGGGGCGAACAGCTCGGGAAAAAGAGTGATGACATCGAAGCGCACGTCGGGCGCCTCAATAGTCCAGTTGCCAGTCCACGCGAATGGTCTTGGTCGGCAGACTCACATCGTCGATGTAGGCTGACACAAAGGGGATCATGCGTTCAACGGGTTTACCGTCTTGAACCGACTCAATGACCAGCACCGTTTGTGGCCCCGTGGACAGCAACTCTTTGACCGTGCCCAAGTTTTCTTGCTCGCGGTTGATGACTTCCAAGCCCATCAAATCGACCCAGTAAAACTCATCGATAGCGGCGGCAGGAAATGCGGCACGGGAAATAAAGATGCGCGAACCTTTCAGGGCTTCGGCATCGGTGCGATCGCCAATGCCTTGGACGCAAGCGACCACGGAATCAGAGTGCACTTTAGATTCTTTGACTGAGATGCTTGCAGCACCGGTAAAAGGCTGCGGGCCTTTTTCAGTCGGCAATAAAAACCATTGGCGGGCGGCGAACAACGCCTCAGGGTTTGCGCTGTAGGGCAAGACCTTGAACCAGCCTTTGATACCCCACGCATCTGCAATCCGCCCGACTTCAATAGCGTCTGCCGGCAGGCTAGCGGCTTCGAGTCCAGGGAGCATAGTCATGAGAGGTATCTACCGGTGCTCCGCTTCACAGCGGCGCACCGGTGTGATCATTAAGCGGCTTTTTTAGCAGCTTGGCTGATCAAACGCTCCACGGTAGGAGAAGCTTGTGCGCCGACGCCTTGCCAGTAGGTCAAGCGGTCTTGCGCAATACGAATGCTTTCTTCATTTGCCTTGGCGATAGGGTTGTAGAACCCGATGCGCTCGATGAAGCGGCCGTCACGGCGGCTACGCTTGTCAGCAATCACAATATTGAAAAACGGGCGAGCTTTTGCACCACCACGAGCGAGTCGAATGACGACCATGATTTATCCTTTGGGTAGCTGAGAGAATTCAGCCTTGAACTCAGAGCTTGAGACACGCAACTGACCACCCGGCCAGTGACACTCTGAATAGCCCTCCATTATAACGTTTTCCTACTCATGACCAAAATCCGCCCCAGCACTGAAGCCGATATCTCCGCAATTACCTCCATTTATGCGCACCACGTGCTGACGGGAACAGGGACTTTCGAAACCACTCCACCCACCGAGGAAGACATGAAAGGGCGTCGCGCAGATGTGCTGTCCAAAGCACTCCCCTATCTGGTGGCAGAAGTCGATGGCAACGTCATCGGGTTTGCCTATTGCAACTGGTTCAAACCACGGCCCGCTTATCGCTTCTCCGCGGAGGACTCGATTTACCTCGCGCCTGAGGCCCACGGCAAAGGGCTGGGCAAGTTATTGCTCACCGAACTTATGGCTCAGGCGGAGCGCTGTGGCGTTCGCAAGTTAATCGCCGTTATCGGCGACTCTGAGAACCGCGGCTCCATTGGCGTGCACGCCAGTTGCGGCTACCGGCATGCGGGTGTGATCGGGGCTTGCGGTTGGAAGTTCGAACGTTGGCTGGACATTGTGCTCATGGAAAAAAGCATCGGCGCTGGGAACTCTACTGCACCGGTAGACGTCCGCGTATGAAAAGCAAAACCTGGGCCGTTTGGCTGACCCTGACCGTCGGTGCGTTGGGCCTGCACAGGCTTTACCTCGGCCGATATGACGTTTGGGCCAAGTTACTGCCCCTGCCCACCTTGCTGGGTAGTTACGGAGTGTGGCGGGCACGCAGCTTTGGGGTAGACGACCAGGGGAGTTGGTTATTGATGCCACTGCTAGGTCTCACCCTCGCGGCCTGCGCGCTCAATGCCATTGTGTACGGGCTGATGAGTGCTGAAAAATGGAATCAACAATTCAACCCACAGGCACCTGACGCACCCCAAGGTGAGACCCATTGGATGACGGTGGTAGGCCTTGTAGCGGCTTTGGGCCTGGGGACCACGGTGTTGATGGCGACTCTGGCATTCGGCATTCAGCGCTCTTTTGAGTACCAAATGCAGCCTAGCCAGAGTACGCCACCCACCGCTGAGGTCAAAAAATCTGCAGACTGACCCAGTAGGCAATAGCTGCGACAAACGCAGCGGCAGGAATCGTCAGCACCCACGCCCACACGATGTTTCCTGCCACACCCCAACGCACCGCGCTCGCGCGCTGCGTTGAACCCACACCCACAATCGCCCCTGTAATGGTGTGCGTCGTGGAAACCGGCACGCCCAATGCGGTTGCGAGAAACAGTGTCAAAGCGCCGCCGGTCTCCGCGCAAAAGCCCCCTACCGGCTTGAGCTTGGTAATTTTCTGCCCCATGGTTCGCACAATGCGCCAGCCACCAAACATGGTGCCAGCCCCAATGGCTGCATAGCAGGACACGATGGTCCATGTAGGCGGCGCACTCTCCGTCGGAAGCACATAGCCTGTGGCGATCAACATCATCCAGATAATGCCAATCGTTTTTTGGGCATCGTTGCCGCCATGACCCAAGCTATATGCGCCCGCGCTCACCAGCTGCAAGCGACGGAACCACTTATCGATCCTTGACGGACGCATACGCCTGAAGGTCCAAGCGACCACCACCATCATGACGGACCCCAGCGTAAAGCCCAGCAGCGGCGAGACAAAAATGAATGCCACCGTTTTCATAATGCCCGCTGAGATCAATGCACTGACACCGGCCTTGGCAATGACCGCGCCGACGATGCCGCCAATCAAGGCGTGCGAAGAGCTGCTGGGAATGCCGTAGTACCAGGTAATGACGTTCCATGTGATCGCACCGACCAGGGCACCAAACACCACATGGGTGTCCACCACACCTGGCTGCACGATACCCTTGCCCACGGTCGCGGCGACGCTTAGGTGGAAGATAAAGATCGCAATAAAGTTAAAAAATGCGGCAAAAATGACCGCTTGGCCCGGCTTGAGCACGCCGGTGGAGACCACTGTGGCAATCGAGTTCGCTGCATCATGAAAACCATTCATGAAGTCGAACGCCAATGCGAGCGCCACCAACAGAGCTACCACCCATAAGGCTGTCTGGACTTGTTCCATCGTTATGAACCCGCGCTGTCGATCAGGAGTTCTCGAGGATGATGCCCTCGATCACATTGGCCACGTCTTCACACTTGTCGGTGATGGTTTCCAGCAGCTCGTAAATGGCCTTGAGCTTGATGAGTTCACGCACATCCTCTTGCTCACGGAACAACTTGCTCATGGCGGTGCGCATCACGCGATCGGCATCTGACTCCAGACGATCGATTTCTTCGCAGGTCTTCAGCGCAGCCTCTGCAGTGGCATGGTCCGCAATATCCGACAGCAATCGCACCGCATCCCGCAAGCGCTCACAGCATTTGACGCTCAAATCGGTGAGTCGAACAATTTCTTCGGTCATGACGCGCACGTCGTATAGCGCCATCGTCTCCGCAGAGTCCTGAATCAGGTCTGCCACGTCATCCATGGTGTTGATGAGGGAGTGGATCTGCTCGCGATCGATGGGCGTGATGAACGTGATGTGGATCGCTTTGTTGACTTCGTGCGTCACACGGTCTGCCGCACGCTCTGCGTCGTCGACTTCCTGGTTGTATTTGGCACGCAGATCCGCGTCGCTGTAATTGGCTACCAACCTGGAAAACGCCTGGGCCGCCTCCACGATGCGATCAGCATGCTGATTGAACATCTCAAAAAAATTGCCTTCGCGAGGCAACAGCTTTCCAAAGAACATGCGGGGGGCTCCTAACGGTTAAATATGACAGTCTTGTGACTAATCGAAGAATGCCCGCGAGTTTAACCGGCTACAGCCCTACAGTTTGCAGGGCGTTAGACCTACCCTCAACACCACCAAAACACCCCATAAAAAAAGCCCCGCAACCGGAGTTGCGAGGCTTTTGTAGCCCATGGCGCCGAAGCACCTGGTTGTCTGATTACTTCACAGTTGCAGCGGACTCGGTGTAGTCGCTGATCTTGTCAAAGTTCAGGTACTGGTACACCTTGTCGCTGGCCGCAGTCAGTACACCCATGTCCGCCAGATACTCTTCCTTGGTAGGAATGCGGCCTAGCTTGGAAGCGATGGCGGCCAGTTCGGCAGAACCGAGGTAAACATTGCTGTTCTTGCCCAAGCGGTTCGGGAAGTTGCGGGTGGAGGTAGAGAACACGGTCGCGCCCTCTTTCACCTGTGCTTGGTTACCCATACACAAGCTGCAGCCCGGCATTTCCATACGGGCACCTGCGCCACCCAGAACACCATAGTGGCCTTCGTCGCTCAGTTGCTTGGCATCCATCTTGGTGGGCGGTGCAATCCACAGCTTGACCGGAATATCGCGCTTGCCTTCCATCAGCTTGGACGCTGCACGGAAGTGGCCGATGTTGGTCATGCAAGAGCCGATGAACACTTCATCGATCTTGGCACCAGCAACTTCAGCCAATGTCTTCACATCGTCCGGATCGTTGGGGCATGCCACGATTGGTTCGTGGATGTCGGCCAAGTCGATCTCGATAACAGCTGCGTACTCCGCATCCGCGTCGCCCTTGAGCAACTCGGGGTTCTTGAGCCAGGCTTCCTGAGCTGCGATACGGCGGGCCAAGGTACGTGCATCAGAGTAACCATTGGCAATCATCCACTTCATCATGGTGATGTTGCTGTTGACGTACTCAATGATCGGCTCTTTGTTCAGATGCACAGTGCAGCCTGCGGCAGAGCGTTCGGCAGACGCATCGGACAACTCAAACGCCTGCTCAACCTTCAGGTCTGGCAAACCTTCGATTTCGAGGATGCGGCCGGAGAAGATGTTCTTCTTGCCCTTCTTCTCGACGGTCAGCAGGCCGGCCTTGATCGCGTACAAGGGAATCGCGTTCACCAAATCGCGCAGGGTCACGCCAGGCTGCATCTTGCCCTTGAAGCGCACCAACACCGACTCAGGCATATCCAAAGGCATCACGCCAGTTGCTGCAGCAAACGCCACCAGACCAGAACCTGCGGGGAAGCTGATACCGATAGGGAAACGGGTGTGGCTGTCGCCACCAGTGCCCACGGTGTCAGGCAACAATAGGCGGTTGAGCCAGGAGTGGATCACACCGTCACCGGGGCGCAAGCTGATGCCGCCACGGGTGCTGATGAAGTCAGGCAGCTCGTGGTGCATCTTCACATCCACGGGCTTGGGGTAAGCCGCGGTGTGGCAGAAAGACTGCATCACCAAGTCGGCAGAGAAGCCCAGGCAAGCCAAGTCCTTCAGCTCGTCGCGGGTCATCGGGCCGGTAGTATCTTGCGAGCCGACGGAGGTCATCTTGGGCTCGCAATAAGTACCGGGGCGAACGCCTTGGCCTTCGGGCAAACCGCAGGCACGACCGACCATCTTCTGGGCCAAGCTGAAACCCTTCTTGGTATCCGCAGGGTTCTGGGGCAGGCGGAACAATGTGGAAGGCTTCAGACCCAACGCTTCACGGGCTTTGGCAGTCAAGCCACGGCCGATGATCAAGGGGATACGGCCACCAGCGCGCACTTCGTCAAACAGCACTTCGCTCTTGACTTCGAAAGATGCGATTTCTTTGCCGTCCTTGAAAGCTTTACCGTCATAGGGACGCAGTTCCACCACATCGCCCATGGCCATTTGGCTCACATCCAACTCAATCGGCAGCGCGCCGGAGTCTTCCATGGTGTTGTAGAAAATCGGCGCGATTTTGCCGCCCAAGCAGACTCCACCGAAACGCTTGTTGGGGACAAACGGAATGTCCTCGCCGGTAAACCACAACACGGAGTTGGTCGCAGACTTGCGCGACGAACCAGTGCCCACCACATCGCCCACGTAGGCTACGAGATTACCCTTCGCGCGCAAGTCTTCGAGGAACTTGACCGGGCCACGCTTGCCATCTTCTTCAGGGGTAATGCCGGGGCGGGCATTCTTGTGCATTGCCAGCGCGTGCAAAGGAATGTCAGGGCGGCTCCAGGCGTCGGGTGCAGGAGACAGGTCGTCGGTGTTGATCTCACCGGCGACTTTGAAAATGCTGACGGTGATGGACTTGGGCACTTCAGGGCGGCTGGTAAACCACTCGGCATCGGCCCAGCTTTGCAGCACAGCCTTGGCAAAGGTATTGCCCTTGTCAGCCTTTTCCTTGACGTCATGGAACTGGTCGAACATCAGCAAAGTTTTCTTCAGGCCTTCAGCGGCTTCTGCAGCCACTGCCGCGTCGTCCAACAAATCGACCATAGGGCTGATGTTGTAGCCGCCCAGCATGGTGCCCAACAGTTCGGTCGCGCGGGCGCGGGAGATCAAGGCGCACTTTTCAGTGCCGTGGGCCACAGCAGCCAGGTAGCTGGCTTTGACCTTGGCGGCATCGTCCACACCAGCAGGCACGCGGTGGGTAATCAGTTCGACGAGAGTTGCCTCTTCGCCAGCGGGGGGCGCCTTGAGCAACTCGATCAATTCGCCCGTCTGCTTGGCAGACAAAGGCAGGGGGGGAATGCCCAACGCAGCGCGTTCAGCCACATGGTCACGGTAAGCTTGCAACATCTTCACTCTCCTTCACAAAAACAATAAAAACCGACTCTAGCCCTCGCCAAATATGCGCAGGCTGCTATTTATTTAGTAGCACTCAACTCCGGACTGCCAGGCGCGACCGCAGGGTCCAACAAGTGGGGGGCCGGGTTCTGCTGCATCGCCAATGCAACAGCTTCTTGCGCCGGACTCATGCAGGCATCTGCGAGCCTGCGGCCTTTGCGCTGATCCATCAACATGGACTTGTTGGCCAGTTGCAGCCACACCGCACCCCGGGCTGCATCTTCCAAACGAATGGCACCGGTAGTGGTAGCCACGGGCACCATGACAAATTTATGGGCGCCGGCTTGCACATCAAAATGCCCCGGCCACGCCGGATGGGGACGGACCGAAACCCGCTGGGCCAACTCGCAAGGCAACTGCCCGGTGGTAACACCGCCAACCAGCGCCATTTGCTCGTCTGTGAGGGGCACTGCTTTGGATTGCATTTTTCCGGGCGACACTCCCGCTGGGGGCTTGGCGGCAACATCCCGGACCACCGGGTTGGCCCAAGCCATGCCCGTTCCGGTAACCAGCCCTAGACCCCAAAAAGCAAGCAACGCACAACGCAGGAACATCACATCACCTCCAGAACGGAAGAAGACACAAAGTAGGCGGAAACCGTGTCCGGCAGCGCGACGCCTGTGGCGTGCGCCCGCTCCAACTGCTGCCAGAAAAACCGGTAACTCGCCCGGTCATGGAGCACACCGCCCACTGACACGGGGCCCCATTGCGCAGCGGCTGCCGCTTCCAGAATACGGGCCGCCTCGTCCACTGCCCGACGGTCAGGAGAAAAAGCCTGCACGATGGGGCGGATTTGATCGGGGTGAATGCTCCACATCCGGGTGTAGCCCAGGGCTTGAGACGCAAAGCGCGCAGAGCGGGCCAAGGCCGAAACGTCTTTGAATTCCGTCACCACACAGTGCGATGGCACTTTGCCGAATGCATGGCAGGCGCTGGCGATCTCTGTTTTGGCGCGTACCACCAAGGGGTGGTGAAATTGGTCCAAGGTGGCCGCATCAGCTGCGCCGCGCACACCCATCGCAGAGGCGGGAATGGCGCCACCGTGGCTGGACACAAAATCCATCAAACCGAAACTTATAGATTGGACGCGCGGGTGGCCGGCAATCTCAAAAGCGCGATGCACGGCTGCCGGCGATTCAATCAATACATGCAAGGGAATTGCAGCGGCATTAGCGCCAAGGGCATCCATGGCTCGCACCGCGACATCAACATCCGCTGCGGACTCCACCTTGGGCAGCATGATGTAACTTAAAGCGTGGGCAGCACCGCCCACCACACATTCCACATCCTGCAAAAACGCGGGATGGTCGACAGCATGCAAGCGCACGCCTACACGGCGGCGCAAGCCATTTGCTATCAAATCAGGAGTATCTTGCGCAGACTTGGCGAGAGCTGCAACCATATTGGCATGGTCCAGCTCGCCGCCGACGGGCGCACCGTCTTCGCAGTCCAGCGTCACGTCAAAGACGCAAGCGCCGAACTCCAAGGTCATGTCCACCTGCAGCTGCAGGCTCTTGACCATGCGGGCTTCTACACCGCTGTAATGGTCACACACCGGCAACATGCCGGCAGCGCCCTGCGCACCTAAAAGGATGTCGCGAGGGTGCTTCACGGTGGGCGCCGGTGCGTGGGCCAAGGATTACAGCAAGTGCTTCACGCCGTCTTGTTCGCCTTGGAGTTCAGCCAAGGTCTTGTTGATGCACTCTTGGGAGAACGCATCGATTTCCAGGCCTTCAACGATCTTGTATTCACCGTTGGCGCATGTCACGGGGTAACCGAACATGACTTCCTTGGGAATGCCGTATTCGCCGTTCGAAGGAATGCCCATGGTGACCCACTTGCCGTTGGTGCCCAGAGCCCAGTCACGCATGTGGTCAATGGCTGCGTTGGCAGCAGACGCTGCCGACGACAAGCCACGTGCGGCGATGATGGCAGCGCCACGCTTGCCCACGGTGGGCAAGAAAGTTTCGCGGTTCCAAGTTTCGTCGTTGATCATGTCTTTCACAGACTGACCGGCGATCGTGGCGAAACGGTAGTCGGCGTACATGGTGGGAGAGTGGTTGCCCCACACTGCCAAGTTTTCGATGTCCGCCACGGCCTTACCAGTCTTGGCAGCCAACTGGCTGGCAGCGCGGTTGTGGTCCAGACGCAGCATGGCGGTGAAGTTCTTGGCTGGCAGATCAGGGGCTGCCTTCATGGCGATGTAGGCGTTGGTGTTGGCGGGGTTACCGACCACCAGCACGCGCACGTCGCGGGAAGCTACGGCATTCAATGCCTTGCCTTGGGTAGTGAAGATGGCGCCATTGATGGCCAGCAGTTCAGCACGCTCCATACCGGGGCCGCGTGGACGGGAACCGACCAACAAGGCGTAGTCGGTGTCTTTGAATGCTTTCATCGGGTCAGAGTGCGCCTCAATGCCCACCAACAGGGGGAATGCGCAATCTTCCAACTCCATGATCACGCCCTTCAGCGCGTTTTGGGCTTTTTCGTCTGGAATTTCCAGCAATTGCAAGATGACGGGCTGGTCTTTGCCCAGCATTTCGCCGGAGGCGATGCGAAACAGAAGGGCGTAACCGATTTGACCTGCTGCGCCTGTAACGGCAACGCGGACGGGTTTCTTGCTCATGGTAAAACTCCAGGAAGTGTTGAGAAAACGGCGACTAAGCAGCGCCCGCAACAAGCCATGCTGCGCTGCAGATTGCCTCCGAGTTTACCCTCGAATTTGACGCCCGGTCAATTTGTCTTATGTCTTATATAAGATATGATTAGGGACAATTTTGAGTCTGACTCGCAGCTGACATTCACGCCCTCTACATGCCCGCAAACACCCTTCCATCGAACGACAGCGCCATTGGCGCGACTGCCGATCAGGGCATGGTGCCGGGCCCGGCTGTCACACCGGCTTTCAGCCCGCTGTACCAGCAAATCAAAGCGCTCATTCTCCAAAGTTTGCAGAGCGGCGAATGGAAGCCCAGCACTGCCATCCCCAGCGAGCAAGAACTGGCCGGTCGCTACCGGGTGAGCCAAGGCACAGTGCGCAAAGCCATCGACGAACTGGCCGCAGAGAACCTGGTGGTTCGCCGCCAGGGAAAAGGCACGTTTGTGGCCACCCATGCCGAACGCCACACCCAGTACCGGTTTCTGCGACTGGTACCCGAGGGCGGCGAGCAAGCCAGTGAGGGTCCCGCCGAGCGCCGCATCATTGACTGCAAACGCACCCGTGCAACGGCAGATGTCGCGCGCGCACTATCGCTCCGTGCGGGGGACGCGGTACTTCAAGTGCGACGGGTGTTGTCATTTGCCGGCACACCCACCATTCTGGAGGATTTGTGGCTCCCCGGCGGTCCTTTCAAAGGGCTGACGGCAGAGCGACTGAACAGCTACAACGGCGCGATGTATGCGCTTTTTGAAACAGAATTCGGCGTCCGCATGGTGCGGGCGGAAGAAAAAATCAAAGCAGTCCTCCCCGATGCGGAACAGCGCGGGCTGCTCCAAACCGGTGCGCAGACGCCATTATTGAGCGTGGAGCGAACTGCGTTCACCTACAACGATTTACCCATGGAGCTCCGTCGGGGCTTGTACCTGACCGACACACACTACTATCGAAATGCGCTAAATTGATGCGTTGCACCATGAAAGACCAATGTCAGATTGGTGCGGTGCAATAGAATTTTGGCCTGCGACTCCCAGAATTACAAACACGTTACATCCAAGAAAGCCCATCCATGACTGAGCTCAACTCCTCCTCCAAGCGCGCGCGGCCTGAATTCCGCAACATCAATGCGCTCAGCGACCTCCCAACCTATCGCCTGCCTCCGGCGGGTTGGGTATCGATCCTCCACCGGATCAGCGGCGCCATCATGTTTATCCTGATGCCACTCATTATCTGGATGTTCGACACCTCCGTATCCTCGGAAATCTCATTTGCAAAGTTCACCAGTGTGTTTAGCCTCGGCGTGGGCTTTATCCCCGGCTGGTTCATGAAACTGGTTGCTCTGGCCCTCATCTGGGCTTATTTGCACCACTTCATCGCTGGCGTGCGCCACCTGTGGATGGATATCAACCACGCAGTGAGCAAAGAGTTCGGTCGCAGCTCCGCCATCGTGACCCTGAGCCTGGGCAGCTTGCTGACGCTGGCCCTAGGACTCAAGCTCTTCGGCGTTTACTAAGCAACAACTAAAAAGGAACCACTTCATGGCAGTTAATTACGGATCCAAACGCGTCGTTGTTGGCGCTCACTACGGCCTGCGCGACTGGTTGGCTCAGCGCGTCACCGCGGTGCTGATGGCACTTTTTACCGTGGTCTTGCTGGCGCAAGTGCTCTTGTCCAAAGGCCCTATCGGCTACGACAAATGGGCTGGCATCTTTTCCACGCAGTGGATGAAGTTTTTGACCTTCGCGGTCATCATCGCCATGCTCTACCACGTGTGGGTAGGCGTGCGTGACATCTGGATGGATTATGTCAAACCGGTCTCTATCCGCTTGTCCTTGCAGGTGTTCTCTATCGTTTGGCTAGTTGGCTGCGCCGGCTGGGCTATCCAAGTTCTGTGGCGTCTCTGATCCCTTCCAACAGGCACTAATTCATGTCTTACTCCGTTTCTAAACGCAAATTCGACGTCGTCATCGTGGGAGCCGGCGGCTCCGGCATGCGCGCATCCCTGCAACTGGCTCGCGCCGGTTTGAACGTGGCAGTGCTGTCCAAAGTGTTCCCCACGCGCTCCCACACTGTGGCAGCGCAAGGCGGCATCGGTGCCTCCCTGGGCAACATGAACGACGACAACTGGCACTATCACTTCTACGATACCGTCAAGGGCTCCGACTGGCTCGGCGACCAAGACGCTATCGAATTCATGTGCCGTGAAGCCCCCAAGGTCGTGTATGACCTAGAACATATGGGCATGCCCTTCGACCGCAACCCTGACGGCACCATTTACCAGCGCCCCTTCGGCGGCCACACCGCGAACTACGGCGAGAAGGCTGTGGAGCGCGCTTGCGCAGCGGCTGACCGTACCGGCCACGCCATGTTGCACACGCTGTACCAGCAAAACGTGGCAGCCAAAACCAGCTTCTTCGTGGAGTGGATGGCCCTCGACCTGATCCGCGACGCCGAAGGCGACGTGGTCGGTGTCACGGCGCTGGAGATGGAAACTGGCGATATCCACATTCTGGAAGCTAAAACCACTTTGTTGGCCACCGGTGGCGCAGGCCGCATTTTTGCTGCATCCACCAACGCCTTCATCAACACCGGCGACGGCTTGGGTATGGCAGCACGCGCTGGCATCCCCTTGGAAGACATGGAGTTCTGGCAATTCCACCCCACCGGCGTGGCCGGTGCAGGCGTGTTGCTGACCGAAGGTTGCCGTGGCGAAGGCGCTATTTTGCTGAACAGCAACGGCGAACGCTTCATGGAGCGCTATGCGCCCACCTTGAAAGACTTGGCCCCGCGTGACTTCGTGTCCCGCTCCATGGACCAGGAAATCAAGGAAGGCCGTGGCTGCGGCCCGAACAAGGACTACGTGCTCTTGAAGCTGGACCACTTGGGTGCTGAAACCATCCACAAGCGCCTGCCATCGGTGTACGAAATCGGCGTGAACTTCGCCAACGTCGATATCACCAAAGAGCCGATCCCTGTGGTGCCCACCATCCACTACCAGATGGGTGGCATCCCCACCAACGTCAATGGCCAGGTCGTGGTACAAAACGGCGACGTGCACAACCAGGTCGTCAACGGCTTGTACGCGGTGGGCGAATGCTCCTGTGTCTCGGTGCACGGTGCCAACCGCCTGGGTACCAACTCTCTGTTGGACTTGTTGGTCTTCGGCCGTGCAGCCGGTAACCATATCGTCAACTACATCAAAGGCAGCAAAGAGCACAAGCCTCTGCCCAAAGACGCAGCTGACCGCACCCTCGAGCGTGTGTCCCGCTTGGATAACGCCAAGAGCGGCGAATACGCGCAAGACGTTGCCAACGACCTGCGCGCCTCGATGCAGCAACACGCTGGCGTGTTCCGCACCCAGAAGAGCATGGACGAAGGCGTGGTCAAAATCGCCGAACTGCGCGAACGGGTCAAGGCGCTCAACCTCAAGGACAAATCCAAGGTCTTCAATACTGCACGTATCGAAGCCCTCGAGGTGGAAAACCTGATTGAGGCAGCAGAAGCCACTATCGTGTCCGCCGCTGCGCGCCACGAGAGCCGCGGCGCCCACACTGTGGACGACTACGGCGACACCCCTGAGCACCCGAATGGCCGTAACGACCAAGACTGGCACAAGCACACGCTGTGGTACAGCGAAGGCAATCGCCTGTCTTACAAGCCGGTTCAAATGAAGCCTTTGACCGTGGACTCGGTGCCACTCAAGGTTCGTACGTTCTAAAGCGAGATCAAGATCATGACCAAACGCACTTTCTCCATTTATCGCTACGATCCGGACAAGGACGCCAAGCCCTACATGCAGGACATCGAGGTCGAACTCGATGGCTCCGAACGCATGCTGCTGGACGCCCTGATGAAGCTCAAAGCCATTGATCCGACCATTTCCTTCCGCCGCTCCTGCCGCGAAGGCGTGTGCGGATCGGACGCGATGAACATCAACGGCAAGAACGGTCTGGCCTGCCTGACCAACATGCTGACCTTGCCTGGCAAGATTGTGTTGAAACCCCTGCCCGGCCTGCCCGTGATCCGCGACTTGATCGTGGACATGACCCAGTTCTTCAAGCAGTACAACTCGATCAAGCCCTACTTGATCAACGACACCGTACCGCCTGAAAAAGAACGCCTGCAGTCGCCCGAAGAGCGCGAAGAGCTCAACGGCCTGTACGAGTGCATCTTGTGCGCCAGCTGCTCCACCAGCTGCCCCAGCTTCTGGTGGAACCCTGACAAGTTTGTCGGCCCAGCAGGTTTGCTGCAGGCCTACCGCTTTATTGCGGACAGCCGCGACCAAGCTACCGGTGAGCGCCTGGACAATCTGGAGGATCCGTACCGTTTGTTCCGTTGCCACACCATCATGAACTGCGTCGACGTCTGCCCCAAGGGATTGAACCCCACCAAGGCCATCGGCAAGATCAAGGAAATGATGGTTCTGCGTGCGGTTTAACGCAAGTTACGGTACACGCGCATGACAGACGAAAAAATCGATGAACGAGGCTTGAGCAAACTGCAATGGCGCTGCCGTCGCGGTCTGCTGGAAAACGACTTGTTCATCGAGCGCTTTTTCCGCCGGTACAGCGACACTTTGACGGTTCGCCATGCCGACGCCCTGTCTGCGCTCATGGACCTGAGCGACAACGACTTGCTCGACGTGCACTTGGCACGGAAAACGCTGTTGCAGGTGGACGCTGCCCTCGATCGCGCAGACGTCCATGAAGTTTTGAAAATGTTGAGAGAACCTCTCTGAAAGGCGAAAGATGAAACTAGCTGATAACAAAGCCACCCTGTCGTTCAGTAACGGCAGCCCCAGCGTGGAAATGCCCGTGTACCAGGGCAACATCGGACCGGATGTGATCGACATCCGCAAGCTTTACGCCCAGACCGGCATGTTCACTTATGACCCCGGTTTTCTCTCAACCGCTTCTTGCCAGTCCGGCATCACCTATATCGACGGCGACAAGGGCGAATTGCTGTACCGCGGCTACCCCATCGAGCAGTTGGCCACCAACGTCGACTACCTGGACACCTGCCACTTGTTGCTGAAGGGTGAACTGCCCAACGCCACCGAGCGCGTGGATTTCCACAAACTCGTGACCAACCACACCATGGTCAACGAGCAAATGCAGTTCTTCTTGCGTGGCTTCCGCCGTGACGCGCACCCTATGGCCGTATTGACCGGCTTGGTGGGCGCACTGTCTGCGTTCTACCACGACAGCACCGACATCAATAACCCCGAGCACCGCGAAATCGCAGCGATCCGTTTGATCGCCAAGATGCCTACGCTCGTGGCCATGGCCTACAAGTACGGCGTGGGCCAGCCTTTCATGTACCCGCAGAACGACCTGAGCTACTCCGGTAATTTCCTGCGCATGATGTTCGGCACTCCTTGCGAAGAGTACAAGGTCAACTCCGTGATCGAACGTGCGATGGACCGCATCTTCATCCTGCACGCAGACCACGAGCAAAACGCGTCCACCTCCACCGTGCGTCTGTGCGGTTCCTCTGGCACCAACCCGTTTGCTGCGATTGCAGCCGGTGTGGCTTGCTTGTGGGGCCCTGCCCACGGCGGTGCGAACGAAGCCTGCCTGAACATGCTGGAAGACATCCAGCGCCAAGGCGGCGTGTCCAAGGTCGGCCAATTCATGGAACAGGTCAAAGACAAGAACTCCGGCGTCAAGCTCATGGGCTTCGGTCACCGCGTCTACAAAAACTACGACCCCCGTGCCAAGCTCATGCAAGAGACTTGCAATGAAGTGCTGGAAGCTCTGGGCCTGGAAAACGACCCGCTGTTCAAGCTGGCCAAGCAGTTGGAAAAGATCGCCCTGGAAGACGACTACTTCGTCCAGCGCAAGCTCTACCCCAACGTGGACTTCTACTCCGGCATCGTGCAGCGCGCCATCGGCATCCCTGTGAACCTGTTCACCGGTATCTTCGCTTTGGCCCGTACCGTCGGCTGGATTGCCCAGTTGAACGAGATGATCGGCGACCCTGAGTACAAAATCGGCCGCCCACGCCAGCTGTTCACCGGTTCCGTCAAGCGCGACGTTAAGCCCCTCGACCAGCGCTAAGCCCTAGCCTGCGCATCAACCCCGCCACCCGAAAGGGTCGCGGGGTTTTTTTATGGCTTTTGGGGTGCTAGCCCACTCAGAGCGTGCGCATGACGCTATAAAAATAATAGCAACCATTCCCCCCCCCCGAACTGGGTGATGCTCAGCAGCCTGTCCACTTGCCCTCCCAAGACCCGTGCCATCGTCAATTGCGATGACAAACACTCAAAGCAGTGTGAAAATATGAACAGACATCGATTAACGCGATGCCTCAACACCATGCTCCTTCAGGACCGCCACTTTTCCCGCCGCATAGACCTCGCATCGCTACAGATGTTCGTGGCCGTGTGCGAGTGCGGAAGTATTGGCAAGGCGGCGGAGCGGGAGTTCATAGCAGCTTCGGCCCTGAGCAAGCGCTTGAGCGATCTGGAGGCAACCCTGGGCAGTCCGCTACTGCAACGCCACTCCCGCGGCGTGCACCCGACCCCTGCCGGACAAAGCTTGCTGCACCATGCCCGCAGCGTGTTGTTCACCTTGGATCGCATGCACACGGAGCTGCATGAATACGCCGATGGAGCACGCGGCCAAGTGCGGGTACATGCCAGCATCTCGGCTACCGTGCAGTTTCTTCCGGAAGACCTGGGCGCATTTATCCGCGCACACCAAGGCATCCGCATTGACCTTGAAGAACACCTGAGCAGCGAAGTCATCCGCGCCGTGCAGGAGGGCGCCGCCGATTTCGGCGTGTGCAACACTGCAGATGGCGCGGGTGAATTGCAGACGCTGCCCTACCGCCAGGACCAATTGGTCCTGATCGTGCCCAGCACCCACGCGCTGGCGCGTGAATCGTCAGTGGCATTCGCCGACACACTGGCGCTGGACCACGTGGGTCTGCACTCCAACAGCTCTATTTATACGGCGATGCGGCAAGCAGCGGCGGCGCTGGGTCAAAACATCAAGCTGCGCATTCAGGTCACCGGCCTGGACGCCATGTGCCGCATGATCCACAACGGCTTGGGCGTGGGGGTCATGCCCCAACGGGCTTTTGCGCTGATGCACAGCACCGGCACGTTGACCGCGGTCCCCCTTACCGACCCATGGGCGCACCGACACATTGAGCTGGTGGCCCGCGACTTCTCGACCCTGCCGCGCAGCGCGCGGTTGCTGGTCGACCACCTAAAATCAAACCTCTAAAGGAAGCAACCTCATGGCACGCACGCTCTACGACAAACTCTGGGACGACCACGTCGTCCACACCGAAGACGATGGCACCTCCATCCTCTACATCGACCGCCATCTGGTCCATGAAGTGACCAGCCCCCAGGCGTTTGAAGGGCTGCGTGAAGCAGGTCGCAAGGTATGGCGCATCAGCTCCATCGTGGCCACCGCCGACCACAACACCCCGACCACCGGTTGGGAACTGGGCTACGACGGCATCACCGACCCGACCAGCAAAGAACAGGTCACTACGCTAGACAGCAACATCAAGGAATTCGGTGCTGCGGCCTTCTTCCCCTTTCTGTCCAAGCGCCAAGGCATCGTACATGTCATGGGGCCTGAGAACGGCGCCACCCTGCCGGGAATGACGGTGGTCTGTGGTGACAGCCACACCTCTACCCACGGCGCATTTGGCGCACTGGCGCACGGCATCGGTACTAGCGAGGTCGAGCACGTCATGGCTACGCAAACCTTGCTGGCCAAAAAGGCCAAAAACATGCTGGTCAAGGTCGAGGGCACAGTCGCCCCCGGCATCACCGGCAAAGACATCGTGCTGGCCATCATCGGCAAAATCGGCACCGCAGGCGGTACCGGCTACACCATCGAATTTGGCGGTTCCGCCATCCGTGCGCTGAGCATGGAAGGCCGCATGACCGTGTGCAACATGGCCATTGAAGCCGGCGCCCGCGCCGGTCTGGTGGCCGTCGATGAAAAAACCATCGACTACGTCAAGGGCCGCCCCTTGGCGCCCGGCGCCAACGCAGCCTCCCCAGAGGCCGCGGCGGTGGAATGGGACCAGGCAGTCGCCTTCTGGAAGACCCTGCACTCCGACGCCGGCGCCCATTTCGACACTGTGGTCGAGCTGGACGCCACCCAAATCGTGCCGCAAGTTACCTGGGGTACCTCGCCCGAAATGGTGCTGGGCGTAGACGCCATCGTGCCGGACCCCGACAAGGAAAAAGACGCCAACAAGCGTGGCGCCATTGAGCGGGCACTCACCTACATGGGCTTGGAGCCCGGCAAGGCCCTGAACGATTTGTTCGTGGACAAAGTGTTTATCGGCTCTTGCACCAACAGCCGTATCGAAGACATGCGTGAAGCCGCGGCCGTAGTGAAAAAACTGGGCCAAAAAGTCGCCAAGAACATCAAGCTGGCCATGGTCGTGCCCGGTTCCGGCTTGGTGAAAGAGCAGGCCGAGCGCGAAGGCCTGCACGAAATCTTCAAGGCTGCCGGCTTTGAGTGGCGCGAGCCTGGCTGCTCGATGTGCCTGGCAATGAACGCCGACCGCCTCGAGCCCGGTGAGCGTTGCGCCTCCACCAGCAACCGCAACTTTGAAGGCCGTCAAGGTGCCGGTGGCCGCACCCACCTGGTGAGTCCTGCCATGGCAGCTGCTGCAGCCATCCACGGCCACTTTGTCGACATCCGCAAGTTCGCCTGACCCATTGAAAGGACTGAATATGAAAACCGCACTTATCGCCGTATGCGCCGCGACCCTGCTGTTGCTGTCTGCCTGCAACACGGTCAAAGGCATGGGTCAGGACCTGCAAAAAGCAGGCGAAAAAATTGAAGGCGCTGCCAAGAAATGAAAAAATTTACCGTTTACCAAGGGCTGGTTGCGCCCATGGACCGCGAAAACGTGGACACCGACGCGATCATCCCCAAGCAATTCCTCAAATCCATCCGCAAAACCGGCTTCGGCCAAAACCTGTTTGACGAATGGCGCTACCTGGACGCGGGCTACCCCGGCCAGGACCCCGCCAGCCGCAAGCCCAACCCGGACTTTGTGTTGAACCAGCCTCGCTATGCGGGCGCCTCGGTCCTGCTGGCCCGCAAGAACTTTGGTTGCGGCTCCAGCCGTGAGCACGCACCCTGGGCGATTGACCAATATGGCTTTCGCGCCATCATCGCGCCCAGTTACGCAGACATCTTCTTCAACAACTGCTTCAAAAACGGTCTGCTGCCAATCCAGCTGAGCGAGGCGCAGGTGGACCAGCTGTTCAACGAAGCATTGGCCTTCCCCGGCTACCAGCTCACGATTGATCTTGAACGCCAGGTCATCGTGAAGCCGCAGGGCGAAGAAATCCCGTTTGAGGTGCAAGCCTTCCGCAAGTACTGCTTGCTCAACGGCTTTGACGACATTGGCCTGACCCTGCGCCATGCCGACAAAATAAAGGCCTTCGAAGCCCAGCGTTTGGCAACAAAACCGTGGCTAGCCCACACGATGTCTGCGTGAGCAGCTATCAAATTCATAGTATTCAAAGGACATCATGAAAATTGCAGTGTTGCCGGGTGACGGCATTGGCACCGAAATTGTGGCAGAAGCCGTCAAGGTATTGAACGCTTTGGCACTCCCCTTGGAAATGGAAACCGCCTTGGTGGGTGGCGTCGCCTACGATGCCCACGGCCACCCCCTGCCCGAAGCTACCCTGAAGCTGGCCAAGGAAGCCGACGCGGTGTTGTTCGGCGCCGTAGGCGACTGGAAGTACGACAAACTGGAGCGCCAGTTCCGCCCCGAGCAGGCCATTCTGGGCTTGCGCAAAAACCTCGGCCTGTTTGCCAACTTCCGCCCTGCCATTTGCTACGAGCAGCTGGTGGGCGCCTCCAGCCTCAAGCCCGAGCTGATTGCCGGCCTGGACATCCTCATCATCCGCGAACTGACTGGCGACATTTACTTCGGCCAGCCCCGCGGACGCCGCATCGCCACCGATGGTCACTTCCCCGGAGCCGAAGAAGCGTTCGATACCATGCGCTACAGCCGCCCCGAGATTGAGCGCATTGCGCACGTCGCGTTCCAGGCCGCCCAAAAGCGCAACAAGCGCGTCACCAGTGTCGACAAAAACAACGTGCTGGAAACCTCGCAGCTGTGGAAAGACGTGATGGTTGAAGTGGGCCAGCAGTACCCCGACGTAGAACTCGACCACATGCTGGTGGACAACGCCGCCATGCAACTGGTCAAAGCGCCCAAGAAGTTTGACGTGCTGGTCACCGGCAACATGTTTGGCGACATCTTGTCCGACGAAGCCTCCATGCTGACAGGCTCTATCGGCATGCTGCCTTCTGCCAGCTTGAACAGCAGCAACCAGGGTCTGTACGAGCCCAGCCATGGCAGCGCACCGGACATCGCCGGCAAAGGCATTGCCAACCCGCTGGCCACGATCCTGAGTGCTGCCATGATGCTGCGCTTCAGCCTGAACCAAGAAGCTGCCGCACAGCGCATTGAAGCGGCTGTACAAAAGGTGCTGGCGCAAGGCTATCGCACGGCTGACATCTACAGCGAAGGCACACAACGGGTCAGCACCAAAGAGATGGGCGATGCCGTGCTGAAGGCTCTGGCATAAGACCGGAATGCGGGGCGATATCACGCAATATCGCCTCGCACTTCAAAATCATTTCAGTCCGCGCGGAGCAAAAAATTCTTGTTTTGCGCTACAATAAATCCATGTTTGCCGCCCGCCTCTTCTCTTTGAGCTTGTTGACTGCCTCCATGGCAGACATAGCCGCGCGCGCAATCATTTCCAAAACCACGACCATTAAGGGCTGATCCAGCTCCGGTATCGTCGTGCGCCCCCCGGCCAGACGAGCCGGAGCAAACAGCCCAGGTCGGGCATCGTTTGTTTACATTGAAAGGGCGTTGATATGAGCAAGTTGGTAGGTTTGGTCGGCTGGCGCGGCATGGTCGGCTCAGTGTTGATGGATCGCATGGAGCAGGAAAAGGATTTCGACTTGATCGAACCTCTGTTCTTCTCCACATCAAACTCGGGTGGCAAAGCACCGGCTTGGGCCAAAAACGAAACCACGCTGCAAGACGCTTTCAACATCGACGCCCTGAAGCGTTGCGAAATCATCATTTCCGCACAAGGTGGCGACTACACCACGGAAGTGTTTCCCAAGCTGCGCGCTGCGGGCTGGAACGGCCACTGGATTGACGCAGCCTCCACACTGCGCATGGAAAAAGACGCGGTCATCATTCTCGACCCGGTCAACATGCCTGTCATCAAGGACGCGCTGGCCAAAGGCGGCAAGAACTGGGTGGGCGGCAATTGCACCGTAAGCTGCATGCTGATGGGCGTGGGCGCACTGTACAAGGCTGGCTTGGTCGAATGGATGAGCACCCAGACCTACCAAGCTGCGTCTGGCGGCGGTGCCCAGCACATGCGCGAGCTGCTGACCCAATATGGCACGCTGAACGCGGAAGTCAAAGCTTTGCTCGACGACCCCAAGAGCGCGATTCTGGAAATTGACCGCAAAGTCATCGCCAAGCAACGCGCACTGACCGGCGCGGAGACCGCCAACTTCGGCGTTCCACTGGGCGGCTCCCTGATTCCTTGGATCGACAAAGACCTGGGCAACGGTATGTCTAAGGAAGAGTGGAAAGGCATGGCCGAAACCAACAAGATTTTGGGCATGGGCGAAGGCTTCGGCAGCTCCGCGATTCCCGTGGATGGTTTCTGCGTGCGCGTGGGCGCGATGCGCTGCCACAGCCAAGCTCTCACCTTCAAGCTGAAGAAAGACGTGCCCGTGGCAGACATCGAAGCCATGATCGCGGCAGACAACCAGTGGGTAAAAGTGGTGCCCAACACCCGGGAAGCCACCATCCAGGATCTGACACCCGTGGCAGTGACCGGTACTATGACGATTCCTGTGGGCCGTATCCGCAAGCTGGCGATGGGGCCTGAGTACGTGGGCGCCTTTACCATCGGTGATCAGCTGTTGTGGGGCGCGGCCGAGCCACTTCGCCGCATGCTGCGCATCCTGCTCGACGCGTAACAGAGAGTTACGCTTCGTTGTCGTAAGGCAACAAGCGTCACAGCGACAATAGGGCCTCTAGACGGGCTTTGGAAGTTAAGCGCTTCCTTAGCTTGTCTGCCTAAGATATTGATGTTAAGGTACTTTTTTGTTTTCTAGCTCAGGCGTTGGCCTGGGAAATGAGAAGTACATTGCAGCTCCCCCTGAGCACCGGAGGCCTTTAAATTGATCGTTAAGTCACATCGTTGGCAGAGGACGGCTGTCGCAGCTGCATCTTTCGCGCTGCTCAGCTTGTCGGGATCCGGTGCGTATGCGCTTTCACTCGGGCGCTTGACTGTGCAGTCCGCACTCGGTGAGCCCCTGCGCGCCGAAGTGGAAATCCCGGAAATCACCGCCGAAGAGGCCTCCTCATTGAGAGCGGCAGTGGCCCAGCCAGAGGCGTTCACCGCTGCCGGGCTGGAGTACAGCCCAGCCCTTACCAGCTTACAAGCCAGATTGGCGCGCCGGGCAGACGGTAAAGCCTACTTGCGACTTACCAGCGACCGTGCAGTCAATGACCCCTTTGTCGACCTGATTCTGGAGGCCACTTGGTCGTCCGGTCGCATTGTGCGCGACTACACCTTGCTCTTGGACCCACCAAGCCTCAAGAAGACGGCTCCTGCACCAACACTGGCGCAAATAGCACCAGCCCCCTCGGTGCCTGCAACCACCCCACAGCCAGCCCCCAGACCAAGCAATGAGGCGCCAGTGCGCCCGGCGCCTGCTCCCCGGGCACTGCCGCCAGTTGCGGCAACGCCTCCAGCAGCCAAAGCCCCTGATGCTGAGAATGGTCGCATAACCGTGAAGTCTGGCGACACCGCCAGCAAGATTGCCATCGCCAACAAGCCTGCAGGCGTCTCGCTGGACCAGATGCTGGTAGCCCTGCTGCGCTCGAACCCGGATGCCTTTGTAAACGGGAACCTGAACCGTGTGCGGGCCGGTGCGGTCATGGCACTACCCGGAGCGCAAGAGGCCACCAGCATCTCTAGGGCGGAGGCTAGCAAAACGGTGTTGGCTCAAAGCAAGGATTTCAACGATTTCCGGCGTAATTTGGCAGGTAGCGTTCCGCAAGCCAATGTCAGCGCTGCCGACCGCAAAGCCAGCGGCAGCATCGACACCACGGTGGATGAAAAGAAGCCGGCAGCAGCTGCACCAGACAAGCTGACACTGTCAAAAGGCGCCATCAACACCAAACCGGATGAAGCCAAGATTGCCTTGGAGCGCGAGGCAAAAGATGCCGCAGCGCGCGCAGCCGAACTGAATAAAACCATCAGCCAGCTCAACCAGCTGAAAGACAAAGCAACACCACCTCCCGCTGCAGCGCCAGCTGTTGCGGCCAGCACCCCGACTGCTGCCATTGCACCAGCCGTGCCAGTGGCCGCGGTCACTCCGCCAGAACCAGCGGCAAGTGCAGCCCCCACCCCAGCAGCTTCTGCTCCAGTGGCGGCCGCCTCTGTTCCGGCACCTGTCGCGTCTGAAGCAACTGTTGCTGCACCGCCAAAAATGGCGGCCCCTGCGCCAATTCCAACCGTCGACGAGCCAACGCTGCTGGACACCCTGATGGAGGACCCTGCCGTTCCCGTCGGAGCAGCAGGCCTGCTTGCGTTGCTGGGTGGCTTTGGCTTGTACCGCTTGCGTCAGCGCAAAAGGAATGCGGCTCAAATTGATAGCTCGTTCCTGGAAAGCCGCCTGCAACCGGATTCCTTTTTTGGTGCAAGCGGCGGTCAACGTGTGGATACCAACCAAAACGGCTCGGCCAGCGCGTCTTCGATGGTGTACTCCGCCAGCCAACTGGATGCAGCCGATGACGTGGATCCTGTAGCCGAGGCAGACGTTTATCTGGCCTATGGTCGCGATCTGCAAGCTGAAGAGATCTTGAAGGAAGCCGTACGCTCCAACCCCGGTCGACTGGCCATCCACACCAAGCTCTTGGAAATTTTTGCTAAACGCCGCGATACGCGCAGCTTTGAAAGCACTGCGACCCAAGCCTTCAAACTCACCGGCTCTGAAAGCAACGACTGGGCGCGCATTTGCGAAATGGGCCTCAGCATTGACCCTAGCAATCCGCTCTACCAGCCGGGTGGAATCCCCGCTATGCCGGTTGCCGGCGCGGTTGCAGCCGCTGCCGTGGCTTCGACGTTTGGCGACAACACAGTGCCACAGTCTGCACACGCAGAACTCGACACGACAGCAGGCGGCGTGGACCTCGACTTGGACCTGGACCTCGACTTTTCGTTGGACGACGAGCCGGCAGCAAGCGCGATTAGCGACGTGACCGGCACGGCCATTGCGAGCCAGCCCGAACCCAAGTCGACTGCCAGTAACTCACTGGACATGGATTTTGATCTTTCGGACGACATGCCAGCCACGGTGCCACCGAGTTTTGAGCCTGTCAGCCAAATGCCGGAAATTTCGCTCTCGCTCGACGATCTGGAAGTCCCGTTGGACACGGGCAACTCCACGCCGATGCGCTTTGAGGCGACCAGCCCTGCACCTGTGGAGGAGCCTGCTGCTGAAACGACCGCACATGGTGGCTTGATGGAGTTTGACCTCGAGTCTCTGTCCATGGATTTGGGCACACCTGCAGAAGCCCCCACCTCGGCTCCTGACAACCTGAGCGACGATCCTCTGGGCACCAAGCTTGCGCTGGCGGAAGAGTTCATCTCTATCGGAGATGAAGACGGTGCACGCGCCTTGATCGAAGAAGTGGTGGCGGAAGCGACCGGAGATATGCGGGCCAAAGCACAGAAAGCACTGGCGCAGCTGAGCTAAGCGGCTGCGCTTTGTGCAATGAGACATCGAGGTTCGGGATATCGTGCGGATAGTTTTAGGCGTTAGTTACAACGGGCAGGGATACCAAGGCTGGCAAAGCCAATCGTCCGGCCTGACGATCCAGGACAAGTTGGAACACGCCTTGGGCACGTTTACGGCCCAACGCGTATCCACCCTCTGCGCAGGGCGCACCGACGCTGGGGTACACGGCTTGATGCAGGTCGTGCACTTCGACACCCTCCTCGAACGCGACACCTACTCTTGGATTCGCGGCACGAACGCCAATCTCCCCAAAGACATCGCAGTGCAATGGGCGGTGCAAACCACGACAGATTTTCATTGCCGGGCATCTGCCTTGTCCCGTCGTTACGCCTATGTGCTGCTGGAGTCTCAAATACGGCCCAGCGTGGAATCGGGGCGCGTGGGCTGGACATTCAACACACTCAACGAAGCCGCTATGCGGCAGGCCGCCGACTTTCTTGAGGGCGAACATGATTTCAGCTCCTTCCGGGCGGCCCAGTGCCAGGCACTGAGTCCGGTCAAAAACCTGATGCGCATTGAGCTGCACAAACGCGGGGCCTACTGGCGCATTGAATTTGAAGCCAACGCGTTTTTGCATCACATGATTCGTAACATCATGGGTTGTCTGGTGCAGATCGGGCAAGGCAAAAAACCGCCGGAGTGGATGGCCGAGGTACTGGCGGCCCGCAACCGCAAGGTGGCGGCACCCACCTTCTCGCCGGACGGCTTGTATTTTCTGGGCCCCCGCTATGACCCCCAGTGGGGCATACCGGACCGCACGCCTGCGTATGATGCGTTGCCATGAACGCACGCACCACGCACACCGACACCTACCCCCGCACCCGAATCAAAATCTGCGGCCTGACCCGCGAGCAGGACGTTGACGCCGCCGTCTCTGCCGGCGCCGACGCGATTGGATTTGTGCTGTATGCCAAAAGCCCCCGCGCAGTCACGCCTGAGCGGGCAGCCGAACTGGCCAAAAGACTCCCCCCTTTCGTGACCCCTGTTTTGTTGTTTGTGAACGCAGACGCTACAGAAATAGGAGCTGCTTGCGCAATAGTGGCGGGCGCTACCGTGCAATTTCATGGAGATGAAACGGCGCACGAATGCCAGACGGCCACCGCAGACGCTGCCCGCCCCTACCTGCGCGCCGCACGGATTCCGCTGGGCGACGACGCACAAGCGTTTGACCTCGTACAATTTGCGAACGATTATTCGAACGCCCAAGCCATTCTGTTAGACGCCCATGTGGACGGCTACGGTGGCGGTGGCAAAACATTCAATTGGTCACTTCTTCCTCCAAGCGTCAACGCTCACCTCGTCTTGAGTGGTGGACTCACCAGTGCAAACGTGGGCGATGGCATCACGTCGGTACGGCCGCGCTGTAAGTCGCTGGCTGTGGACGTGAGCTCCGGCGTCGAAGCCGAAGACGCTCACGGCAAGCCCCTCAGGGGCATCAAAGATCCCGAAAAAATCCGCCAGTTCGTTGCCGCCGTGCGCGCGGCGGACCGGCATCTTGCAGGAATGTAAACACCATGTTCGATTACCAACAACCCGATGCCAAAGGTCACTTTGGCCAGTACGGCGGCAGCTTCGTATCCGAGACGCTGACCCACGCCATCAACGAGCTCAAAGACGCCTACGCCAAGTACCAGCACGACCCCGAGTTCTTGGCGGAGTTCAAGTCAGAACTGGCTCACTTTGTAGGCCGCCCTTCCCCCGTGTACCACGCAGCCCGCATGAGCCGCGAAATGGGTGGTGCACAAATCTTCCTAAAGCGCGAAGACCTGAATCACACCGGCGCCCACAAGGTCAACAACACCATCGGCCAAGCGATGCTCGCCAAGCGCATGGGCAAGCCCCGCGTGATTGCCGAAACCGGCGCCGGCCAACACGGCGTAGCCACAGCAACTATCTGTGCGCGCTACGGGCTGGAATGCGTGGTCTACATGGGTAGCGAAGACGTCAAACGCCAAAGCCCCAACGTCTACCGCATGAAGCTGCTGGGTGCCACCGTGGTGCCTGTGGAAAGTGGCAGCAAGACGCTGAAAGATGCCTTGAACGAAGCCATGCGCGACTGGGTTGCCAATGTGGACAACACCTTCTACATCATCGGTACCGTGGCAGGCCCGCACCCTTACCCCATGATGGTCCGAGACTTCCAGAGCGTCATCGGCAACGAGTGTCTGGTGCA
The DNA here is from genome assembly GCF_032193805.1 of Rhodoferax potami. NCBI lineage: Bacteria > Pseudomonadati > Pseudomonadota > Betaproteobacteria > Burkholderiales > Comamonadaceae > Rhodoferax > Rhodoferax potami. The sequence goes on along the minus strand of NZ_JAVBIK010000001.1, from coordinate 3,074,316 downwards.
AATGCCCGAGATGCTGGCAACCGCCGGCTGCAAAACCGAGCAACCCGACGCAGTGATTGCCTGTGTGGGCGGTGGCTCGAATGCCATGGGCATCTTCTACCCCTACATCCAGCACGACCAAACCCGCCTGATCGGCGTGGAAGCGGCCGGTGAAGGCTTGGAGAGCGGCAAGCACTCCGCCTCCATCCAGAAGGGCAGCCCCGGCGTGCTGCACGGCAACCGCACTTATGTGCTGCAAGACGACAACGGCCAAGTCACTGAGACCCACAGTGTGAGCGCCGGCTTGGACTACCCCGGCGTGGGCCCGGAGCATGCGTTCCTGAGTGACATCGGCCGCGCGGAATACGTGGGCATTACCGACAAGGAAGCGCTGGACGCTTTCCACTACCTGTGCCGCACCGAAGGCATCATCCCCGCGCTGGAATCGAGCCATGCAGTGGCCTACGCGATGAAGATGGCCAAAACCATGCGCCCCGACCAGAGCATTCTGGTCAATTTGTCCGGCCGTGGTGATAAAGACATCGGCACCGTGGCCGACCTGAGCAATGCCGACTTTTACTGCCGACCCAGCTGCCGCGGTCAATCGGTCAAAGGGGGCGAACAGCCCGTGCAGATCGTCAAACAAGGAGGTGGAGCATGAGCCGTATTGACGCCACCTTTGCCGCGCTGAAGGCGCAAGGCCGCAAAGCGCTCATTCCCTTTGTGACCGCGGGCTACCCTTATGCCGACGTTACGCCCGAGCTGATGCACGCCATGGTCGCGGGCGGTGCGGATGTGATTGAGCTGGGCGTGCCCTTCTCGGACCCCAGCGCGGACGGCCCCGTGATCCAAAAGGCCGGCGACAAAGCCTTGGCCTTCGGTATCGGCCTGGTGCAGGTGATTGCCATGGTGCGCGAGTTCCGCAAAACCAACACCACCACGCCGGTGGTTTTGATGGGCTATGCCAACCCGGTCGAGCGCTACGACCAAAAACAAGCCCGCCCTGGCGTCGCCAGCGCGTTTGTGAAAGACGCCTCGGAAGCCGGCGTTGACGGCGTGCTGATCGTGGACTACCCGCCCGAGGAATGCGAGGCCTTTGCCGCCGACCTGCGGGCCCACCACATGGACTTGATTTTCCTGTTGGCACCCACCAGCACCGATGAGCGCATGCAGCAAGTGGCCCGCGTAGCCAGCGGCTATGTGTATTACGTGTCGCTCAAGGGCGTAACGGGCTCCGGCGCTTTGGACACCAATGCCGTAGAAGCCATGCTGCCCCGCATCCGCCAGCACATCAGCACCCCGGTAGGCGTGGGCTTCGGCATCCGCGACGCCGCGACCGCCAAGACCATCTCCAAGGTGGCAGATGCAGTAGTGATTGGCAGCAAGATCATCCAATTGCTGGAAAACGCGCCACGCGAGCAAGTGGGCCCGGTGGCGCAGACCTTCCTGCAGGAAATTCGCACGGCGATGGACCTCGGCTGATGCTGAAAATCGGCGGGGGCGGTTTGACGGATAATCGCCCCCTGTCTGTTGGACGCCCATTCGGGCACTGCACTGGAGAAATCCCATGAGTTGGTTGGAAAAACTGCTACCCCCCAAGATTCAACACACCGACCCCACGGAGCGCCGCAGCGTGCCCGAAGGCCTGTGGATCAAGTGCCCCAGCTGCGAATCGGTGCTCTACAAAACCGACCTGGAGCAAAACCAGAATGTGTGCCCCAGCTGTGGCCACCATCACCGTATCGGCGCCCGTGCACGCCTGAATGCCTTTCTGGACAACGAAGGTCGCTTCGAGATCGGTCAGGAAGTGCTGCCGGTTGACGCCTTGAAATTCAAAGACAGCCGCAAATACCCTGAGCGGCTGAAAGAAGCCCTTGAAAACACCGGCGAGACCGATGCACTGATCGTCATGGGTGGCGCAGTGCACGGCGTCAGCTTGGTGGCAGCCTGCTTTGAATTTGAATTCATGGGCGGCTCCATGGGCTCTGTGGTGGGCGAGCGCTTTGTCCGTGGCGTGGAGACTGCCATCGAACAAAAAGTGCCGTTTGTCTGCTTTACCGCGACCGGTGGAGCCCGCATGCAAGAAGGCTTGCTGAGCCTGATGCAAATGGCCAAAACCAATGCAGCGCTCACCCGCCTGGCCAAAAAAGGCTTGCCCTATATCAGCGTGCTGACCGACCCCACCATGGGTGGGGTGAGCGCGGGCTTTGCTTTCCTGGGCGATGTGGTGATTGCAGAGCCCAAAGCCCTGATCGGCTTCGCAGGCCCCCGGGTCATTGAATCCACCGTGCGAGTGACTCTGCCGGAAGGCTTTCAGCGCTCGGAATTCTTGCAGACCAAGGGCGCGATTGACTTCATCTCTGACCGCCGCGAGCTGCGCAAAACCATTGCGGAGACCTTGGCGATGCTGCAGCGCCAGCCTGCAGATGCCGTGATTTGAGAATCCGGCTCCGCCCCAAAAAAAGAGGCCCATCGGGCCTCTTTTTTTATCCGGCTACTGCTGACAGCATGGTGTATTGCAGGTCACCCAGCACAATCGTCAAAATCTGCAGCAAGACCAATAGCACCAGGGGCGACAAATCCACCCCACCCACCAGAGGCACAACTTTGCGGATGGGTGCCAGCACCGGCGTTACCAGCCGACCGATGAGCTCTGAGAAAAACGACTGCGCCTGCACCCAACTCAACACGGCGTAGACCAATACCAGCGCGGTCAGGCCCGACAAGCTCAGGCGCACCAGGCCCAGCAAGGCCAGCACCACGATCGACAGCGGTGTCACGCCAAACCCATTGAGGGCCCAGAGCACCCCGAAATGCGCCAGCTGGATCAAAAATGCGGCAACTAAGCTCGCCATGTCCCAAGGGCCCAATGCCGGTACGACGCGGCGCAGGGGCAGCACGATCCAATCCGTCAAAGCAAACACAAAACGCCCCAGCGGGTTCCCCGAGCGGGCGGACAAAGGTATGCGCTGTTGCTGCATGTAAAGGCGCAACAAACAGGTGGTGGTCAACAAGCCGGTCACCACTTCCAACAAGAGAACAACGATTTTGTAGAGCATGGGCGATCCAAGTAAAGTGCGAGCGCATCATAGCGGCAGCCTGCCCTCTTACAATGGAGGGTTGCGGCCAAAACCCCTTGAGGTTTGCCGATTTCTCCTACCGAACCCACAAGTCACTCCATGTCTGACCAAAACCAAGCCGCTCCCGCACCGCAAGACGAAAACCAGTTGATCCAAGAGCGCCGTGAAAAGCTCAAGGCACTGCGCGAGCAGCAGGCCGCTGGTCAAGGCGTTGCCTTCCCCAACGACTTCCAACCCGAAGACAAAGCAGAAGCCTTGTTCGCGGCCCACAACGACAAGACCGCAGAAGAGTTGGTGGCCTTGGGCGCCACCGCCAAGGTAGCCGGCCGCATGATGCTCAAACGCGTCATGGGCAAAGCCAGCTTCTGCACCTTGCAAGACTCTTCTTTCGGACCCAGCGGCGGCCGCATCCAGCTCTATGTGCGCGGTGAAGACGTGGGTGTGGACCTGTACGCCGCTTTCAAGCACTGGGATTTGGGCGACATCGTGGCAGCTGAAGGCACCTTGTTCAAAACCAAGACCGGTGAGCTGTCCATCCATGCCACCAGCATCCGCCTGCTCACCAAGAGTCTGCGCCCCATGCCCGATAAGTTCCACGGCATGGCGGACCTGGAAACCAAATACCGACAGCGCTATGTGGACCTGATGACCGATGTGGACTCGCGCAAGCGTTTCGTGGCACGCAGCAAGGCCGTGAGCGCCCTGCGCGAGTTCATGGTGGGCCACAACTTCCTGGAAGTGGAAACACCCATGTTGCACCCGATCCCCGGTGGTGCGAATGCCAAACCCTTCAAGACCCACCACAATGCGCTGGACCAGGAAATGTTCTTGCGCATTGCGCCTGAGCTGTACCTCAAGCGCCTGATCGTTGGCGGCTTCGACCGCGTGTTCGAAATCAACCGCAGCTACCGCAACGAAGGTATCTCGGTGCGCCACAACCCCGAGTTCACCATGATGGAGTTCTACGCGGCCTACTGGAACTACCAGGACCTGATGGACTACACCGAGAAGCTGATCCGCGACGCCGCCCAGAAGGCCACCGGTGGCTTGCAACTGAGCTACGCCGGCAAGCCGGTGGACCTGGAGCAGCCGTTTGAGCGCCTGACCATCGTTGAAGCCATCCAGAAGTACACCGACGCTGGCGACAACGTGTTTGACGCTACTTGGCTGACCAACGCGGTGAAGAAGCTGGGCTTGACCGAAGCAAAAAACCGCTTGGAGGGCCGCAGCCTCGCCAGCCTGCAGGTGCTGTACTTTGAAGAGACCGTGGAAGAGAAGTTGTGGAACCCCACCTTCATCATGGAGCACCCCACCGAAATTTCGCCACTGGCCCGAGCCAATGACGACCGCCCTGAAGTGACCGAGCGCTTTGAGCTCTACATCACCGGCCGTGAGTTCGGCAACGGCTTTTCTGAGCTGAACGACGCTGAAGACCAGGCCGCCCGCTTCCACGCCCAAGTAGCCGCCAAAGACAGCGGTGACGACGAGGCCATGCACTTCGACCACGACTTTGTGCGCGCCCTGGAATACGGCATGCCCCCCACCGGCGGCTGTGGTATCGGTATCGACCGCCTGATGATGTTGCTGACCGACAGCGCCAGCATCCGCGACGTGATTTTGTTCCCCGCGCTGCGCCGCGAAGTCTGATTCAGATTTGAAGCAAAACCGGCCCTTAGCTCGGGCGGAATCTGCGCAAGTAGCTATGAAAATGGTAGCAACGCCTGCGCTGCGCTACCTCAATGGCTACCCCGCAGACACGCTTGCCCAAGTACAGCGCATGCTCGACGAGGGCCGGGTGGGCAGCTGGCTGACCCAGCGCCACCCGCAAGCGCACGGGGTGCGGACCGACAAGGTGCTGTACGACTATGTGCAAGACCTCAAGGCCGACTACCTGCGCAGCACGGAACCGCTCTCCAAGGTGGCGTTCGACAGCAAGCTCCATGTCGTCAAGAACGCGCTGGGCACGCACACCACTGTCTCGCGCGTGCAGGGCAGCAAGCTCAAAAGCAAACGTGAGATCCGGGTCGCCAGCCTGTTTAAAGACACGCCGGAGCCCTTTCTGAAAATGATTGTGGTGCATGAGCTGGCCCATCTGCGCGAGCGCGAGCATGACAAGGCCTTCTACAAGCTCTGTACCCACATGGAGCCCGCCTACCACCAACTGGAGTTTGAGGTGCGCATTTACCTTACCCACTTGGAGGCCACGGGCCAACGGCTCTGGGCCGAAGCGGAATAAGCCATGCTGCCCCCCTCCAGCCTGATTTGCTTTAACAAACCCTACGGAGTGCTGAGCCAGTTCACGCCCGAGGGGCGCTGGCGCGGGCTCAAAGACTTTATTGATTTGCCCGGCGTCTATGTCGCAGGACGGCTAGACGCCGACAGCGAAGGCCTGCTGCTACTCACCAACGACGGCAAGCTACAGGCGCGCATCAGCGACCCGCGCTTCAAGATGGAAAAGACCTATTGGGTGCAAGTGGAGGGTGAACCTGACGAGGCCGCCTTGGCAGCGCTACGCCAAGGCGTGAAGCTCAACGACGGCATTACCCTGCCGGCGCGCGCGCAGCGCATCCACCCCCCCGAAGGCTTGTGGGAGCGCAACCCACCGGTGCGCTTTCGCCAATCCATTCCGACCAGTTGGGTGGAATTGGTGATCCGCGAGGGGCGCAACCGGCAGGTGCGGCGTATGACGGCCGCCGTGGGCTACCCCACCCTAAGGCTGATACGTGCAGCCATTGGCCCCCACCATTTGGACAACTTGCAACCCGGGGTTTGGCGAGAAGCATCGGCATCAGCCGGATAGCCCGTTAGCGCACAAAAAAATACTACTCAGTCTTTTTTTATCCGAGTGGGTTGCTTTCTTGCGCGTTTCAGCCAAAATTGGGTCATGTCCGATGCACTGAACCCCATGGCCCCCACCACCTTCAACACTACCGCAGTGCGACGACGACCGCTGGTAATGGCTGCTTTGCTAGGGGCGCTCAGCGCTCCCGGCAGGGCGCAAGAGCAGCCCCCTGCCAGCCGCGCCCCCGCCGCGCTAAGCGCCTATGGTGCAAACTGGCTACCCAAGGGCAGCGGCCCCTTGAAGTTCTTTGGATTCAAGGCGTATGACGCTACGCTGTGGTTGCCCGCGGCAAGCGGAGGAGACTTCAGCTTCAGCCGGACTTTTGCCCTGGAGATTGTGTACAACACCTCGGTCAAAGCCAGCGACATCAACAACACCTCGCTGATTGAGATATCCCGCATCAGCGCCGCAACGCCAGAGCAGGTGCAAACCTGGTCCAACTTCATGACGGGCTTGTTTATCGATGTGAAATCCGGCGACCGTTTGCTGGGCGTGCATGTGCCCGGTGCGGGCGCCCGCTTTTTCCTGAACGGCAAACTGCTGGGTGAAACCGCGGACGCCACCTTCAGCGAAGCATTTTTCAAAATCTGGCTGGACCCCAAAGCGCGAAAACCGGAGCTGCGCTCGGCTTTGCTGGGGCTCTAGCCGTTAGCGCTGGCGCAGTGGCGTGAGCAGATCGCTCAAGCCGTTGTGGTCAATCTCATGCATCAGCTGCAATAAGCGACCCATCTCCCCTTTGGGAAAACCGGTGCGCGCAAACCAGTTCAGGTAGTCGCCGGGTAAATCTGCAATCAAGCGCCCTCGGTATTTACCGAAGGGCATGGTGCGCTCAACCAGCTTTTGCAGGTCTTCTGCCTGCATCAGCCACCCGCGCGCTTGACGGTGAAACCGTGCGCGACGAGAGCCACCATGACTTTCTCGACATGGTCGCCCTGCACTTCAATCACGCCGTCTTTGACGGTACCGCCGGAGCCACAGGCCGCCTTGAGTTTTTTGCCCAAAGCCATCAACGCTTCATCGTCCAGCGGGACACCCTTCACCAGCGTTACACCTTTGCCTGCGCGACCTTTGGTCTCGCGGGACACGCGCACAATGCCATCGCCAGCAGGTCGCTTGGGCGTGTGGCACACGCATTCAGCAATGGCTTGACGGCACACCGGGCAGGTGCGCCCCACCTCGGTCGAATACACCAAACCACCAAGATCAGAGAGCGTTTTTTTCACCATCAAAGACCCAAACGCGCTCAGCGAATGATGATTTCTGCGCGGCGGTTACGGGGTTCATTCACATTGGCTTCGGTCGGGACCACCGGCTCACGCTCGCCACGGCCAATTGCCTCAATCCGTTCAGGCGCAAAGCCGCGCTGTACCAGCAGCTCACGCACCGCTTGCGCTCGCTGCAATGACAAAGTGTCGTTGGCCTGCGGGCTCCCTGTGCGGTCGGTATGACCCACCACCAGGATTTCACCGCCTGCCCGCTGTGAAGCCAACGCAATGATCTCCGGGAGCTGGCCCTGAGACTCCGCCGTCAAATTGGATGTGCCAGGCTCAAACCGCAATGTCAATTGAGACGCTGTGGGCATCGGCAACGCCAGCAGCCCCTTGTATTTCTCTTGAACTTCATCAGCACTGAGTACGCCTGCTTCCAAGCGGCCGTCCTGCTGCAACGCTGCAGTTTGAAAGGGCTGGGTCAAATCCACTACACCGCCGGCATTGCTCACCTGGACTGCGGTAGACCGGCCCTCACTATCCGGCAACAAAATAACACGGCTTACAGGGGCACATGCTTGCAGGCCGAGCAATGCAACAACAACGAGGTAACGCACGCTCATAGCACCTCCACAATGAAATCCGTGCCGCGCACACTAACGGTTGTGGCGGGCGTTGTCACTTTGACGTTGTCTGGTTGCACCTTGCCTAACAGGCCGGTCACCATCCGGATCGTGCCCTGCAGCACCCGGACTGCGAGGCTGCCTTGCTGGGTGGTGCCGTCAAACTGAAAGCGGCTGATATCGACGGTGGTGTTCGGGCCAATGGCAATCGATGTACCGTCGCGCAGCATCAGCACGGCAGAACCGCTTGCATCGGTTTGGACTCTTTCTGCCTCTTGCACACCGGCACCGGGAATGACTGCGCGCTGGGCATCGCCTTGGAGCACCCTGACACCGCCCTGCACTGTTTTAAACGTCCCACTGCGGGCCTCTTGCGCCATCACAGATGGACTCCAAAGGGCCAGCCCAAGGGTGCAGGCCAACATGGTGCTGCGCGTCAACGCTCTAAAACCGGTATGTGCTTGAGTCATAGCCGGCGATGGTACCGGATCGGCGTGGTCTATTCCAGCAGGAGAAATGTAGGGATTGCGATCAACGGTCGCATTGGCGCTATTGTTTTCGTAGCAATCCATGAAGCGTTTCTGGCGGTGGTGTGCGAAAATAACCTTCTTTATCAAAGTTGGCCACTCCATCACATGTCTCGTCCCAGCGTTTGGGCCACCAAAGTGGCAGCACTCATCAAAGGCAACAACAGCCAGGCTGCGCTTGCACAGATCAAGGTCGCCCCGACCGTCAAAGATCTGCAACAACTGCGGGCGCTCATGACCGCAGACGGCAGCCTGCTCAAGCACCGCCTGATCGACGAAGCGACCCGCGACCAGATCGTCGCCCTTTCGGCTCCCCGGCTGCACCGCTCACCCTGATACTCGGCGAACAACCGGGCCGCTTTCCTTAGTCTTTGGTAGCCCTTTCGGCTCGTGCCTACAATGTGAAAAAGTGATGTCTGCCCGCAGACTCACGCACCCCACTCTGTTTCGACACATGCGAGGGAGCATTGTGAAACTGTTCACTTTTGGCATTTTTTTGGCGCTTTTAACGACTCTCTCCGGCTGCGGATTGGGCCCGTCCATGAGTCCAAGCGTCGCCTCAGCAACGACACCTGTCTCCACCCAAGCGGTACGCCTAATGGTGGGCACTCACGAACCCATCCCTGAAGATCCCACAGCACTGGTGCGGAGCCTCTCTGCATCCACCGGTGCCGCATCCATCGTATTTGTGGCAAAGATGTCAGCGACCAGCTGTTTGCTCGCCATCACTCCACAACCCGGGCAGACGACCCAAGACCTTGTGGCAAAACTCGCAAAGGCCCCCGGAGTGCGATATGCCGAACTGGATGCCAAAGCGATGCGAAATTAGGGGCACTTGCGATGACACCTTATTTGCGTTTACTCAGAAATGCCACCCTTAGCGCCCTTGCCCTCGGAGCGATACCCGCGCTTGCTGCTCTGCCTTTCACTGAGGGCCCACCAGCCAAAGTCGCCCGCTCCGCCGCCTCCCTGGAGGGGGCGACGTACAGCCGGTTGATCATCAAATTCAAGACCCCCAAAGAGTCCAAAGCCGCTCACCTCTTCGCAGAGACCAGCGACAGGGAACGTGTTCAAGGTTTGAAAGAGCGCGCGGCCAGCACTGTGGCTGGGCACGAATTGAATCTGCGCCACCTGAAAACCATTTACAACGGCATCCAGGTGGCGAGCACCGGCGCCCCCTTGACCCGGCTGGAAATGCAGTCGGTCATAGCCAAGCTGGCCAAAGACCCTGCGGTGGAGTACGTCGAGATTGATGAGCGCGTGCAAGCGCACCTGTCGCCGAACGACACGTTTTTCAGCAGCTTATGGAACCTCAAATCACCTGCTGGTGCGGTCGGCGGGGCCAATTTCCAGCTCGCATGGGATCGGATGATTGGATCCAGCACCCCGGTGACGGGTGCGGGGGTGATCGTGGCGGTGTTGGACTCGGGGTATCGCCCCCATCCGGACTTGGCGGCCAACGTGTTGCAGGGCTACGATTTCATTTCAGCCGATAACCCGCCCATCAACACCACATTTACAACGGCGAATGATGGAGATGGGCGTGACGATAACCCCACAGACCCCGGAGACTGGAATTCCAACGCGAGCGATTGCGCGGTGGAGGACTCCAGCTGGCACGGTACCCATGTCGCAGGCACCATTGCCGCAGTTGCCAATAACAGCAGCGGCGTTATCGGTGGTGCTTTCGGCGCCAAGATACTGCCGGTTCGGGTGTTGGGGGTATGCGGTGGTTACTCATCGGATATCCAGGAAGGAATGTATTGGGCTGCAGGCCTTCGCCAAGTGAATGGCGTCACCAACCCGAATATCGCCAAAGTCATCAACATGAGCCTGGGTAGCACGGGAAGCTGCTCCAACTCGTATAGGGATGCCGTCAACGCAGTTGTAGCGGCAGGCACCACTGTGGTGGTGTCGGCCGGGAATGACGACGGGGGCCCCGTCTCCTCGCCGGCAAATTGCGATGGCGTGATTGCGGTGACCGCCCACACCATCACGGGGGAAAAATCGAGCTTCGCCAACATTGGAGCGCAAGTCGCCCTCAGTGCACCCGGCTCCAGCATTTTTTCCACCGACAACACGGGCCGGACCACGCCTCAGAGCGATGCGATCTTGCTCAAAAGCGGTACCAGCATGGCTGCGCCGCATGTTGCCGCGGCCGCCGCACTCCTGCTGCAAATCAAGCCAACCCTGACACCTGCACAAATTGCGGCGCTGTTAAAGAACAACACCCGCCCCTTCCGGTCGGGAACTGTTTGCGCATCATTGACCACCTGCGGCACCGGCATGTTGGATGCCTTTGCAGCGGTCAAGGCCTTGCAGGTGAGCGAGGGCTCTGCGTCAAACACTCCACCTTCCATGACGTCGGCGCCCACGCAAACGGGTACCGAAGGCATCGACCTCCAATTTGATGTCACCGCCGTTGATGCAGACTCGGCGGATACGGTCACGTTCTCCAGCTCCGGGTTACCTGCAGGGGCGACACTCAGCAGCACAGGCCGCTTCCGTTGGAGTATCCCCGTGCTCGGAACCTATAGCTTCACCGTCACCCCCAGCGATACCAGCCGCTCGGGCATGCCGCAAACGGTCACGCTCACCATCAACTCCGCGACCCTTGCCACCGCAAGTAGCAGCGGGGGCGGTGGCGGCACGATGTCGGGATGGGAGCTAGCGCTCGTCGCTCTGCTGGCGATGCGTGGTCTGCGCAAGCGTCGTCTTCCTGCGCATGAAGAAACTAGCCACTGCAAGTCCGCCAACAAGCCCTGCCCAATGGGCGGGTAAATAGACCGGAAAGCCCCACGCTGTAGCTCCGACCCCGGCCCACTGCATCGTCACCAAGCGCACCAGCAACAGGCACAACACGAAAAGTGCGATCCGCCGGTGGGGTTGGGAGCTGACGCTCTCGGAAAAAATCGTCATCAGGCAGCCGCCTGCAGCCCACCCGTACAGCGCGCCAGAAGCACCCGCGTAGTAGGCGCAGTTCGTATCTGACACCACGACCACGGCAACGGCGAATGCACTTCCCAAAATCAAGGCGCACTGGTGTGCCCAAACCAGCATCGGCCGGAATAATGCGCCCAACACCAGCGCGACCATCGCATTGGACATGCCGTGCGCAAGATTGAAGTGCACCAGCTGCGCCGTAAAAGGCAACCACCACTGCCCGTCCAGAAACTCTTGGCGGTGATAGATCAGCGCGGCGAAGTCCATGGCCGGCGCGGCTCAGGCTTTCAGGCGATCCAGTCCAGTGCCTGCATGTAGTCGGGGTGCACCATGAGGTCGTCCCACGCCATGGCAGGGCTGGTGGGCAGCAATGCGCGGCGGCGGGCTTCGCTCGCCTCCAGCGCCTGCCACTGGCCCTTGAGCTGGGCTTCGGTCAGGCCGTCGATCAGCTCGTCCACCGCCTTGCCACCCCCCTCGGCATTGGCCATGGACTGGTTGCACAAGAGCACCAAGTCGCAGCCTGCATTCAGCGCCACCACAGCCGCTTCGGTGTAGCTCACGGTTTTGCCATCGATCAAGCGGGCACCGGCCATAGACAGGTCGTCACTGAAGATGGCACCGGTAAAGCCCAATTGGCCGCGCAAGATGTCGTTCAGCCACACGCTCGAGAAGCCCGCAGGGCGGCTGTCGACCTTGGGATAAATCACGTGTGCCGGCATCACGCTGCTAGTCACGGTGTTGAGCCAGCGGTAGGGTGCGGCGTCGTCCGCCAAAATGGCTTTGAGGCCGCGTTTGTCTACCGGTATGTCGATGTGCGAGTCGGCTTTCACAAAGCCATGGCCGGGGAAGTGCTTGCCGCAATTGGCCATGCCGCTCTTTTGCAAACCGTGCATCAGGCTCTTGGCCAGCATGCTCACCACACGCGGGTCGCGTGCAAACGCGCGATCACCAATGACGCTGCTCTCGCCGTAGTCGAGGTCCAGCACCGGCGTGAAGCTCATATCCACGCCACAGGCGCGCAACTCGGCGCCCAGCACGTAGCCGGTGGCTGTGGCCGCGTTGGTAGCGTCCAAGGCGCCCGCCTTCTTGGTGGAGGTGGTAGGCACCACGTCACGCATCCACATATCCCCCAAGGCGCGCATGGGCGGCAGGTGGGTGAAACCATCGGTCTTGAAACGCTGCACACGGCCGCCTTCATGGTCCACGCAGATCAGCAAATCCGCGCGCACTTTTTTGATGTCGCGGCACAGCGCGGTGAGCTGCTCACGGTCTTGCCAGTTGCGGGCAAACAAAATCATGCCCCCCACCAGCGGGTGCTTGAGGCGCTTGCGGTCCACGGCGGTGAGGCTGGTACCGGCGATATCGATGATCAGAGGGGCGTGGAATATCATGGTGTTGTTTGCTATCAATTCAGGAGCTGCTTGCGCTTATTCTATGAGCGCTAGCGGCTATTTTTACTCATATTCTCAGCGGGTTTCCACTACACAGAAGCTGGCGGCATAGTCAGTTTCGTCCGTCACAGTGATGTGGGCCTGCAGCCCTTGGGCTTCAAACCAGGTCTTCAGCTCACCATGCAACACGATGACCGGCTTGCCATTGCGCTCGTTGGCAATTTCGCACAGCTTCCAGCTCATGGGCATGCGCATGCCCAAGCCAATCGCCTTGCTGAACGACTCCTTGGCACTAAAACGGGTGGCCAGATAACGCAAACCACGCTCGGGCCAGCGGGCGCTACGGGCCTTCCAGGTGGCCAGCTCGGCGTCGGACAGCACCTTGGCTGCAAAGCGCTCGCCGTGGCGCTCCACGCTGGCGCGTATGCGGCGCACATCGCAGATATCAGTGCCAATGCCGTAAATCAAGACTCGCCCTTATTGCCCGAGGCAAGCCAGATAGGCCTTGATGGTGGCGGTGTAGCCCAGCTCCAGCGAGTCGGCAATCAGGGCATGGCCGATAGAGACCTCTTGCAAACCGGGAACCTGCTGCGCAAACGCGGTTAAGTTGTCGCGGTTCAAATCATGGCCGGCATTGACGCCAAGGCCTGCATCCAACGCGGCTTGGGCGGCAGCGGCGAAACGATCCAATTGCGCTTGCTGATCCGCGGTGCCCCACGCAGCGGCAAACGGCTCGGTGTAGAGCTCAATGCGGTCAGCGCCCACCGCCTTGGCAGCCGCCATGGCGGCAGGGTCTGCGTCCATGAACAGGCTCACGCGCAGGTTCAGGGCATGGGCCTCGTCGATCAAGGGTTGCAAGCGTGCGGCATCCGCGGGGAAGCTCCAGCCGTGGTCGCTGGTGAACTGCCCTTCCGAGTCGGGCACGAACGTCACCTGATGTACGGGCAGTCCGCGCTCACGCAGGTCGCGCACACAATCCATCAGGTTGTGAAACGGGTTGCCTTCGACGTTGAATTCGCGGTCCGGCCAGGCTTTGAGCAGCTCCGCCAAGTCCAGCACATCCTGCGCGCGGATGTGGCGGGCATCAGGGCGCGGGTGCACCGTGATACCCGCGGCGCCCGCCTCCAGGCACAAAGTCGCTGCGCGGGTGACGCTGGGAATGCCGAGGTGGCGGGTGTTGCGCACCAGCGCTACTTTGTTCAGGTTGACGGAGAGATGGGTTTTCATAGGTTTTGAATATCAATCATCATCTGCCGCGTGCGCAGCGTCTTGACGCCGCAATGGTAGTGCAGCAGCGCCCGTAGCTGGGGTTTGAGTTCTGACATCACCTCCGCGCAAGCCCGCAGCGTGGTGGTGAAGGGGGCGTCGTCTGCGATCGCATCTTGCAGCGCCACCCACTGGGCTCCGAGTAGGCCGACCCGGTCGTCAGGGCCTGCTTGCCGCAGTCCGCCCTCAGGCACCAGCACATAACGCACATCGGCATGCAAAGGCGCCAGCGTCATGGTTTGTGCATCTAGCTGGGGCAGAAAACCCACTTCGCGCAGCAACAGCAACTCGAAGGTCCGCAGGGCCGCCTGGAGCACTTCGTCGTGCTCGCTGGCAATGACGCGGACGACTTGGGCATAGATATCAAACAGCGCGGCATGCGGGTCGTCCCGCGCCAACAAAGTAATGAGCAACTCGTTGAGGTAGTAGCCAGACAGAAGAGCATCCCCGGTCGGCATCACATGCCCGCCCTGCCACTCTGCGCTGCGCAAAGTGCGGATCTCGGCATCGCCTCCAAAGGCTACGTGCAAAGGCTGCAGAGGCAGCAGAATGGGGCGGAAACTCGAAGTGGGCTTTTTCGCCCCTTTGGCGACCAATGCCACCCGACCGTAGTGGCGGGTGAACACCTCCAAAATCAAGCTGCTCTCGCTCCAGTCGTAGCGATGCAACACAAATGCCGGCTCGTCCGCAATCCGTTTGGTCGCCATGAATCGTAGGAGTGAGAGGGCCTAAACCCAGCGAACGCCGCAGGCCTGGCTGTGCCAGCCTGCAGGCGTTGCCCCCTGCAAGGGGGGTGGCAAAGCGACACGCAGTGCGCGAAGCCTGGGGGTGAATTTACTCATACCCGAAGCTGCGCACGCGCGCTTCGTCATCGGCCCAGCCGGAGCGCACTTTGACCCACAGCTCCAAAAAAACCTTGGCATCCGCCAGCTTTTCGAGTTCCACACGGGTTTCCATGCCGATGCGCTTGATGCGCTCGCCCTTGTCGCCGATCACCATGGCCTTGTGGCCATCGCGCTCCACCACGATGGTGGCGGCAATGCGCAACAGGCGCTTTTGGCCCTTTTTCTGCGGTGGTTCTTCTTCGAACTTGTCGATCACCACCGTGGAGGTGTAGGGCAGCTCGTCACCGGTCAGGCGGAACAGCTTTTCGCGGACCAACTCGCTGGCCATGAATTTCTCGCTGCGGTCGGTCAACTCGTCTTCCGAGTACCACCAGGCTTGCTCGGGCAAGAACTTCTCGCAGATACCCAGCAAGCGCTCAATATCCTTGGCGTTCTTGGCCGACAGCGGAATCATTTCGGTGAATTTGGCGCGGGCCTGCATGGCTTGCAACCAGGGGGCCAGGCTGGCACGCTCTTTCACGTTGTCCAGCTTGTTGGCGACCAACACGACCGGAATACCTGTTCCCAGCAGCTTCAACACTTTTTCGTCCGCTGACGTGAAGCTGCCGGCCTCCACCACAAACAGCACCAAGTCCACATCGGACACTGCGCCCTGCACCGCTTTGTTCAAAGACTTGTTCAGTGCGTTGCCGTGAATGGTCTGGAAACCGGGAGTGTCCACAAACACAAACTGGGTCTGCCCTTCGGTGCGCATGCCGGTGATCCGGTGGCGTGTGGTTTGCGCCTTGCGCGAGGTGATGCTGATCTTTTGCCCCACCAGGGCGTTGAGCAGGGTGGACTTGCCCACGTTGGGCTTGCCCACGATCGCGACCAAGCCACACCGCTGACCGGCACCATCGGTACCGGGGGTGGCCAACTTGGGGGTGCTCTTGAGCAAGCCTTCGAGCATCGCGTCCAGGTCTGATTGCACCTCGACGGCCTCTACTGGAGTTTGAGAGTCTTTTTGCCCCTTAGCGCCCGTGGATTCTGCGCGAGCAGCTACTTTTTTAGGAGCATTCATGATTTGACCTTTGCTTTAATGGTTTGCAGCATGGCCGCAGCTGCTGCTTGTTCTCCGGCGCGGCGGGATCCGCCGATACCACGTTCCGACAGGCGCAGCTCAGGGACTTCGCACTCCACGTCAAAACTTTGTTTGTGTGCGGCACCGGTGGTGCCCACCACGGTGTAGACCGGCACCTTCATTTTGCGACCCTGGAGCCACTCCTGCAACTCGGTCTTGGCATCCTTGCCGATAGCCTGCATGTGCGGATTGATTTCTACCGCCTCAAACAAGCGGTGGACCAGTGCCTGCGCGGTGTTAAACCCGGCATCCAGATACACCGCGCCAATGATGGCTTCGAGCGCGTCCGCCAAGATGGACGCCCGCTTGGGGCCGCCGGAGCGCATCTCGCCCTCCCCGAGCTTGAGCACGTCAGGGAGCCCGAGTTTCAGGGCCAACTCATGCAGGGTTTCCTGGCGGACGAGATTGGCACGTACCCGCGACAGATCGCCCTCAGGCAAACTGCCCAAGCGGGTGTAGAGCAAATCGGAAATCGCTAACCCCAGTACCGAGTCGCCCAGAAACTCCAAGCGCTCGTAGTGGTCAGCAGAGAAGCTGCGATGGGTCAGAGCCCTCGACAGCAATGAAATATTCGAGAACTGGTGCTGCAGTCGCTGCTGCAGCGCGGTCAAACCATCTGTCACTTATTTGGATCGTCCTGCGTATTTAAGGGTGAGGTAGGCCGGGCCGGCCAAATGGATTTCGCGCTCGTACGCGAAACCGACTACCACTTTGTCGCCTACCTTGGTGACTTCGAGGTCCTTGCCGGTGATGGACTTGATAGTGTCCACTTCGGCCTGCTTGTCGAACAGCGCACGCACTTCCACGACCGACTGCCCTGTGGAGGCACGCTGCACCGCCTTTTCAACCGCGAAATACTCGATCACGGTTGGAAAGGCTTGTGCGGCAACTACGCCCGTCATCGCGAGCACGGCGCCCACAAACAAGAGGCCAATAAAAGAAATTCCGCGCTGTTGAGCTTTGCTAGGCATAGTGAATTTTCCGGACGCTGGTTGGTGAAACACTCAGTGGAATGCGCCAATCCGCTTCAGATTGGTAAAGTTCATCCACACAAAAAACGCTTTGCCGACAATATTT
Organism: Rhodoferax potami; assembly: GCF_032193805.1. Lineage (NCBI taxonomy): Bacteria > Pseudomonadati > Pseudomonadota > Betaproteobacteria > Burkholderiales > Comamonadaceae > Rhodoferax > Rhodoferax potami. The sequence continues at coordinate 3,057,415 of NZ_JAVBIK010000001.1, read as the reverse complement.
TTATCCGGCACGAAACCCCAGTAACGGGAGTCCAGCGAGTTATCGCGATTGTCACCCATCATGAAGTACTGACCTTCGGGGACCGTGCAGGTGACACCTTCGACGGTGTAGCTGCAATTCTCCATGCCATCAAACTTCTCGATGCCGGCAATAAAGGCAGGGCGGCGAGCGTCGTTCAACAAACGATGTGGCTTCTCGCCCAAGCTCTCTTCAAATTGCTTGAAGTATTGGCTTGCGTCTTCATCCAGAAAATCCGGCAGTGCATTGGTTTCCACCGGCTTGCCATTGATCGTGAGTCGCTTGTTCAAGTAGGCCACGGTATCCCCGGGCACACCCACGACCCGCTTGATGTAATCGAGACTGGGCTTGGGCGGGTAGCGAAACACCATCACGTCACCGCGCTGAGGTTTGTTGCCTTCCGTGATCTTGAGGTTGATGACCGGCAAGCGGACGCCATAGGTGAATTTGTTCACCAAAATCAAGTCACCGACCAGCAACGTCGGAATCATGGAGCCGGAAGGTATTTTGAAAGGCTCAAACAAGAATGAGCGCAACAAAAACACAACGATGATGACGGGAAACAAGCCCGCGGTCCAATCCAGCCACCAAGGCTGCATCAGCAACTTGACTTTGGCCTCCTGAATATCGCCGTCGATCTGGGTGATCCCCATTCGGGCCAAGCCTTCGCGGCGCTTGGCGTCTTGTGCTTCCAGTTCCGCGACTGCACGCTGGCGCTGGGGCAGAAAGTAAAAGCGCTCAGCCAACCAATACGCACCGGTTACTACGCTGGCCAGGAACAGCAGCAGCGCAAAGTTGCCATCGACCAAACCGAAATACCAAGAGGCTCCATAGGCAACAAAGGCGCCCAATACCGCTGCTGTGAATGCTTGCATTAATCTTCCACTTGGAGAATGGCGAGGAAGGCTTCTTGCGGCACCTCCACAGAACCGATTTGTTTCATACGCTTTTTACCGGCTTTTTGCTTTTCCAGCAGCTTGCGCTTACGGGAAATGTCGCCGCCATAGCACTTGGCCAACACGTTTTTGCGCAGCGCTTTGATTGTCTCACGCGCAATAATGTTGGCGCCGATGGCCGCCTGGATCGCCACGTCGTACATTTGGCGGGAAATAATTTCGCGCATTTTTCCGACGACAGCACGCCCCCGGTACGCCGACTGGGTGCGGTGAACAATGATGGAGAGCGCATCCACCTTTTCGCCGTTGAGCAGAATGTCCACTTTGACCACATCCGACACACGGAATTCTTTGAACTCGTAGTCCATGGACGCGTAACCGCGGCTCACACTCTTGAGCTTGTCAAAGAAGTCCAGCACGATTTCGCCCAATGGCATTTCATAGGTCAAGACGACCTGGCGGCCCTTGTAGGCCATGTTCATCTGAACGCCACGCTTTTGATTGGCCAACGTCATCACCACACCCACATACTCTTGGGGCATGTAAAGGTGGACGGTTACGATAGGCTCGCGAATTTCGGCGGTCTTGCCCACTTCAGGCATCTTGGATGGGTTCTCGACCATGATGACTTCACCATCGCTTTTCATCACTTCGTACACCACGCTCGGTGCCGTGGTGATCAAGTCCTGGTCAAACTCGCGCTCCAAACGCTCTTGCACAATTTCCATATGCAACAAACCAAGGAAGCCACAGCGGAATCCGAAGCCCAGTGCTTGTGAAACTTCGGGCTCGTAGTGCAGAGACGCGTCGTTCAACTTGAGCTTTTCCAGAGCGTCGCGCAGAGAGTCGTATTCGCTGGCTTCGGTAGGGTACAAGCCCGCAAACACTTGGGGCTGGATTTCCTTGAAGCCTGGCAAGGGTTCAGTCGCAGTAAAAGCAGCGCCGCCGCTTCCGGCTTTCACCAAAGTCACGGTATCGCCCACCTTCGCCGCTTGCAGCTCTTTGATGCCCGCGATGATATAACCCACTTCGCCCGCTTCCAGCGACGTGCGAGGCTGGTTGGCAGGGGTAAAGACGCCAAGGTTGTCTGCGTTGTAAGTGGCTCCGGACGCCATCATTTTGATGCGCTCGCCTTTGCCCAAACGGCCATCCACCACACGGACCAACATCACTACACCGACATACGGGTCAAACCAGCTGTCGATGATCATCGCGCGCAGAGGACCATCCGGATTGCCCTTTGGCGAAGGAATCTTCGCCACGATGGTTTCCAAGATATCTTCAATACCTAGCCCGGTCTTGGCTGAGCAAGCGATCGCATCGCTCGCATCAATACCGATCACATCTTCGATTTCGCTTTTCGCGTTATCCGGGTCAGCATTCGGCAAGTCAATCTTGTTGAGGACAGGCAGAACTTCTACATCCAGGTCCAGCGCGGTGTAGCAGTTCGCCACCGTCTGCGCTTCAACACCCTGAGAGGCGTCCACCACCAGCAATGCACCTTCGCACGCGGACAGCGATCGCGACACTTCATAAGAGAAGTCTACGTGCCCGGGTGTATCGATCAAATTGAGGTTGTAAACCTGACCGTCTTTGGCCTTGTATTGCAAGGCAGCGGTCTGGGCCTTGATGGTTATCCCACGCTCTTTTTCGATGTCCATCGAGTCGAGAACTTGGGCCTCCATCTCGCGGGCTTCGAGTCCGCCGCAGTACTGAATCAAGCGGTCGGCCAACGTTGATTTGCCATGGTCAATGTGGGCAATGATGGAAAAATTTCGGATGTGATTCATCAACGACGCGCTTCAAGTAATTGAATTAAAAGGATCAGCCATGAAAAAAGGGCGCGTCATGGTGAGACGCGCCCCGAACCAACAATCTTTTGGCAACTGCGATAGTTGGACGTTCATTGTAGGCAAAAAGTCCAAAAAGCACAGCCCAAAAATCCGGATCGGGGGTCGTTGCTACACGGCAACAGCACAAATATTCACAAGTTATCCACAGAATGTGTTTGGCGCCACTGAACAACTTGTGGGAGAGCTGTGGAAGGCCTGTGGGGCAATCTATCGATTCCCACATGATGGATTATCGCAAGTTCCATATACCTGCTTCAATCAATCGACCGCCCGTATTCTAACCACCGCTTAAAAAAAGCCTATGGATTTAGACCCCCGCCCCCATCAAAGCTAGGCGCCAAAAGCCATGAATCATGGCTTTTTTATGTTGCAAACAACCCCATAGCCTGCTGTGCTTTAGGGTTGCTTGGCTTATCGGCCAGCCCGGATCACAGCGAACTGCGTCCAATCACCGCGCCGGAACAACACATTCAAAGCCTTGGTTTTGTCGTGTTTGCCCAGCACTGCCTCGAATTCCTTCACGGTTAACACTTCGACGTTGGCTACTTGCAAAATCACATCCCCCTCACGCAAACCCGCGCGAGCCGCTGCTTCCGTGGCAGCCTCTATGCGCACGCCTCCACGGACACCCGCTTCCTTTTTCTGGGCGTCTGTGAGTGCGGTCACTGCCAAGCCATAGACCTGTGTGGCAATCGATGCCGCCGGACGTTCCTCTTTCGCGGGGGCTTTTGCTACGGGTTTGTCCGCTTCAATTTCAGCGATCACCACTTGCAGTTCTTTGCTGCCACCGCGGCGGAATACGGTCAGAGTGCTTTTGGTTCCAGGCTTGGTGCCACCCACAATGCGCGGCAAGTCGCTGGATTTTTCGATGACCTTTCCGTCAAAGCGGGTGATGATGTCACCCGCTTCCACACCTGCTTTTTCAGCCGGGGATCCAGACTCTACGCCGCGAACCAACGCACCGGTGGGTTTGCCCAAGCCAATAGATTCCGCAACCTCTTTGCTCACTTGGTCGATCTGCACGCCGATGCGCCCGCGAGACACGCGACCCGACGCACGCAATTGGTCACTCACCCGGACCGCTTCGTCCATCGGAATGGAAAAAGAAATTCCCATAAAGCCGCCGGAGCGTGAATAGATCTGGCTGTTAATCCCGACCACCTCGCCGCGCATATTGATCAAAGGACCACCAGAGTTTCCTGGGTTGATGGCCACGTCTGTCTGTATGAAGGGCAAGAAATCACCGGTGTCACGCTGTTTGGCACTCACGATACCAGCGGTGACGGTGTTTTCCAGTCCGAACGGAGAACCGATCGCCATGACCCATTCGCCGACCCGAAGGCGGTTCACATCACCCACCTTCACTGCGGGTAAACCAGTCGCGTCAATTTTGACCACCGCAACATCGGAGCGTTTGTCCGCCCCCAGAATCTTGGCTTTGAATTCCCGCTTGTCGGTGAGCGTCACAATGACTTCGTCTGCCCCGTCCACCACGTGCGCATTGGTCATGATCACGCCATCGCTGGTCAAGATAAAACCTGAGCCGACCCCACGTGGCTGTTCCTCTTCCTGCTGCTGTGGGCGGTTTTGGCGAGGGTTCTGTTTCGGCATGTTGGGAATCGGCAAGCCGAAACGACGGAAGAACTCCAGCATTTCCTCTTCATTCGGTCCGCCCTGTTGTGCGCGAGCGCTAACCTTTTCCAAGGTGCGGATATTCACAACCGAAGGGCCCACCTGATCCACGAGTTCGGTGAAATCCGGCAATCCGCGGACTTGCGCATAGGCTGCCGACAAAGGCAAAAAGGATGCGGCACATGCACCCAACATGACCGCGAGGCCCCAACGCCGGATTGAAAAGATGTGATGTGTCATGTGGAACGTTTCCTGAAAAAACCGATGAGACAGAGATAGGGTCTTATTTTTTGCGTTCAAGCGCTTGAGTGAACACGGCCAAGGTACCAGCGGGCACCTCGCCTACTGCGGTGATCCACCAATTGCCGAGCTTGCGTGTTTGCGTCCGGGTAGCGCCGCCCAAATCTGCTGCGCCAACTTGTATATGGCGGCTGGGATCAAATCGCTCAACAAACAGAGACACCGTCGCCAAACCGTCGGAAAACATCCATTGCATGGAGGTATCTGTTTTGCCGGAGGCACCTGCCAACAAGGCCACCGGGCGTATGTAACAACCGCCGGGCTTGAATCCGGGGACGCCCCCATTCATGGCCCATCCTTGGGCGGCGGCACTCGTTTTCTCCGTGGTGCGCCGCTCGATGCGATAACCCTCTGTTTGCCCCATCAATTGGTTGAGCTTGGCAGAGCTCACTTGGGCATCCATGTTGAGCTCCGAGAATGCGGACTGTTCCAGCGTTTTTCCGTCGACATCCAGTGTTTGCAGCTGGATCACCAGACCGGATTTCTTCTCACTCCACACCCGGTATCCGTAACGGAGGCCATCTTTGGCCTGAATATGCACCACGTCTGCATCCACTCCGGCCAAGCGCTCCGATGCCATCGTCTTGAGAGAGTAGAACTCATCAAGATCTGCCCCCTTGGACTTCAACAGCCCCGGGAACAAGCTGGTCGCCTCACGCGTCTCGGCAATACCGACTTTTGCCGTCGGGAAGAGCGTCAACACCTCGGAGTTACGCCGGAAGGTGGTGCGGGGCGTGCCGCTTAATGGCTCAATGCGCTCTAACTGCTGCTCGCCTTCACACACATGCCAGATTTTGGCACTCGCCATTTGCGTACCGGCAGACACCACAAAAGTGCCAGTATAGGTGCGATGTTTGGAAGCCTCGTGAAGACGGGTCAGCCAGGCACTCACAGAATTCTCTTGGGCTATCGCAGGCACCCAAGCCTGCACGCCCAACACGCAGGCCAGCACGAACCCACGCGACAACAGCCGGCAGCTACGCAGCCAGTTCACCGAGAAGGCCTTTCGTAGGTAGCATTACGCAAAAAGCCCGAAGGCCCCTGCCAGGCAGAATGTCCGCCCATCTGCTGGTGGGCTTCCATCAAGGCGTCAAGCTGGGGATCGCGCAACATGACACCCGCGTCGGTAGTCGCTGCGGCCAGTGCCGGCCCTGCGGGCGCCGCACTCATGTCGGAAGGGCCTGTACCGGCACTAGGCCAAAGCAAAGAGGCGACACCGCCCACCGCCAATACCAAGGCGATCGACGCAAAACGACGTGCCTTCCAAAAAGTGGCGTTTGCAGGTGGCGCGCTGCGCATCGCTGCGCCTTGCACGCCGACAGGTGGCATCGGCTGAACTTGCAAGATTGATTCGGAGGCGATTTTTCCCTGGATAGATTGCCAGAAAGCCAGATCGCCCGAGGTTCCGGATACTGGTTCACCGCGCGCGGCTGCTGCGCCAGCGTGCAGGCCTGTCCATGCGGCATAGTGCGCCGGATCACGCTCCAAGGCATCCAGCAAAGCCCCCAACTCCGTGGAGTCGAGTTCACCGTCTGCTAGCGCAGACAGTTGCTCCTGAACAGACATTTGATTTTGGGAAAAGCGATCCATAGTACTTACCAACGCTTGCCGGTTTGTTTATCCAAAAGAGGTTTCAACTTTGCAGAAATCGCTTCACGAGCACGGAAAATCCGTGATCGGACGGTACCGATCGGGCATGCCATAGAGAGTGAAATTTCTTCATAACTCAAACCTTCGATTTCCCGGAGTACGACAGCCTGCCGGAGCTCATCCGGCAAAGCCTCCATCGCAGCGTTCACCACACCGGCAATTTCCTTAGCAGCCAGCACGGTTTCGGGTGTTTCTTCGCTACTTGGTTCGTTTTGGCGGAAAGAAGTTTCATCTTCTTCATCACGGGCAAAGAAAGACTCCGAAATAGTGCGATCTCTCTTCAGCTCCAACAACGACTTTTTGGCCGTGTTGACGGCAATTCTGTACAGCCAGGTGTAGAACTGCGCATCGCCGCGGAATTGATGGAGCGCCCGGTAGGCACGGATAAAGGTTTCCTGGGTGATATCTTCGACCAAATCCACATCCCGAACCATGCGCCCAACCAGCCGCTGGATACGTCGCTGGTATTTCAGGACCAGCAGGCCATACGCACGTTGATCTCCAGCGATCGTGCGTTCGACCAAGGGCCAATCAGCATCGGGCGCGGGTTCCAACACATCGGTCATGGGTGCATCCCCGCGGCGGGCGCAACTGACACCTCCGCGCCCCACGCTGTTTCTTCACACCAGACCAAGGCACGCCGGACAGAGCGCCAACGCTCGGGTTGCAGAGCATCGGCCTCCAACCACACACCGAATTGCTGACCTTGCTCCGGTTGCAGCAGCACCCACAAGGTGCGCTGAAAGTCGTACTGAATGCGCACAGCCTTGATGGGTTGGGACAGGCTCCCCCAATACCAAGTCTCACCATCCCAACGCAACCGGCCTTCAGGCATACGACGCCACGAAAGCACTAAATTTGCACTGAGGACGCCCCAAGCGACCCACACAGCCAGCGTTCGATCCCATGCTTGGCCACTCCAAACGGTGTAGAGCGGCGCACACAAGAACAAAAAAATCAGGCCGGCAAAAAGCCAGCCCAACCTTTTTGACCGCGAGACCTGCAGACTTGTCGCCGGTGGACGTTGCATGGAGGGTCAGTGTGACTGGCCGTGTGTATTAAATGCGTTTGAACACCAGCGTGCCGTTAGTGCCACCAAACCCGAAGTTGTTTTTGACAGCGACATCGATCTTCATATCGCGGGCCGTGTTAGCGCAGTAATCAAGATCGCATTCCGGATCTTGATTAAAGATATTGATGGTCGGAGGGCTCTTTTGGTGATGCAAAGCCAATACGGTAAACACCGACTCCAAGCCACCTGCGCCACCCAAAAGGTGCCCGGTCATGGACTTGGTGGAGTTCACCACCACGCGTTTGGCGTGATCACCCAAAGCGGCCTTGATGGCATTGGATTCATTTACATCGCCCAGCGGCGTGGAGGTGCCGTGGGCATTGAGGTAATCCACTTGGTCAGCATTGACACCTGCGTTGCGCATGGCGCTCAACATGGCACGACGGGGGCCATCCATATTGGGGGCTGTCATGTGGCCGGCATCTGCACTCATACCAAAACCCGCCAATTCAGCGTAGATCTTGGCGCCGCGTGCCTTGGCGTGTTCGTACTCTTCGAGCACCATCACGCCGCCGCCTTCACCCAAGACAAAGCCATCGCGGTCTTTGTCCCAAGGGCGGGAGGCAGTTGTCGGGTCGTCATTGCGGGTACTCAGGGCGCGCATGGCAGCGAAACCACCAATACCCAAGGGGGATACGGTCGCCTCAGAACCACCAGCAACCATCACGTCCGCATCACCGTACTCAATCATGCGGCCCGCTTCACCAATGCAATGCAAACCGGTCGTGCAAGCGGTGACGATGGCGATGTTTGGGCCCTTGAAGCCGTAGCGCATGGACACATGGCCAGCAGTCATGTTGATGATGGAGGCCGGCACAAAAAATGGAGAAATCCGGCGCGGACCGCGGTTGGTGTACTCTGCGTGGGTGTTTTCAATCATTGGCAGGCCGCCAATGCCAGAGCCGATCACGCATCCAATGCGCGTGGACTCTTCGTCACTCAAGGCATCGCCGGTCTTGATACCGGAGTCGACCACTGCCTGCATGGCAGCCGCGATACCGTAGTGGATAAAGGTATCCATGGTGCGGGCTTCTTTGGAGTTGATGTAAGCCTCCAACTCGAAGTTACGCACTTCCCCGGCGATCTTGCAGGCAAAAGCAGATGCGTCGAACTTGGAAATGACATCAATACCGGACTTACCTGCCAGCAAATTGGACCAAGCCTCTGTCACCGTATTACCTACGGGACTGACACAACCTAAACCAGTGACAACAACACGACGACGGGACATAGAAACCTGGATTCAATAGTTCGTCAAAGAAGTACCGCCATAGCGGCGATACAGAGAATGGGGGAGGAACCGGCCGGACACCTGCAGGCGATGATCCTGCGGTTGCCGGCCGGGTTGGCAATGCGCACTAACGCATTGCCCAAGGCTATCAGGCCTTTTTGTGGGTGTTCGCGTAATCGATCGCGTTTTGCACGGTAGTGATCTTTTCTGCGTCTTCGTCCGGGATTTCAATTCCGAACTCATCTTCCAAAGCCATCACCAGTTCCACTGTGTCCAAGGAGTCAGCACCCAGGTCTGCCACAAAGGACTTTTCGCTGGTAACTTGAGACTCTTCCACGCCGAGTTGTTCAGCAATGATTTTTTTGACACGGACTTCGATATCGCTCATGGGTTCCCTCTAAGGGTTGTAAAAGAATCCGAGATTTTACCCGCCCTAGAGACAAGTCTCTAACCAGGTCGCCGTTCGGACACATCGGCGGTTTTTTTCTTACATGTACATGCCGCCATTCACGTGCATTTCCTGCCCCGTGACATAGCCCGCCTGAGGGGATGCAAGGTAGCACACCGCGTGCGCAATATCCGAGGGTTTGCCCAAATGCCCGAGGGGAATCTGGCCCAGCAAGGCTTTTTGTTGCTCCTCCGGCAGGCCGGCCGTCATGTCGGTTTCAATAAATCCGGGCGCCACGCAGTTAACGGTGATGTTGCGCGAGCCAAGCTCCCGGGCCAGCGCACGGGTCATGCCCGCCACGCCCGCTTTGGCGGCTGCGTAGTTGGCCTGACCGGGGTTGCCGGACGCTCCGACTACCGAGGTGATGCTGATGATGCGGCCGTACCGTTGCTTCATCATGGTGCGCAAAACAGAGCGACTCATGCGGAACACACCCTTGAGGTTGGTGTCCACCACCGCATCCCAGTCGTCATCTTTCATGCGCATGGCCAGTGTGTCGCGGGTAATGCCGGCGTTGTTCACCAGAACATGCAAGCCGCCGAACTCTTTGGCGATCGCGTCCACCAACGCCTCCGCCGCAGCGCCATCATTCACATCCAAAGTGCGACCATCACAGCCTGCAAAGCCTGACAAAGCCTCACGGATTTTTGCCGCACCAGCGTCCGAGGTGGCAGTACCGATCACCTTGACGCCTTTGCGCGCCAATTCCAAGGCGATGGATGCGCCGATGCCTCGCGAGGCTCCGGTCACCAGCGCCACTTGGCCCTCAAACTTGATCTCGCTCATGCCAACAATCCTTTCACTTCTTCCAGTGTCGCAGGATCAAACAGGGCAGCCCCTGTCATTTCTGCATCAATCCGCTTGACCATACCGGCCAGCACCTTGCCGGGGCCACACTCGACCACCGTGGTCAAGCCACGCGCCTTGATGGCCTGGACACATTCCACCCAGCGCACCGGCCCGAAAGCCTGACGGTACAGCGCATCGCGAATGCGGTCTGCATCCATTTCAACAGCGACGTCAATGTTGTTCACCAGCGCAATCTGCGGTGTGGCAATCTCTATCTCTTCCAGGCGCGCCTTGAGCTTTTCTGCCGCTGGCCTCATCAGGCTGGAGTGGAAAGGTGCAGACACCGGCAAGAGCAAAGCGCGCTTGGCACCTGCTGCTTTCAAAATTTCACACGCCTTATCCACCGCCGCCTTGCTACCCGCGATAACGGTTTGACCTGCGTCGTTGAAGTTCACAGCTTCGACGACTTCAGAGTCAGAACCGGCCATAGCCGCCGTAGCTTCTGCACACCCCGCTATCACTTTCGCAGCATCCATACCCAAAATGGCTGCCATCGCGCCTACACCTACCGGTACCGCCTCTTGCATCGCCTGGGCACGCAAGCGCACCAACGGCGCTGCCTGCGCCAAGGTCAAGGCACCTGCAGCAACCAATGCCGAGTACTCACCCAGCGAATGGCCTGCTACCACTTGAGGCGCTACTCCGGTTTCAGACATCCAAACCCGATATGCCGCCACGGCAGCCACCAACATCACCGGCTGGGTGTTGGTCGTCAGGGCCAATGCCTCTTTGGGTCCTTCGTGAATCAGCTTGGCAACATCTTCGCCCAAGGCGTCAGACGCCTCTTTCAAGGTTTCCAACACGATGGGGTGTACACCCCATGCATCCAGCATGCCCACCGATTGGGAGCCTTGACCGGGAAAAACAAAAGCAAATGGTTTCATAGAAAATTCTTCGTCAAATTGAGCTCTAGCCGTGATTCTGCTTGCACGACCTGCTACAAAGTCAGGAGCACTGCACCCCAGGTGAAGCCACCACCAACGCCTTCCAGCATCAGGTTCTGGCCCGGCTTGACCCGACCGGCACGTACCGCAGAGTCCAATGCCAGCGGAATAGAGGCTGCCGAGGTATTGCCATGTTGATCCACCGTCACCACCACTTTGTCCATGGGCAGCTTCAGCTTCTTGGCGGTGCTTTGCATGATGCGGATATTGGCTTGGTGAGGAATCAACCAATCGATATCCGCTTCGGTCTTGCCGGCTTTCGCCAGCGTCGCCCGCGCCGCATCTTCCAGCACGCCAACCGCCAACTTGAATACCGCTTGCCCATCCATCTTGAGCAAGGGGTCGCCCAGAATGTGGCCGTTTGATACATGACCGGGTACACAAAGAATACCGACATGCTTGCCATCCGCATGCAGGTCACTGGCCAGGATGCCCGGGGTTTCCGATGCTTCCAAGACCACGGCACCCGCGCCATCGCCAAACAGCACACACGTCGTACGGTCGGTGAAATCCAGCAAACGGGAAAACACTTCGGCACCCACGACAAGCGCTTTGCTCGCACCGCCGGTGCGAATCATCGCGTCAGCCACTGTCAGCGCGTAAACGAAGCCGCTGCAGACTGCCTGAACATCAAAAGCGGCACATCCGTTGGCACCAAGCTTGTTTTGCAAGATACATGCAGTGGAGGGGAACACCATGTCCGGCGTGGAGGTGGCGACGATGATCAAGTCAATGTCTTGCGCCTGCAAGCCCGCTGCGCTCAAGGCGCTTTTGCAGGCCTCCAGCGCCAAGTCGCTGCTGTAAACACCAGCTTCCACAAAGTGGCGAGCGCGAATACCGGTGCGCTCCACGATCCATTCATCTGAGGTCTCAACCCCTTGGGCTGCAAGCTGCGCCGCCAGGTCCGCGTTGGTCAACCGGCGGGGAGGCACATAGCTACCGGTGCCTGTAATTCGGGAATAACGTGTCATGGGTGTTGTAGCGTGCACCCGTTCAGACTAAGCCTCTGCTTCCGCGACCGCTAAAAGTGGTGCCGCCTTGGCAATGCGAACCTGAACGCGGTCCAGCAAGTTGTTTCGGGCTGCATCATACGCGCGGTTCAAGGCATTGCCGAACGACAGACTGTCGGCAGAACCATGGCTCTTGAACACCAGACCGCGCAAGCCCAAAAGGGCTGCACCGTTGTAACGCCGATGATCAAAGCGGTTTTTAAACGCATTTAGAACCGAATAAGCAGCAATAGCCGCCATTTTTGTCAAGATATTGCGTGAAAACTCAGCCTTCAAAAACGTGCCAAACATCGAGGCCAAGCCTTCGCTGGTTTTGAGCGCCACATTGCCCACAAAGCCGTCGCACACAACGATCGCAGCAGTGCCTTTGAAGATGTCGTTGCCTTCCACATTACCCACAAAGTTCAAATCGCCAGTTTTCGCGGCAGTTCGCAGAAGTTCACCTGCTTTTTTGATGACTTCATTGCCTTTGATGACCTCTTCACCAATGTTGAGCAAGCCCACCGACGGCGACTCATCGCCGCTGAGCACCGACACAAGCGCCGAGCCCATGACCGCAAACTGCAGCAGGTGTTCGGCCGAGCAATCCACATTGGCCCCCAGATCCAGCACCGTGGTTGCGCCACCTTTCGCATTGGGGATTTGTCCGGCAATTGCCGGGCGCTCGATACCATCCAGCGTTTTCAAAATGTAGCGGGAGATGGCCATCAACGCGCCGGTGTTGCCCGCAGACACAGCCGCTTGCGCTGCCCCGTCTTTCACTTGCTGAATCGCCACCCGCATGGAAGAGTCTTTCTTCTTGCGCAAGGCGACCTCAAGGGCATCGTCCATGGTGACCACTTCTGTGGTGACTACCACGTTTGCACGCGGGTGGGAGAAGCCCTTCAGCGCATCGGCCAAGCCCACCAAGACCAACGCAGCATCCGGATGACGATCCAGAAACTCACGACAAGCAGGTAGCGTTACCTCTGGGCCATGGTCTCCGCCCATGCAATCAACGGCAATCGTAATCATGCGCAATTCAATCCAACAACAATAAAGCGGGCAATTATCCGACCCCAAAATGACAAAAGCCCGTCGCTACAGAAACTGTAGCTTCGGGCTTTGCGGGATTCAGGTGAATCAGGCTTCAGATTTTGTCTTCAACACCTTGCGACCACGGTAGAAACCGGTGGGGCTGATATGGTGACGCAAGTGAATTTCGCCGGTGGTGGGTTCCACTGCGATACCGGGCACGTTCAGTGCATTGTGCGAACGGTGCATACCGCGCTTGGAAGGAGATTTTTTGTTTTGTTGAACTGCCATGATCGGCTCCTGGGCAAAGGTGCTGCGCAGGCGGCAACACGGTTGGGGTTAGTAAAACGCGGCAGGTCTGGCACGCGGAGCCTCAGATTATAGCCCAAACTTCGCGCAGCCTCCAACCCCTACTTTTTGAGCTGCTGCAACACCGCAAAAGGATTCGGCTTTTCCGCGGGCGCATCAACGAAATCAGCGTCTGCCGCCTGAAGCTTGACCGGCGCGGGGCACTCCTCATGCTTGGGAACCGGTGGAACAGACATCAACAGCTCGTCTTCGACCAGCTCTAGCAGATTGAATTCACGGCTGAGCACCAAGACGTCCTCCTCCGACTCTTCGTCCTCCACCTCAGCAAGTGCCTCGCTGGCAACAAAACGGAAAGAGCGCTCGAAAGCCACCTCCGTCGCAACCGGCCCCAAACAACGCTGACACGTCATCACCAAGGTAGTGGATCCCTCGAGATGAAGCCATGGTTCAGGTTGACCGGCTGCATCTTCTTGCATTTCTCCATCCGCGGAGAAGCTCACCAATGTTCCCTCGATCGGGCCCAGGGATTCCTCGCGCAAGCGCTCCATGTCCGTCAACGGGACGCTGCCCTCCAATGCGCCTGAAGCTTGTGCGAAGGCTTTGACAGGAAGGCTACGGGGTACGTATTCATGTTTCATCCGCGCAGTGTAAGAGAATCGCTACATGCAAAGCTCCCCTTCCAGAAAACTCGTCCTGGGCTCCACCTCGGTATACCGGCGCGAACTCCTGGCGCGATTGCGCCTGCCTTTTATCGTTGCGGCACCTGATGTAGATGAGACACCACTTCCCGGCGAAGCGCCTGCGGCACTTGCCCGCCGACTCGCCCTGGCCAAGGCCCGCGCGGTCGCAGACATACACCCCGATTGCATTGTGATCGGCTCAGACCAAGTCGCTGACTTGCACGGCCAGCCTTTGGGCAAGCCGCGCACGCATGACCGTGCCGTGGCTCAATTGCAGGCCATGCGCGGCCAAACGGTGATTTTTCAAACTGCCGTGGCCGTGGTATGCAAAGCCAGCAGCTTTATGCAAGAGGACTTGGCACCTGTGAGGGTGCAATTCAGGGACTTGGGCGATGCGGAAATAGAACAATACCTGCGCGCGGAAACGCCCTATGACTGCGCAGGCAGCGCCAAGAGCGAGGGCTTGGGCATCAGCCTGCTGGAGGCGATTGACAACGATGACCCCACGGCGCTGGTCGGACTTCCGCTGATTCGCACCTGCCGCATGCTGCGTGCAGCCGGCTTGAACCTGTGGGAGCAAGCAACATGACCGGCACCCTGTATTTGGTGCCGGCGCCGCTGGATTTCGGCTGCACAAGCCAAAGCCCCCTCTCAGACAGCATGCCGCAGCAAACCCTGCAGCGTGCGGCCGCCTTGCGCTACTGGATTTGCGAGAATGCCAAAAGCACCCGGGCCTACCTCAAGCGCGTGGGTGAATCGCACCCTTTGAATACAACGATTCAAGACATGCAGCTCCAAGAGCTCCCCCGGGAGGTGCACAAAAAAGGCGACCACCTTGGCGGCTTCGACGCCAAACCCCTGCTCGCCGCTGCTTTGCAAGGCCATGACGTTGGGCTGGTGAGCGAAGCGGGTATGCCTGCCATTGCCGACCCGGGCTCGTCGGTGGTGCGTGCTGCCCATGAATTGGGGATTCCGGTAGTGTCCTTGGTGGGACCGGTATCGCTTTTATTGGCTTTGGCTGCCAGTGGGTTGAACGGCCAGAACTTTGCGTTTGTCGGCTATGTGCCGTCCGAACCCTCAGAACGGATCAAGCGCATCAAGGAGCTGGAATCCTTGGCGCTTAAATCCGGGCAGACACAAATTTTTATCGAGACACCCTACCGCAACACCGCCCTGCTGCAGAGCCTGCTGCAAACGCTGCAAACCAACACACGGCTGGCCACCTCCAGCGGCCTGACACTGGCAACTGCCTGCACCCATAGCCAGACGGTCAAGCACTGGAAACACAGCGGCTGGACCTTGGACAACGCCACGCCAACCGTGTTCGCCCTCGGCCGCTAGGCCCCGCGTTCAGTGAAGCGCTGGCAACGAACGCAGCGCCTTCACTGCACCATCACCGATCGAGGCACCAAAACGCTTGACCAGCCGCTCGGCCACGTTTTCCTTGCGGGTGTAATCCACGATCTCTTCGGCCTTCACGACTTCGCGGGCCACGTAATCAATATTGCCCAACTTGTCGGCCAAGCCGAGGTCGATCGCCTGCTGACCGGTCCAGAATAGGCCGCTGAATACCTCCGGGGTCTCGGTGAGCCGCTTGCCGCGGCCCTCTTTCACCACGGCAATGAATTGCTGGTGAATCTGGTCCAACATGGACTGGGCGAAGGCACGCTGCTTCTCGGTCTGGGGGCTGAACGGGTCAAGCAAACCCTTGTTCTCCCCTGCCGTCATCAAACGGCGCTCCACACCGAGCTTATCCATCAAGCCCGTGAAACCAAAACCGTCCATCAGCACTCCGATGCTGCCGACGATGCTGGCCTTGTCGACATAGATTTCATCAGCTGCTACAGCGATGTAGTAAGCGGCGGAAGCACAGGTCTCTTCGACCACTGCATAGACCGGTTTGTTGTGCAGCGCTTTCAGACGCCGGATCTCATCGTTGATGATGCCGGCTTGCACCGGGCTGCCGCCGGGGGAGTTGATCAACAAGACCACGGCCTTCGCCCCCTGATCTTCAAAGGCTGAGCGCATGGATGCTACGACCACATCGGCACTGGCCTCATTGCCTGACGCAATTTCGCCCCGGATGCTCACGACCGCCGTGTGGGGTGTGGCGATATCGGCGGGCGCGCCGCTTTGTTGCAAGCCCATCCACACCACCACCGACAGAAACACCAGCCATGCAATCCGGATGCCATTGCGCCACCGGCGCGCGCTGCGTTGCTCGACCAAGGTTGCAGTTGCGAGCTTTTCCAGCGTGGCACGCTCCCAGCCCGCGTCAGAATTCTTGGCGGTACTTGCTATCTTCTCAGGAGCTGCTTGCGCAGACTCATTGCCGGCTACAGGCATATTTGGATCTTCAGGCATACCTGTCGGCATTTGGGGTTCCGTCATTTAAAACACTACCGGTTGGAGATGGGAGGAAGTATGCCAGTGGACGACGCCATCCACCTCGGACAAGGCGATCGAGACCAGCCCACCTCGGCACGGGCCCGTGCGGCACATGCCGGTTTGGGGGCTGTACATGGCGCCATGGGTGGCACATATCAACCAATGACCGGTCAAATCAAAGAACCGGTTGGGCTGGTAGTCCATTTCCATGGGAACGTGCGAGCAACGATTCAAATAGGCATACACCTTGCCCGCATAGCGAATCGCAAAGGCATAACAAGTCTGCCCGCAATAGATCACATCAAAAGGCACCGCCAGCCCGCTATCCACCAAATCAGCGGAGTTGCACAAGGCAATTCCGGGCGTGTCGGGAAGGGCGTCTGGCATGGTGGCTCCTGATCTGGCGTGTCAAAGTCAGGCGTTGGCCTGCAACCAGGCGTCCAACTCCGCCACGGAGTGGGCAATCGCCAAGGGCCCCAGCACCTCGAAGCTGTCCGGCTCATGCGCGCCGTAGCTCACGGCCACGCTGGCGCATCCGGCGTTCACCGCCATTTGCAAGTCATGCGTGGTGTCGCCGATCATCAGTACCCGGTCAGCCTCCACCCCGAATTCCATCATCAGCTCTTGCAGCATCAGGGGGTGGGGCTTGCCGGCGGTTTCGTCCGCCGTGCGGGAGCCATCAAAAATGCCTTGCAGGTTCACATCGCGCAGCGCTTCATTCAGGCCGCCTCGGCTTTTGCCGGTGGCAACTGTCAGCAGGTGCTGGCGGGCTTTGAGGCGATCCAGCATCTCCAGCACACCTGTAAACAGGGTGATGTCGTTCTGGTGCACGCTGTAGTGGTGCTTGTAGCGTGCACCTAACAGCGGGTATTTGTCAGCCGGCACATCCGGCGCGGCATGGGCCAATGCTTGCATCAGGCCCATACCAATGACATAGGACGCATCCTTGTCGCTGGGAACGGTGCCCCCTACATCCTGCACCGCCAGCTGGATGCAGCGGGTAATGAGGGCGGTGGAGTCAAACAAGGTGCCATCCCAATCGAATGCGATCAGATCAAAACGGCGGGGGCGGAAAGCGGTGGAATTCATGCCTCGATTTAACCCTGAACCGGTGCCATCGCGCCCGGTTCTTCAGGAATGGCCTGCAGCAGAAAACGGGCAAGCTCGGGCGGCAGGTCGGTCTGCAGGGCCACGCGCTCACCGGTCGCCGGGTGGTTGCACTGGAATCGCCAGGCGTGCAAAAACATGCGCTTGAGCGGCACGAGCCCTTCGTCACGGGCCAGCGCCTTGTTCAGCTCGAAATCGCCATATTTGTCATCGCCCACAATGCCCATGCCTTCCGAGGCCAAGTGCACCCGGATCTGGTGGGTGCGACCGGTCTTGATCGTCACCTCCAACAAGGAATAAGCCTTTTGCTGCGGCGTTTGCGCAACGCAAGCCGCGGGCGTGACCGAATGCACCTTGACCAAACTCAAGGACGGCATGGCGTCCGCATGGTCTTTGGCCACCACGCGGACACGGCGCTCACCATCCGGCAGCAGGTATTTCTGCAAAGACTTGTCCAAGACCTTCTTATTCAGCCGGCCACTGCCCTGCCACCAGAGCCAGATAGGTTTTGCCAGTCTCGCGTTCGCGGAACTGGTCTTGCAAGTTCTTCAAGGCGCTGCGTTTCTTGGCGACCAGCAGAATGCCGCTGGTTTCC
Source organism: Rhodoferax potami (assembly GCF_032193805.1). Classification (NCBI taxonomy): domain Bacteria; kingdom Pseudomonadati; phylum Pseudomonadota; class Betaproteobacteria; order Burkholderiales; family Comamonadaceae; genus Rhodoferax; species Rhodoferax potami. The sequence continues at coordinate 3,039,419 of NZ_JAVBIK010000001.1, read as the reverse complement.
CGGTCCAGCCGGTGCACCAGCTCCAGAAACGTCGCCTTGGGGCGTGCCATGCGCAATTGCTCAATCACCCCAAAACTCACCCCTGAACCGCCATGCACCGCCACGCCTGCCGGTTTGTTCACCGCCAGAAAATGGTCATCTTCAAATAGCACCGGGAAGTCCTTGGCGGGCACAAAGCGGTGAGCCTGCTCGGCCATCGCAGCTGTTTTCTGGTCTGCACGCTCGGACGTGCGCACCGGTGGCAGGCGGATAAGGTCGCCCGCGGCAATGCGGGTGTCGGCGCTGGCGCGGCCTTTGTTTACGCGGACTTCGCCGCTGCGGATGATGCGGTAAACGTGGGTCTTGGGGACGCCCTTGAGCTCCCGCATCAGGAAGTTGTCGAGGCGCTGGCCAGCGCTGTCTTCATCCACCGTCACGGATTTGACTTGGGTGTTGGCCAGGGGGGCCGTTGAGGGCTCTTTGCCCCCTATAATGTGTTTCACTAGCGACGCGCCGTAAGTGGTTGATTTGTCTGGAGTTTAGTCCACACCCCACTGAACGCAGCGCTGGAAGGTCGAAGTCCCCGTTTGGCGCCAGCTGTAAATCACACGCCACCTGCCTGTGATGGCAGCGACACCACACGGTCAAGCCGACGAATTGAAACCCTGATACGGAATACCCCAAGTCTGCCAACCCACGGTTGGCGGGCGGAATGAAACGAGATGTTTGTGTTGCTAAGCCTGATCACCTTGTGCCTGCGGAGCGTTTACGCCCCGTTTGGTGGCACAAATCGGCCTGCAGCCCCGGTAATACCTGCGCAACCAGCTAGCATTTTTGTAGCGAGTTCACAAACGCATTCCCTCGTCCCCATCCACGCGCCTACGCTTCGACACCTCGTGTAACCTGAAGTTCTCCGGCAATTCCTCCTCACTTCAATTCGTCAGTCCGACTTCGTGAGCCCCCACCGGGCATGTACTAATTGAAGAAGGATGCAATCCATGAAACGGATGCTGATCAACGCCACGCAGGCTGAAGAACGCCGCTTGGCTATCGTCGACGGACAAAAACTCCTCGACTACGAAATCGAAATTGAAGGCCGCGAACAACGCAAAGGCAACATCTACAAAGCGGTCGTTACCCGCGTAGAGCCGTCCCTAGAAGCCTGTTTTGTGGACTACGGTGAAGACCGCCACGGCTTCCTGCCTTTCAAGGAAATCTCGAAGCAGTATTTCCAGCAAGGCGTGTCTGCGAGCAATGCCCGCATCCAGGACGCGATCCGCGAGGGCCAGGAACTGCTGGTTCAGGTCGAAAAAGAAGAGCGTGGCAACAAGGGCGCAGCCCTGACCACCTTCATCTCTCTGGCCGGCCGCTACGTCGTGCTGATGCCCAATAACCCCCGTGGCGGTGGCGTCAGCCGCCGTATCGAGGGCGACGACCGTGCTGAACTCAAAGAAAACATGGACCAGTTGGAATACCCCAACGGCATGTCCATCATCGCCCGCACAGCCGGCATCGGCCGCAGCGCGCCCGAACTGCAGTGGGATTTGAACTACCTGTTGAAACTCTGGGGTGCCATCGACGGCGCTGCCAAGGGTGCCAAGGGTGCTTTCCTGATTTACCAGGAATCCAGCCTCGTGATCCGCGCGATCCGCGACTACTTCAACAACGACATCGGCGACATCCTGATCGACACCGACGACGTGTACGAGCAGGCCCAGCAGTTCATGGCCCACGTGATGCCTGAGCACGCAGCCCGCGTGAAGCGCTACCGCGACGACGCGCCGCTGTTCAGCCGCTTCCAGATCGAACACCAAATCGAGTCAGCTTACGCCCGCACCGTGACATTGCCTTCGGGCGGCGCCATCGTGATCGACCACACCGAAGCTTTGGTGTCGGTGGACGTGAACTCGGCCCGCGCCATCAAGGGCGGCGACATCGAAGAAACCGCGACCCGAACCAACCTAGAAGCCGCTGACGAAGTGGCCCGCCAGATGCGCCTGCGCGACTTGGGTGGCTTGATCGTGATCGACTTTATCGACATGGAAGAGTCCCGCAACCGCCGCGAAGTGGAAAACCGCTTGCGCGACGCCCTGCGCCAGGACCGTGCCCGCGTGCAGTTCGGCACCATCTCCAAGTTCGGTTTGATGGAAATGAGCCGCCAGCGCCTGCGCCCGGCCTTGTCCGAAGGTGCGTCCATCCCCTGCCCGCGTTGCGGTGGTTCCGGCCACATCCGTGACACTGAGTCCAGCGCCTTGCAAATTTTGCGCATCATCCAGGAAGAGTCTCTCAAAGACAACACCGCCTCGGTGCTGTGTCAGGTTCCCGTGGAAGTGGCTTCGTTCCTATTGAATGAAAAGCGCACCGAAATTGCCAAGATCGAGTTGAAGCAACGCATCAATGTGTTGATGGTGCCCAACAAGACCCTGGAAACGCCCAACTACAAGCTTGAGCGCTTGAAGCACGACGACCCACGCCTCGACCACATCGAAGCCAGCTACAAGATGGCTGACGACATGGAAGAAGGCACAGGTGTGACCCGTCGCTCCCAAGAGCCGACCAACAAGCAAACGCCCGTCATCAAGGGCGTGTTGCCTGATGCCCCCGCACCGATCGCGCCTCCTAAGCCAGAACCCGTCAAGGTGATAGCAGCGCCCGCAGCTCCGGTTGCAGCGGCCCCGGCACCTACAGGCTTCTTTGCTTGGCTCAAGTCTTTGTTTGCAGCTCCCGCTGCCGCTCCAGCCCCTGTGGCCCCGGCTCCGGTCAAGACAGAAGAGAAGCGCGAAGCTCGTCCAGGCCGCGATGGTGGCCGTAACGGCGGCCGCAACCAGCGTGGCGAACGCAATACGGAAGGCCGTGGCGAAGCACGTACCGATGCCCGCCCAGACAGCCGCGGCGAGCGCAATGACCGTGGCAACCGCAATGAGCGCGGTGACCGCAATGCACGCCCCGAGCGTGGCGAACGGGGTGCCCGTAATGAGCGCGACGAACGCAACCAAGCCCCCCGCCAAGATCGCATGGACGCCGAACAAGCCAAAGCGGTCAACCCTGAGGTCAGCGTTCAGGCCGACCAAGGTGGCACTCAGCAGCCCCGCGAAGGCCGCCAGGAGCGCGGCAACCGCAACGAACGCGGCAACCGCGGACCGCGCAACGGCGAGCGCACAGACGTACGCGCTACGGAGCCCACCAGCGAAGTAGTAGCGCCCCAAGCGCTGACAGAGGGTGCAGTGCCCGCAGCAGACCCAAGCGCTGAAGGACGCGAACCACGCGAAGGCCGCAATGGCCGTGGCCGTGGACGCCGCAACGACCGGGCGCCACGCCAGGACGAAGGTCAAGCGCCACAAGCAGCCGTGACTGACGCTACCGGCAACGAAGTCGCTGAAGCCGTCGCTACTGGCGAAGCTGCCGCCGACAACGGTGCTGCGCAGGAACCGCGTGAACGCCGCTCGCGTGACCGCTACGGTCGTGACCGTGGCAACCGCGGCCCCCGTGGTGAAAATGGTCAGCGCAACGCGATCGACGGTGCAGAAGCCGCAGCAGTGGCGCCCGAGGCGAGTGCTGCTCCGGAAGCCGTGGCCGTGACTGTGGCACCGCAAGCCGCCGCACCAGTGGCCGCTGAGGTAAGCGCACCCGCACCGGTAGCTGCAGCGCCTGTCGCAGCACCCGTAGCGCCAGCGCCCGCCCAGGTAGCGGAAGCGGCACCTGCCGGACGCATGCCCAAAGTGGCAGGCTACAGCCTGCCGACCGCTGCCTTGGTGGAAGTGGCCAGCAGCTCTGGCCTGCAATGGGTGAACTCGGATGCAGACAAAATCGCAGCCGTGCAAGCTGCGATTGCCGCCGAACCCAAGCCAGTGCACGTCCCCCGCGAGCGTCCTGCTCCTGTGGAGCTTGACGACCGCCCCTTGGTGTTGGTCGAGACCCGTCGCGATCTGCGTGACATGAAGCTTCCGTTTGAGAACGATCAAACGGCTTAAGCTGCCAGTCCAGTCACCGCCATGCGCGGTGACTGTTCATAAAAAAAGGGCACCGAGGTGCCCTTTTTTATGCCGGATTACCGGCAATATCTCACTAAAAAATATCCACCGCACCGATTTTCAGGGCCTCGGCAAAAAAGCCTTTACGCACGAGTTCCGCATGGCTGAAGACCTTGTTCCGGCCGTGGTGCTGCCCATAGTCAACCGCGCGCTCTGCGCGCTCCAGGGCAGTGTTTGGCGAATCATCAGGCGTCACCCGGGTGAAGCCGCCGCAAATCGTCAAATGACCCACCTGTGGGAAATTGAATTTCTCGATATTGGCCCGGAACCGCTCAAATGCCGCAAGCACCAAGGCCTCATCGGGGCAATGCATCAACACCGCGAACTGCTCCCCCCGAATCGGTACAAACGATCGTAGGTGCGGAAGGTGTTGTTCATGATGCGCGCGACCAAGAGCAGCACCTCCTCTGCGATCAGGTGCCCATGATGGTCGTTGATCGTGCCGAAGTTATCTACACAGATGGTGCCCAGCCAATAGTTGGGAGGCACCCGGTGCCGGCGCTCCTGCCCCGCTGCCAACACGATCTGGCGGGCTTCGGCTGCCGCATCCTGCATCTCGCCCAACTCTTCAAGGACGGCGCTGTAAAACGTGTCATCCAGAGACTTGCGGTTGAGCAGACCCGTCAAGGCATCCCGATCGCTGTAGGCCAGCAACCGGTACATATTGCGAAAAACACGCGACACATCCGCAATCACCATGAGCTGCTCGTCGAGCAGCGCACTGGCCGAATGGATTTCCAGCACGCCCTCCACGTCGGCCACCGGGTCAGCAAATAGCGGCAAATAGGTAATTCGTGGTCCGTCCTCGCCCGCCCAGGCAATTTCGACGCGTTCACGACGTTGGATGCAATGCAAGCGGTCCCGGTTGTCCTCCAGCATAGGCAGGGTTTGAAAGTCCACGCGCAAGGGATCTACCACTTTGCCACCACCGCGTGCATCGAGCACGGTGACATCCATCCAGCGTTTGACGCCCTCTTCGCTGACAACCTTGGATACCAGCACCCGCTGGATAGGCACCAAGTCAATCAGGGCTTTGGAGAGGGTGAGCTCCAGCAGATCGCGGTCGCGGTGATCCGTGAGCTTGATGAGGTGTTCAATAAGTGAGGCCATGAAACCATAATAGCCCCAACGCCTTGCGGCGTCACCATGGGTTTACGCCCTTGCAGCCGCTTTGTAAGCCTCTGCTGCCGCCTTGGTGTCCATGCGGTGTTCGGCCAGATCGGCCAAGGCCAACAAGGCCCGACGCTTCAAACCGGCATCCTTGAGCAGCGGGATGGACTGTTTCAACAAAGCCTGCGCTTTGCCCCACAGCGACAAGCGAACACACATCACGCCGGCCAGGTACTGCAGCAAGGGATCACCGGGCAGCGCCATTTGCGCCTGCTCGATGCGGGCAAGCCAAGCCGCGTCAGGCAAGGCCTCGCTGGCACCGAAACTGGTTTCCAAAATACCGGTCAGCCGCACCCGTTGATCGGTGGTCAGGCTATGGCCTTGCGACTCCCACAGGGGCAACACCCAGAGACGTGCCACCGCAGGATCACCTTGCACGCCGAGCAAGCGTTGCGCAGCCTCCAGCGCCACATCCGGTTGCTGTCGCTCGGACAATTCCAAAGACGCCCACGCCTGCGACAGCTGCGCAGCATCGTGCGCGTTGCGCAGCATCTCAAGGGCCAGCCCACGCACAATGCCGGCTCCCGCCACTTCCGAGAATGCCCGGTGTTTGGTCAGCACTCGGGCTGCATCCAGCGCCACGCGGGTATTTCGGGCCTGGCGCGCTGCTTTAAAGCGTAAGCGCAGTGCAATGGTGCGCCGAGCCGTGCCGACGGGCAATTGCTCCAGCCAGCGCACGGCACCGGCTGAATCGCGATCCTCCAGAGCCCAACGCGCTGCACGCAACTGAACCCCATCCCGTAAGTCACCAGCCTCTTTGCTGCTGGCCTCTGCAAGTGCGTTTTCAAAGTGCGCCTCACGGAGGCTTCGGTCTTGCAGGGCATGGGCACTCTCGGCAGCCAGCAGGTGCGCCAATGTGCGCAAGCGCGCGGCATCCGGCAAGGCATCGCCACTGGCCAACATCGCGTCTTCAATCGCCACCACCACCTCCGCGGCTTTGCGGGCCCGCACAAACCGGCCCGCCACCAAATGGGAAATGGTGTCCAACAGGCCGGAGTAAATGCTCCGCTCTTTGTAGGAGAGCCGCCAGCGACGTGCCTGCTGCGGAATGCTGAACAGTCCCGACAAAGCACGCAAGGCCAGATGCAAGGTCACAAAAAGCAGTGCCAAGCCGAGCAACACGAGGTTCAGCGACAAGTCGATACGGTGAGGCGGCCAGAACAAGGTGACCGTGCCATGGTTATTTCCTGCGAAAAGTGCAGACACCACAGCCACGCAAAACAGGGCGATCAACCAAAGCGCAAACCGCATGATCAGCGCCCCGCCGCTGCCGTAGCCAAGGCGGCCAAGGTATCGTCCACCCGCGGCACCTCGAGGGTGCGCATTTGAGACTGCAGCACCTGCAAGGCAGCCTGGGCCGCCTGTGTTTTGCGGGACGAGCCATCAAAAAACCGGGTCAGCGAGCCAGAGGCCGCAGACAAATCTGCACGGGCAGCTTCGGTTTGGCGAGCCAGCAAACCCAAGCGCGCGTTCAGCACCTTCAGCTTGAAGTTTTCGCGCACGAAGAACGCCTGCTCCGGGGACAACAAGGCGGCATCCGGGCTGTCGATCTTGCTCACCCGCACCAGGCCTCGCACTTCGTCACGGATCACGACACCGACACGCCCCCACCAACCTGGCAGAGACTCTTGGGCCTGACGTTCCAAAACCGGCGGAGTTTTAGCCGAGGGCAGCGCATTGCTGACCGGAATTTCATCCGCCAAAGACACCAACTCGTCCAGCTTGAGCAGCATGGCCGGGGTGTCTGAGAGCGCGGTGTTTTTAATACGTGCAATGTCTTTGGCAATAGCGCGCTGGATCGGCGCCAGGCGCGGCTGCGCGGCGCGGTTGACCCGCTGTTCCGCGGACTTCAGCGCCGTCAACAAAGGCTCGACACTTCCGGTGAGCTGCGCTTGTTGCTGAGCCAGGCGCAAGCCCGACTCCATGTCGACTACCAGGTTTTCGTCGCGTGAGCGCGAGAGACTTTGGATCAGCTCTTCGAGTTGCGTGCGCTGCAGTGTCACCTCGCTCAAGCGCGCATCCAGCACGGCAATTTTGGCGGCGGTTTCAATCGCGAGCTCTTGCGCCTGCTTGGCGGTGCTCCGCGCTTCGCCGGCTTGCGCGTCGGAATCCGCCGTCTGGCGGGCCAACTGCTCCTGGACCTGGCCGAGCTTCTGCCACAACATCCCGCTGCCGATTGCGCCGGCGGCTGCCACCAAGGCAACAACCCCCAACCAACGATGGGGCTCCGCCAGCTTCGCAATGGGAGTCACTCCAACCGCAGGTGCGGCATCCTTGGCAATAGGCTCGGGGGCTTCAGAGTTCATTGCAGGGATTCTATCGAGGCCAACAGCGCGCCCAGCACAGGTTTCGCCTGCAAAACCTGCCCAAAGCCCGCTTCCAATGCGGCAGTTTCAATGCGGGCATGGGTCACCACGGCTTTGGCCCGGCTCCAGTCTCCGTCCGGGCAGCAGGCCTGCAAATTGCGCACTGCTTCCGAGCTGCTGAACACCCACACTGTGCCGTCTGCGGCAGCGCGCTTGGCGAAGGCCAGTGCGTCCGCACCCCACACCGGGCGTTGTCGCTGGTAGGCAACGACGAACTCCACCTCGCCGCCGGCGCTTTTCACCTGGCGGGCAAACCAATCCCGACCGAACCCTTCATCGCTGGCGCCTGCATCCACCGTGGTGCCGCGAACCACCAGCACGCGGTAACCGGGCACCACTCGAGCGGACACCACGTCCCACAAGGCTTCGGAATCGAATTGGCCGCCTTCATGGTCCGGCGCATCAATGCATGCCGCTTGGGCGCCGACTTTCAGCAGCGCTGAATAGCTTCCGGGCCCCGTCACAAATGCTCTTGTTTTGATAGCTGATCCCGCAGTAAACACGGTCGCCACCATTGTTTTTTGTTCGAAAAAATAGTGCACCGCGTTACGGCTGACAAACATGGCGGCATCGAAGCTGCCCAAGCGCTCCCATGCCGCGCTGAGCGGCGCGACTGCTGCCGCAGCTTGGATATCAATCAAGGGCAAGGATTCGGCCTGATAGCCGGCGTCCGCAAGTGCCTTGAGCCACGGTGCAGCTTCCGATTGAGGCCGGGTAATGACGACGCGCATCGCGGCCTTAGGCGGTTTGCGCCCGCACGCCTTCTTGCAACGCAAGCGCGACCTGTTCACCCAGCGCAATGGCCGACGCGGTGTCGACCACACGGCCACTGGCGTGCGCGTACACCACAGGCTGGACGCCATCGGCATCGCCCCAAGCCGCCCGGATACGCAATTGCTCACCGTCAAACTGGGCATAAGCCGCCAACGGCATCGAGCAACTCCCGCCCATCATGCGGCTCACCGCCCGCTCGGCGGACACCGCCAGCCAAGTGGGTGTGTGCACCAGGTGCTGCAAGGCGCCTGCCACATCTGCACGGTCGCTCCTGATCTCGATGCCCAAGGCACCTTGCCCGGCCGCGGGCAGCATCTGCTCAGGCTCAAAAACCGCGCGAATACGCGCCTCCAAACCCAAGCGCTTCAGGCCGGCTGCCGCCAGAACGATGCCGTCGTACAGGCCTTCGTCGAGCTTGCGCAATCGGGTGTCGAGGTTGCCACGCAAAGGCTCAATCTTCAGATCGGGGCGCATGGCGCGCAAAAGGGCCACACGTCGCAAACTCGAGGTCCCGACGATGGCGCCGGTTGGCAGATCCAACACACTGGCGTAGGTGCTGGACACCCACGCATCGCGGGGGTCTTCCCGCTCCATCACGCAGGCCAGCACAAAGCCTTCGGGCAGCTCCATCGGCACATCTTTGAGGGAATGGACTGCAAGGTCGGCACGGCCCTCTTCGAGGGCGACCTCCAGCTCTTTGACGAACAGGCCTTTGCCACCGACTTTGCTGAGCGAGCGATCGAGGATCTGATCGCCTTTGGTGGTCATCCCCAAGAGGGCCACCGTTGACCCGTTTTTTTCTAATAAAGACTGAACATGTTCAGCCTGCCAAAGCGCCAATCGGCTCTCTCGGGTGGCGATCGTAAAGGTGGGCAAAATCGTAACTCGGCTGTAATCCAAAATATGGCTTCGATGCTAGCATGGGCGCGTTCCTTGCTTCACCTGAAGCCTCCCCCACCCCACTCCCAGACCTATGAATAAAGCACCTGCCGCAGAAACGGCCAAGCGCACAAAAGACAACGAGCGTCCCTTGGTAGAAGACATCCGCCTCCTTGGGCGCATTTTGGGGGATGTAATCAGAGAGCAAGAAGGTGTGGATGCCTACGAGCTGATTGAGAAAATCCGTACGCTGTCTGTCGCCTTCCGTCGCGATGCCGACCAGGAAGCCGACAAGGCCCTCAAGAAGCTGCTCAAGAGCCTCTCTGGCGACCAGACCGTGAGCGTGATTCGCGCTTTTACGTATTTCTCGCACCTGGCCAACCTAGCCGAAGACCGCCACCACATCCGTCGCCGTGCAGTGCACGAGCGTGCGGGTGATACCCAAGAGGGCAGCATTGAAGTCGCCATGTCCCGCCTGCGCTGGGCCGGCATTGCGCCCAAAGCGATTTCGAACACCCTAGCCCAGAGCTTTGTGTCTCCGGTGCTCACCGCCCACCCCACCGAAGTGCAGCGTAAAAGCATTCTGGATGCCGAGCGCGACATCGCCCAGCTGCTGACCCAGCGCGACGAGATCAAGCAGCGCGCCGGCACCGTCGACAGCAAGAAAGACGCACTCACCCCCAAAGAGCTGGCCGCCAACGAAGCTCAGATGCGCGCCCGCGTGATGCAGCTCTGGCAAACCCGCTTGCTGCGCTTCTCCAAGCTCACCGTGGCCGACGAGATCGAGAACGCCTTGAGCTATTACGAATCCACGTTTTTGCGCGAGATTCCCAAGCTGTATGCCGAGCTCGAAAGCATGCTGGGCAACCAACCGGTGCACAGCTTTTTGCGCATGGGCCAGTGGATTGGTGGCGACCGCGACGGTAACCCCAACGTCAGCGCCCAGACCCTGGAATACGCCCTGCGCCGCCAGGCGGAAGTGGCACTGCGCCACTACCTGACCGAGGTGCACTACCTGGGCGGTGAGCTCTCCATCTCCGCCATGCTGGCCGACTGCACCCCCGAAATGCAAGCGCTGGCTGAGCGCTCCCCGGACCAGAACGCCCACCGCAAAGACGAGCCCTACCGCCGCGCCCTGACCGGCATGTATGCACGCCTGGCCGCCACCTTGTCCGACCTGACCGGCACCGAAGCTGCCCGCCATGCGGTAGCACCGCAAAACCCCTACCTGCTGGCCGAGGACTTTGTGGCCGACTTGCGGGTGATTGAGACCTCCCTCAAGGCCAACCACGGTGGCGCACTGACAGCACAGCGGCTGCACCCCCTGATCCGCGCGGTGGAAGTGTTTGGCTTCCACCTGGCCACGGTTGATTTGCGCCAGAGCTCTGACAAGCACGAAGAAGTGGTGGCAGAACTGCTGGCCACTGCCCGTGTGCACGCCAACTACAGCAGCCTGTCAGAAGATGCCAAGCGTGCCCTGCTGATGGGCCTGCTCAACGACGCACGCCCGCTGCGGGTCCACGGCGCGGAATACTCGGCACATGCCCAAGGCGAGCTCGCCATTTTTGCCATGGCCAAGGTTATGCGCGAGCGCTTTGGCGTCGAGGCGATCCGCCACTACATCATCAGCCACACCGAAACCGTGAGCGACTTGCTCGAGGTGCTGCTGCTGCAGAAAGAAGTCGGCCTGATGCGCGGCACCCTGGATGCGGCGGGTATTTCCGACCTGATCGTGGTGCCCCTGTTCGAAACGATTGAAGACCTGCGCAATGCCGCGCCCATCATGCGGGAGTTCTATGCACTGACGGGTGTGGCCGATTTGGTCAAGCGCAGCGGTGGCGAGCAAGACATCATGCTGGGCTACTCCGACTCCAACAAGGACGGTGGCATCTTCACCAGCAACTGGGAGCTGTACCGGGCCGAGATCGCCTTGGTCGAATTGTTTGACGTGCTGGCTGCCCAGCACAAAATCCAGCTGCGCATGTTCCACGGCCGCGGCGGCACCGTGGGTCGCGGCGGCGGCCCGAGCTACCAGGCCATCTTGGCCCAGCCCCCCGGCACCGTGCGTGGCCAGATCCGCTTGACCGAGCAAGGCGAAGTGATCGGCTCCAAATACGCCAACCCTGAAATCGGCCGACGCAACCTCGAAACCCTGGTCGCAGCCACGCTGGAAGCAACTTTGCTGCAACCCACCAAGTCGGCCACCAAGGCCTTCCTGGAAGCAGCGGCAGAGCTCTCCGGCAACAGCATGGCGGCCTACCGCGCCCTGGTGTATGAAACCCCCGGTTTCACCGAGTACTTCTTCAGCTCAACGCCTTTGCGCGAAATTGCCGAACTCAACATCGGCTCGCGCCCTGCGTCTCGCAAGGCCTCACAGCGGATTGAAGACCTGCGCGCGATTCCCTGGGGCTTCAGCTGGGGCCAATGCCGCTTGACTCTGCCCGGTTGGTTCGGGTTTGGCTCGGCAGTGCAAAAATTCGTCGGTTCCGGCACGGCTGCAGAGCAAAAAGAACGCGTGGCGCTCCTGCAAAAAATGTACAAGCAGTGGCCGTTTTTCGGCACCCTGCTGTCCAACATGGACATGGTCATGGCCAAGAGCGATTTGGCACTGGCCTCCCGCTACTCCGAGTTGGTCAGCGATGCCCGACTGCGCAAGAAAATCTTCAGCGCCATCGAAGCCGAATGGCACAGCACCGCGCAGGCGCTCGCCACCATCACCGGCGAGAAAAACCGCTTGGCCAACAACGCGGCGTTGCAGCGTTCGATCCGTCACCGCTTCCCGTACATCGACCCCTTGCACCACCTGCAGGTGGAACTGGTGCGCCGCTACCGCGAGGGCAAGGCCGACGAACGGGTGCAGCGCGGGATCCATATCTCGATCAACGGCATCGCCGCCGGACTGCGCAACACCGGCTGACCGGTGTTTTCCAAAAAGCAAAAAGGGCCCTCGGGCCCTTTTTTTATGGGGTGGCGCATCGACTAACGCCAGCGGGCTTCAATGCGCGCGTATTCCCCGTTTTTGCGAATCGTCTCCAGACCGGCATCGAACTTTTGCACCAGCGCCGCAGCGCCATCGAAACGCTTGGAGAAAGACAGGTACAGCCCCGTTTCCAGCAGCGTTCCGCGCAAGCGGAACTGCTGGCCCAGCGCTTGGTTATTCACCGCGATTTCGTTGGCCACCCGGTCATATACCAAGGCATAGTCCACCCGCCCGGCAACCAGCTTGCGCAACGAGGTGAGGTCCGAGTTGGCCACATCGCGCACCATGGCAGGGTCATCATCAAAGGCGCTGCCGTAGTCATAGCCATTGGTGACACCGATGCGCTTTCCCTTAAGGCTTTGCAGGTTCACCGGCTCTGATGGGCCGTCTGCGCGACCGTAAATCCCGATCCGGGCGCGAAACAAGGGGTGGCGGTGCCAGAGGTATTTGTCTTCGGTGCGCGAATCACGCAGGGTGTTGAAACACGCGGGGAGCTTGCCCGCCTCGACCTCGCGCATACAGCGGGCATACGGCAGGGCCACCAACTCCACCTCGACGCCGGCCGCCGCCCACGCCGCCTGCACCAGCTCCACTGAAAAGCCCATTGGCTTGCCCGACAAGGTGTAGGCGTAGGGGCGCCAATCGTCTTCAGCCCCAATCTGTACTTTGATCGCTCCTTGTTTCGCATAGGCAAGCGGCAGCAGAGCACTGCCCAACGATCCCAACACCAAAGCACGACGAAGACTCATTGAGAAAGCACCCCTCTGACGGTCGACAATTGCCGGCGCGATACGGACAGCAGCTCATCTAGCCCCTGCAACCGCACCGCCCAACCTTCGCCCTCTTCGGCATCAAAGTGCTTCTCCAAGGACCGCACCATTTTGCGGGCGACCAAGGCATTGCGGTGGATGCGGATAAATTGTTGACCAAACTTCTCTTCAAGGTCGTTGAGCGCCCCGTCCAGGATGTAGCTTCGGTTAGCGGTGCGCACCGTGATGTACTTGAGCTCAGCCTTGAAATACAGCACCCGCGACAGAGGCACCCGCTCAGTGCGGTTGCGCTCCTGAATCACCAGTACCTCTTCAGTAGCCAAATTGGCCTGCAGCCCTCTATTCGCCTGCACGTATCGCTCTGCTTTTTGTAGCGCCAGCTGCAGGCGCTCCAGGCGAACCGGCTTGGTCAGGTAATCCACCGCTTCAAGGTCAAAGGCGGCTACCGCGTGTTCGGCATGGGCGGTCACAAACACGATCGCCGGGGGGCTTTGCAAGCTGCGCAAGGTGCTGGCCAGTTTCAAGCCACTGTCACCCGGCATGCGGATGTCCAGCAGCACCACATCCACTGGGTGTTCGCGCAGCAAGGGTGCTGCAACTTCTGCATTGGGTGCCTCTGCTGCCACGTGAACCGCCGGATCGTTGCAGTCGCCCAGCAGCGTTCGCAAACGCGCCCGCGCCAAAGGCTCGTCATCCACCAGCATGATCCTCAGAGGGTTGTCAGGCTGCATTGCAGTCATAAAGGCACCTCCATACGCACTTGGTACACCCCGTTTATCAGGCCGCTTTTAAACTGGCCCTGCACATCATGCAACAAAGCCAGGCGCTCCTGCACATTGTTCAGTGCCAGGCCATGGCCGCGCGCGCCCTGCCCGGCGGGCACCGAATTGGTGACCTTGATCACCACCACCGACCCCTTGCAACGGGTCGATATTTTGATATCCGCGCCCACAGGGCTCGGCTCCACGCCGTGGCAGACCGCATTTTCCACCAGCGGTTGCAAAATCAGCGGCGGCAATTGGGCGCGATCTGCCCGCGGGTCCAACTCCCATTGCACCCGCAGGCGCTCCCCAAACCGGACTTGCTCAATGGCAAGGTAGCGCTGTGCCAGCGCCAACTCTTCGCCCAAAGTGACCGAGCTGCTCGGGTCTTTGAGCGCATGTCGGAACAGGTCACTCAGGTCTTCCAACAAGGCTTCGGCCTTGGCAGGCTCGGCGCGCACCAGCGCGATCGCGCTATTGAGGGTGTTAAACAAAAAATGCGGGCGGATGCGCGACTGCAGCTCCGCCAAGCGAGCTGCGGTATCGGCCGGGGTGCGGCCTTTGGCGCGCATCACCAGTGCCGCCACTAGCAAGCTGGACAACACGGCCCCGGAGAACAGGCTGGACACCCAAGGCGGACTCTCCAGCAGGCCCGTCAAGGCCAGCAGCCCGCAGCCATACAAACCGGCCACACCACCTAGCGTAATGGCCAATGCGTACTGCGCTGCCCGGGGCATGGCACCCAACCAGCGCTTGGCAATACAGGCTGATAGCAACCATGCCAAGGTGCCCGGCAGTGCGGCGCCGGTGACCAGCGCTACGCGAGCCACCCAATCCCACAGGCTGGTCGCGCCATACATACAGACCACCGCGAGCGACACTTCCACAAACAACACCGCACGCAGCACCACACCGATGTGGCAGGCGTCAAACACCAACACCGGCGCAGGCTGCGCAGCCGGCACCGCTGGGGTGAGTTCGTGGAACGTCGATAATATTTGGTTGTCGTTCATGTCCACCGGATTTTGACTCCATTCCTGAAAAGCGCTTTCCATGTCACAAAACCAATTCGATAAAAAGTCCCAAGCGTGGTCCGCGCTGTTTTCCGAGCCCATGAGCGACCTGGTCAAGCGCTACACCTCCAGCGTGTTTTTCGACAAGCGCCTCTGGCAGGCCGACATCACCGGTAGCCTGGCGCACGCCGAAATGCTGGCCGCGCAAGGCATCATCAGCGCCGACGACCATGCCTCTATCCAAAAAGGCATGGCGCAAATCTGGGGCGAAATCGAATCCGGCGCCTTTGAATGGAAGCTGGACCTGGAAGACGTGCACCTCAACATCGAAGCGCGCCTGACCCAACTGGTGGGCGACGCCGGCAAACGCCTGCACACCGGCCGCAGCCGCAACGACCAGGTCGCCACCGACGTGCGCCTTTGGCTGCGCAGCGAAATTGACCTGATCGGCGAGCTGCTGGTAGACCTGCAAAAGTCGCTGGTGGATGTGGCCGAAGCCAATGCCGAAGTCATCTTGCCCGGCTTCACCCACCTGCAAGTGGCCCAGCCGGTGAGCTTTGGCCACCACATGCTGGCCTATGTGGAAATGTTCAGCCGCGATGCTGAGCGCTTTAGCGAAGTGCGCCGCCGCACCAACCGCCTGCCTTTGGGCTCCGCTGCTTTGGCCGGCACCAGCTACCCGCTGGACCGCGAGCGTGTGGCCAAGACACTGGCTATGGACGGCGTGTGCCAGAACAGCCTGGACGCTGTGAGTGACCGCGACTTCGCCATCGAATTCACCAGCGCCGCCAGCCTGACCATGGTGCACATCAGCCGCATGAGCGAAGAGCTCATCATCTGGATGAGCCAGAACTTTGGCTTCATCAAAATTGCCGACCGCTTCACCACCGGCTCGTCGATCATGCCGCAGAAGAAAAACCCCGACGTGCCCGAGCTGGCACGCGGCAAAACCGGCCGCGTGGTCGGCCACCTCATGGGCCTGATCACCCTGATGAAGGGCCAACCCCTGGCCTACAACAAGGACAACCAGGAAGACAAAGAGCCGCTGTTCGACACGGTAGACACCCTGAAGGACACGCTGCGTATCTTCTCTGAGATGATTGGCGGACAGGTGAACGCAGCGACCGGCAAAAAAGAAGGTGGCATCAGCGTGAACGCAGAAGCCATGGAGCGCGCCGCCCTCAAGGGCTATGCCACCGCCACTGACTTGGCTGACTATTTGGTGAAGAAGGGCCTGCCTTTCCGCGATGCGCACGAGACGGTGGCCCACGCCGTGAAGGCGGCCCAGTCGCACGCCTGTGATCTGTCGGAGCTGCCACTCGAAGTGCTGCAAGGCTTCCACGCCAGCATTGAGAAAGATGTGTACGAGTGCCTGAGCCTGCGTGGCTCGCTCAACGCCCGCAACATCCTGGGCGGTACCGCACCGGCGCAGGTCCGGGCGCAAGTGGCGCGGCATCGTAGCCGTTTGGACTAAGTCCGCTAACGATTAGCGCAAGTTGCCAGCGACTCACGCTGTACGTGGGTAACGAGTTCCCCCTGCTCTGGCCGTCAGGGGGAATTTAGCAGTCAGCGCTGCGTCTGATATTCAGGACGCCAGCAGGCCATGCAGCTTGGCGTATTGCAGGAGCATGATGGTCTTGCCATCGCAGATCGTGCCCGCGGCCACCTGCGCCAAGGCCTCGTCCAGCCCGAGCTCCAGCACCTCAATGTCTTCACCTTCGTGGTGATGCCCGCCGCCCTCAGACACCTTGTCGCTGTCCGCATACTCACCCACAAAGAAGTACAGACGCTCGGTCACCGAGCCGGGGCTCATGTAGGCCTCAAACACCTTGCGAACATCGTTGATCTGGTAGCCGGTTTCCTCCTCGGCCTCGCGGCGGATGCAGGTGACCGGATCATCCTGGTCCAGCAGGCCCGCACATGCCTCCACCAACATGCCATCCGGCGAACCATTCACAAACGTGGGAAACCGGAACTGCCGGGTCAGGATGATGGTTTGCTTCGCTCGGTTGTAGAGCAGGATGGTGGCGCCATTGCCCCGGTCATAGGTCTCGCGCTGCTGGCGCTGCCAAGTGCCGTCTCGGCGCAAGAGGTCAAAAGTCGTGGTCTTCAACAGGTACCAGTTGTTGGATAGCACCTTTTCTTCAATCACGCGCACGTTGTTTTGCATAGCGAGGCTCCCATAGTGTTAGTGCAACACCATATCACCGGTGTCAGCCCGCCAACACCCGCTCCAAATCGTCCGCCAGATGATCGACAGCTTCCTCAGTGGTAGCCCAAGAGCACATAAAGCGGGCACCACCTCCGATGAAGGTGTAGAAGGTCCAGCCCAGGGCCTTGAGGCGGGCAATCGCGGGTTCGGGCAGGTTAACGAACACGCCGTTCACCTCGGTGGGCAGTAGCAACTCGGCACCGGCGATGCCGGCTATGCGCTCTGAGAGGCGGTGCGCCATGGCGTTGGCGTGGGCGGCGTGGCGCAGCCAGGTGCCATCGGTCAGCATGGCCAGCCAGGGGGCGGACAGGTAACGCATCTTGGAGGCCAGCTGCCCGGCCTGCTTGCAGCGGTAAGAAAACTCTTCGCCCAACTTGCGGTCAAAAAACACAATCGCCTCGCCAATCGGCAGGCCCATTTTGGTGCCGCCAAAGCACAGCACATCCACACCGGCGCGCCAGGTGATGTCGGCCGGCGCCACCTTGAGTGCGGCCACTGCGTTGGCAAAACGGGCACCGTCCATGTGCACCTTCAGGCCGTGCTCTTGCGCGATGCGGCTGATACCGCTGATTTCGCCCTTCTGGTAGACCGATCCCATCTCGGTGGACTGGGTGAGCGTGAGCACCTTGGGCCGCGGGTAGTGCACATCGGTGCGGCGGGTGATGACTTCCAGCACGCCGGCCGAGGTGAGCTTGCCGTGGCGGTGCGGGGCGGAGAGCAGCTTGGAACCATTGGAGAAAAACTCGGGCGCGCCGCACTCATCGGTCTCCACGTGGGCGGTGTCGCTGCAAATGACGGCCTGGTAGGACTGGCACAAAGACGCCAGCGCGATTGAGTTGGCCGCTGTGCCATTGAACACAAAAAATACTTCAGCGTCCGCCTCAAAGACTTCGCGGATGCGGTCGCAGGCCAAGCGTGTGGCGTCGTCATTGCCATAAGACGCTGCAAAGCCCGAGTTGGCCGCCATGAACGCCTGCATGGCCTCGGGGCAGATGCCGGAGGTGTTGTCGCTGGCGAACTGTAAATAGTGGCCAGGGGAAACGGTGGTCACGGAGGTAGGCAAAGTGGTCATGGCGGTGTAATATCATTTTAGCGGATATTTCCGGTATATCGAACAAAAATCCATTTTACCGACCAACACCAACATGGCGCAAGTCCCCCACCCTACTCCCTTGATCGACGGCCCCCCGGCCGTAGGCTCCAAACTGCAAGATGCCCGCAAGGCGCAACAGCTGTCGCTGGACGAGCTCTCCAAACGTGCGGGGGTGTCCAAGTCCATGCTCTCCGAGGTGGAGCGCAACCAGGCCAACCCGACGGTGGGCGTACTGTGGCGCCTGGCCACGGCGCTGGGCATCAGCCTCACTGACCTGCTGGGCAACACCACTGCCGACAAGGCCACGCCCACGGTGGAGCTGGTACCGGCCCACACCATCCCTGTCACCACCAGCCCGGACGGCAAGTGCACCCTGCGCATCCTGGGGCCGATCGCCTTGGCGGGTCGGGTGGAGTGGTACGAGCTGGCCGTGGAGCCCGGCGGCGTGCTGGCCTCCGAGCCGCACGAGGCGGGCGCGAAAGAACACCTCTCGGTGCTCAGCGGCAGCCTCACGGTGCAGGCCGCCGACAGCAGCAAGGTGCTCAAGGCCGGCGACAGCGCGCGCTACGCGGTCGACGTGCAGCACGCCATTAGCAACACCGGCAAAGGCATGGCCAAAGCGGTGCTGGTGGTGGAGCACTTGGGCTGATTTCTATATAAATATGGGCTCTGGCCCCCGTTGAATATGCGCAAGCAGCTATCAAAAATATAGCAATTCAACCCATCTTTCGGGTGGGCCGCACAAATGCCGCCCGTGCCTTCAAAGCACTTTCGCGAGCGTGGCAGCCTTCCAGGTGGTCGTTCACCAAGCCCATGGCCTGCATAAAGGCATACATGGTGGTGGGCCCCACAAAGCTCCAGCCGCGCTTGCGCAAGTCTTTGGACAGCGCAATCGACTCCGGCGAGGTCGTCATGCCGCTGAGCGTTTGCTGGGTAATGGTGGCCGGGCGACTGCCACTGGCCGGCTCATAGCTCCAGAAGTAGGCTGCCAAGCTGCCGAACTCGGCTCGCAGCTCCTGGGCCTTTTTGGCGTTGTTGATGGTGGAAGCAATCTTGCCGCGGTGGCGCACGATGCCGGCGTCCAGCAACAGGCGCTTTTCATCGGCCTCATCGAACAAGGCGACCTTGTCCATGTCAAAACCTGCAAAGGCGGTGCGAAAGGACTCGCGCTTGTTCAGGATGGTGAGCCAGCTCAGGCCCGCCTGAAAACCTTCCAGGCAAATCTTCTCAAACAAGCGCGTGTCGCTGTGGACCGGAAAGCCCCACTCCTGGTCGTGGTAGCGCTGGTATTCGGCCGTGCTACGGCACCAGACGCAACGTGCGGTGTGGCCATCGTCGGTAAAAAGCCCGTTGGGCGCGGCAGTGTCGTTGAGCATAGGGCCTCCGCTAGGTGCGCTGAGATACTGTTTTTTTGACCAGTATAGCGGCTTAATACACCACCTGCGGAGCCACCTTGGGCAGGGTCATTTCGAAGGCACATCCTCCACCCAGCGTCGAGCTCACTTTGATGCGGCCACCCAAAATGCGGGTCACGATGCGGTGGCTGACGGACAAGCCCAGGCCTGATCCGCCCTGCCCCAAGCGTGTGGTGAAAAACGGATCAAACACACGGTCTAAATTCTCTGGCGGTATGCCGCACCCGTTGTCTTGCACCGTCAACACAAAAAACTTGTGATCTGGCGCGCTTGCGGCACTCACCTGCACTGCACCATCGTCGCGATCTGCCAGACCGTGGACCATGGCATTGCTGACCAGATTCATGACAACTTGCCCCAAGGGACCAGGAAAGCTCTCCACCAGCAAACCTTCCGGTATCTCCACGGAAAGCTGATGCCGCTGAAATTTCATACTGGGTCTGAGCATGTCGACCACCTCGTTTACCGTCTCGCGGACATCAAAGGTGCGCCGGCGCTCAGACTCCTGGTCCACCGCGACCTGCTTGAAGCTGCCAATGAGATTCACCGCGCGCTCCAAAGAGCGGCGCGAGAGTGTGGTGCCCTCCACCAAACTGTGCATAAATTCTTGAAACGCAGATTTTTTCAAACTGCCGGCCATCACCTCGCGGCTGGCACGTTCACTCTTTTCTTGCAGCGTACTAATGGTCATCAGCGCGTTACCGATGGGTGTGTTGAGCTCATGCGCAACGCCGGCCACCAAACTCCCCAGAGAAGCCAGCTTCTCGATACTGATGAGCTCGTCCTGGGCGCGTTGCAAATTCGCCATGGTCTGGGTGAGATGCTGATTCGCCTCGTCCAGAGCACGGGTGCGCTCTGACACACGTTGCTCGAGGTTGGCATTCAGATCCATCAGCGCTTGCTCGAGCCGCTTGCGCTCGGTAACGTCTACAGAAATGGTGAGCACACACGACTGCCCACCGTACGAAAAACGCTCGGACGAAAGTAGCAAAGTCCGCACCCCACCACCGGGCAAGTCGTGGCGAACCTCGAACCCCTCCACCCGGCCCGTATCAGCAAACTGTTGTTTGAACACGCGCCGTAAAGATTCGTCTCGCCACATCCCGAGTTCTACTGCGGTGCGGCCGATCACATCCTTGCGGGACCGCTCGAACGAGCGCTCCCACGCCGGGTTGATCTCGAGGCAGGTGCCTCGCTCAAACTCGCTCACCAACATGGGCAGCGGACTGGCCTGCAAGATTTGGCTGACCCGCTGCTCGCTTTCGCGCAATGCGGCCTCCTTGCGGGACAGATCGTCCAGCTTCTCCGCGAGCGATGCATTGAGCGTCTGCGCATTCTGAACATGCTGTTGGTATGCGCCCAACACCAACCGGAAAGCCAAAAAGCCGCCGGTCAATATGACCACCTGCGCCAACAAAATGCCCCAAGGATTGGTCGCAGGCTCCGGGTGAATCCAGCCGGCCTCTTGCAGCACCGGGAGCGCAATGAGCCACAGCACCGTGGCTATTGCCAACTGGAGCGCGTGGCGCAAGCCAAGTAACCAGCCGGCCACCAGGATCACGATCAAATCAACATTGAGTATCGGGTTGAGTGCCCCGCCGCGAATGGCGGACTGCAGGGCCACGACGCTCCAGAGCATCCACGCATACATGGCGATGGCTGTCTTGAACCGGCCCCGGGACTGCAAACCCATGCACACCAGACCAGCGATAGAGATCAGCGCCGGCGCAATCAATGTGTTGATGTGGCTGCCGAGCAAAGGGCTCACCAGCAGGTACAAGACACTGGCAGCCGTCGTTGTGCGCAAGAGCCGGCTGAACAACATGCTCAGCTCGCTGCCGGCCAGCGTCACATTCGGCTTGAGAAGTGAGGTGGGTAAACGCATGATGTGCATGTCTAGGTTCGCCAAACCTCAGCTTAAACCCGGCAACTCCACATACACAAGCCCCTTCTTTTCAGGCATAAAAAGAGCCGCTAGCGCACTACATATATGCGCTAGCAGCTCTTATTTTGATAGCAACTTACTTACATTGCCTTGTAGTAGATGTAGTCAGCGGTGTAGCGCACCAGCTGGCTTGCTCCTTCGTTGGCCTTGGAGCATGCAGCGCTTGGGGCGGCGCCGCCCACAGTGGCTACGCGCTGGATGAAGGTCACGCCTTGCATCATTCCCATGCCGGTGGCTGGGTTGGCTTTGGTCAGTTGCAATGGCAGGTTGCCTGTGCCATTCGGTGACACCGCCACTTGAGTAGCTGTCACTTTGGAGCCGTCGTTGGCTTCCCAGGTGGCGGGTGGGCCGTAGTACTTGCCGACAATTTTGCCGCTGCGATCTTTCAGACCGGCATCAGGCCCCACAAACACCCACTCATACTGGCCGGCCATGTCTTTTTTGGCACTGCACTGGTATTTCACGTCGCCAGCAGCAGCGTGCTCCAGGGCCACTTTGTTGCCGGCGGGCACTTGCACCGCAGCAGGCAGGTCTGCCTGGTTAAAGGGTGCGCGCATTGGCTGGGTGGCGCAAGCGGTGAGTGCAGCCAAGGCAATCAGGGAGAGAGCGGTACGTGTTTGCATAAAAACTCCTGTGACAGATGAAACGTTTTAAAAAATCAGGGACGGGTGGGTTTGGACAATGTGGCGAGGTAGGCGACCACATCCTCCCTGTCCTGCGCAAGGTCTAAGCGATAGTTCATCTCTTGACCGGGAACGACCTTTTCGGGGTCCGTTAACCATGCTTTGAGGCCCGCAACCGTCCAGGTATGGGTGGCTGCAGCAAGGGCTTTTGAATAGTCGTGGCCTTCGGCCTTGCCGGCTTTTCGGCCCACCACACCACCCAATGCGGGACCAATGCGATTGGAATCCACACTATGGCAACCGAAGCAACGGCTCTCAACCAACTGTTGCCCACGGCTTACCGACGGGACCATTGCTTGGGACTGCGCCAGCGCAGGCCCAGCAAAGGCCCACGCCAAGGCGCACCACATCGAGAGGGTGCGCGCTTTCATTTAGGCACCGAAGGACAAAGCACCGGCAGGCAGCGGACGGCCCATGGCGTTGTTCAGCAAGATGTAGTGCATGGTCTCGTCAGCAGCCAAGCGGCCTGCCACTTTGGCCAGATCCTTGTTGCCAAACGCGGGGATCACGCCCAGGTAAGCGTTGATCGCGCCCAGCTCCAAGCGGGCTGCCAGGTCGAGCACGTCGCCTTGGTTGCGCAGGGTGTCTGCCTTCAGGGCTTTGGCGTATTCGTCGAGCTTCTTTTCCATCACCGGTGTGCCGCCCAGCTTTTGGATGGTGGCAATCAGTGCGTCACGATGGGCTTTGTGGTCCGCTTGGAAACGCACTGCCACGTCCAGCACCGGCTTTTGCAGCAAGCCGCTGCCAGCGCCGAGTTGATAGGCGTTGATGGCTTCGTGCTCCAGACCCAGAGCCACGTTCAGGATGCTCACGTCCTTGGAGGTGTCGCCACCCATACCTTGCGCCAAAGATTCTTTGCCGGCCAACATAGCCACCGCTACTGCGGACAGTGTGCCGGTGCGGCCCAGGAAACCACGGCGGGATGCGGAAGATTGAATCACGTTTGTCATTGGAGAACTCCTTGAATGAAGGTGGGGTGCAATCATTGCCCCCACCAGAACCTTAACCGTTTTAAACAACAAATCAATAACTTTGCAAATTGATACTTATTTATCGAAATTGCAAATTACTGGGGACAAATCAGGCACCGAAGGACAAAGCACCGGCAGGTAGCGGACGGCCCATGGCGTTGTTCAACAAGATGTAGTGCATGGTCTCGTCAGCAGCCAAGCGGCCTGCCACTTTGGCCAGATCCTTGTTACCAAACGCGGGGATCACGCCAAGGTACGCGTTGATCGCGCCCAGCTCCAAGCGGGCTGCCAGGTCGAGCACGTCGCCTTGGTTGCGCAGGGTGTCTGCCTTCAGGGCTTTGGCATATTCGTCGAGTTTCTTTTCCATCACCGGTGTGCCGCCCAGCTTTTGGATGGTGGCAATCAGTGCGTCACGGTGGGCTTTGTGGTCCGCTTGGAAACGCACCGCCACGTCCAACACCGGCTTTTGCAGCAAGCCGCTGCCAGCGCCCAGTTGGTAAGCGTTGATGGCTTCGTGCTCCAGACCCAAGGCCACGTTCAGGATGCTCACGTCCTTGGAGGTGTCGCCGCCCATACCTTGCGCCAAAGATTCTTTGCCGGCCAACATAGCCACCGCTACTGCGGACAGGGTGCCGGTGCGGCCCAGGAAACCACGGCGGGATGCAATAGAAGTCGCGTTCACAGTTTGAATAATGGAAGTCATGTCGGATTCCTTTCGGTTGATGGTTGTGCAATCCAGTGAGACCAGAATTTCTAGCTCTCGAGTCGAATACGCGCCGCCCTGATGGATCGGATTCAACTTTTTTAAAAAAACTTTCGTGAATCCGGATTCAGGGTTAGTGCGTACTGGTTACAGGTGCTCATCTGCATGGGTGCCACAAACCGCAACGAGTTCTAGCTGACAATGGAGGAATGAATGCTGATAACCACGACACCATGCTCATCGGTCTGCTGGAACGCATCGCCCAGCAGGACGCCCAAGCCCTCAAGGCCCTGTATGACGAATGCGCCGGCAAGCTCTACGGCTTGGCACTGCGCGTGGTCACCCAGCGCGAATTCGCCGAAGACGTGCTGCAGGAGGCTTTCTTGAATATCTGGAAATCTGCCCCCGGGTATTCAGCCAGCCTGAGCCCGCCCATGGCCTGGATGGGACTGATCGTCCGCAGCCGTGCGCTGGACTTTTTGCGCCGGCGCGCTGCGGAGCGCTCTCACCTCACCCAGGAAATTGACGATGTGCTGGCCGACACCCTCGACGGTGAAGGCCCCACCCCCATGGACACCGCACTCGCCAGTGAGCAGGCGTGGGCATTGAATCAGTGCCTGAGTCGCCTCGACAACAAGCAACGGGAAGTGGTCAACCTCGCTTACATCCGCGACATGAGTCACTCCGAGCTTGCCACCCAGCTGCAGCTGCCGCTGGGAACCGTTAAAACATGGATACGCCGCGGGCTCGACCAGCTCCGCGCGTGCATGGCCCGTTTTGCCTGAAGGCACCCCATGAAAATTCATCAACACCCTGAACTGCTGGAGCGACTGGCCTCCAGCTACGCCTTAGGCACTCTGCGTGGCGGTGCACGCCGCCGCTTTGAGGCCATGGCCCGCGAACAAGCGCCGGTGCGCGCTGCTGCCCTGATCTGGCAAAGCCGTTTTGCCAGCATCAACGAATTGCAACCCAGCGTGCAACCCGACTCTGCCGTCTGGACGCGCATTGACAACCTCGTCAAGGCTGACCGCGAGCAAGCCCAGCTCTATGCCCGTCGCACCGCGGCGGCAACTGCCGAAGCCAACGATAAGCCGGTGCCGTTCACAGGCTGGCTGCGCAGTCTTACCGTCTGGCGTGGCATCAGTGCGGCCAGCGCGTTTGCCACGGTGGCGGCCATTGCAGTGGGCGTCAACCTGCGCCAGGACATGGGCAGCGAGATTGCCAAACTGCAAACCCAGCTGCAAGCGACTCCGCAGATCGAATACGTGGCGGTGCTCGCGGACAACCAAGCTGCCGCGTCGATGCTGGTAACTTTTGACCCGAAAAGCAAAAAATTGACCCTGCAACGGGTTGGTGGCTTCCAAGAGGCGGGAGACAAGTCTCTGCAACTCTGGGCCTTGCCGCCCGGCAGTGGACCGAAATCGCTGGGTGTGTTGGGCGGAGAAAAATTGCTGCGCTTGACTGCCGGCGAGAACGATGTGCGGGACGTGCCCACCCTGGCCATCAGCTTGGAGCCCAAAGGTGGCGTCCCGGGTGAAGGCGGCCCGACCGGTCCGGTGCTTTTTAAAGGTGCATTGATTCAAAAAATGCTGTAAGGTCATTCAAAACGAGGCAACTGCGAACAGGATTTCTTTCCATGAGCCGGACTTTAGATGTATCTGCAGAACGCTCCGCCATCGCGGAAGCCATCATTTCCAGTGCGGCAGATTTGATCCAATCCGGTGGCGAGTTGTCTGTGGTTGCCGCGTTTTGTGAAACCCTGTGCCAAGCCAGCGAGCACATTTTGTTGGCATGGACATGGTTCGGTCATCCGGACTCATTGCTCGTTTTTCCGCAGGTTTACGCCGGGGTGGCTCACAACTTCGCCAAAGACCTGAAGGTCGTGCGCACCCCTTTGACCGAACAGGGGCCAGCCTTCTCTGTGCTACGCGGCCAGCAAATCAAATCGTTTGTGATTGAGGCGGATTCCCCGTTCCCCCCGTGGCGAGAGGCAGCCACCGTATACGGAATCGTCAACTCTCTGGCAGTTCCCCTGTCATCTCCTGATGGCAAGGAAGTGGGCTTATTCGTGGTGTACACCGGGACACCTCACTACTTTGAAGACATGGACGTTGGGCTGTTCAAAGCCCTTGGCAAATTGTTTTCTTCGGTAATGAGCTCCTCGGCAGAGGTAAAGACACTCAAGACCACCGTGTTCACAGACTCATTGACCGGGGCCATGAACCGGCATGCCATGCCGGGCATTGAGCGGCGAATGGAGCGTCAATCCGACAACGACCCTACCTCGTTTGTGATGCTGATTGATATTGACCATTTCAAACACGTCAACGATACCTACGGCCATGCGGTCGGTGATGTTGTCCTTCAAAAAACTGCCCAATTGATGCGTAACACGCTGCGCAAAGACGATGACCTGATCCGTTGGGGCGGGGAGGAGTTCGTGGTGTGTCTGGCGCACACCAGCCGCGAAAAAGCCATGATCGTGGCTGAAAAATTGCGCGTCGCCGTGGAAGCGAACCGTGAGCCCCTGTCAGTCACCATTTCGGTCGGAGTGGCGGCCGTAATGCCTCATCGGCCACTGACAGAGTCCATCATGGAAGCAGACCGCGCGGTGTACCTGGCCAAACACTCCGGCCGGAATTGCATACGCAACGATTTAGACACTCAACAAGTGCCAAAGCAGGACTAAACACTGCCTAACCACCGGGGCCCAGCCATGCCAACGCAGAGCCAGATCCCACCAAGTACAGACGGCATTCCGTCACAGAGCTCTCTGAGCTGCCTTTTGTTGGGCACAGACCCGAAGCTCCGTATCCGTCTCGCGCGTACGCTGGGAGCTGCGGCAGTGTTTATGGTGTGCCTGTTGCTGGAAGCCTTGGCAGTGTGGATGGGGCTCGCCTCCTGGGTGCAGGCGTCTATGCTGGCAGTGCTCATCATTGTCGGGCAGTGCGGCATTTATTTAGCCATTCGCACCGGACGCACCAAAGGCTTCAAAGACCCGGCACTCACACTGATGCAAATGGTGTTTGCCATTGTGGTCCTAACCTTGGCTTATGCGATCAACCCTTCCGCGCGGGGCTTGATGCCCATGATCATGGCCTTAGTACTGGTTTTTGGTGCCTTCATACTACCGCCGGCCCGTTGCTGGCAACTTGGCTGGTTATCGGTATTTAGTCTGGGAATCGGCATCGGCTTATGCACCTGGCAAGCGCCGCATATTTTTGAGCCCAGGATAGAGTTATTCCACTTTCTGCTGCCTGCCTTGGTGCTGCCGGCTATTGCCAAGCTAGCGGCCCAATTGAGTGCGCTTCGCATCAAACTGAGACACCAAAAAGATGCTCTCGGGCTGGCTTTGGGCAAAGTGCACGAACTGGCCACCCGGGACGAACTCACTGGCTTACCCAACCGCAGGCATTTTTACGAACTGTGGGACTATGAGCTACAGCGCCGGCATGATGGTCATACAACGCTGTGTATTTGCCTGCTGGACATCGATCATTTCAAACACATCAACGACCGCTACGGGCACCAGGTGGGTGATGAGGCCTTACGCCTGTTTGCTAATATTTTGAGTACCTGCTTGCGGGCAGGCGATGTTTTGGCCCGCTGGGGGGGCGAAGAGTTCATGCTACTGCTCCCGGACACCACGCCCGACGAAGCGCTCAAGATCTTGGAACGCATGCGCCTCGCGTGCAACACGCCGGTCAACTGGTCGTCCAATCCAACGATTCAAGCGACTTTCTCCGCCGGAGTAACCGCTCAGATTCCAAGAGAAGAACGTGATGAAACCATCGCACGTGCCGATGCTGCACTTTATGCAGCCAAACACCAAGGCCGCAATCAAGCATTACTACGCTGACCGTGGACTGCAGGTGCACCCGTTAAAAAAGCCGCTATTGCGGCTTTTTTAACGGGGAGCAAATTGGCTTACTTCACGGTAATCACGTCCCGATGCATGGGCGCCAGTAAGGCCAATAACTGGTTTTGTGTGCTGAATGGAATGTTGCGCGCATCCATGGAAACCTGCAGCACTTCGACCAAGGCATTGAAATGACCTTTGTTAATTTTGAGCCCCGCGTGTGCGTTTTTCATGGTTTCGCCGTCGTAAGTGCATGGGCCACCGCTAAGGACACAAACTTGGTTGGTCAACTGTTCTGAAAGGTAGGAGGATTTGGTGTCTTTGAACTGGTCGCCAATGCGCGCATCTGCCTTCAAACCTGCCACAAACACATCCATCAGTGACTTCAAGCCAGCGGTGCCGCCCAAGGCTTGATAAAGCGCGTCATTTTTGACGGGAGCAACGGTTTGGGCACTTGCATTGAAACTAGCGGCTACCAATGCGATTGAGATCACAAGTGTTTTCATGGTGAGAGCTTCCTAGAATGAAATGGAGGGTCGCCGCTTAGAACGCAAATTGGCCCGAGAGGTAGTAGCCACTTTGATTGCGGCTGGAGGTGACGCCGGGGAGAATGCGTCCCAAGTCCAGATAGGCCAACGTCAATGATGTGTTTTTATTGGGCGCCCAGGCGATAAACACGTCCTTCCAAGCGTCCTCTTGCAATCCTTCGCCCAGATTCGCCGCCTGCCCCAGCGAACGGAGGTTATTGGGTTTGGCACGGTACTCCGCGCCTATCGCAATTTTTTTGTTGACCAAGTAAGCCAATGAAAACTCCGGGACCCAACTAGCACTGTTCGTTCCTGGTGCCTTGGAGCCAAAACCGACGAGGCCGTTTTGGTTGGCATTGGTGTAACGCAAAGTGCCGTTTACCAGCAAGCTATTGGCTAAAAACAACTTGGTAGCGCTGACATAAAAATCCGTACCGCTGGTTTTGGCGCCTAAAAAGTCCAAGACCGGTGTGATGGAGCCGGCATTGACCGACTTTTGTTCAACACCCAAGGCAATCTGGGGCATCAGGGTGTCACTGTCGAGCACGGCGTCGCCCGCCACCTTCACCTTCAGGCCTAGAACATCCATTTTGATACGTTGGCCGTTTTGAACCGAAAAGCCCAAACCGTTCAAAGCGGTAACTGGAGAGGCATTGAACTCTTGCTGCGCAAAAGAGACTTCAAAGCGTTCGTCGAACGCGAACGCGATACCCATGGTGTTGAGCTGGTAGTCGGTTACTACTGCACGGCTCAGGTGAGCAGATACCCCCATTTCGCCCGCAGTGGCATTGGTGCCAATGGTGGCCCATGGAGTCAAGCCACCGCCGGCCGCTCCATCAATGGAGCTCACGCCTCCGGTCAGTAACAGTTTCCCGGTATCTGCAACAGCCATGCTGCAAGCAGCAGCGGCACTCAGGGCGATGATGGTCAGCCGGATTTTCATGGGCAGCTCCCGTTCAAAAGTGATGGAGTGAAAACAAAACAGATTGCTCGATGTAGATACGTACTTGGCGCACGGCCGGATTCAATTAATTACAAAAAAATTTGCCTTCAATATGCGACGCCCACAAGGGAGAAGTCAAGAGAGCGGAACCGTGGTCAACGAGACAGCAAAGTTATCGGCTACGCTGGCAACACATTAAGGGAATCACCGTGAAAATAAAAAAATTGACGCTGGCCTGCAGCTGGCTGGCCTCTGCCTGGAGCGCCCAGGCACTGCAAATCGTCAGCCTTTCGCCCCAGGGCGAAGTGGCGCAGGTGCGCCAGCTGGTGGCCAAGTTTGACGAGAGTGCGGTTAACTTCGGCGACCCCAAGGCCGAAGCCCCGCTCACCCTGAGCTGCAGTGACGCCCAAGTGACCAAAGGCACAGGCCGCTGGGTAAACGACCGCGTGTGGGCCTACGACTTCGACCGCGACCTGCCCCCCGGTGTGCGCTGCACGGTGCAAGTCAAAACAGGGTTCAAATCGCCCAAGGGCGCAGATATTACGGGCGCGAGCAGCTATAAATTTAATAGCAGTGGCCCGTTTGTGCGCAGCATCCAGCCCTACCAGGGCAACCGCATCGATGAAGAACAATTCTTTATTCTGGAGCTCAATGGCCCCGCCACGCTGGAGAGCGTAAAAGCCAATGTGTGGTGCAAGGCATCCGACCTGGGCGAAAAGATCAGCATCCGCCTGCTCGAGGGCAAAGAGCGGGCTGCCCTGCTGGAATCCCAAGGGCTGGCTGCCTACGCCAAAGCTGACCCGCTGTCGTATGTGACCATGACTTGCGCGCGCCGCCTGTCGTCATCGGCCAAAGTGAGTGTGGTGTTCGGCAAGGGTGTGGCCACGCCGGCCACCGGCACCACCCCCGGCGTGCCCAACACGGTGGAGCGGCAGTTTGCCTACCAGGTGCGCGAGCCTTTTGCGGCCAACTTCAGCTGCGAACGCGAGAACGCCCAGGCTGCCTGCCTGCCGATTCGCCCGCTGCAGCTCAGCTTCAATGCGCCGGTGTCGGCCAAGCTGCTGCAAGCCATTCGCCTGAGTGACGGCAAGAACACGTTCAAGCCCGTACTCGCGGAAGACAGCGGTGACGAAGACAACGTGGTCAACAGCGTGCGCTTTGAAGGCGGCCTGCCCGAGCAGGCCCAGTTGACCTTGACGCTGCCCAAAGATTTCAAAGACGCGTCCGGCCGCACCCTGCGCAATGCGGACAGCTTCCCGCTCAAAACCGCCACCGCCGCCATGCCGCCGCTGGCCAAGTTTGCGGCCTCGCCCTTCGGCATCGTGGAGCGCTTTGCCGAGCCCGATGGCGTGGCCATGCTGCCGGTGACTTTGCGCAACGTCGAAGCTGCGCTCAAGGTCAAGGGTCTGAACGCTGAGCAGGACAAATCCAGGGCCAAGGCGCCTGCCGGCACGGTGCGCACCTTCCAGCCGGGGACGGACGCCGACATCATTGCCTGGTACCGCAAGGTGTTGCGCTACGACGAAACCAATATCTCCCGCAACCAGGCCGCCCGCGAACTGGGCGCCAAGCTGCCCAAGCCGTCTACCCCTTACGACCGCGACTATGTGCAAACGCGCATGCTCTCGCTCTTAGACGGCCGCCCCGGCGCCAAAACGCTGGACTTGCCCCAGCCCCAAAGCCAAGACCCGCGCCCCTTCGAGGTGGTGGGCATTCCCCTCCCCCCGGCTTCCATGTGGTGGAGATCGCCTCCCAAAAGCTGGGCACCAGCCTACTGGACGAGCGCTATGGCGAAGGGCGCACCATGTATGTCCGCACCGCCGCACTAGTGACCAACCTGGGCGTGCATTTCAAGCTGGGCCGCGAGAATGCGCTCGCCTGGGTGACCTCGCTCGACAAGGGCAAGCCCGTGTCCGGTGCC
This sequence comes from Rhodoferax potami, assembly GCF_032193805.1. NCBI lineage: Bacteria > Pseudomonadati > Pseudomonadota > Betaproteobacteria > Burkholderiales > Comamonadaceae > Rhodoferax > Rhodoferax potami. The sequence continues at coordinate 3,008,424 of NZ_JAVBIK010000001.1, read as the reverse complement.
CAAGTGGTGGTGTCCGATTGCCGGGGCCAAGAAGTGGCCCGTGGCCAGACCGATGCCCAAGGCATTGCCACCCTCAATGGCGTGTCGCCCCAAGCGCCCCGCTGCAACGGGGAAGACGGCTACTACAGCAGCGCCTACTTTGTGAGCGCCCGCGCCGCCCAGCCTGCAGCCGATGGCAAAGGCACGGTGCAAGACCTGGCCTTCACCTGGAGCGACTGGAACCGCGGCATTGAGCCTTGGCGTTTCAACGTGCCCACCAGCCGCCAGGCCCTGCCCGACGAAGTCGCCCACACCATCTTCGACCGAACCTTGCTGCGCGCAGGCGAAACCGTGTCCATGAAGCACGTGCTGCGCACCCAGACCAGCAAAGGCTTCGGATTGCCGGATGCCAAGCCCCACACCCTACTCATCACCCACATGGGCAGCGGCCAGCAATACGCGCTGCCACTGGAATGGCGCAAAACCGCCACCGGAGGCTTGAGTGCAGAAAACAGCTTCTCTATCCCCCAGGGCGCCAAGCTGGGCGCCTACCAGGTGCAGCTCACGGGTGGCAACGGTGGGAATGAAAGGCAAGACTTTTACACCGGCGAGTTCCGGGTCGAAGAGTTCCGGCTGCCGGTGCTCGAAGGCCGTGTCACCCCTACCGAGAAAAAGCCCTTGGTCAACGCCCCCCAAGTGCCGGTGGATGTGCAGATCAACTACGTGTCTGGCGGCGGCGCCGTCAACCTGCCGGTGCGCGTGTCGGCCTTGGTGCGGGCCAAAGGCCTGAGCTTTGCGGACTTCAGCGAATTCAGCTTCTCGCCACCGCAAGTGGGGCAGCAAGCCCGCTCGGACGTCGGCGAAGAAGAAAACACCGCTAGCGCGGATGCGCGCGTCATCGCCGACAAAATGCCGCTCACCCTCGACAAGAACGGCGGCGGCAAGCTGACTATTGCCGATGTGCCCAAGAGCCGCCAGCCGCAAGACCTGCTGCTGGAAGCCACCTACTCCGACCCCAACGGCGAAGTGCAAACCATCCGCAGCACCCAGACTCTATGGCCTGCCAGCGTGATTGCCGGTATCAAGACCGAGGGCTGGGTCTCCAGCGGACAAAAGATCAAGTTCCGCGCGCTCGCCTTGGACTTGTCCGGCAAACCGCAAGCCGGGGTGGCGCTGGAGGTGAAAGCCACCGCCCGCATCACCACCACCACCCGCAAGCGCATGGTGGGTGGCTTCTACACCTACGACAACAAAACCAGCACCAAAGAACTGGGCAGCGTCTGCTCCGGCAAGAGCGATGCCCGCGGCCTGCTGCTGTGCGAAACCGAGGTCAACGAAGCCGGCCAGGTGGAGCTGGTGGTGACCGCCAAAGACGGCTCGGGTAACAGCATCCAGGCCGCCAGCAGCGTGTATGTGACCAAGCAAGGCGAGCTCTGGTTCGGTGGCGACAACAACGACCGCATCGACCTGCTGCCTGAGAAAAAGAGCTACCAAGCCGGGGAGACGGCCAACTTCCAAGTGCGCTTGCCCTTCCGCTTTGCCACGGCACTGGTAGCCGTGGAGCGCGAAGGCATTGTTCACACCGAGGTGGTGGAGCTCAACGGCCAGGACCCGACCATCCACCTGAAGATTCAGGAAGGCTGGGGGCCCAACGTGTATGTGAGCGCGCTGGTGTTGCGCGGCCGCCTGCGCGAGGTGCCGTGGTACAGCTTCTTCACCTGGGGCTACAAGGCTCCGCGCGAGTGGTGGACCAGCTTCTGGTACGAGGGGCGCGAGTACGTGGCGCCCACTGCACTGGTGGACTTGAGCAAGCCCGCCTTCCGCTTGGGTGTTGCCGAAATCCGCGTGGGCACGCAGGCGCATGAACTGAATGTGAGCGTCAAGGCCGACAAGGAAAGCTACGCCGTGCGCGGCAAGGCGCAGGTCACCATCACCGTCAAGCTGCCCAACGGCCAACCGGCTGCCAACGCCGAAGTGGCTGTGGCCGCGGTAGACCAGGCCCTGCTGGAGCTGATGCCCAACCGCAGCTGGAACCTGCTCGATGCCATGTTGCAGCGGCGCAGCTGGGGCGTGGAAACATCCACCGCGCAAATGGAAATCATCGGCCGGCGCCACTATGGCCGCAAGGCCGTGGCGCCCGGTGGCGGTGGCGGCCACAGCGGCGCGCGTGAACTGTTGGAGACCCTGCTGCTTTGGAAGCCAGCGCTCAAGCTGGACGCCAACGGCCAAGCCCAAGTGACCGTGCCGCTCAACGATGCGCTCACCACCTTCAAGATTGTTGCGGTGGCCGATGCCTCCACCGGCTTGTTTGGCACCGGCAGCACCAGCATCCGCGCCACGCAAGATTTGCAGATCATCAGCGGCCTGCCGCCCCTGGTGCGTGAGGACGACCAGTACCGTGCCCAACTGACCCTGCGCAACACCACCAAGCAGGCCATGAAGGTGCTGGTAACCCCGCGCGCCACGCTATTAAATTTAGAGCAACAAACCATTGATATACCTGCGGGAGATGCCCGTGAGGTTGCATGGAACGTGACTGCTCCCGCACAGCTCGCCTTGAGCCGCAACGAGGCCATCCTGTGGGAGATAGAGGCCAAGGACACCATCAGCGGCGCCAAAGACGCGCTGAAGGCCCGCCAACGCATCGTGCCTGCCGTACCGCTCACGGTGCAACAGGCCACGCTGGTACAGATTGACGGTCCGCTCACCATGGACGTGAATGCGCCTGCCGATGCTCTGCCCGGCCGTGGCGGCCTGAAGATGGCGCTGCAACCCAAGCTGGCCGAAGGTTTGCCCGGCGTGAAAGACTGGTTTGCGCTTTACCCCTTTGCCTGCCTGGAGCAAAAGACCAGCAAGAGCGTGGGCCTGCGCGATGGCAAGCTGTGGCAAAGCGTGGCCGCGCAAATACCGAGCTACCTGGACAGCGATGGCTTGGCCAACTACTTCCCGCCGCGCGATGGAGAGGCCAATCGCGGCAGTGACACGCTGACCGCCTACCTGCTGGCTGCAACCCATGAGGCTGCAAGCATTGACCCGGCGTTTGCCCTCAGCGACGAGATCCGCGCGCCCATGGAGCGTGGCCTGATCGCCTTTGTGGAAGGCCGTATCCAGCGCGAGTTCTGGAGCCCCCGCAAAGACCTGGACATGCGCAAGCTGGCCGCCATCGAAGCCCTGTCGCGCTACGGCAAAGCCCAAGGCCGTATGGTGAACAGCATCACCATTGCGCCCAACCAGTGGCCCACGCATGCGGTGATCGACTGGCTCAACATCTTGAAGCGAGTGACCGATGTGCCCGAGCGCGACAAGCGCCTGGCCGAGGCCAACCAGATTCTGCGTAGCCGCATTAGCTACCAAGGCACCAAGATGATCTTCAGCACCGAGAAGGACGATTACTGGTGGTGGCTGATGCAAAACGGCGACGTGAACACCGCGCGCCTGATCTTGAGCGTGCTGGACGACCCGGCCTGGAAAGACGACATGGGCCGCCTGGCCAACGGCTTCATCAGCCGCCAGCAAAACGGAGCGTGGCACACCACCACCGCCAACCTGTGGGGCGGCTCGGCCCTGGAAAAATTCAGCGCCAAGTTTGAAGCGGTGCCGGTGGCAGGCAGCACCAAGGCCAGCATGAAGAGCTTGGAAAACGCCCCAGGCGGCGTGGGCACTGCGAGCGTGGATTGGAGCAAGGTGGAACGCATCAAGACCACCGATGCATCCGGCGCTGCACACCAGACCACGATGTTTGGCGCGCCCGCATCTCCGGGTAACCTGAAGAACAACACCATGTTCCTGCCCTGGAGCAAAACTGCCGAGAAAGGTGCGGTCAAGGACACCTTGAACGTGACCCACCAGGGTGCGGGCAAGCCGTGGCTCACGTTGCAGTCGGTAGCGGCGGTGCAGTTGAAGGCACCGTTCTTTGCGGGCTATCAGATCAAGAAAACCATCACCCCCGTGGAACAAGCCAACAAGAGTCTGCCCGCTGGCAGCTACACGCGCGGAGACGTGCTGCGCATCAGCATCGAGGTGAACGCCAGCGCCGATATGACTTGGGTCGCCATCACCGACCCCGTGCCCGGCGGCGCCACGATTCTGGGCAGCGGCCTGGGCCGCGATAGCGAGATCGCCACTCAGGGCGAGAAACGCGAGGGCGACGGTTGGCCGGCATTTGAGGAACGCAGCTTCGAATCCTTCCGCAGCTACTACGAGTACCTGCCCAAGGGTGTGGTGAAGATGGAATACACCATCCGCCTGAACAACGTAGGGGAGTTTTCGCTGCCGCCCTCACGCGTGGAAGCGATGTACGCGCCGGAGATGTTTGGGGAGGCGCCGAATGCGCGGGTGAAGGTGGTGGGGGTGAAATACTGAGTTGGTTGTTCCAGCCCCAAGTCGATGCAGCAATTCCCCGATTTATCCAATCCGAATAGTCTAAATAGACTATTCGGATTGACACCCATCTGAGATAAATTCGCAACTTATTAATCAAGGAGGCTGCTCTTGTTAAACGTCAAAAAAATCTTGGTTGCTGCATCGGTGTTTGCGGCAACTTTGGCCAGTGCTAACACAACTGTGCTTACTTTCGATGATCTACAAACGAATGGTGGCGTAGTGCAAATGCCCCAGCACTATGGCGGTCTGACATGGGATTTCAGTTCAAACTGGAGTATCGGTTGGCAAGTTTGGGATACCGCTCAATACAGCTACCCAGCAGCAAGCGGCGACAACGTAGCTTTCGCCCACTCCAATGAAATAGGGGTATCTTTTGCCAATGCATCGGTGTTCAACGGCGCATTTTTCGGAGGCCATACAACTGCCAGCTTCGACCTTTATCTGAACAACCAGTTAGTAGCGTCCAGCCCGGTAGGTTCAATGGGCACCAGTGGCAACGCTGCCCAATGGATTGGTAGCGGATATTCTGGGCTGGTGGATCGTGTCCACGTTAAAACCTACGGTGGTCGGAGCGATTGGGTGATGGACAACTTCACATTCACAACCGCCGTACCAGAGCCCGAGACCTACGCCATGCTGTTGGCTGGTATAGGACTGATTGGGTCGATTGTTAAGCGACGCAAGCAGAACGCGGTCTAATTCACCGTCCGTAGCAAAAAAGGAACCTAGGTTCCTTTTTTTTCGCCCAGCGAAAATTGACGGCACTACTTTGGCTTTGCTCTCTGGAGCTCATGTATCCAAAACAAGCTCACTTACAGTGCCTTGCGAGGATTTCTATTGATGGATAAACATACCAACTACTGCTACGCGTTTTGCGCTGTGTGCAGCCTTACTGACGCCGCTACAGCATCTAGCTTTGAAATACCCGTGTCCGGTACAGCAAGGAGCGAGAAAAGGAAGTTACTCTGTTGTAAATGTTCAATGAAAGGAAAACTACTTTGCCCATAGTCGCCCAAGCTCTCATCGCGCTGGTCTGCCTGATCCACGTGTACATCTTTCTGCTGGAAACCGTGCTCTACAAGAGCCGGGGGGTGAAGGTCTTTGCCATTCCGCCCTCTGAGGTGGAGTCGCGCAAGGTGGCCATGTCCAACCAGGGCTGCTACAACGGATTTTTGGCCGCTGCCCTGTTGCTGGGCCTGGTCTACCCTGACCCGGCGATTGCCAAGGCTTTTGCCCTATTTGGTTTGGCCTGTGTGGCGGTGGCAGGCGTGTGGGGTGCTGTGACGGTGATGGTTCGGATTTTGTACATCCAGACCGTGCCCGCGGTACTGGGCTTAGCCGCCATCTATTGGCTGTGAGCAGTTTGGCTGCTGTGTTTCAGCGGAGCGGCGGTTCTGCCGAAAAGCAAAAAGAGCAAACTGCAGGGTAATGTCAGTATTCAATCCCCCTAAGCCTCTGAAAAATTGTTAAATTCGCAAACTTAGTCGAACGCGAGCCCCTCGCGTTGTCGCTTTCGGAGTACTGCAGACATGCCACAAGCCTCCCTTCCGGACAACGAATCCCGACGACTCGCGGCCCTTCACGACCTCGGCATTCTTGACACTGCGCCCGAGCGGGCATTCGACGCCTTGGTGCAAGCAGCAGCGGTGGTCTGCAATGTGCCGATCTCGTTGATCAGCCTGGTCGATACAGAGCGCCAGTGGTTCAAAGCCAATGTCGGGCTCCCCGGTGTCACGGAGACGCCGCGCGCACTCGCGTTTTGCGCGCACGCCATTTTGGGCGATGAGATTTTGGAGGTTCCTGACGCCACCGCAGATGTGCGCTTTGCCGACAACGCCTTGGTCACTGGCAACCCGGATATACGGTTTTATGCAGGCGTCCCCCTGCGGCTGGGTGACGGCACCCATGCGGGCACCTTTTGTGTGATTGACCGCGTACCCCGCCAACTCACGGAGCAACAGCGCGAAATTCTGACCCACCTGGCTGCCGCCGCCGTGCATGCACTCGAAGGGCGCCGTGCCATTGAACATGAGCGGCAGCTGCATCTGGAAGCTCAAAGAACGGCACAAATCTTGGCCGAGAACGAATTGCGCTTCCGGGCATTGAGTGAGGTGTCCCCCCTCGGTGTTTTTGCAACCGATGCGCAAGGCGCGTGCACCTATACCAACTCACGCTGGCAAGAGATTTACGGCTTGGACTACTACCAGAGCCTGGGCGACGGATGGATGCAGGCCCTGCACCCTGACGACCGGATGGCAGTGTTCACTGAGTGGCAACAAACCGCCCTGCAGCGGCTCGAGTTTGACGCGGAATTCCGCATCTCGCGCGGCGACGGAGAAGTCCGCACAGTGCGGGCGCGAGCGAGAGCCAACCAAGACGAGTCAGGCCATGTCACCGGCTATGTGGGCTCGGTGGAAGACATTACTGAACGCAAACGCCAGGACGACGCGCTGCGCCAAAGCGAGCAGCGCTTGCAGCGCACAGGTCAAGTGGCGCGCGTGGGTGGCTGGGAGCTGGACCTGGCCACAGGCGCACTGGTCTGGTCAGGCCAGACCCATGAAATTCATGGGGTCCCACCTGACTTTGTGCCGGAAATTGCCACAGCGATCAACTTCTACGCGCCAGAAGCCAGGCCCGTAATACAAGCCGCCGTAGAGACGGCGATGGCAACTGGCGAGGGCTGGGACTTGGAGCTCCCCTTCATCCAAGCAGATGGCACTGAAATATGGGTGCGCGCCGTCGGCGCCGCTGAGTTCGATAACGGCGCTCCGGTGCGCCTGGTCGGCACGTTTCAAGACATCACCAGACTGCACAACATCAGAGCAGACCTTGCCCGCCAGCACGAGCTGTTGCGCGTCACGCTGCAGTCCATTGGCGACGCCGTCATCACCACCGACGCAGCGGGCGAGATCACCTGGCTCAACCCGGTGGCTGAGCGCATGACGGGCTGGCTGAACACGGAAGCCAAGGGCAAGCCCATCGGGTATGTGTTCCACATCGTCAATGAAGAGACCCGCGCCCCCACAGAAAACCCGGTGACCACCTGCCTAGCCCAAGGAAAAACCACCGGCTTGGCACACCAAACCGTTTTGATCTCCCGTGAAGGCCAGGAGTACGGCATCGAAGACTCGGCCGCCCCCATCCGCAGCGATAGCGGCGAGATTCTGGGCGTCGTATTGGTGTTTCACGATGTCACCGAACAGCGCCGTCTTAGCGGCGAAATGAGCTTCCGTGCGACCCACGATGCACTCACCGGCCTGGTCAACCGGACCGAGTTTGAGACGCGACTGCGCAATGTGCTCAACCGCGCCCACGAAGATCGAAGCAATCACGCGCTTTTGTTCATTGACCTGGACCAATTCAAGCTCGTCAACGATGCCTGCGGCCACTCCGTAGGCGACCAGCTGTTGCAGCAAGTGAGCAAACTGCTGAGCGAGGTGGTCCGCGCCCGTGACACATTGGCACGCTTGGGCGGTGATGAGTTTGGGGTGATCTTGGAGCATTGCTCTGCCGAGCATGCGCAACGCGTGGCTCAGCAAATTTGTGAGCGCATGGACGACTTCCGCTTCATCCATGACGGCAAACGATTCCGCATCGGAACCAGCATTGGCCTGGTGCCGGTGGACAACCGGTGGGCCAATGTCGCCGCCGCAATGCAGGCTGCAGACATCTCTTGCTACGCCGCCAAAGACGCAGGCCGCAACCGGGTGCACGCCTGGTTTGACACCGATCTTGCGATGCACGCCCGCCACGGCGAAATGCAGTGGGCCGCCCGCCTTGAACAAGCCTTGGACGAAAACCGGTTTGTCTTGTACGCACAGCGGATCACCGCCTTGGACGATGGCGTGCATGGTCTCCATGCAGAGGTGCTGGTGCGCTTGCGCGAGACCGACGGAAGCCTGGTGCAACCCGGCGCATTCCTGCCCGCGGCAGAACGGTTTCACCTGGCATCGCGCGTCGACCGTTGGGTGCTTAAGCACGCCATCCAGTGCCTGCGGGATACGCCACATCTGTCAGGCATCGACACCTTGTGCGTCAACCTCTCCGGGCAATCTATCGGCGACAGGGCATTCCACCGCCTGGCGTTTGAGAAGCTGCAAAACGCAGGTCCGGCCATCTGCCAGAGAATTTGCCTAGAGATTACTGAGACCGCAGCGGTCACCAATATGGCCGATGCCAGCGTATTTATCGAGCAGGCCAAAAAGCTCGGCTTGCGCATTGCGCTGGACGACTTCGGCGCCGGCGCGTCATCCTTTGGCTACCTGAAGAACCTCAGCGTTGACTTTTTGAAGATTGACGGACAGTTCGTCCGCGACGTCATTGACGACCCCTTGGACGACGCAGCAGTCCGCTGTTTTGCAGCGGTAGCCCAAGTCGTAGGTGTTAAAACTGTTGCCGAATTCGTGGACCGGGCGGAGGTTCTTGAACGGGTTCGCGCTATTGGCATCGATTTCGTACAGGGTTACTACCTACATCAACCCGAACCCATTGCAGACGTTTTGGCCTTGGCGCCCAATCCGATCCGTTAAATGTGTGGATTTGGGGGCGAAATTACCCCCAAACTCACTCCGCTTTGCGATAACCAGCAAAATCGCGCAATTAGTCCGCAATCAAGCGGAACAAAGTCACATTACTAAATAAGCAAGACTTTGTAAGTCGGGCCAAGCTGCCTACACTTCCCTCACACCCCAATCACCCCACAGGACCCTAGGACATGACTGCGCTAAAACTCGGAATTGAAGGCTTGGAAAGCGCCGAGGTCAGCCGCGTCCGTATTTTGCTGCGCTTGCTCAAAGGCAACGCCCAGTTCGCGTGGGAATATGCGGTAGAGGGCCCTTTCGATGCCCTGCTCTGCGCGAACGCAGTTGCAAAAGCACGCTGCGCGGTGGTCGTCGATGTGCTACCGGAGGGCGTAGCTGCTTCAGCCGGAGCTTTGAGTCGCCCGATAGAAGCCGACCAACTCGAAGCGCTGCTGCTCGGCTTGCAAAACCAATTGCAGCCGACGGTGTTCGGAGAGCTGTTGCCCGAACCGTTCGATGTGTTCGGCTCCTTCGCTGAGACCCATGCTGCGCCTTTAGCACCAGTTGAAGAGCGGACTCCGACTCACCTGCAAAGCCCGATCACGGCAGCAGCGCTGTCGTCCAGCACTATCTATGGTCCTCTGGCGGGCACGCAAAACACTGAAGAATACAAACTCAAGCGCTGGCCACCGCAAGCGGTTCTGCGTGACAGCAAAGATCGCATCCGGCTGGCCAACCTGATCAGCCGCAAGCCCTTTTCAATAGAGCAGCTGTCACAAAGCTCAGGCATCGCCGTGGCAGAAGTGCAGGCCTTCATTACAGTGCTGCAAAGCTTTGGAATCGTTAACGTGGCGTTAGCTACCCCGTCTGTCAGTGTGCCGCGTCTGAGCACCGCCACTTGCGCAGCGCCGCGCCAGAAGCAAAAGCGCAGCTTTCTCTCTGCCATCCGGCGCAAGCTCGGGATCTGAGAGGTCTCCACCCATGAGAGAACACAAAATCCTGATCACAGGCACTATGGGCGCCGGTAAAACCACCGCCATAGCGGCTATCAGTGATACCCCGCCTATCACCACGGATGTGGTTAATACTGACACCACGCATACGAAAGCCAAAACCACGGTAGGGCTGGATTTTGGTACGGTGCAGCTCGACAGCGGGGAAAGGCTGCGGATATTCGGCACCCCCGGACAAGAGCGCTTTGATTTCTTGTGGGGCGTACTGGCCACCAATGCGCTGGGAATCATTATTCTGGTGGACAACTCACGTCCTACCCCCCTGCAAGACCTGAACAAATACCTCGAAGGTTTTCATAAAGAGCTGCAGAACAGCCCTTGCGTGATTGGCGTAGGCCGAACTGAAACCCATCTGTCCCCGTCAATCGACGACTACGCCGATTTCCTGTTTGAACACAACCACTTGATTCCGATCATCCCGGTAGATGTGCGCCGACGTTCCGACGTGCTACTTCTGATCGACTCCTTGCTGATGCAAGTAGAGGCTATGGATTGAATAAACACCATCGCCGCATACACCGCAACCCGCCCATGACCCAATCCCACGCTGTGAGCCCCCTGCTCAAAAACCTAGCGGTGCGAGAAGCACAAGCCTTTTTAAACGAACTCACCGGCATTAAAGCGGTGGTGATTGCAACGATCGATGGATTTGACATTGCTTCTGCGACCACCGGAACTATTGACGCTTCCCGGATTGCCGCCATGGCGAGCTCAATATCAGCAATCGGCGCCGTGGTGGCCCAAGAAACCTCATTAGGTGCGGCCAACAGCGTGGTCATCAATTCGGATCAGGGCTTTGTGCAAGTGTTCACTGTGAACCGCAAGGACGTGCAATTGATTGTGAATGTGGTCTCCGACTCCACCGGAGTTTTGGCCCAGGTAGCCTATCGCGGGCGGACCATGGCCCAAACCCTGCTGACGGCATGAATGCCAAATACATCCGGGCAAAAATTGACAGCATGGCCAAAACCCCCGGAGTCAAAGGGTGCGCTGTTGTAGAGATTTCGGCGGGCATGGTGTGGCATGCCGCCGGAGCGTTGGACAACTTTGTTGCAATGGCAGAAGCCGCGAGCGACTACTGGCGGCTTCACCTCCGCATGAAACCGTTGTTTGAGGGCTTCGGAGCTTTGGACAGTTGCACGCTGACCCACGAATCTGACAGCGTGATGTTGACCGATTGCGGCGCAGACATGGTGTTTGTCACCGTCTGCGAAACCCATCAACTAATGAATTTGCCGGAGTGGAGAAACAGGATTCACCAATTACGCCTCATTCTTGAGGCGCAATAGGAACTCCACCGGGCACACCAGCTTGTGCGTAGCTGCGGGGCACTCGTCAAAATAAAAGATACCGCAGCGTTTGATGTTTGAACAACTGAAAGACTTTTGACATGGCAACTATCAACCAAACCCTAGAAGAGCTGTTGACCACTGACGGCGCGATGTGCGCAGCAATTGTGGACTCCACCAGCGGCATGATCCTCGGCAGCGCAGGCTCCGGTGTGGACCTCGAAGTGGCTGCTGCAGGTAACACAGAAGTGGTGCGCTCCAAAATGAAGGTCATGCGCGCTCTGGGCCTGAATGACGTGATCGATGACATCTTGATCACCTTGGGCAAGCAGTACCACATCATTCGCCCCTCTTCCCGCAAAGAAGGCGTGTTCATTTATTTTGTGCTGGACAAAAACAAGTCCAACTTGGCCATGGCCCGCCGCAAGACCGCCGACGTGGACAAAGAATTGAACTTCTGATCGCCCACGCTCAGCGACAGCGCTGCCGGCAGAACCTAGACCAAGGTCCCCAGCGCTGCGGGCGAAAAGTCCGACAGCTCGGACATGCGGCCATCGCGCACTTTCAGCGCCCAATCCGGGTCGCTGATGAGTGCGCGGCCCACGGCCACCAAATCAAAGTCGCCACGGTCGAAACGGCGCATCAACTCATCCAAAGACGCAGGCTTGGAGCTTTCGCCGCCAAAAGATGCGATGAACTCGCCGCTCAGGCCCACTGAGCCCACAGTGATGGTGGGGCGGCCGGTGAGCTTTTTGGCCCAGCCGGCAAAGTTCAGGTCGGAGCCTTCAAATTCCGGCTCCCAGAAGCGGCGTTGCGAGCAATGGAAGATGTCGGCACCCGCATCCGCCAGTGGCTGCAGCCAAGCGGCCATCTCGTCAGGCGTCTGAGCGATACGGGCGTTGTAGTCCTGCTGCTTCCACTGCGACAGGCGGATGATGACCGGGTAGTCAGGCCCTACTTCGGCGCGCACGGCCTTCAAAATTTCAGCCGCAAAGCGGCCACGGGCTACCAAATCGCCACCGTATTTGTCGGTGCGCGCATTTGTGCCTTCCCAAAAGAACTGGTCGATCAAATAGCCGTGGGCTCCATGCAACTCGATCGTGTCAAAGCCCAGGCGCTTGGCCGCACCGGCGGCTTTGGCGAATGCAGCGATGGTGTCGGCAATGGCCTCGTCGGTCATCGGCTCGCCAAAGGCTTTGCCGGGACGCGACAGGCCGGAGGGCGAGTCCACGGGCGGTGGCGCTGTCCAGGTGGTGCGGGGGTTGCGGGCAGCGCCCACGTGCCAGAGCTGCGGCGCCATCACGCCACCGGCCTGGTGCACTGAGTTGATAACGTCTTGCCAAGCGCCCAAAGCGGCATCGCCCCAGAAGTGCGGCACATCCGGGTCATTAGAGGCAGACGGCCGCTGCACCACCGTGCCCTCAGAAACAATCAGGCCCACCGCGGCAGCGGCGCGCTTGCGGTAATACTCGGTGACGGCCGGAGTAGGCACACCGCCGGGCGAGAAAGAACGGGTCATGGGTGCCATGACAATGCGGTTGGCCAGCTTCAAGCCTTTGAAGGCAAAGGGCTGGAACAAGGGTGCGGCGTTAGACATAAGAGCAAAAGGTGGGTGGGTTGCAGATCAACACAGTTTACGCAGACCGGCCCCGGCACAGCGTGCCCAAGGTCACCAAGGCTACAGACAAGCTGCGCCTGGTTATTGCTACTATTTTGATAGCTACCAGCGCAGCATCCGCTTGGGCCAATGCCACTTTTGAGCAAGTAAAGACCAGCTACAGGCCCTCTGACACCTTGCTGCTCGACCGCCAAGGCAAAGTGCTGCACCGCCTGCGCACCGATGCCACGGTGCGCCGCGGGCAGTGGGTGGCGCTGGCCGATGTGTCGCCCGCCCTGCGCACGGCGCTGGTGCTTAGCGAGGACAAGCGCTTTTACGAGCACAGCGGGGTGGACTGGCGGGCCGTGTCCGCCGCTGCCTGGGGCAATCTGTGGAACACCCGCACCCGCGGAGCATCCACACTGACCATGCAGCTGGCGGGTTTGCTGGATGAGGACTTGCGGCGCGGTGGCGGCGGCCGCAGCGTGGTGCAAAAAGTGGGGCAAACCCTCTCGGCCCAAAGCCTGGAGCGCAGCTGTCGCAAAGACCAGATTCTGGAGGCCTACCTGAACCTGGTGCCCTTCCGCGGTGAGATGGTGGGCATTGATGCGCTGAGCCGCAGCCTGTTTGGCAAAGCGCCACATGGCCTGGACAACCGTGAAGCGGCGATCACGGCCGCCCTGATTCGCGCCCCCAATGCCAAAGAGGCCCAAGTGGCACAACGCGCCTGCAGTGTGCTCAGCAGCCTGGAGGCCCCTGCCAAAACATCAACACCCACATCAAAGACAGCAGCAACAACCAGAGCGGCCAGCGGCTGCGACGCCATCGCGCTGATGGTGTCTGGCACCCTGAGCCGCCGTGAGTTTGCCCCCAGCGAGGGCTTGGCCCCCCATGTGGCGCGGCTACTGCTTCGCCCTCCGAGTGCAGCAGGCCCCGAGGGCGCTTCTGCCCCGCCCACGGTGCGCAGCAGCTTGAGCGCGCCCCTGCAGCGCTTTACCCAACTCACCCTGCAAACGCAGCTGCGCGAGCTGGCCGGTCGCCATGTGGAAGATGCGGCCGCCCTGGTGCTGGACAACGCCAGTGGCGAGGTGCTGGCCTGGGTCAACAGCAGCGGCCCCCTGAGCGCTGCGCCTGAGGTGGACTTTGTGACCTCGCAGCGCCAGCCCGGATCCACGCTCAAGCCGTTTTTGTATGGGCAGGCGCTGGCCGAGCGGCGCATCACCGCCGCCTCCTTGCTCGAGGACTCTGCTGCCCAGATCCAGACGAGTGGTGGCCTGTACATCCCGCAGAACTACGACCGCCAGTTCAAAGGCTGGGTATCGGCCCGCACCGCACTGGGCGCCTCGCTCAATGTGCCGGCAGTGCGCACGCTGGTCATGGTGTCGCCCGACGCTTTTCAGAAACAGCTGACCCGCATGGGCATGCCGCTCAAAGAGAGCGGCGACTTTTATGGCTACAGCCTGGCCCTGGGCAGCGCAGAAACCACGCTGCTCGACCTGACCAACAGCTACCGCACACTGGCCAATGGCGGCCGCGCCAGCCCCATCCGCCTGACGGTGGGCCGCACGCCCCCGCCCTTCAGCCCGGCGCTGGATGCGCGGGCCGCGTTCATCGTGGGCGACATCCTCAGCGACCCCATGGCGCGTGCCCGCACCTTCGGCACCGACAGCGTGTTAGCCACCCGCTTTTGGGCGGCAGTCAAAACAGGCACCAGCAAAGACATGCGCGACAACTGGGCGGTGGGCTACAGCCAGCACTACACCGTGGGGGTGTGGGTAGGCAACGCCAGCGGCGCCCCCATGTGGGACGTGAGCGGCACCACCGGCGCGGCGCCCATTTGGGCCGCGGTGATGAACCAGCTCCACCGCCAACGCAACGGCCGCGCGCCCCAGCCACCCGCAGGTCTGGTGCAAAAAACGGTGACCGTAGAGGGCGAAGCACCGCGAACCGAGTGGTTCATCAGCGGCACCGAGCAAAGTAGTTTCGATATGGAAAAAGAAGCTACTCGCGCATATTCCACGAGGGCCATAGGCCAAAATGATTCAAAAAATCCCGGCAACAACACTACAAACACCGCCCGCATCACCGCGCCCACCAGCGGCACCATCCTCGCGCTGGACCCCGACATTCCGCCCCAGGCCCAGCGCCTGAGCCTGGAGGCCGATGGCAGCAATCTGCGCTGGCTGATCGACGGTAAACAAGTCGCAAAAGGCAACACCGCCCTCTGGCTGCCCTGGCCGGGGCGGCATGTGATTCAGATCGTGGACGCCAAAGGCAAGGTGCTCGACCAGGTGCGCCTGGAGGTGCGGGGCGCTGGCGTCAAGGGCGGCGCACCAGCCGCAACAGCCCCACCACGGCGGCCATAACTGCTGCCAATGCCGCCAAAAGTGCCGCCCACAGCACCGGCCCGCGCAACACCCACTGCGCAGGCATGAGCGATGCGGCCCACAACTGGGGGGCACCCGGCAGCACCGCCCGCAGCTGCTTGACGGGCCGCAGCGGCACGATGTCAGGCACCATGGCCGGCCCGGGAATCAGACTCGCCAGCTCCACCGCAGCCTGCGCGGTGCCGGCTCTGCCCGCCACCACGGTGTAAGGCCCTTGGCCTTTGGCCAGAAACAGCACCTGCAAGGGCGCCAGCTCGGCTGTCAGCCGCAGGCCACCTGCCGGGAAAGACACGCCGTTACCCGCCTCTATGCGCAGCTGTGCGATCGGCGTCTGCGGCAAAGGCTGCGGTGGGTTCATGCCCTGCCCGCCCGGCAGCGCATCGCGGTACACCGCCGTGGAGGCCAGCAGCTTCCACGGCTGCGCGGGGTCGACGCGCGCCGAGATGCGCAGGGGTACCGGCTCGCCGCCCGGGGGCATGTGCAGGTGCACCGCGCTCACCGGCGTGGCAAATGGGAAAGTCCACACCAGCCCCGAGGTGCCATCGGCAACACCAGCCCCTAACTCGGCGCGCACCAGGCTGGCTGTTGTGCGCAAGCCCGCCACCCGCCCGGACAGGCTCGCAAGCTTGACGCCGGTGTGCCCCGGCCAGGTAATCCGCAAGTAGCGCCCCTCTGCAGCCAATGGCTCTTCCAACTCGAGGACGGTGCTCACCGGCGGGTCGGCACCATCAAACCGGTACACGGGCCCCTTCACCGGCACCGGGGTCCAGTCCTGCAGGTTGTGGCTGACCGCTAGCTGCAGATGCACCAGCGCGTTGCGGGGCCACACGCCCTTCAGGTCCAGCGCCGCCAATAGCTGCACCTCGGTGCGCAGGTCGGCAATCGCTTGGGTGCTCGTGGACGACAGGGGGAAGGCCCGGGTCTGCACCGCGTAGCAGGGGCGCTGGGGCGCGTCGCTGCCGGTGACGGTATAAGGAATTACCTCGCCCGCGGCATTGAGCACCCGCACATCGTGGCCGGCGCGGCTTTGCAAGCGGGTCAGCGCATCAGCCGGCAGGGCGATACGCACCAGGCTGCCGGGCGACACCCCGGCCACGGTGCCGACCCAGGCGAACTCAGACACGCCGGGTGAAGTTGAAGGTGGGGGTGCCGCGGCAGGCGGCTCAGCATCCGCCGCCACGGCGCCCCACAGCAGACCCGAGACTAGTGCGAAGCGGGTGATTTCAATAATTTCACGCGCCGCGGGGCGGATTTCACGGGCAAACCACCGCCTGCGGACTACGATGCCGCAACGATGAAGGAGACTTTGCATGCCTGTGATCACGAATATTGAAGACTTGCGCGTTCTGGCCCAAAAGCGGGTGCCCCGCATGTTTTACGACTACGCCGACTCCGGCTCCTGGACCGAAGGCACATACCGTGCCAATGAAGAAGATTTCCAGAAGATCAAGCTGCGCCAGCGGGTCGCCGTGAACATGGAAAACCGCACCACTGCCACCACCATGGTGGGCACCGTGGCCAAAATGCCAGTGGCGATTGCGCCCGTGGGCCTGACAGGCATGCAACACGCCGATGGCGAGATCCACGCGGCGCGGGCTGCCGAGAAGTTCGGTATTCCCTTCACGCTGTCCACCATGAGCATTTGCTCCATTGAGGACATTGCTGAAAACACCACGGCACCCTTCTGGTTCCAGCTCTACATGATGCGGGACCGCAACGCCATGGCCAAGATGATCGAGCGAGCCCGTGCTGCGCGCTGCAGCGCCCTGGTGCTGACGCTGGACCTGCAAGTCATCGGCCAGCGCCACAAAGACCTGAAAAACGGCCTCAGCGCGCCACCCCGCCCCTCCATTGGCAACATCATCAACCTGGCCACCAAGCCGCGCTGGTGCCTGGGCATGTTGGGCACCAAGCGCCACACCTTCCGCAACCTGGTGGGGCATGTGGAGTCGGTGAGCGACATGAAGTCCCTGGCCGCCTGGACCAACGAGCAGTTCGACCCCCGCCTCTCGTGGGACGACGTGAAATGGGTCAAAGAGAAATGGGGTGGCAAGCTCATCCTCAAAGGCATTCAGGACGTGGAAGACGCCGTATTGGCCGCCCAGAGCGGTGCCGACGCGATTGTGGTGAGCAACCACGGCGGCCGCCAGCTCGATGGTGCACCCAGCAGCATCAGCGCACTGCCGGCCATCGTGGCGGCGGTGGGCGACCAACTGGAAGTCTGGATGGATGGCGGCATTCGCAGCGGCCAAGACGTGCTCAAAGCCTGGGCCCTAGGCGCCAAGGGCACCATGATCGGCCGCGCCATGGTGTATGGCCTGGGGGCCATGGGCGAAGCCGGAGTGACCAAGGCGCTGCAAATCATCCACAAAGAGCTGGATGTGACCATGGCTTTCTGCGGCCACACCAACATCCAGAACGTGGACCGCAACATTCTGGTGCCGGGCACCTACTGAAACTGGTGCGTGCGGCTCAGCGGTAGCCCGCTGCGGTCATGATTTCGTTGACGCGCCGCACAATGTCACCCAGCGCAAGGATGGCTGGCTTGGCGCCGGTCAGGCCTTGGTGCACCGCAGCGCCCAAGGGGCCGGTGTTGATCTCGTCCCACTCGGGGATGATGGGGCGCCAATCAGGGCTTGCGTAGCGGAGCTGCTCTTTCAGGGTCACGAACTCAGGGAACATGCGCACCAGCGACACGTCTTCCATCGTCGACACCCGGGTGGGCCCGCCGCCGAGCCGGACCACTGCCTTGTCCTGGGCCTTGGAGGTCAGCCACTGCATCAGCAAAAACGAGGCCTCCGCTCGGGCGGAGGTGCGGGGAATCGCCAGGCCCAGCCCGCCGGATTGCGAGGCGTATTGCACCCCCTTGGGGTGCAAGACATAGCTGACTTTGCCTTCAATTTTGGACACCGGAGAGTTGCGCACCGCGCCGAACACGGCCGTCGAGTCGAGGTACATCGCGCTCTCGCCCTGCAGAAAACTCGACAGCATGTCGTTGTACGAAAAGTTAGCCATGCCCTTGGGGCCGGTGTCTGCAATGTGTTTGAGCAATTGCAGCGCTTGCACACCCGGCGCTTTGTGAAACAGGGGCATCCAGCGCTCATCGAACACCTGGCCACCCAGTGCATTGAGGTGCAGCAACCACGCGTGCACACAGTTGTGGCCGGACTGCCCGCGTGAGGTGAGTGCCGCCATGCCGGTCCGCTCACGCAAAGGGGCAAGCAGCGCTGAGAGCTCGGCATAGGTGCGTGGGGGCGCAAAGCCATGCTTTTCAAAGACATCCCGGCGGTAGGCCAGCACCGAGGTTTCGGCGCCATACGGCAAGCCGTAGAGGCGGGCCCCCGGACCCGGCAAATAACCCTTGGGGCCACCCACCAGACCGATGTTTTGCACATAGCGCGGCACCAGGTCGCCAAAAGCGTAGTCGGGGTCTGCCAGCTGCTTGTCTTTGAAGAAGGACTCCAGCGGCAACAGCAGGTTCTTTTTCACGAACTCGCTCTTCCAGGTGACGATGTAGGTCACCAAGTCGAACTCTGACTGAGGCTTGGCCATTCCCGCCAATTGCACATGCTTCATGCGCAAGATGTTTTCGCGGGCCACGTTCACCTTGATGCCAGTCTCTGCTGTGAACTGGGGCAACAAACGCAGCATGGCGTCGTAATGCGGGTGATCAGGCACACAAAATGACACGGTTTGCCCGCTGAACCGGGCAAAGCGGTCGTCTGCTGCGTTGCTGGCCCGGGCAAAAGCGCTGCCGAACACGGCAAGCGCACCGCTGCCGATCAAACGCCTGCGTCGCGTACTCAAAAAAGACTGTGAAATCACGACACCGCTTTTTCAGTGCTTGGGGCGTTTTTGTGTTTTAGTGGCCCCGGATCACCCTGCCCTCTATTAGACCACTGAGCGGTTTGCACCCCGCAATCGCTTGCTATGCTCGCCGAAATGCCGAACGATCTGCCCCCCCCTGCCCCGCCTGCAGCAGCTGTGCGGCGTGTTGCGCACCTGGACATGGATGCGTTTTATGCCTCGGTCGAGTTGCTGCGCTACCCGCAACTCAAAGGGCTGCCCGTGGTGATTGGCGGCGGGCGGCGGCATGCGGATGACGCGCTGTTGGTCAAGCACGCCGACACGCCGCTGCACGAAATTCCGGTCGCAGAGTTCCCCCTTCTAGAGGGCTATACCGGGCGCGGCGTCATTACCACCGCCACCTATGCCGCGCGCCAGTTCGGCGTAGGCTCGGCCATGGGCCTGATGAAGGCCGCCAAGCTATGCCCGCAGGCCATTTTGTTGCCGGTGGACTTTGCACAGTACCGGCACTACTCACAACGATTCAAGGCCATCATCACCGAAATAGCCCCGGTGATGGAAAACCGCGGGGTCGATGAGGTGTATATCGACTTTACCGGGGTGCCCGGCGGCCAGCGCCAAGGGGGCAGGAGCTTGGCAAAGCTGATCCAAAAGGCAATCTTTGATGACACCGGCCTCACCTGCTCGGTAGGCGTGGCACCCAACAAGCTACTGGCCAAAATGGCCAGCGAATTCAACAAGCCCAATGGCATTGCCATCGTCCAGGAGAGCGACCTGGAGACCATGATCTGGCCCTTGGCCTGCCGCAAGATCAATGGCATAGGCCCCAAAGCCGACGAAAAGCTCAAAAAACACGGCGTGGAAACCATTGGCCAACTGGCCGCCAAAGATTTGCAATGGCTGATGGACACCTTTGGCCCCCGCACCGGCGCCTGGCTGCACGCTGCTGCCCACGGGCAAGACGACCGGCCGGTAGAAACCGAGAGCGAGCCGGTCAGCATGAGCCGCGAGACGACCTTTGACCGTGATTTGCATGCGGTGCGCGACAAGGCCGAACTGGGAGCCATCTTCACCCGCTTGTGCGAGCAGGTTGCCGAGGACCTGCAACGCAAAGGCTACGTGGGTAAAACCATCGGCATCAAATTGCGCTTTGACGACTTCAAGAGCGTCACCCGCGACATGACCATCGCTCACTACACCGCCGACGCGGCAGAAATTCGCCGTATTGCCGGCCAATGCCTCAAACGCGCTCCGCTGCAACGTCGGCTCAGGTTGCTTGGAGTGAAAGTGGGCGCGCTGGCTGCATTAGACCCGTTGCACGCTGCTTCAAAGAAGCGTGAAGCTACCCCAGAGACTGGTTGGCTTTTCGACTGAGTGCGCAGCACTCTTCGGCCGACCTCATGAACGAGGTCTGCTGCGAGTAGCACACATTTTGGTTTTTGGCTGCATGGATTTTGTGTGCCTCGCCTTTGAAATTGACCAAGATCAAGTCAACGCATAAACCGAGTGAATCGCACGTTTATCGGCATTGACTTCAAAGGGTCAACCGAGGCTAAATAAAGCCGTATTGACAGAAGCCAAACCACTAGCTCCAGGAGGAATGATCAATGCGTGTGAACTTACCGGTGACTCAGCGCGAGTACGACTATCCCGCCGATCGAATGCTGGTGTCGATGACCGACAGCAAAGGCGTCATCACCCATTGCAACCACGCTTTTGTGGAGACCAGCGGATTCACCTACGAGGAGCTCATTGGCCAGAACCACAATCTGGTGCGCCATCCGGATATGCCGCCCGCTGCCTACCGGGATATGTGGAACACCATTGGCCACGGCCACCCATGGACCGCCCTGGTGAAAAACCGACGCAAAGACGGTGACCACTATTGGGTGCAAGCCAACGTCACACCGGTTCTGGAAAACGGCAAACCCAAGGGCTATATGTCGGTGCGGGTCAAACCAAGCCGCCAGGAAATCGCTGCGGCCGAGGCTCTTTACGCGCAGTTGCGGGATGAAGAAAAGTCAGGAAAGTCCACCGTCTATTTGCGGGGCGGACATGTGCGCTACCGCGGAATCAGGGGCTGGGCCGGTGCCTTGGGCCGCATGAATCTGACCACCCGCCTGGGTCTGGCGCTTGTCGGGATGGTGTGCCTCGGCATGGTTCCAGATATTTTAGGTTTGCAGGGCAGCACGCTGTTCTGGGCGCAGTTGGCCTCTTTGATTGTTGGGGCTGCAGGGGTCATCACATGGTTCAGGGTCCGCTTATCCGCAGGAATGGGAGCGGCTCAACAGTTCGCTTATGACCTTGCCGGTTGCAACCTGCGCAGCTCCGTTAACAGCGACTATCCGCCGCCCTTGGGCGACATGATTGGTGCGCTGCGCCAGATCCAGATCAACCTGCGCGCGGTGGTGGGGGATGTGCGCGAAGAGGTGGACATCCTGACCAAATCCGCCAATGAAATTGCATCGGGCAGCATGGATTTGTCAGGCCGCACCGAATCCCAGGCCAGCAGCTTGGAAGAAACAGCAGCCTCGATGGAAGAGCTCTCCAGCACCGTCAAACAAACCGCAGACACCGCCAGCCGAGTCGCCGAGCAAAGCGCGCGCAGCACCCAAGCAGCATCCAATGGCGGCGAGGTAGTCCACAAGGTGATTCAGTCCATGGAAGAGATAGACCGCTCCTCCAGCAAAATGCGCGACATCATCGGCGTGATCGAGGGGATTGCCTTCCAGACCAACATCCTTGCGCTGAACGCTGCGGTTGAAGCGGCCCGTGCGGGTGAGCAAGGCCGGGGCTTTGCGGTGGTGGCCGGCGAAGTGCGGGCATTGGCCCAGCGCAGCGCGACAGCCGCCAAAGAAATCCGGGAGCTGATTGCCCAGTCGTCCGAGCAGATTTCTGAAGGCTCCAACCAAATGCGCAGTGCCGGCGAAACCATCGACCATGTGGTGGCCCAGGTCCAGGAAGTGGGCAACCTCATCAACATGATCACCAATGCCGCCAAGGAGCAGGCTATCGGGATCGCCCAAGTCAACGAGGCGGTGACCCAGCTGGACACCGTGACCCAACAAAATGCCGCCTTGGCCGAAGAGTCTGCCGCCTCCGCGGACGGACTCACAGACAGCACCGCCTCGGTTGCCCGGGCCATCCAGGTATTCCAGCTACCATAGGGATGCAAACCACCATGATTTGGAAGATATGCCCTTCTCCAAACTCGCGACGCTGGATCACGATGCGCTGTTAGCTCTGCTGCATGCCATCCCACAGCCGGTGTTCATCAAGAACGCCGTTGGAGAACTGATTTACGTCAACAAGGCGTGGCAGACCCAGCTGGGCGCCCCGGCGGGTAACGGGAATCCGCAAACCGGGTTTAACGCGGAGCAAATCCGGTTCTTTACCGAGCAAGACCAGCAGGCCTTTCAACAAGGGCGAACCATCACCCAAGAGGACTTGTTCAAGCTGGAAAGCGAGCTCTCTGCGCGGCACATTCAAACAACGCTGACGCCGGTATTTGACCCCTCCGGCAAGCCCGCCTTTGTGGTGGGCACCAGCATCGACGTCACCGAGCAGCACCAGTTGCAGCAGCAAAACGCGGCCGAGAGAAGCCTGCTGGAGATGCTGGCCTCCAGCGTGCCGCTGGTGGACATCATGTCGGAATTTATTGCGCGGTTCGAGCACATTTTCCCGGGCGCTATCGGCTCAGTGTTGCTGATGGATGAGGAAGAGCGGCATCTGCTGCATGGCGCAGCGCCCAGCCTGCCGGCCGAATACAACCAAGCTATCCATGGCGCGCCCATCGGCCCACGGGCGGGCTCTTGTGGCACTGCCGCGTTTTTGGGTGAAGAAGTGGTGGTCTCGGACATCACCAGTGACCCGCTCTGGACCGACTACCGGGAACTGGCCACAAAGCATCAGCTGAGGGCCTGCTGGTCCATGCCGATTCGCTCGACCAAGGGCCGAGTGCTCGGCACTTTTGCGAACTATTACCGGGAGCCCCGCGTTCCGACGGTCAGTGAGCTGCAAGCGACGCGACGCAGTGCTTATTTGTTGAGCCTGGCGATTGAGAGCGATAAAAACGAACGAAAAATCCAGCGGGATCAGCGTGCGCTGGTGGCTGCAGGCCTGTACCGGCAAGCCATTCTGGACAGCATGGTGGACGGACTGGTCACCGTGGACCGCACGGGAAAGGTTCACACCTTTAACAACGCTGCGTGCCGCATGATGGGGTTGGATGCGGTGACCGAGCAACCGCAGCACCTGAACGATCTTTTGGGCACAACGCTGCCGGCAGATGGGCAAGGGCACCTCGAACTGCTGCATGCGGCAGAAAGCGCGCAAGGCGGCAACTTTGAGGTGGGCGGGCTCGACAAGGAGGGCGAGTTGCGGCCTATCAGCCTGTCGGCCTCCAAAATACCGTTTTCAGAACCCGAAACCTTTGTGGTGACGCTGCGGGACATTACCCAACAACGCCACGACGAGGAAGAAATCCGGCGACTGGCTTTTTATGACCCTTTGACCAACCTGCCCAACCGCCGCTTGCTGATGGACCGGGTTCGGCAAGCGATGATCAACAGTGCACGCCACGGGCGCCATGGCGCGCTGATGTTTCTGGACCTCGACCATTTCAAGCTGCTCAACGACACCTTGGGCCATGATGTGGGCGATGAGCTCTTGCAACAGGTGGCGACCCGTTTGCGCATGTGTGTCCGCGAGGGCGACAGCGTGGCACGCTTGGGCGGCGATGAATTTGTGGTGTTGCTGGAAGACCTGAGCCCCAACCCCAACGAAGCGGCGAGCCATGCCGAGTTTGTGGCCCACAAGATCCTGGATATGCTGGCGCAACCCTACCGCATGCGCGGACACCTGCACAACAGCACGCCGAGCATCGGGATCGTGGTGTTTTTCGAAGACCATGAAACGATTGATGAGCTGCTCAAAAAAGCTGACGTTGCCATGTACCAGGCGAAGTCGGCCGGACGAAATACGGCCCGCTTTTTCGACCCGGTGATGCAAGCCGCCGCCGCGACCCATGCGGCGATGGCGCAAGAAATCAAGGCGGGTATCGAACGGAATGAATTTGTGCTGCATTACCAGGTCCAAATCGACGCCCGCGGCCACTGCACCGGGGCAGAGGCCTTGGTGCGCTGGAACCACAGGGTCAGGGGGTTGGTGTCGCCGGAACAATTCATTCCCCTGGCCGAAGAAACCGGCACGATCTTGCCCCTGGGTTACTGGGTGTTGGACTCTGCGTGCCAGCAGTTGGCGGCATGGAGCCGCAACCCCGCCACCGCCCACTGGACGTTGGCGGTCAACGTCAGTGCCGCGCAACTGGCCCAATCGGGTTTTGTAGACAGCGTGAAGAAGGCTTTGCTGCACAGCCAAGCGCCCGCCACCCAACTGAAACTGGAGTTGACAGAAAGTATGCTGGCCAATGATATGGAGAGCATCATTACCAAGATGATGGATATCAAGGCACTGGGTGTGAACTTTTCGCTGGATGATTTCGGCACCGGCTACTCGTCACTCTCTTACCTGAAGCGCTTACCGCTGTCCCAACTCAAGATCGACAAATCGTTTGTGCGGGATGTGCTCACCGACCCGAGCGACGCGGTGATCGCCCGCACCGTGGTGGCACTCGGTCATAGCCTGGGCCTGACCGTCATTGCCGAGGGCGTGGAAACCCCGGAACAAAGAGACGCATTGGCGGCCATGCAGTGCGATGCCTTTCAGGGGTATTTTTTCGGCAGGCCGGTACCACCAGAGGCACTCATGGCAGACAGGGCGATACAACTCCCTAGCCCATAATGAAAACCTATGCAAAGCCGCTTCGATGTCACCTTGGCTCGGCTGGATTGAAGGAGTACACCCTTGACACTACACGCTGAGTTGTGCCGCCGCGCCGCACGGATGCTGAGTCAAGCGGTCTTGATCTGCCTCGGGCTGGCATTGGCCTGGTTGCCAGTGACTGGTCACGCATCTGCCCCGCTCAAGCTCAGGATCGTCGGCGGGCTGGCTGGTGTGAACCAATACGTTCAACATGAAGAGCCGTTTTGGTCGCAAGAGCTGGCGCGCCTGAGCGGCGGCAAGTACAGCGCGGAAATAGCACCCTTCGACCGCTCAGGCATTCCGGCAGAGGAAATGTTACGTTTGATGTCGCTAGGTGTCATTCCCTTCGGCACCGCGCTGCTCAGTGCCGCCTCCGCACAGCATCCCATGCTGGGCGCCATGGATCTGTCGGGCTTGAATCCGGACATGACCAGTCTGAAACGGCATGTAGCAAGTTTCCGCCCCTTGCTGCAAAAAACATTGCGCGAAAAACACGGTATCGAAGTCCTGGCGGTTTACACCTATCCGGCCCAAATCTTGTTCTGCAAAAAGCCATTGGCCAGCCTTCGAGAGTTGGAAAAACGGCGTATCCGCGTCTCATCGCCCAGCCAAGCAGATCTGATTCAAGGCTTGGGGGGCGTGCCGGTTTTGGTGGGCTTCGGGCAAATGCTGACGCACCTGCAATCCGGCAACACCGAATGCGCCATCACCGGCACGATGTCGGGCAACACCATCGGCCTGCCTGACATCACCAGCCACATGTACAACCTGCCGTTTACTTGGGGACTGGCTGTTTTCGGTGCGAATACCACGGCCTGGAATGCGCTGCCCTCTGACCTGAAAGCACTGCTGAGAAAAGAGCTCACAAGGGTGGAAACCAACATCTGGAATGCCAGTGAACGCGAGACAGCAGACGGCCTCGCCTGCAACCGCGGCGACCCCAGCTGCGAGCGTGGCCGCCCCGGGAAAATGATCCAGATCGAGCCCAGCTCTGACGACATCAAACTTGTCAGGGAGCTCGTCAAAACCACGGTCTTGCCGCGTTGGCAACAACGCTGCAATCAGCACTGCCGCGAAATGTGGGAGAGCACCATCGGGTCGGTCCCCAGCGACATACCTTTACCGAACAGCCGCTGATGGCCAAATTCACGTTCAAGGTCCACCATGCCTTGGTGGCCGTCACCGCTCTGCTGATATTTGCGATTCTGGCGGCCAGCACAGTCCTGATCCGTGATTTGCACAAGAATGCGGTCACCGAAGCCCAAGCCCAGGCGACCCGCTTTGTGACCGGTGCCCAAGCTGCGGTGAACCGGAGCCTGCTGGGCATTGATGTACTGCTGGCGAGCATGGGCAGTTTGCTGGGTCTGGAGAACATGCAGGCCGATTGGCTGGAAGGCCCGTTGGCGGGTAAATTGATTCAAGGTGCGACCCGCCAGAATCTGCTGGTGCGCCATGTGTGGCTCGTCGATGCACAAGGCACGGTTCTGGCGAGCTCCAGCAGCCCGGCGCCGGATGCGCCACTGGAGATACCGGAGGGCTTTCTCAACGAAGCACTCAGCCCCCCCGTATCTATGTTGGCGATCAGCCGACCATTCTTGAGCCCCAGCAGTGCAGAAATGGTGTTGCTGTTTGCCCGCCATCTGTCCTTGGCCGATGGCAGCAAGCTGTTGGCGATTGCCGAGGTTCCAGTCAACTTGTTAACGACGGTGCTGGTGCAAGGGGCGGACATCAGCCAGCTCGAAGCCACAATCGAACGCAGCAACGGCTACCTGCTCGCCAGTGTGCCGCCTCAGGAGTCCTTGAGCGGCCTTGCCTTGAGCCCGGTGATGAGCCCTCAGTCGCAGTTTGCAGTGCAGACCATGCCATCCCGCATCCAGAACCGGCCCGCCCTGGTCGCTTCACGACCCATGCTCTACAACGACCTGCTGATCACGGCCAGCATCCCGATGGACACGGCACTGGAAGAGTGGACCTTTCAGGCAAGGCTGATCGGCATGCTGAGCCTGCTTTTCAGCCTGATGATTGCAGCGGCCGGCTATGCGGGCCTGCGTTATGTGCAGAGCATGGGTCGCGCCCAGCGCTCAATCAGCCATGCCAAAGCCACCACAGACCAGGCGCTGGAATCGATGGAAAGTGGCTTTTTGCTGCTGGATGCCGAGCGCAAGGTCATCACCTGGAACCGGCGCTACCTGGAAATCTACCCTTGGCAAGCGCCGCACATCCGGGTGGGGCACTCTTTTGAAGCGCTGCTGATGGTCACCGCCGTCGAAACCCTGGGCGATGTGCCCCGCGAGACCTTGCAGCAATGGGTCACCACGCGCATGGAGTTGCTGCAACACGGGGTGCATAACCATGAACGGGAGTTCCCCAACGGCCGGATCATTGAAATCACCGAACGGCCGACCCCCGGTGGCGGCGTTGTCATCACTTACCAGGATGTGACCCGCTTGCGCCGCGCGAGCGCGGAAATTGAGCAACTCGCGTTTTTTGATCCTCTCACGAGTCTGCCCAACCGCCGCTTGCTGTCTGACCGGTTGCAGCAAGCGCTGACGACCAGCGTGCGCAGCGGCCGGCGTGGCGCCTTGTTGTTCATGGACCTGGACCACTTCAAAACCCTGAACGACACCTCCGGGCACGACGTGGGTGACATGCTCTTGCAACAGGTTGCCGCGCGCATCAAAGCCTGTGTGCGGGAGGGAGACACCGTCGCCCGGCTGGGCGGCGACGAGTTTGTTGTCATGCTGCTGGACTTGAGCCCTGAAACCCTGGAAGCCGCGCGCCAAGCCCGCCTAGTGGGTGACAATATTTTGCGGGCGATGGCCGAGCCTTTTGAGCTGGGGGACAAGCAACACCGGAGCTCCTGCAGCTTGGGGGCCACATTGTTCGGGGACACCGAGCAAGACGCTGCAGAGCTGCTCAAACAGGCGGATATTGCGATGTACCAGGTCAAAAACAACGGGCGCAACGCGTTCTGTTTCTTTGACCCCGGCATGCTGACCGCCATCGAGGCCCGTGCCCGCCTGGAAGTCGATCTGCGCAAGAGCCTGGACGATCAACATTTCGAGCTGTATTACCAGCAGCAGGTGAATGAAGAGGGCCAGGTCGTGGGTGCCGAGGCCCTCGTCCGCTGGCACCATCTGGATAACGGCTTGGTGCTGCCCGGGCAGTTTATCGGGCTCGCGGAAGAAACCGGCCTCATCCTGCCCATGGGTCAATGGGTGCTGGAGCAAGCCTGTACACAACTGGCCATGTGGCAGCGCCAGCCCCGGAGCCGTGACCTGCAGCTCTCGGTCAACGTCAGCGCCCGCCAGTTCCGGCAAGCGGATTTTGTAGACCGGGTGGCCAGGATCTTGCGCTCGACCGGCGCACGGGCCGACCTTTTGAAGCTGGAGCTGACAGAAAGCCTGGTGCTGGACAACGTGGAAGACACGATCCAGAAAATGAACGCGCTCAAAACCTTAGGGGTGCGGTTCTCGATGGATGACTTCGGGACCGGCCACTCCTCGCTTTCTTACCTGACACGCCTGCCGCTGGACCAGCTCAAGATCGACCAGTCTTTTGTGCGGAATATCGGCTCACAGTCGACTGACTCGATCATCATCCAGACCATCATCGGCATGGGCAACAACCTCGGGCTCGAAGTGCTGGCCGAGGGGGTGGAAACCGAAGCCCAGCGCGACTTCCTCTCCGCTCATGGCTGCCACCTGAAACAGGGCTTTTTGTTCGGACCTCCGCTGCCAGCTCCTGAATTCATCAAAGCGCTACATGCTGAAGAAATCAGCCTCTAACCTTCGTAAATACTGCGCAGGTAGTTATATTTTTTATAGCAAATTTATTGTCGGGCGGTGCGGGTATTGCCCGGCAAAGCTTGCGGGTGGCTGGTGCGCAGGGGGTTGATATCCAGCCCGCCACGGCGGGTGTAGCGCGCATACACGGTCAACTTGGCGGGTTTGCAGCGGGCCCAGATGTCCATAAAGATGCGCTCCACGCATTGTTCGTGGAACTCGTTGTGGTTGCGAAAACTCACCAGATACTGCAACAAGCCTTCCTGCTGGATCTGCAACCCGGTGTAGCTGATCTGCACACTGCCCCAATCGGGCTGGCCGGTCACCAGGCAGTTGCTTTTGAGCAGGTTGCTTACCAGCACCTCGGTCACCATGCCTTCTGCCGCCGGCACCGTGACCAGCAGTTCAGGCGCGGGCTGGTAGTGGGTGCACTCCACATCCAGGCGATCTAGGCTCAGGCCATCCAGCTCGTACACCGGCTCACGGTCGAACTGCTCGGCCGCAATCAAGCGCACCCCGACCGATTGCACCGGGCCTCCCCGCCACGCCGCCTCCGCAATATCCGTCCGCAAACGGGCCAGCACTTCGGAGGCATCGGCAAAACGGGTGTTGTTGAAGCTGTTGAGATACAGCTTGAAAGACTTGCTTTCGATGATGTTGGGCGTTTCAGCGGGGATGGTGAAGTGCGCCAACGCGACCTGAGGCTTGCCGCGCAGGTTGAGCCAGCTCAGCTCAAACGCCGTCCACATGTCAGCGCCGAAAAACGGGGCGGCACCGGAAATGCCGATCTCCGCGCGTTTGCCCGCACGGGGAATAGGAAACAACAGCGAAGCGTCGTACTGATCGACATACGCCGAAGATTTGCCAAGTTGGGATTGCTCAGGGGTGTTCATTCAATGTTTCCGGTCAAAGTGGGCCAGCAGCGCGGCCAGAATGCGGCGCACAGGCTCGGTGGGCAGGTCATGGCCCATGCCTTCAATGGGCAAGAGGGTCGCGCCCGGGATGCGACGGGCTGTGTCTTCACCGCAGGCAAAAGGTATCAGCGGGTCGGCGGTGCCGTGGATAACCAGGGTGGGCGCCGTGATCCGGGGCAATAGCGCAGTGCGCGCACCATCGGCCACCACGGCCAGCATTTGCCGCAAGGTGCCCACCGGGTACATGGCGCGGTCCACGCCCCGGGCAATCCGCGCCCGCAAATCGTCTTCCGGCGTGGGGAAAGCGGGGCTGCCGATCGCCTGAAACAGGCGCAAAGAGTGCTCCACCATTTCGGCTTTGCTGGTGCCCGAAGGGCGGCGCAGCATGGCGCGCAAGACCTCAGGTGCCGGGCCGGGCAGGCCTTTTGCACTGCTGCTGCTCATGATGCTGGTAAGGCTCAATACGCGTTCGGGCGCTGCAAGGGTCACGCGTTGGGCAATCATTCCGCCCATGCTCATGCCCACGACATGGGCCTTTTGTACGCCCAAGGCATCGAGGACACCCAGCGCATCCGCCGCCATATCGCTCAAGCTGTAGGGCGCCGCAGGGGTAAAGCCGAACTTGTGTTGCAAGCTGGCCCAAAAAATATTGGGCTTGCCCGCCTCTTCGATGCGGCTGCTCAGCCCTACGTCGCGATTGTCGAAGCGGATCACGCGGTAGCCTGCGGCCTCCAAACCCTGCACCAGATCGGCGGGCCATGCAATCAACTGCAGACCCAGCCCCATGATGAGCAGCACCGCCGGTTTGCCGGCAAAAGCGGGGTCGCGCTGGGCGCTGTCTTCGACTTCGATATTGATACCGTTTGCTCTTATTTTCATAGCTCCTCGCGCAATATTAACGGGCGCTCAGCCCTGTTTCCTTCTGAAAACCAACCGCTCCTGCGTGGACTCTTCGGCGGCAAATGCATAGCCCTCCAGATCAAACCCTTTGAGCTGTTCAGGCGTGCTCAGGCGGTTCTCGATGGCATAGCGGGCCATCAGGCCTCGCGCTTTTTTGGCAAAGAAGCTGATGATTTTGTATTTGCCGTCTTTGTATTCCTGGAACACGCACTCCACCACCCGGCCCTTCAGGGCTTTGAGGTCCACCGACTTGAAGTACTCGTTCGACGCCAAGTTCACCACCACCGGGGTGGTGTCGGCTTTCAGGCGGGTGTTCAGGTAATCCGAGAGCTGGCTTCCCCAGTAGTGGTAGAGGTTGTTGCCGTGCGGACCCTTGAGGCCAGTGCCCATCTCGAGCCGGTAAGGCTGCATCAGGTCCAGCGGGCGCAACACGCCGTAGAGGCCACTCAAGATACACAAATGGTCTTGCGCCCAGGCCAGGTCTTCGGTGCCCAAAGTCTTGGCGTCCAGCCCGTCATACACATCGCCGTTGAATGCCAGCACGGCTTGGCGGGCGTTCTTCTGGGTGGCTTTAGGGGACCAGGCTTCATAGCGCGCTACGTTGAGGGTGGAGAGTTTGTCACTCAGATCCATCAGTTCGGCAATTTGTTGCGGCGAGTACGCGCGCAGCAGGCCAATGAGCTCCGCCGACTGCTTCACGAACATCGGCGCAGTGTGTGGCTGGCCATTCAGGGGGGTGTCGTAGTCCAGGGACTTGGCAGGAGAAATCAAAAACAACATGGCTATTCAGGGCTGCGCGAGGCGGGCCGGCCAGTTTATCGCGAAGGCCGGTTACCCACTGGGCACGGGTGGCAAGCCCTGCCGAAGCGTCACAGCTTCTTCATATGAGCGGCTTAGTCTCGGCGCCTTCTTCAACAGGGAGTCTTGACCACCATGATCGCTTTTTCCCCCACCCGTCTCGCTGCTGCACTCGCCATGGCAGCGACTGCCATGAGCGCATCTGCGCAAACTGAAGTGACCGCCGTGTTGGCCGGCCACGCGGCCTTGTCTACCTTCACCACCGTGGAAGCCCCCAAAGCTGCAGGCTCCTTCTTTGAGACCGCTGGCAAGTTCAACGCCGCCAACCGCCAGCGCACCGAAGTGCTGAACAGCATCGAAGGCGTTACTTTCGTGGGTGATGCCAAGTACCCCCGCAAATCCGGCGGTACCCTGCCTATCAAGGGCCAATCAGTGCAAGGCTTCTCGGGCATCGTCTCTTTGGGCAATACCGAGTTTCTGGCCCTCACCGACAACGGCTTCGGCAGCAAACTCAACTCGCAGGACGCACTGCTGATGGTGCACAACGTCAAGGCAGATTGGGCCAAGGGCGAAGTCACCCGCCTCAAAACCACCTTTTTGCACGACCCCGACCGTAAAGTGCCCTTCGCCATCCAGAACGAAGCCACCGCTGAGCGCTTTTTGACCGGCATCGATTTCGACCCCGAGTCCATCCAAGTCGTGGGCGATGAATGGTGGATCGGCGACGAATTCGGCCCCTATGTGCTGCGCGTCACCCCACAAGGCAAGGTGCTGGGCGTGGTGGATACCGTGGTGGGCGGAAAGGCCTACCGCAGCCCCGACCACTACATGAATGGCCGCCTGCCCAACTACCCGGGCGATGCTACGTTTGAAGCCCGCCGCAGCGGTGGCTTTGAGCCCATGGCCAAGTCCCTGGACGGCAAAACCCTGTACCCCATGTTGGAGTGGCCCTTGTGGGACGCTGCCACCAAGGCCCAGGAAAGCCGCAACGGCAAGCCCTACACCCGCATTCTGGAACTGGATGCCGCCAGCAAAACCTACAGCACCCGCCAGTGGAAATACGCGTTTGAAGAAGCGGGCCATGTGGCTGCCGACTTCCAGATGCTGAGCGCTACCACCGGCCTTGTTATTGAGCGTGATGACATGACCGAAGGCTCCGGCAACGTGTGCAGGGACGAGCCGCGCACCGACTGCTTCACCCGCCCGGCCAAGTTCAAGCGCGTCTACAAGATCGACTTCGCCCAAGCGGACGCAGATGGCTTTGTGAAGAAGGTGGCCTTCATTGACCTCACCAAAATCGCCAACCCTCAGCGCCTGGCCAAGCTTGGGCCGAACGAAGAAACCTTTGTGCTACCCCACCTCGGACCTGAAGGCCTGACCGTGGTGGACGCCAAGCACATCGTGGTGGTGAACGACAACAATTTCCCCTACTCCAGCGGCCGCACACTGGGCAAGCCGGATGACAACGAGCTGACCCTGCTCAACATCCAAGCGCTCATTGACGCAAAGTAAACAAGGCCCCCACGCTCCGCCGCTGCGCGGGTCGCTGCCCCCCCACGGGGGCGCATTTTGCTTGGGTCGGCCCTGCGCAAAATTGTCCCTCGTCAGAGGGCTGAGGCGGGTGCCGCCATGCACAATGGCGGCACCATGCCTCTGACTGTGTCGCCCCCCATTTCTCTGGCGTTTTCTTCCCGGCCCCGCAATGCCGGGGCCTTGTTCCGCAGCCTGTTGGCAGCCCGCCCTGCACAGGCTGCGCCGGAACAGCACGGCATTGCCATCCAGGCCACTTGGCATGGTGCCCGGGCCGACGCCAAACGCCTCAGACAGTACCGCGAGGTCTGCGGCCTCACAAACGCCGGCTTTCTGCCCCCGCTGTACCTGCACGCCATGGCCATGCCCTTGCACATGGCGATCATGAGCCACCCGCAGTTTCCCCTGCGCCTGCTGGGCCTGGTGCATCTGGCCAACAGCATGCAGTGCCTGCGTCCCATCGGCGACTTCGAGACCCTGGACATGGACTGCCAGCTGCACGGCATGGAGGCGACTGAACGCGGCCAGACCTTCACCCTGCACACCCGCCTGCACACGGGTAGTGAAACCGTCTGGACCGAGACCAGCACCTTCATGGCCCCCTTGCCCCGCAGTGGCAAACGCGCGCCACCCGACGCGCAGCCCGACTGGGGCGCCCCAGTAGCCCGCTGGGCGGTGGCGGGCAATGCCGGGCGCCGCTTTGCAGGCCCTTCGGGCGACTGGAACCCCATCCACGTGAGTGCCATCACTGCGCGCCTCTTCGGCTACCCGCGGGCGATCGGGCACGGCATGTTCAGCGCAGCCCGCTGTGTGGACCTGCTCTGCCGCGACCTGCCGGCCTGCGCACCGCTGCATATCGACCTGCGCTTCAAGCGCCCCCTGTTGATTCCCGGCGAAGTGGCCTTACATACCCGGCAAGAGGCGGACAGCACACGGTTTGTGCTGAACGTGCTGCCACACGGCGAGCCGCATATCGAAGGCGCGCTGCGCAGGCTGTAAGGCACGGTTTGCGCAATACCCGGCAGCTGCCCGCCACCCGAACGATTGATCGCGAACGAGGACACCACCATGAGCAACCCCGCAGACGCAGGCTCCGCCCTGACCCACTTTGACACCAAGGGCGATGCCCACATGGTCAATATCGCCGGCAAAGCGCTCACGCACCGCAAGGCAGTAGCGGGCGGGCGCATCCAGATGCAGCAGCACACCCTGGACCTGATCCAGAACGCGCAAGCCGCCAAAGGCGATGTGCTGGGCGTGGCGCGTGTGGCCGGCATCATGGCCGCCAAGAAAACCAGCGACCTGATCCCCCTGTGCCACCCCATCATGCTGACCCGCGTGGCTATCGAATTTGAAGTGGTGCACGCCACTGCTACCACCCTGCCCGCCATCCAGTGCCTGGCGATTGCCGAAACCACCGGCGGTACCGGCGTGGAAATGGAAGCGCTGACCGCCGTGCAAGTCACCCTGCTCACCATTTACGACATGTGCAAAGCCGTGGACCGGGGCATGACCATTTCAGATGTGCGCCTGCTGGAGAAGAAAGGCGGCAAGAGCGGGCATTGGGTGGCGCAAGAGTAAGTGCTAACAAATCAACGATGCAACCGCACTCAGATTGAGGCTTTGTCCCATTTCTGTCCCACCCAGGAGCAGAGATGGCATCGTTCAGACAACACGGAAATGGTTGGCAGGGCCGCATTCGACGCCGAGGCTACCCCGATATCACCAAGACTTTTGAAACTAAGGCCGATGCCGAGAGATGGGCACGGTCGCTTGAGTCCGAAATTGACAAAGGGCAGTTCGTCAACGTCAACGAGGCCCAGCGGACTACCTTGGGCGATCTGATCGCCCGGTATCTGACTGAGGTGACTCCTTCAATGAAGGGGGCGGCGGAAGACACGATCCGACTCAAAGCCATCATGCGCAAATCAATCGCACGGTGGAGCATGACGAACCTGAGTGCAGCCCGAATTGCAACTTACCGGGATGAGCGACTAAAGGAAGTCAGCGCGGGAACTGTCATCCGGGAACTGGCATACCTGTCTGCCATCATCAATCACGCTCGACGGGAATGGGGGATCAACGTGCCCAACCCTGTCCAGATGGTGCGTAAGCCACAAAGTCCACAAGCACGATCACGGGTGCTGACCGATGAAGAGGTCTCCAAATTGCTACAAGCGTTGGAGCCGACTGGACGCAGAAGTCATTGGATCAAGCCAGCGGTGCAGCTTGCGCTTGCAACTGCGATGCGACGGGGTGAGTTGCTCTCGTTGAGATGGGAGCACATTGACTTGCAGGGCAGGACAGCTTTCTTACCCGATACCAAGAACGGCGATGCTCGGACCGTGCCGCTTTCAACGGTGGCAGTAAAAGTGTTAGCTGGGATCCCCCGACACATTAGTGGGGTGGTGTTGCCCGTGAAATTTTTTACGCTGGATGCGGCGTTCAAAAGAGGGGTTCGCCGAGCGGGTCTGGACCGAGTTCGATTCCATGACCTGAGGCGCACGGCCATCACCCGTATGGCGGAAAAGTTGCCCAACGTGATCGAGTTGGCTATGGTAAGTGGACACAAAAGCCTGATGGTCTTGAAACGGTACTACAGGCCAACTGCGTCGGAACTGGCCCAAAAGCTGGGGTAAGGCTTGTGAATTTCTTTTCTGCTCTTTAAGATACGCTCCATGGGTAGGTGACTGCTCATGACCGTCGTGAGGGGTGGCTGTCCCGACATGCTTAGCATAGAACAAGCCCGTATTCGCCTGGTGTCACTTTGCGGCATATAGGAGCCAGTGATTTTCGGCATATAGAGACCAGCCGGAGGGTGTCTGACGGACATCACTCGGGTATGGATTTTGCCTTTATTTGACGTCTTTTTGTTGCGTTGAATTCTTTGTTTTTGTCGGCATGGTGGTCGGCATCTGGCGTGGCGCCCGATACGACTGGCCATCAAGCACCAGGCAGTATGCGTTGTGACGTAAGCGGTCCAAGGTTGCGGATGCCAAGAGCGGGTTGACTGGGAATGCCTGATCCCATTCAGTAAAGTCCAGATTGCTGGTGACGATGGTGGCAGTGCGCTCGTAGCGCTCGGCAATGAGTTCATGCAGGTCTTCGTCGGCCGGCGCACGCAGAGGCTTGAGTCCGAAGTCATCAATGATGAGTACCGGAATGCGACTCAAGGTCTGCAGCTTGCGCTCGTAGGCGTTGGTGGCGCGCGCGGCGTGCAGTGACTGCGTGAGTGCCGAGCAGTTGGTAAACAGCACATCCACGCCCTGACGGATCGCACAATGGCCCAAGGCCTGCGCAAGATGACTCTTGCCGGTTCCACTAGGGCCAACAATCAATACCGGAGAACACTCCCGCACGTAGCGCCCGGTGGCCAGGTCATGCACCAGCGCGCGGTTGAGTTGGGGTAGCCGCTCGAAGTCAAACTGCTCCAGCGTTTTGGTGGAGCGGAACTGGGCCCGGCGCAGGCGGGTACTGAAACTGTTCTGCTCCCGGCGGGCCACTTCATCGCCCATCAGGATGGCCAGGAACTCCGTATAGGCCAACTTCGATTCAATCGCCTGGCGGTTTCTGGCGTCCAGCGAATCCAGAATACCGGACAAGCGCAACTGCTTGAGATGTGGAACGAGTTCGGGGATGGGTGTCATTTGGGATGGTCTCCTGGATAGTTAATGCAGCAAATCCTGCTGCGGGTTGTGGGTATCGGGGGTGAAGAGGCTTGCGGCGTCGCGGACAAACCGGGCCTTTGCATAGGTAGGCACGATGCTGTGATCAGGCATCGGTAGCCGGTCGGAATTACTGCTCAGGATGGTCTTGACAGTGCGGTAATACGGACTGTTGTGGGCCATGGCACGTCGGCAGGCGAGCTCAACACGCTGGGCGCTGTAGGTCTTTGCCAGACCAATCACACCCTGAGCTGCGCGCAATCGCTCCAGAATCCGGTCACTCAGTAGCCAGTCAATAACCTGCTGACAGTACGGTCCGATTTGCAGCGCTTGGGTACCCAGCCACTCGCGGTCACGGGCAAAGAAGAGTTGTGCCTCGGGTGGCAAGTGGTCTTTGGTCGTGAGGCGTTCACCGGGACGCTGTCCCCGCGCATGGGTTGCCACCAATCGGTAGTCATCAAACAAAGTCACGCAGTTATCGGTGGCACGTAGCCACAGCTCTTTGCCCACCAGCGCAAAGGGGGCGGAATACAGCTTGTAGTCAAACTTGACGTGGCAGTCGCGGTGCAGCGTCACGCACTGCCAAACGCCCAAGTCCGGCGCCTGCGGTGGAAGCGGCTTGAGCAAGGCCCGCTCCAGCGCAAACAAATCCATGGGCTGCTGGCGGGTGGTGCCGTGAATGCGCACACCGGCTTCCTGCAATACCCACGCCTGCGCCTGTGCATTAAGGTCCGCCAGATCACGGAATTCGCGGGTAGACAGGAAGTTACGCTTGACGTATTTGACGCCCGACTCCACGATACCCTTCTTCTGCGGATCGTGCGGCGGGCACGGGTCAATCTTGAATTCATAACCTTCAGCGCACTCGGCATAGGAGCGCTGCACCTGCGGGTCAAATCGGCAAGCCTTGATGATGGCGCACTTGGCGTTGTCGATGATCACGCGCTCGGGCACACCGCCAAACCACTCAAAGGCACGGCGGTGGCAGCCCAGCCATGTGGCCACCGTTTGGTCCCAGACGAATTCCACATACTGATGGCGGCTGTGACACAAGGTCATAACAAAGGCCCAGGTGCGCCTACGCTGTCCATCCGGATGCACCAAAAATGGCCCCGCGCCAAAGTCAACCTGAGCGGCTTCGCCGGGCTTGAAGCTCAGTCTCACAGTGAGATCGGTACGCGGCTGTGCCTTGGCAATGTCACGCATGATGCGATAGACAGAGGAGTAGCTGCCGCAGAACTGGTGCTCGCGCACCAACGCGGCATGAATGGCTACGCCCTCAACCCCGGCAGCCATCCAGCGCGCCACTTGTTCGCGCCATGGGTGGGCTTTGGAGACCGTGCTGGATGGGCGCTTGGCCGCTGCGCACAGACTCAGGGCAATAACTTCGGGTTCGGGCAGCGGCAGCTCAGCCTCCAACCAGCCCAAGCTGCGGGCGTGTTCGCGAAAGCTCGCCACCTTGACCCGGCCCATAAGGCCCAGACGCGCGATCTCGCGATCGCCGTCACCGGCGCGTAGTCTGATTAAAACGTTTCTGTATTCATGCATCTCGATCTTTCTGCGACCCATCCGTTACTCCTGAACAAAAAATTCAGAAGGTAACGACAGTTACGTCGCGTTCGAGATGCCCGTCCAATCCCCCGGCTGGCTCCTATATGACGAAAACCAAATGGCCTATATGTGCCGAAAACGCTCTGGCTCCTATGTGCCGAAAACCAATTGGCCTGTATGTGGTGAAAAGTGACACCTGGTGCTCTAAGCCGACTGGCCATTACAAAAAGATGGTCTCCAACTGAGTTGGAGGCTGCGCTTTTTGTACGAAGTCTCCAACGTTTTTCAAGAAACTTGGAGCGCCACATGGCCAACCTGAAATTCTCCCAAGGTCGTGACACTTACGACAACCAGCCTGCGCAGCTTGATGCTGCCGACTTCGACGATTTCGTCACCTGCATAAGCCATACGGGCAGCACCCGCAAGGGGCAGGCCTACATTTGTGCACCTCTAGCAGCAGGCCAACATCCTGATACTGTCAAGTACCCGGGTACTGCACACTGGCGAATTCGGAATTTGGCACTGCCGCGTCGGTTCCTTGCTTTGGATGCCGATGCGTTTACATCGCCGACGGTGTTCTCTGATTTCCAGAGAGAAGTTTCACAATGGAATTCTCTGGTCTATACAACTGCCAGCCATACGCCACAGTCACCACGCGCACGCGCCCTCATTGAGTTGAGTCGAGAGGTCAACTACGCCGAAGGGTTTGCTCTTGGCGATGCCGTACAGCGCATGCTCGAAGCCAAGTTGGGGGCTGCCAACATCACCCTTGATCCCAGCGTATACCGTGCAACGCAACCAGTCTTCACGCCCCTAGTCGGATCGCAATCCTTCCGGTATGTGGGTCCTGCTCTGGATGTTGGTGCTATCTTGTCGGCATGGCCTGCACCTGCATCATCAACGAGCCTCGTTGGCCTTGGTATTGGTGGGGCGAATTTCCCGACCGGAGGGTTATCGCCACTGGTGTTGGCGTTGATTGCTCCGCCTGAAACACCAACAGAAATAGCTAAGGTGCAAGCAGCTTTGGCCCAAGTGTCAGCGGACTGTCCTTATCCCGTGTGGATCACGATTCTGTTCGCGTTGCGCTCGACTGGGTGGACGTGTGCCGAGACATTGGGTCGCAACTGGAGCATGACTGCTCCCCAACGGTACAGCCAAACTGCGTTTGACAAGGTCTGGCAACATGCCAAGCCATTCGGCGGTATCAGTATTGGGACTCTGTATCACTACGCCAAACAGGCCACAAAGGCTGGTGCACCTGCGGCATCAACCAGTTCAACAGCATCTGCCACTGCAATTGCGTCGGCGGGAAAACTGTGCATCCCGACTGTTCCACCTCCACCCCGTGATTACATACTCGGCAAAATCCTTGTTGCCGGTACCGTCGGCGTTATGGCTAGTGTTGGCGGCGGAGCAAAGACGACCGCTGTAATCCAGTTCGCAATCAACGGGGCGTTGGGTAAAAATCTGGGAAACCTTGAGAT
Source organism: Rhodoferax potami (assembly GCF_032193805.1). Taxonomy (NCBI): domain Bacteria; kingdom Pseudomonadati; phylum Pseudomonadota; class Betaproteobacteria; order Burkholderiales; family Comamonadaceae; genus Rhodoferax; species Rhodoferax potami. The sequence continues at coordinate 2,968,999 of NZ_JAVBIK010000001.1, read as the reverse complement.
TGGTCACTATGCCGCTGCGTTGTTTTTGGCCGAAGAGTCCAATGACGAACGTGACCGACGGTTCGGCGCTCTTTGCTCCCAACTCACCGCCAGCGAACGTGCAGAGGTAGAGAAACTGGTCTACTGCGAGGCTGCGGCTGGACAGGACTTGCGTCTGACAGTTCTGCACGACGGTAATGTCAACGAGACCGCGCAAGTTGATCGGATCATCCAGTCGGTGTTGAACCACCGTAACCGGTCACTGTCCGGCGTTATTGCCTACGTTACCAAACCGTGTAATGGTGAACGCAATGGATTCTCGGCGAAGTGCTGCTTCCATTGACGAGGCGTCAGTTCTGAAACTCTGGAGGCGGGGTGGTGGCCTACGCGTTGCAAGACATCAACCAGGTAGGTGTAGGGGTCAATGTCATGTAAACGGCATGTCACGATCAGGCTCTGCATGATGCCCGCGCGCTTGGCGCCCACCTCCGTCCAGCAGAATAACCAATTGCGCCTGCCCATTGGTATCGCGCGCAAGGCGCGTTCCAGATGGTTCGTATCCATGGCCACATCCGCATCGCCCAGAAACACCTGCAGTTGCGCGCGGCGCTCGCGTGCATAGGCCAATGCCTTGGTCAACGGATTGCTGGGCAGGAAGCCTTGCCGCTCGAACTGCAAATCCACCCATTCAAAGAAGTTCTGCACCAGCGGTTTGCTGTGGCTTAGACGGTGCTCTCGTTTGGCATCCCCGTAGAGGTCACGTTCACGAATGGCTTCTTCCTGGGCGTAAATCTCGCCAATTTGCTGCAGCGCCTGGCCAGCGGCCTGTGGCTCGGCCCCTAGAGCTTCAAAGAAGCCACGCCTGCAGTGCGCCCAGCATTGGGCATGCGTAATGCCGGTCTTGGCAGCGTAACGTGCATAGGCCTCATAGCCGTCAGTGAGCAACACGGCATCTGTGGCCCCTGGCAGCCCCAATGCCTGCTGTACGTGCTCGTGGCGGCGCGACTCGAAATAGGCAAAGCACACCTCATCGAGTTCGCCGTACACAGGCCAGAAGTAGGCCGCCTTCATCTTGCCGGGCCCACTGCGCCCGGCCTTGATGGGGGTCTCGTCCATTGCCTTGACCCGGCTGTTGCGGATCGACTCGAGCTGCGTGTCGTAAATCGGCTCCAGCAGGGAAATGGTCTTTTGCGCCAGTTGCGTCAGCCACGCCCGGCTGAGTTTGAAGCCCGCTTGGCTCAGGCGCTGGTGCTGCCGGTACAGCGGAATGTGCCAGGCAAACTTGTCAACAACAACGCCTGCGAGCAAGCTCACGTCAGCGCGGCTGCCCTCAATGATGCCTGTTGGCGCGCCCGCACAGTGCAGGGTTTGCGTGTCGTGGCGCTTGATGACAGAGCGCACATACTTCAGCACCACATAGGCACCGGGGCGCTGTGCCAAGCGGTGGCTGACCTTCTGGCTGACAACCTCGTACTGATCGGGCGAGAGGTCTTTGGTCTCGGGGTTGGCCAGCTCGATGGTGTGCACGGGCACCTTGGTTTCGTCAAAGAACGATGCGGGCGTGCCCTCGTCGGCAAAGTTGCTGCGGGGTTTGCGTCGCTGGTGTGCAGGGATGGTGTTGGAGTCGGAGTCGGCTTCGGGCGCATCAGTGGCAGGGAGGTCGCCCAGGAGTTGCCCCAGGTGCATTTGCTGCGCATCGGGCAAGGGTGCAAAGCGCTCGCTCTTCTTGCCAAAGAGTTGGCGTTTGAACCATTCGAGCTGCTGCTCCAGCGCGCTGATGCTGGCGGCCTGTGCTTGCAGTGTCTGCGCGATGCTCTGCGGCGACAGCCCCATGACCGTTTCGACGGTAAATGTGGGAGTGCTGGTATTGGGCATCGACATGGGCCTTATCTTGCGGCCTTTAGGGACAAAGCAAAAGAGTGCTTCTCCGGATTGAAAATGGGCACATCGTCACCTCCGCGCAGGGTGTTGGTAGCGTTTGTGGCGTCGGCGCACTTCGATGCCTTCGAGCATCAGTTTGAGCGCCGTGCAGTCGATCTCGCCACTGCCGCCTTGAACGCCTTTACGGGAGAACTTGCCGCTCTCCAAACGCTTGCACCACAGGCACCAGCCGCTGCGGTCAAAGTACAGCACCTTCATCTGTGTTTGCCGCCGGTTGATGAAAACAAACATGTGTCCGGCCAGCACATCCACTTCAAACCCCTGGCGTGCCAGAGCGTACAAGCCGTCGTAGGACTGGCGCATATCGGCAGCTTGGCCATACAGGAACACGCGAATGCGGCCCTCGGGAAAGAACATTACCGGCGTACCAGATGCAAACTCATGCCCGAGCCGAGTTCGATGCGTAACTCCATGGCTCCATTGCCGCTGCCGTGCACTCCAGCAAGGTCGCCCAGATCAACGAACGCCGCCTTCGGCACGGTGGTGGGGGCTACCTTGTTCGTTCGCAGCGGGGACGCGATTCCCCTCTGTTTATTCCTAAGCGTGCGTCGGCGAGCAAGGCTGCTGCGACTGATGCCTTCGCGGCTGCAAAATTCATCTATCGTCAATCCAGCGCGGTCAAAACGATCCAGTACCTCAGCCCAAGTCTGTTCACTCAACACTGCACGCCTGAGCACGCTCTGCGTCTCTTCCATATCCGACCCCGTCCTGTTTGTTGATCAGGGCGCATTCTTTGGTACCTGCAATCAGTTCGCAAGAACGCCGGACAGTGACCGGTTACGAACCACCAGCAGGCGTGTGGAACCCGGGTCGGACTGATCGTCATTGACCATGCCCGCTTGGTCATGGCTGGAGACCCCATCGCTTCCGATCATGTCACTGCTCTTCTCCGGGCGCTGACTTGGATTGCTACCAAGACCGGGGCAGCGGTTTTGCTCTTGGCTCACAGTCCCAAATCCACCTACAGCAAAGACGGGGGGGCCGACCCTTCAGAAGTCTTTGGCTCTGGCGCGTTTGTTGACCATACCCGGGCAGCGATTGTTCTGCACACCATGCGTGAAAAAGAAGCCAAGCATTTTGGGCTGTCTGACGCTGAACGCACGGAGCATGTCTGCATGCAGGTGGTCAAAGCGAATTACGGCCCCACCGGGGGCAGTTGGTGGTTTAAAAAGCAGGTAATTCCCGGCTGGCATGCAATTGAACTGATGCCCGTGCTATTGCTACCAAAAGGGCTGGCCAATACGCAGTCCGCTTTGAATCGCAAGATCATTGACATTGTGAAAGCCAGCCCGGGGCAGCTAACCAGCAGGGTACTGCGTGACCGTTACTCTGGGACCAATGGGCCCCTTGGTGTCTCTGAGCAAAAAGTGAGGGACGCCCTGCACCGGCTGGTTATGGACGGCTCCTTGATCTTGCGCCCACCCACCAAGGCTGAGCGCGACAAATACCGACTGTCAGCCAATAGCCGTGAGGTACTGGATTTGCCAGCCGTGCGGGATTAACCGACTGGTGGGGTTAACTGGGGTGGTTTTCTGACCACCCCACAGTTTCTTCAAGTAAATCAAGGACTTACGAGAGTTTTTCTGTGGGGTGATTTGCAAAAGACAAAACCCCACACTTTCTTCAATAAAATCAATAACTTACGTGGGATGAAGCAATCAACGTCCCTAGCGGGACGAGTTACACGTCCCCGCACGGACGGGACTAACTCGAACAGACGACCCCCCGGTCGACAAACAGTCCTTGGGAAATTGTGTCTGTTGGCTCGAACGAGCCTTTATCAAGGTGTAAGACCGTGTCCAATGACTTGTTAAACGACACATGCAACGCCGTCATTGCCCGTACTGGCCAAGCATGCGGTGCCCCTGTAATACAAGGTCGGTACAAGTGTGCCCAGCATGGCGGCAAGTCCACTGGCCCTAAGACCCCTGAAGGCCGACAGCGTTGCGCCCAAGCCCGGACCGTTCACGGCCAAGAAACGACCGCCATACGCATGGAGCGTAGCCTAGCCAGTGCCCGGCTGGCAGTGCTGGAGTCGGTCGGCTTTGGCCTCGGATTGATGACAGGCACCCGTACCCCCGGTCGCCGACCGGATCGCATTGCAGAGGCTTACCCCGAACTTCAGGCCCTGTTTCAGAAACAGGTCATCAAACGTGCAAAACATGGTTCACCCTAAATCTGGGACTCTTTATTGGAAATTGGGAGGGTGGCCCTATCGGCAACGTCTGTTCAAACCAAAATCATCCAACTAGCGGTAGCAGCAGCCATTTGTAAGCTGAAAACAATCTCGAGTGCTTTCCGTTATTACCTATTACCTTTGGCGCGATTGTGAGTAATGCAAAGCATTTGGCAATTCCCGATTGAACTATCACCGCCTTTGCTCCAAGCAGAAACATGGTCTGCATCCATTTCAGAAAATTTCCAGAGTTTGCTCTTGTTGGCAGAGTGGCCGACTGCGCAAAGTGAACAGTTTGATACGCCCTTGCTCTCGGACTCAGCAGTTTGGCGCGTGTAGACGGCTTTTCTGGTTGCCTCGTCAAAGACTCTTACATCAAGAAGTTTTGAATCGGAGCAACCTCCAAGAATATATTCAAAGACACCTCTTCGATTCTTAACATACGGATCTCCATAAAGAGCTTTAACCTTTAGAGAAACCTTGGCTGGATCGAAAGACTCTTTGTGATATTCTTCGTACAAACGCCCCCACTCTAATCCTTGCATTTCCTTTTCGACGTCAATGAACGTAGTCGATACCCAATCAATAACGGAATTGAAATAGTTCTTCAATTCTGTAATGTCGCTCTTTGTCCGGTGTTTACTCATGTAGCCACCGATGTCTCCCTTGCTAACCCAGTCCAGGGCACGCTCCAGATATTCTTGGCGGTTTGCACTGCCTGATATATAGGCGCTCCATTTAAGATTGTTCGAGTTCTGGCTATTGCTGAACTCAGCTTTAGCTGCCGTTACAAATGGGCCAGAATAAATAGCATTCAATAGTTCTTGTGGCTTGAGTGGGACGCCTGCAATATTGATGGTTTGAAACCATTGTTTTATTTCAGTCTCGGTACCTTCGCATTCATATATAAGTAATTTTGATTTTTTGATCTTTTCTTGTTGATCGATTGGTAAGCTGTCAAAATATTTTGGATTGCCATTATCTGTAATGGCAAATTTGTTGGTTACAAATCTTCCGATGCTTGTGATGCGCTGCTGTCCATCTAAGACCTCGAATTTATCATCAGCTAGTTTGTTGAAATAGATCAACCCAAGAGGATAACCACTAAGTAATGATTCGATTACCGCCGTCTCTCGGCTGCCCCCCTTGTCAGCATAAACGTAGTTGCGCTGATACTCTGGTTGAATAGTAAGAGTGCCGCTTAGGCCGAATAAGCCTTTTCCTTCTGATTGGTTATATACAAATCCGTTGCACATTTCAGCAACGGTGATTTCTGTTTTAAGCGTTGTCTTCATTTTGTTCTTCTTGCTTCAGGGCTTGGATTTACGATGGCGGATAACGATACGTGTATACACTCGTTCGTAATTACCGCTCCCATCACTGATGTAGAAACTTGGGCCACCTGGAGGATAACTACCTTTTGGTGCCACTTCAGAAATAGGTATACCAACCGTTAAGTTGGAACCAAGGATTTCGAATTGATCGGGGTTGTATTTGTCGAGGAAAGTAATAGGCACCCCCATAGCACCAGTGTAATCGCTAGGTATCTCTTTATAAGTTGCAACTTCTATAGCATCATAATTTACATAGCGATCGTAAGAGGATTTGCCTTTCAGATTTTTGCTGAACTTCAGATTTTCTGCCATTGTCATAAGACTCAATGGCTGATGACGGCGTCCGTGGTCTAAGTTCGTATACCAGCACGAAGATGAGACGCGTGCGATTTTTTTACCAGTCTCTTTGTCTATATGATGATACCGTTCCCAATGGTCAGGGACTTCAAAAAACATACCAACGTTAAAGTTTGTGCATCCCAGCCAAATTTCATTATCTTTGATGAGAGGAAAAATTTCCTTGTAAGTTGTAGCATTGGTATTGCCAATTACCAGAAATTTCTTTTCATTCTCTATGAGTTGGGCAATAAATTCACGAAAGAGTGAGAAGGGAGGATTGGTGACAATAATATCCGCCTCTTTTAGAAATTCAATGCAACTTTGACTGCGAAAATCCCCCCCTCGATACTCACCACTATTTTTTAATTTAACTCTTGCCGCCTTGTTACGTTTTAGAAACAGTTCCACATCACTAAGATTGGCTGCACCATCACCATCTTCGTCCTTCACTTGAGTAAGGATGATTGCAAGCGCCTTTGGTTTTTGCTGTTTGTCATTACCTTCGTCATACTCAGGAAATAACGTACCTTGTCCGGCGATTGGTGAGCCGTCATAACTTGTACTTATAAGTTTTTTAAGACCAAGCTTGTTAAAGTTCACGGCGAAATATTTAAAGAAATTACTTTCGAAAGGGTCATCGCAGTTGCAATAAACAACTTTATTGCGAAAAGTGTTTTCGTCGAACTCGAGATAAGCCTCGACTTCTTTCTGAATATCAACGTATTGAGTGTAAAACTCATCTTTTTTACCGGCTCTTGCACTATCTAAAGTACGACTCATGATTTAACCTTAAATTTCTGCCTCTTTGTTTGACCTGCTACATCACTTTAATTCGGATAGCTGTGGATTGGTGACTCCGAAGACATTATCAACTGCGAAATCGTTTGTGCAGATCATGGTTCATCCTTGCGTGAGTGGGCTCAAACGAAAAGCGAGGGGTGGGGTACGGTGGGGTCATTCTAGGTTGGATCTTGAAGAAGGCACCATACCCACTAGTATGCGAACTATGCGCAGCTTAGTGGCCAACGGAGTCTGCTTGACTTACACTGTAATCGGGCAAGCAATCTTGTCCCAATTTTGTCCCACTAACCCGACAGAAAACGGGTCAAGACTTTAGGTCTGTGATGGCGAAGTTGTTGATTTGTATAGCTCAGAATCTGCACAGAGCACCGTGTACGACATGTGTAAGGCGGTCGACAAAGGCATGGTCATGACCGATGTGAAGCTGCTCGAAAAGCACGGCGGCAAGTCGGGCACCTATTTGGCCCCGCCTTCCGCCTGAACACGCTGCCAGCCGCTCAATCCCCCGGCTGCGCGCCTTCGTAGCCCTCAATCAAAATCAGGTCGATCACCGACACGTCTCTGCGCAGGGCGATCGCAGCTTGGTACTCGGGGGAATGCCAGCAGTCCACCGCCGCCTGGTAGCTGGGGAATTCAATCACCACGTTGCGGCTGCGGCTCTCGCCCTCGGGCGTCTCAAAGCGCCCGGCGCGCACCAGAAAGCGGGCGCCGTATTTTTTGAACGGCGCGGCGTTCGCGGCCTGATAAGCCTTGTAGGCCTGGGTATCGAACACTTCTACACGGCCTATCCAGTAACCCTTGGGCATGTTTGTCTCCTGTGGAATGCTGGGCAGCAGTGTAGAGGATGCCGCACCTGGCTGCCCCTGCAGAATTACCGATGAAATACGCCCATAGCCCCCGTTGAATATGCGCCAATAGCTATCAAAAGCATAGCAAATACCGGGGTACAGCCCTGCACCGGTAAAATCGACACTCGCTCTTAGAAGAACCTCCATGTCTGACAACGCCAACACCCCCATTGCCGCCCCCACCGCCCCCGAACAACCGGGTCTGCAATCCCTCTCCAAGTCGTTTGAACCCGCTGCGCTGGAAGCGCACTGGGGCCCCGAGTGGGAAAAGCGCGGCTACGGCATCGCCGGTTTCCGCGGCACCAGCGCGCCGGATGCGGACGCTGCAGCAAAAGGCAAGAACTTCTCCATCCAGCTGCCGCCCCCCAACGTGACCGGCACGCTGCACATGGGCCATGCCTTCAACCAGACCATCATGGACAGCCTCACCCGCTACCACCGCATGGCCGGTTTCAACACCGCGTGGATTCCAGGCACCGACCACGCCGGCATTGCCACCCAGATCGTGGTGGAACGCCAACTGCAAGAGCAAAAAGTCAGCCGCCACGACCTGGGCCGTGAGGCTTTCACTAAAAAGGTCTGGGAGTGGAAAGAAAAGTCCGGCAACACCATCACCACCCAAATGCGCCGCATGGGCGACAGCGTGGACTGGAGCCGCGAATACTTCACCATGGACCCCAAGCTGTCGCAAACGGTCACCGAGACCTTTGTGCAGCTCTACGAACAAGGCCTGATCTACCGTGGCAAGCGCCTGGTGAACTGGGACCCGATTCTCATGAGCGCCGTGTCGGACCTGGAAGTGGAAAGCGAAGAGGAAGACGGCTCGCTCTGGCACATCCGCTACCCGCTGGCCGATGGCTCCGGTGACATCACCGTAGCCACCACCCGCCCCGAGACCATGCTGGGCGACGTAGCCGTAATGGTGCACCCCGAAGACGAGCGCTACACCGCGCTGATCGGCAAGCAAGTCACACTGCCCTTGTGCGGACGCACCATCCCCGTGATTGCGGACGATTACGTGGACAAGGCGTTTGGTACCGGTGTCGTGAAGGTCACCCCTGCGCACGACCAGAACGACTACCAAGTCGGCCAGCGCCACAAGCTGCCCATGATCTGCGTGCTGACCCTGGACGCCAAGATCAACGAAAACGCCCCCGCGGACTACCAAGGCCTGGACCGCTTTGTGGCCCGCAAAAAGGTGGTGGCCGACCTGGAGGCAGGCGGTTTCTTGGTGGAGGTGAAAAAGCACAAGCTTATGGTGCCGCGCTGTGCTCGCACCGGCCAGGTGATTGAGCCCATGCTCACCGACCAGTGGTTTGTCGCCATGAATCAGGTGGGCAAAGGCGACGCCACCGGCAAGTCCATCGCCCAGAAAGCCATCGACGCGGTGCAAAGCGGCGAGGTGAAGTTTGTGCCCGAGAACTGGGTCAATACCTACAACCAGTGGATGAACAACATCCAGGACTGGTGTATCAGCCGCCAACTCTGGTGGGGCCACCAGATTCCGGCGTGGTATGACGAAGACGGCAATGTGATCGTAGCCCGCAACGAGGCCGAAGCGCAAGCCAAGGCGCCCGGCAAAACCCTGCGTCGTGACGAAGACGTGCTCGACACCTGGTACTCCAGCGCGCTGGTGCCCTTCAGCACCATGGGCTGGGGCAACGACGGCGCCGGCACCGGTGCCACCGACGATTACAACCTCTACCTGCCCAGCAGCACGCTGGTGACCGGCTACGACATCATCTTCTTCTGGGTAGCCCGGATGATCATGATGACCACGCACTTCACCGGCCGCGTGCCGTTCAAACATGTCTACATCCACGGCCTGGTGCGCGACGCACAGGGCAAGAAGATGAGCAAGTCTGAAGGCAACGTGCTCGACCCTGTGGACCTGATTGACGGCATTGCGCTGGAGCCCCTGCTCGACAAGCGCACCACCGGCCTGCGCAAGCCCGAGACCGCGCCTGCGGTGCGCAAGAACACGCAAAAAGAATTCCCCGAGGGCATTCCGGCCTACGGTGCCGATGCGCTGCGTTTCACCTTTGCAGCACTTGCCTCGCTGGGCCGCAGCATCAACTTCGACAGCAAGCGCTGCGAGGGCTACCGCAACTTCTGCAACAAGCTGTGGAACGCCACTCGCTTTGTGCTGATGAACTGCGAAGGTCAAGACTGCGGCTTGCAAGACCACGATGCGGCTGCCTGCGCAAGCAGCAGCTACCTCGAGTTCAGCCAAGCCGACCGCTGGATCGTGTCTCTGCTGCAAAAAACCGAAGCCGAAGTGGCCAAGGGCTTCGCAGAGTACCGCTTGGACAACGTGGCCAACACGATTTACGACTATGTGTGGAACGAGTTCTGCGACTGGTACCTGGAGATCGCCAAAGTGCAGATCAACACCGGTAACGACGCCCAGAAACGCGCCACGCGCCGTACCCTGATCCGCACGCTGGAAACCATCCAACGCCTGCTGCATCCGATTGCGCCTTTCATCACCGAAGAGCTGTGGCAAAAGGTGGCACCGGTCGCAGGCCGCAGCGGCCCGTCGGTGTCGATTGCCGCCTATCCACAAGCCCAGCTGGATCGCATTGACGAGGCCTCGATAGCCCACGTCGCCAAACTGAAGTTGCTGGTGGATGCCTGCCGCAACCTGCGCGGCGAAATGAACGTGTCTCCTGCTGCCCGCTTGCCGCTCTATGTGGTGGCCCAAACCGCCGCAGAAGCCGCGTTCCTGCAGTCGTCTGCTGCCGTGCTGCAGGCCTTGGCCAAGCTGAGCGAAGTGAAGGTTTTTGCAGACGAAGCCAGCTGGCAAGCCGCAGCCCAGTCTGCCCCTGTCGCGGTGGTGGGTGAGGCGCGTGTCTGCCTGTTTGTGGAAGTCGACGTAGCGGCTGAAAAAATCCGTCTCGGCAAAGAAGTGACCCGCTTGGAAGAGCAAATCACCAAAGCCAGCGTCAAGCTCAGCAATGAGGCGTTTGTGGCCAAGGCACCTGCAGCGGTGTTGGAGCAGGAGCGCAAGCGCGTGGCGGACTTTGCAGCCACTCTGGAGAAGGTTAAAGAGCAACTGGCCCGCTTGGGCTGATTGCACAGGTTCATACGCTGCCGCTCACCCCGGCAGCCCCATGAAAAAAGCCGGTTCTGAAACCGGCTTTTTTTATGGGTGAAGCGGCTTAACGGCGGCGGAGTACATGGATAAAAATGGTTCCAGCGGTTTGCTGGTCAATCAATTCATGCCCGGTTTGCTTGGTGAAGGCTTGAAAATCCCGCAGTGAGCCGGGATCGGTCGCCACCACCTTGAGCGTTTGGCCGCTTTGTAGTTCCGCAAGTGCTTTTTTGGCTTTGAGGATGGGCAGCGGGCAATTCAGACCGCTGGTGTCAATTTCTTTGTCGAAGTTCATGCAGGCTGCTTTCTGGCGTTGGGCTGATTTTAGTCGTCCGCTGGCTCAATCTCTTTGCGCCATACTGGTTCGATAAACCGGGGCTCATGGCCGCGTGAGCGCAAAAATGCAGCCAGGGCATAGCCAGTACCGGCGGGCCAGCATTTCACGTCCTGCAGGTCGTACAGACGGTAATCCACCAGCTCCGGGCTCAAAGCCACCTCGCCGTGGCAGACCGCGTGGTAGGCAATGATGACCTGGTTCATACGCTGGAAGTCATACACCCCCAACAGGCTGAGCGCGCTGGAGCTCAGGCTGGTTTCTTCGGCAATCTCGCGGGCAATGCCCTCCTCAGGCGTCTCGCCTGCCTCCATAAAGCCGGTAATGAGTGCATACATCTTGCCCGGCCAGGCCACGTTGCGGGCCAGCAGAATCTGGCCGTTGTACTCAATCACCGCCGCGAGCACGGGGGTCGGATTGTTCCAGTGGGTGAAGTCGCACGCCGTGCAACGCCAGCGTGTTTTGTCGCCACCGTCTTCGGGCAATGTGATCTCGGCCAGCGGAGTTGCACACTGCGGGCAAAACTTGAACACTGCAGACATGGTGGCCTTTGCTATTATTTTAGGAGCTGCCGCCGCACTCATGGAGAGCGCCAGCGGCCTATTTCATTCAAAACTGTGCGTTACGCGGGGAACACGCCGGTGGACAAATAACGGTCACCGCGGTCGCACACGATAAACACAATCACGGCATCCCGCTCGCGCTTGGCAATTTCTTGCGCGACCCAGCAAGCGCCGGCTGCCGAGATACCGCCAAAGATGCCCTCCTCACGCGCCATACGGCGGCACATGTCTTCCGCGTCGGCCTGACTGACGTAGACCAGCTCATCCACATTGCGGGGATCGTAGATTTTGGGCAGGTATTCTTGCGGCCATTTGCGGATTCCGGGAATCCGCGAGCCCTCTGAAGGCTGTGCGCCGACGATGCGAATCGCAGGGTTCTTTTCTTTCAGGAAACGCGATACGCCCGTGATCGTGCCGGTAGTCCCCATGGCACTCACGAAGTGGGTGATGCGCCCACCCGTTTGCTCCCAAATCTCGGGCCCGGTCGTCTCGTAATGCACGCGCGGGTTGTCGCCATTGGCAAACTGGTCAAGCACGCGGCCTTTACCCTCGCGCTGCATTTGCTCGGCCAAGTCTCGGGCGTACTCCATGCCGCCGCTCTTGGGCGTGAGGATGAGTTCGGCACCAAACGCCTTCATGGTTTGGGCGCGCTCGATCGACAAGTCCTCGGGCATGATCAAGACCATGCGGTAGCCCTTGACGGCCGCAGCCATTGCCAAGGCAATGCCGGTGTTGCCAGACGTAGCCTCGATCAGGGTGTCACCTGGCTGGATGTCGCCACGCTCCTGGGCACGCTGGATCATGGACAAGGCGGGGCGGTCTTTCACAGACCCGGCCGGGTTGTTGCCCTCGAGCTTGCCCAAAACCACGTTATTTCGGGCCTGGTTGTCTGTGTTTTGGATGCGCTGCAACGCGACCAAAGGAGTTTTTCCGATTGCTTCTTCAATAGTTGGATATTTCATCCCGTAAATGTGCCATAATTCGAGCTTCACAAATTACCTGCCCAGGTGGTGAAATTGGTAGACTCAGGGGACTCAAAATCCCCCGCCGCAAGGCGTGCCGGTTCGAGTCCGGCCCTGGGCACCAGATTAAAGCCGAATGTTCTTTGAACATTCGGCTTTTTCTTTATGTGCGTCTCAAGCGGGAAAGCCCTGCGCCCCCGGGGGCTGGAGCCGGCTTGATTCACAATCCTTGGTTTTTGAATTGCACGCGCCCACGTCATGTCGCACCCTGTGAACTCCACTCCAATGCTGTTTTGGCAGCTTGTCGCTGCCATGATCGTGGCCGCTCTGGTGCCAACACTGTGGCCCACTCTGGATATCCAAGCCGCTGCCTTATTTGTGGGCGACACACCGGCCATTGCCTCCCGCACCTGGTGGTGGGTCGAATGGATCAACGCATGGGCGCCTGCGGCATTCCGTGTCATGTTGCTGGTGGCTGCTGTGGGCTGGCTCACCTCTCATCTTCTTTCGCGCTACAAAGCCTGGAGGCTGCCTCTGGCGTTTGTGGTGTGTGCCGGCATCGCAGGCCCCGGTGCCGTGGTCAACCTCGGCTTCAAGGAAAATTGGCAACGTGCCCGGCCTTACCAGGTTGAAATCTTCGGAGGCACTCAGCAGTTCACCCGCGCGACCGTGATCACCGATCAATGCGACAACAATTGCTCCTTCGTGAGCGGCCATGTAGCGTGCGGATTCTTTTTCTGCAGCCTCATGCTGATTCAGGCGCGTCGCCGCACGTGGTGGCTGATAGCCGGAACCGGCGCTGGCCTGGCCATTGGGTTTTCGCGGATGTCAGCGGTTGCCCACTGGTTCAGTGACGTCTTGTGGGCCGGCCCCATCACCCTTATGACCAGCTGGCTGGTCTGGAAAATCTTGTCCAGACTTTACACGCCGTCCGGTGACGAGACCAAGCCGGTGGACACATCCGGATAACGCAATTTCAGACCCAACTCCGCTTTCATGCGGTTGTTATTGATGCGCCGGGATTCACTCATGAAAGTCAGCAGCATCACAGGTAGCTGCTCCACCGCGGTGCCACGGGGCACCCTTGGTGGCCTCGGCAGCCCGTATAGGTCTGCCGCGAGGTCAAAGTAGTCTCCCATCTTCAACCGGGTGTCGTCGCAGACGTTATAGACCCGCTGGGGTGCGCCTTTCCAGAGAGCGCGCCAGCAAGCCGCTGCCAGATCCTCTGCGTGTATGTGGTTGGTGTACACATCATCGTCAGCCTGTAAGACCGGCGTGCCTTTTTGGAGACGCGTTTTCGGTGTACCACCGACCCGATCCGGCGCATAAATACCTGGGATTCTGAGTACGGAAACCGGCGTACCCGTGGCCTTACCCCACGTGCGGACCGCCGCTTCCGCATGAACCCTGCGTTGCGCCCTGGGAGTTTGGGGCGCAAGAACGCGCTCTTCTGTCACCCATTGGCCCTGGCAATCGCCATAGACGCCGGTGGTGGACCCGTAAACCAAGGCGCGTGGCGAGTTACGCCGGCGCAGAGCGTGCGTAGCCTGCAGGATACGCGGGTCCGACCAGCCTTCAGTGGGCGGGGGCGCCAGGTAGAGCACACGATCTGCCAAGCCCGCCAAACGGTGCAACGTCACGGGCCGGTCAAGGTTGCCCAGTAAGGGCCTCACACCCGCTTGCCGGAGCGCCGGGACGCGATCAGGACTGGATGTGAGCGCCATCCACTGAACGCGCGCGCCCATGGCGCGCACGACCCGCATCCCCACATCACCACACCCGATGATCAGAACACGCGGACGGCGGAAGCGCGCGGGGAGTGCGCCAAGTGGGGATTGGTTTGAGGGCAAAATCGAGGGCTTTCTACACAGCAGCTAGCTAGGATACCCAAGATGAGCGAGACCCTCTCCGCCGCGGCCCCTTTTTCCATCACGGTGCAGCCCAGTGGCCGTCAATTCAGCGCGCAAAGTGATGAAACCTTGCTGGCCGCGGGTATCCGCCAAGGCGTGGGCTTGCCATATGGCTGCAAAGACGGTGCGTGCGGCTCCTGCAAGTGCAAGATGCTGTCCGGTAGCGTGGTGCATGGCGCCCACCAAGCAAAAGCCCTGAGCCCCGAAGAGGAGTCCCAAGGCTTGGTGCTGACCTGCTGCGCCACCGCGACCTCTGACGTGGTGCTGGAGTCGCGCCAAGTATCCGCAGAAGGCGCACTGCCGATCAAAAAAATGCCCACCCGAGTGACCTCCCTGCAGAAGGTGTCTGCTGATGTGATGCTGATCCAGCTACAGCTCCCGGCCAACGACTCTTTTCAATACAAAGCGGGCCAATACATTGAATTCTTGCTGCGCGATGGCGCGCGCCGCAGCTACTCGATGGCGAACGCCCCGCAAGGTAACAGCGTAGAGCTGCACATCCGGCACATGCCGGGCGGAAAATTCACCGACCATGTGTTCAGCAGCATGAAAGAAAAAGAGATCTTGCGCGTGGAGGGCCCGCACGGGTCTTTCTACCTGCGGGAAGAATCCGATAAAGCCATCGTGATGGTGGCCTCAGGCACCGGCTTTGCGCCCATCAAGGCCTTGCTGGAGCAGATGGAGTCGGCGGGCTCCACACGTCCGGTCGCGCTGTACTGGGGCGGACGCCGCCCGGCTGACCTGTATATGGATGGCTGGGTCAAAGAATTCCAAAACCGGATGCCATCTTTGCGCTACGTTCCCGTCGTATCTGACGCGCTGGACGAGGATCAATGGACCGGCCGCGTGGGCTTTGTGCACCAAGCCGCCCTTGAAGACTTCCAAGACATGCGCGAGTACCAGGTCTATGCATGCGGTGCACCGATCGTCGTGGAGTCAGCCCGGCGCGATTTTGTTGCGCACGCAGGCCTGCCGCCCGAAGAGTTTTATGCCGACGCATTCACCTCGGAGGCTGACAAAGCCAATAGCTGATGTCAAAAAAATAGCCCCCAGACTGCCCAGCGTGTGAACACGCTGGGCAGTCTGGGGGCCGGTAGACAGCTTACTCGCCGAGGTAGGCCGCGCGTACCTTCGGGTCTGTCAGCATGTCTTTGGCGTCACCCGTCATCGTGACAATGCCGGACTCCATCACATAGCCGCGATTAGCGATCGACAAAGCACGGCTGGCGTTTTGCTCAACCAGCAATACTGTTACGCCTTGGGCATACACGTCCTTCACCACTTCGAAGATCTTGTCCACCATGATGGGGGACAGACCCATGGATGGCTCGTCCAGCAGCAACACTTTGGGGCGGCTCATCAAAGCACGACCCATGGCCAGCATCTGCTGCTCGCCACCGGACATGGTGCCAGCCAGCTGGTCTTTGCGTTCACGCAGTCGCGGGAAAATAGTGAACATCTTTTCGATGTCCGCCAAGATACCGGCTTTGTCACTACGGATGAAGGCACCCATTTGCAGGTTTTCGGTGATGGTCATGCGGGTGAAAACCCCGCGACCTTCCGGCACCATCGCCAAGCCTTGCTTGACCAAGTCCCAAGGGCCTTGGCCTTTGATGCTTTTGCCGAGGTATTCGATGTCACCGGCATTGATGGGCAAGGTGCCGGTAATGGCTTTCATGGTGGTGGTCTTGCCAGCACCGTTAGAGCCGATCAGGGACACCAATTCGCCTTCGTGCACTTCGAAGTCCACGCCCTTGACGGCTTGAATGCCGCCGTAAGCCACTTTCAGGCCTTTAACTTTGAGCAGAGTCTTAGTAGTCATTTGTCAATCCTTAGTGGCCGCTCGTGCCCAGATAGGCCTCAATCACTTTTTCGTTTTTCTGCACATCCGCGGGCGTGCCTTCAGCGATTTGCTTGCCGTAGTCCAACACGGTGACGCGGTCACACAGGCCCATCACCAGCTTCACATCGTGCTCGATCAGCAAAATGGTGCGGTTGTCTTTGCGGATACGGTCAATCAGCTCGCGCAGCATCACTTTTTCAGTGGCGTTCATGCCCGCTGCAGGTTCGTCCAGAGCGATCAACTGGGGGTCTGTAGCCAAGGCACGGGCAATTTCGAGACGGCGCTGGTCGCCATAGCTCAAAGTGCGGGCTTTGTAGTCTGCAAACTTGCCGATGCCGACATAGTCCAACAACTCTTGCGCGCGCTTGGCAATGGCAGTCTCTTCGGCTTTGAACGAGCTGGTACGAAACATCGCGCCCAACAAGCCAGAGTGGGTGCGGATATGGCGACCCACCATGACGTTCTCAAGCGCTGTCATCTCAGCAAACAGGCGGATATTTTGAAAAGTACGTGCAATGCCGGCTTTCGCGACGGTGTGCACAGCAGTCGGGTGGTAGGTTTTGCCTGCCAACTCAAAGTTACCGCTGTCCGGTGTGTACAAGCCGGTCAGCACGTTGAAGAAGGTGGTTTTGCCGGCACCGTTCGGCCCGATAAGGCCATAGACCTGACCGCGCTCGATTTTGATGCCCACATCGCTCAAAGCCTGCAAGCCACCGAAGCGCTTGGAGACGCCGGAGACGTTCAATACTGTATCTGTCATAGGTTATCCAATCAGTTGAAGGTTCCTGCCGGTTCACGGCAGGAAGCTCACAAATTTCAGCTCTTGGTGTTCTGCAAGGACTTGCCGTGCTCTGGCGCTGGCCACAAGCCACGGGGGCGCAACAGCATCACGCTGATCATCGCCAAGGCAATCAACAACTGACGAAGAATCGAGGCGTCCAAACGGCCATCGGTCATGGTCTGCAGTGGTCCTGCAACATAACGCAACACTTCAGGCAAGGCAGCCAGCAGGACGGCACCCAGAATCACGCCGGGCAAATAACCCACGCCACCCAGCACCACCATGGCCACGATCATCACCGACTCCATCAGGCTGAATGACTCTGGAGAAATGAAGCCCTGGAATGAGGCAAACATCGCACCGGACACACCACCGAAGGTGGCGCCCATACCGAAGGCCAGCAATTTCATGTTGCGGGTGTTGATACCCATCGCTTTGGCGGCGATTTCGTCTTCGCGGATCGCCATCCAGGCACGACCCACGCGGGACAACTCCAAACGGTGCGAGATGATGACACTGACTACCACCAAGGCGAGGAACAGGTAGTAGTAAAGGGTGACCGAAGCAATTTCAAAGTCGCCAATCGTCAGCTTCTTGCCGAGATTCAAACCGAAGAAGTGCAATGGATCAATCTGGTTGATACCTTTCGGACCGTTGGTGATGTTGACCGGGTGATCCAAGTTGTTCATGAACACACGAATGATTTCACCAAAACCCAGAGTCACGATCGCCAGATAGTCACCACGCAAACGCAATGTCGGTGCGCCTAACAGCACACCTAACACCCCTGCGAGCGCAGCACCGAGCGGAATGACCAACCAGAGAGGGGTGTGCATGCCATCGGGGAACATGGCTGCAATAGCAGGGAAAGTCTCAATCAAATGCGGAGACGACATCAGGCCGTACATATAAGCGCCGATAGCGAAGAACGCTACGTAGCCCAGGTCCAGCAAACCGGCGTAACCGACCACGATGTTGAGGCCAATCGCCAGCAAGACATACAGCAAAGCCATGTCGGCAATGCGCACCCATGCATTGCCGAAGCCCTGCAAGATGAAAGGGAGAATCATCAAGCCGGCGGCAGCCACCAGCATAGTTAAAAGACGTTTTTGGGGGTTCATGTGCGGGTTCTCCTCAGGCACGGTCCGCAACGCGCTCACCCAGCAGACCGGAGGGACGCAGAGTCAGCACAATGATCAACACAATGAAAGCAAAAATATCGGAGTAGTGGCTGCCCAATACGCCGCCAGTCAGTGCACCGATGTAGCCGGCGCCGATGGCCTCAATCAGGCCCAGCAACAGCGCACCGACGACCGCACCAGCCAAGTTGCCGATGCCACCGAACACCGCAGCAGTGAATGCCTTCAAGCCGGGCAGGAAGCCCATGGCGTGTTGGGCGGTACCGTAGTTGGATGCGTACATCACACCGGCAATCGCGGCCAGCACAGCACCAATGATGAAGGTAGCGGAAATCACGACATCTGGCTTCACACCCATCAGGGCGGCTACACGTGGGTTCTCAGCCGTCGCACGCATGGCACGACCCAGCTTGGTGTAGTTGACCAACCACATCAGGACTGCAAGAGACACTGCCGTTACGCCCAAGATCATGACTTGGGTGGGGGTAATCACCGCACCGGCAATACCGATCGGGTCTCCAGGCAGCAGCGTCGGGTACGACTTGTAGTTAGGCTTCCAGATGATCATGGCCAAGGTCTGCAAGAGAATGGACATGCCGATAGCCGTGATCAGGGGCGCGAGCTTGGGGCTGTTGCGCAGCGGGCGGTAGGCCACTTTTTCAATCACAAAGTTCAAGGCTGCCGCGACAACGCAGGCAATGATCAAAGAGATCAGCAGGATCACAAAGCCAGGGGTTCCGGGCATGGATTCCTGCATCAAACCGATGATGGTCCAGCTGGTCAAGGCGCCAACCATCACCACTTCACCGTGGGCGAAGTTGATCAAGTTGATGATGCCGTACACCATCGTGTAGCCGAGCGCGATAAGCGCATACATGCTACCCAACACCAGACCGTTGATGATCTGCTGTATAAAAATATCCATAAAAAACTCCGTTGTTCTGATATGCGAACGGCCATGGCCGTCAACACTGGTGGCGTTAGACCATCGAAAGCAATAAGCCTGCCACGTCAGGTTCACTGGCGGTGCAGGCCAAAAGCAGTGCCGCGATTCTAGCGAGGTCGGGCGAAGGGGTCTTGGGGGTGCAGGGTGGGTTTACCCTTGAGAACTATGCAGATTCGGCAACTCGTGGCCTATTTCATGCACTATTAGCTTTTCTTCTGATTGCGCGCTTTCAGATCGCGCAACTTCTCAGCAATACGGATCTCCAAACCGCGCTCCACGGGGCGGTAGAACTCAGTCTCCGGCATGCCTTCTGGCAAATAGCGCTCACCTGCGGCGAAACCACCCTCTTCGTCGTGGGCATAGCGATAGCCCTTGCCGTAATCCAGCTCCTTCATCAGCTTGGTGGGGGCATTGCGCAAATGCAGGGGTACAGGACGTGTTCCGTCTTTTTTGACGAAGGCCTTGGCCTCGTTAAATGCCTTGTAGACCGCATTGCTTTTAGGGGCGACAGCCAAATAAACCACGCACTCGGCCAAGGCCAACTCGCCTTCCGGACTACCCAGGCGCTCATAGACATCTGCCGCATCCAGCGCCATGCGCAAAGCGCGGGGGTCTGCCAGGCCGATATCTTCGGCCGCCATCCGGATAAAACGGCGCGCCAGGTAACGGGGCTCAGCACCGCCGTCCAACATCCGGGTAAACCAATACAAAGCAGCATTGGGGTCAGAACCCCGCACGCTTTTGTGCAACGCCGAAATGGTGTCGTAGAACTGCTCGCCGCCTTTGTCGTAGCGGCGCATACGCTCACCCAGCACCTTCAACAACCAAGCATCAGTGATGTCGGTCATATGCTCTTGCCGTGCCGCTACACCCAAGGTCTCAAGGGTATTGAGCAAGCGCCGAGCATCGCCGTCGGCATAGGCAATCAGGCGGTCAATTGCTATGCTTTCAATAGCAGGAAGCGCTTGCTGCGTCTGCGCCCGCTCCACTATTTCCTTCAAACTACTGGTATCTAGGGGCTGCAATACATAGACCGCAGCACGAGAAAGCAGTGCGGAATTCACCTCGAACGAAGGGTTCTCGGTCGTCGCGCCAATGAAGGTAAACAGTCCACTCTCGACATGGGGCAAAAACGCGTCCTGCTGGCTCTTGTTGAAGCGGTGCACCTCGTCGACAAAGACAATGGTTCTGCGCTGCTCCAGCCCGTCGCGGGCCAGGATGGCTTGGTCTACCGCCTCACGAATCTCTTTGATGCCGCCTAGAACCGCACTGATCGTGATGAACTGGGCGTCGAATGCATCGGCCATGAGGCGCGCAATCGTGGTTTTGCCCACACCGGGCGGGCCCCACAAAATGCAACTGTGCGGCTGGCCTGACTCAAACGCAAGGCGCAGGGCCATGCCCTCGCCCAGCACATGCTGCTGGCCGATCACCTGCCCCAGTGTTCTGGGGCGGAGTAACTCAGCCAGCGGCTGGTGCTTGTTGGTTGATGTCGCCACAGTGCCGCGCAGGCCCTCTCACAGATTACAGGTTGCGATGTGCAACGGGTGTTTCGGGCACCGGGTAGCCAGCAGCACCAAATGTCTCAACGACCGCTTTGTGCGTGTCAAAGTACACCTGCCAGTAGTGGTCTGTATGGGTGTAAGGGCGCACGCACAGCAGAGGACCTTCGGGGGTGAACTGCAGAATTTCGATATCCGGTGCTGGCGAAGTGGCCACATTGGGAATCGCTGCCACAGCGGTGCGCAAGCGGGCAATGGCGTCCTGCACATTCACACCGTTGGCAACCTTGGCCAGGCAATCCACCCGGCGATGCGGCAGCACGCTGAAGTTTTGAATCGAACCGGAGAACACGGTGTTGTTTCCGACGATGGTGATCACGTTGTCGGGCGTGATCAGCGTGGTCCCGAAAAGGCCCAACTCTTTCACCGTACCCGTGATACCACCGGCCGTGACGAAGTCACCCACTTTGTACGGGCGAAGGACCTGCATAAACACACCAGCCGCAAAGTGCGTCAGCAAGCCGCCCCATGCGGTACCGATCGCGAGGCCTGCGCCTGCGAGCAGCGCGGCAAAGGAGGTCGTTTTGACACCAAAAATATCAAGAATCGCGAGAATCAAAACGATGTTGAGCAACACCGAAATGATGGAGGTCAGGTAGTTGGCCAGTGTCTGGTCTACTTTCCCGCCACGCTGCAAACCCGCACCTAAGAGGCGCAGCGCCATGCTGATCAGCCAGCGGCCAATAATCCATGCGGCCAGCGCGCCCATGAGCTTCAAACCGAAGTCCGCGCCTTGGGTGCTTAAAAAATTCCAAATAACTTCCGTATTCATACCTGTGCTCCCGATAGTGATTCCGCCTACTGGCGGACGACATCCGCCCCTGCAGGCGGCTTGAACTGAAACAGTTCGGGATTTATAACGGCGTTGGTTTGGAATCCGCTGAAGGTGATGACTGACTTTTGGCCGAAAGTGTCGACTATTTCAAGTTTTTCCAGTTGGTTTTGGCGAAAGCCCACCCGGACCGATTGCAGCTGGTTGTCTTTGGCCTTGGGGGATCCCAGCACCCATTGCAAGCCATCCTGGTCTGCTGCGTCTGCGAGGTTGAAGTCGTTTTGCAGCGCCTTGATGTCTGCCGATGACGCAATCAAGGCCGCGGGCGTGGAGCCCAAGGCCTGCGCTTGTTTGCGGGCAGTGACCTGGTTCAGGTCCACGTCGTACAGCCACACCGTTTGCCCATCGGCCACGATCAGTTGTTCAAACGGTTTTTTGTAAGTGAATTTGAAACGCCCCGGCCGCGCGAACTCAAACGTCCCGCTGGAGGTTTTGCTGCGCGCCACTTGACCATCCCGGGGCGGTGCCGTGACCACCTGCGTGAAATCCGCCCTGCCCGATTTGACATTGCGCACAAAGGATTCCAAGTCATTCATGCCGCTAGCCCACGCAGATATTGCGCAAGCAGCTATTAAAAATGTAGCAAAACGCTTCATATCTACCTTATTCGTTACGACTCGGCACCAGGATCTCGCGCTGGCCGCTACCGCTCATGGCACTGACCAGCCCTGCTTTTTCCATGTCTTCCACAAGCCGGGCTGCGCGGTTGTAGCCAATTTTGAGGTGACGCTGTACCAGCGAGATACTGGCCTTGCGGTTCTTGAGGACCACCTCAACCGCCTGGTCGTACATCGGGTCTTTTTCGCCGCCGCCCTCTTCACCGCCGGGGCCGTCCTCTCCATCGACCGTGCCACCTTCAAGCACGCCTTCGATGTAGTCTGGCTCACCCTGGCTCTTGAGGTAGCTCACCACACGGTGCACCTCGTCGTCACTCACAAACGCGCCATGCACCCGCACCGGGAACCCGGTTCCGCTGGCCATGTAAAGCATGTCACCCATGCCCAGCAGAGCCTCTGCCCCCATCTGGTCCAGGATGGTCCGGCTGTCGATTTTGGAGCCCACCGAAAACGCGATCCGCGTCGGAATGTTGGCCTTGATCAACCCGGTAATCACGTCCACACTGGGACGCTGAGTGGCCAAAATCAAGTGAATACCGGCCGCTCGCGCCTTCTGCGCCAGACGCGCAATCAACTCTTCAATCTTCTTGCCCACCACCATCATCAGGTCGGCCAGCTCATCGATGATGACCACGATGTGCGGTAAACGCTGCAAGGGCTCTGGACTCTCAGGCGTGAGGCTGAAAGGGTTGTAAATAAATTCGCCCTTGGCTTTGGCTTCGTCGATCTTGACGTTGTAACCCGCCAGATTACGCACACCCATCTTGCTCATCAGCTTGTAGCGCTTTTCCATCTCGGCCACGCACCAGTTCAGGCCATGTGCCGCCTGCTTCATGTCGGTGACCACGGGGGCTAGCAAATGCGGGATGCCTTCGTAGACCGACATTTCCAGCATCTTGGGGTCGATCATCAGCAGGCGCACGTCACGGGCCTCGGCCTTGTAGAGCAGTGAGAGGATCATGGCGTTGATACCCACAGACTTGCCCGAGCCGGTAGTGCCCGCCACCAGCACGTGCGGCATCTTGGCGAGATCGGCCACGATAGGGTTGCCGATGATGTCTTTGCCCAAGCCCATGGTGAGCATGGACTTGGCTTCGTTGTAGACCTGCGAACCCAGAATCTCGGAGAGGCGGATGCTCTGGCGCTTGGCGTTAGGCAACTCCAGCGCCATGTAGTTTTTGCCCGGAATGGTCTCCACCACCCGGATGGAAACCAAGCTCAAGCTCCGCGCCAAGTCTTTCGCCAAGCCCACGATCTGCGAACCCTTGACGCCTGTGGCGGGCTCGATCTCATACCGGGTAATGACCGGCCCCGGCTGGGCCAACACCACACGCACTTCGACGCCAAAGTCTTTCAACTTCTTCTCGATCATGCGGCTGGTCATTTCCAGAGTTTCGGGAGACACCGTTTCCTGCCGCACTTGCGGGTCATCCAGCAGTGCCACTTGGGGTAATTTGCTATCGGGCATCTCGGTGAACAGAGGCTTTTGCCGCTCTTTGGCGACTCGCACGCTCGGCGGCAGCTCCACCAGTACAGGCTCAATCACGACCGGGGCAGGAGCTTGGTAGACCACCGTCTCCTCGCGCTCTTCCAGGAAAACCTCTTCACGCTCGCGAACTGCCAATTGGCCCAATTCGCGATCTTGGGCTTCCTCTTTCTTCTCGCGGCGACTCTCCAGCAAGGAATACAAAAAGGCACCGATGCGCTCCGCGACTCGCGGCCACGAAAAATTGAACACCATCGACACACCGACCAAGCCGAGCACGATTGCCACCAAACCTGACCCGGCAAAGCCCATCCAACGCACGCTCCACGGCCCGATCAACTGACCCATGGCACCGCCACTGGCACCCGGGAGCATCAACTCCAACCGGTACAGGCGCGCCCACTCGAGCGAGGTGCTGGAACACATCAACAGCGCCAAGCCACACCAGAACAACCAACGGCGATTCAAAGGCCCCACTGCCACGGGCTCTTGCGGGCCATCTCCACGCAATCGCTGAGCCAACAGAGACAACCACCCTCGGGCCGCAGCAGCAACACACCACCACACCGAGAAACCGAAAAGGAAATAGCTCAGGTCTGACCACAGGGCACCCAAGCGCCCCACATGGTTCTTGGTCGGCGCGCCCGAGCCCGAGGTGGACCAGGCAGCGTCCTGCGCAGAATGGCTGAACAGTGCGATCAGCCACAAGGCCAACAGCACAAAGCCCACCACCAGTGCAATTTCGCTCGCAAAGCGACTCACACCCGCGGGGGGCTCTTGAACCTTTTTACGTGTTGGGGAATGAAGTGTGTGTAATGAATAGGTCATGTGCAAACACGCAGCCCGATCCGGCTGCGCAGACGCTGTAGATCAGCGGGGTTTGGAGCGGCGCTCCCACACCCGTATACCACCGTCCTTGTTGGTTTTGATAAAGCCCTGGTCCTCGAAGTCTTTCATCACGCGGCTCACCATCTCGCGGGAGGCGCCCACCATTTTGGAAAGGTCCGAGCGCGACACTTTTTCGCGGATCAGCATTTCACCCTTGTCTACCGGCTCGGCCATGTCCAGCAACACGTTGGCCACGCGGCCGTAGACACCCATCAGGGCCAAGGAAACTATTTTTTGATCGGCAGTGCGCAGGCGCTGGACCAGCCCCCGCATAACAGCCGCCATGATGGTGATGTTGGCATTGACTGCGCGGGTGAAGTCTTCGCGCCCTAGCACCAGCACATCCATTTGCGTATCAGCTTGAACCGTAGCGGAGTGGGCCTCGTTGTCAATCAAGCTCATCTCGCCGATGTAGTCTCCAGCCTTCAAGGTCGCGAGGATGACTTCTTTGCCTTTGCTGTCGGTCTTCACGACATGGGCTCGGCCAGAAAGGATCAGGTAGAGGGCGTTCGAGATTTCGCCCTGCTGCACCACATCCTCCCCTTTCTTGATCTTGCGCTTGGTGACATTGCCAGCCAAGTCTTCTACCTGCTCCAGGGTCAAATTGGCGAAAAGAGGGACTCGGCGGATTAAATCCTGGTTACTCAACATTGCCATTGATAAGCGCTCCTGCTTGCTTTTATGCGATTTCCTACAATAGGGGGTCGGGCTTTGAAATGCCCAGAAGAACCCGCAAGCGCAACCCCATGAGGTTGCGGTCCGATCGAACTGTACACGGCTCGATCTCTGATTTTCGTCGAAGAAGGTTACAACATGTCTAATTTCAAGCACGCCAAGGTTTTGATCCTCGGATCCGGTCCTGCAGGCTACACCGCAGCGGTTTATGCCGCTCGTGCCAACCTCAACCCCGTCCTGGTGACCGGCATCGCTCAAGGCGGCCAACTCATGACTACCACCGAAGTCGACAACTGGCCCGCTGATGTGAACGGTGTTCAGGGCCCCGAACTGATGCAGCGCTTCCAAGAGCACGCAGAGCGCTTCAAAACAGAAATCATTTTTGACCACATCAATGCAGTCGACTTGAGCAAGCGCCCCTTCACACTGAAAGGTGACACCGACAGCTACACCTGCGACTCACTGATCATTGCCACGGGCGCATCTGCCAAATATCTGGGCCTGCCCTCGGAGTCCGCGTTCATGGGCCGGGGCGTATCCGGTTGCGCCACCTGCGACGGTTTTTTCTATCGCAATGAAGTGTGCTGCGTGGTCGGCGGCGGTAACACCGCGGTCGAAGAAGCGCTCTACCTCTCCAACATCGCCAGCAAGGTGTACCTCGTGCACCGCCGCGATAAATTCAAGGCTGAGCCTATCCTCGTGGATAAGCTGATGGACAAAGTGGCTGCCGGCAAGATCGAGTTGAAGACCTTCCAAACCCTGGAAGAGGTTTTGGGCGACTCCACAGGCGTGACCGGCATTCGCCTGAAAAGCGTGCACGACGGCTCTACGGAGGACGTGACCCTCAAAGGCTGTTTCATTGCGATTGGCCATGCCCCGAATACCGATATCTTCCAGGGCCAGCTCACTCTGGAGAACGGCTACATCGTCACCAATGGCGGCCTCAAGGGCTTTGCCACCCAGACCAGCATTCCCGGCGTGTTTGCAGCCGGCGACGTGCAAGACCATGTCTACCGCCAAGCCATCACCAGCGCTGGTACCGGTTGCATGGCGGCACTTGATGCACAGCGCTTCCTCGAGCAGCAGGAATAAGCCCTCAGGGCTGCATTTTTCGAACCGGCTATAATCTGAGGCTTTGCTGAATTCGCCCCGTGAGGGGCCGCCCTTCTGGAAGGGGTTCAGCAGGTTCCGTTGAGGTGATCGACGGGGGGTTACCGCCACCCTTTTTTTGGCGAGGTGAGGTCGGTGTACTTTTGCACTGGCCGTATCAATCGGAGTGTCCACATGGCACGCGTATGTGAAGTAACGGGCAAAGGCCCCATGGTCGGAAACAATGTTTCCCACGCCAACAACAAAACCAAGCGCCGGTTCCTGCCGAACCTGCAATATCGCCGTTTCTGGGTCGAAACTGAAAACCGTTGGGTTCGCCTGCGGATTTCGAATGCAGGTTTGCGCCTGATCGACAAAAAGGGTATCGATGTTGTGCTCGCAGACTTGCGCGCACGTGGCCAGGCATAAGGAGCAACACCATGGCAACCAAAGGCGGACGCGAAAAAATCAAGCTGGAATCTACAGCTGGTACCGGTCACTTCTACACGACCGACAAGAACAAGAAGACCATGCCCGAGAAAATGTTGATCAAGAAATTTGATCCCGTTGCTCGCAAGCACGTCGACTACAAGGAAATCAAGCTGAAGTAATTCACGCTTGCCTTGATGAAAAGCCCGCCTTGAGCGGGCTTTTTTACGCCCATTACTTTTGTGCTGTTTCGCCAAGAACAAGGTGGTGGGTGCACCGGCTTTGCGCAGGTCAAGGAGGAGCCCGAAGGGCGGGGGACACGGAGCAAAGCCGGTGCACCTACCACCGCCGTCGCCAATAAGCAAAAACATCCACGCGTAAAAAAGCCCGCTCAAGGCGGGCTTCTAATCTGGCAGAGTCTTAGTTAGACGCGCGCTGCACGCAGCTTCATAGAGAAGTCACGCAGGGCGGCGATACCGCTCTCTTCGGCACGGTGGCACCATGCTTGCAGATCTTTGGTCAGCTGCTCGCGAGAAACGCTGGTGTTCAACCACAACTGGCGCAACTCTTCGCGCATGGTCACCATCTTGTCCAGAACCGGCGAGGCTGCACGGGCCTGGGCCAATTGCGAAGCCTCAGCGGCCGGCACCTTCTCTACATCGCGGTGCATCCAGCGTTTGGCAGCTTGGATCACAGCAGCATCTGCGCTGCGGGCCTTCATGGCTGCGAGCTCAACACGTGCTGCCTGGCGCACACCGTTGGCATAGGCTGCCATGATTTCATAACGGTTAGCGATCAGCGCCTCGAGGGTTTTCTCATCGGCCACAGGGCGGACATCACCGTAAGCGGCTTTGGGCGGTGTCTTTTTGACTTTCGCCAAACCCAAGGCGCTCATGATGGAGATATACATCCAGCCGATATCGAACTCGTAAGGCTTCACCGACAGCTTGGCCGATGTGGGGTAGGTGTGGTGGTTGTTGTGCAACTCTTCACCGGCAATGATGATGCCCCAAGGAGAGATGTTGGTGGAAGCATCGGTCGCCTCAAAGTTACGATAACCCCAATAGTGGGCCGCGCCGTTGATGATGCCGGCAGCGGTGATAGGCGTCCACGCCATTTGCAAAGCCCAGACCGCAAGACCGGCTGCACCGAACAAAAACAGGTCGATGATCATCATCAAACCCACGCCCTGCCATGAGAAGCGGGTGTAGAGGTTGCGTTCAATCCAGTCATCGGGCGTGCCGTGGCCGAAACGGGCCATGGTTTCCTTGTTCTTGGACTCTGCGCGGTAGAGCTCCGCGCCGCGGAACAACACGGTTTTGATGCCATGCACATGGGGGCTGTGCGGGTCTTCTGCCTGCTCGCACTTGGCGTGGTGCTTGCGGTGGATGGCCGCCCACTCTTTAGTGACCTGGCCTGTCGTCAGCCACAGCCAGAAACGGAAGAAATGGGACGCGATCGGGTGCAGGTTCAAAGACCGGTGCGCTTGGTGGCGGTGCAAGAAGACCGTCACACTGATCATGGTGATGTGCGTCAACGCCAAAGTGAACAAAACAATTTGCCACCAAGCCAGATCCCACGTGCCATGGGCCAGCCATTCGATGGCTGCGTTCAAAACTGCCCAGTCAGGTAACAACATAGTTTGCTCAATCTCTCAACGAGGTTTGGTTAGTTATGACAAGGCGGCGACCTACACCGCCTTGTGAGGCCGCTATTTTAGACGCGGCAGCCAATTTTGGGCGACTTAAATTAAAACGAAGTTAAAAAACATTAACTTTCATCAAAACAATCACTTCTTTTGCCAAGCCGCAGCAAAGAAACCGTCCGTTCCGTGGCGATGAGGCCACAAACGGAGGTAAAGCTGCCCGTCTTCGCCACCGGCGCACAAGCTTGGGGCGCCCTCCACCTTCTGTGCTGCCAAGACTTCTCCGGCCGACAAAGGCACAAAGTCTGGGTTGGCTGCAGCAAAGGCTTCGGCAATCGCTTCGTTTTCCTGCGGCAATACGCTGCAGGTTGCGTACACCAGGCGACCACCCGACTTCACCATGCGCGAAGCACTTTGCAGAATCGCGGCCTGTTTCACGGCCATCTCTTCTACACCGGCCATCGTCTGGCGCCACTTAAGGTCCGGATTACGGCGCAAAGTTCCCAAGCCGGTGCAAGGCGCGTCCACCAACACCCGGTCGAGCTTGCCGGTCAGGCGTTTCACACGGTCGTCCCGCTCGTGCGCGATGGCTGCCGGGTGCACATTGGACAGACCGCTGCGTGCCATGCGTGGTTTGAGCGCATCGAGGCGGTGGGCGGAGGTGTCAAACGCGTACAGGCGGCCGGTGCTGCGCATCGAAGCGCCCAGGGCCAAAGTTTTGCCACCAGCGCCCGCACAAAAGTCCACCACCATTTCGCCACGCTTGGCGTCAACCAGCATAGCGAGCAGCTGGGAGCCCTCGTCCTGAACTTCAAAATCACCGCGCAAAAACGCCTCGTTCTTGTTCAGTGCGGGTTTGCCAGCAATGCGCAAGCCCCAAGGGGAAAACGGGGTCGGCACTGCCTTGATACCCGCTTGTTGGAGTTCTTTTTGCACATCGGCGCGCTTGGCTTTGAGTGCGTTCACACGCAAATCCAGGCCTGCACCGAGGTTCAGGTTTTCCACCAAAGGCCAGAAACCAGCGCCCAACTGGTCTTTCAAGGGCTGCACCAGCCATTCAGGCAGGTTGTGGCGATGGCGCTCCATCAAGTCTTCGGGCTTGACGGCTTCGCACTGGTCGAGCCAGCGCTTTTCCTGGTCCGTCAGTGCGCTGCGCAGGAAATCACCGGGGCCGTAAAAACCCAAAATCGCCAAACGGCGCTCCTTGGGGCCGCTACCGGAAGGCGCCAAGTGGTCAAACAGCAGTTTTTTGCGCAAAACGGTGTAGACCGTTTCGGCGAGGGTGGCGCGCTCGCGCGGCCCCAACCCACGGTTGTCGCGGAAAAAACGGGAGACGATGGCGTCTGCGGGATGGTCGAATTTGAGAGTGAGCCGGACCAATTCGGAACAGGCGTCAAGCAGAGCTTTTGGATGCATAGCCTAGTATTGTCCCATGTTCGATGAAAAACTCCCCCCACTCGTTGTCACCCCACCCGGCACATACCGCCATTACAAGGGCGGCATGTACCAAGTGCTGGACACGGTGCGCCACAGCGAAACCTGTGAACCCATGACCCTTTACCGCGCGTTGTACGGCGAACAGGGCCTGTGGGTGCGCCCGGCCGCCATGTTTTTGGAAACCGTGGTGATTGACGGCGTAACCCAACCGCGCTTCAAACTCATTACCCAAGAAAAAGCTACCTAACCCACGCTCAGCAAGCGCTAATAGCTCTCTTTTTTATAGCAAAAAAGCCCATAAAACCACCTGCGCAGCCTCAGGTCATTTTTCGGCGTGATTGCACACCGCGTTGTCACAAGATATTTTGATGCTTCGCGCCTGTGTGCTGGACGGCTTCGGCACTGACGGTATGGTCAAGGCGACAACGACACCGCATCCGTCGGAAGTCTATGTCTCCACATCAGGCACCCACTACAAGCGAGCGAAACAATCCGGACCCTGGTGCCACTCTCTGCCACATTCTGGTTCAGCCGCTAAAGGCCTAGCGCTTTTGCAGATAAGACTCCAGGGCAGAGGTGGCAAGTGAATTTTGAGCAAATGCCCCGAGAAGCGCAAAGCCACCTGGTAGCACGCTGGGCGAACAATCGGGCTGTATTCGTCAACCTCGCCGAGCAGCGCCAGTGCATAAAAAGTGGTGCCAGCGCAGACGGAAACCACGCAAGTGGCTACTTATTTGATAGCAACGCCGCAACCGCGCGGGGGTAAATGCAGTGCTCCTGCGTGAGCACCCGGGCGGACAGGGTTTCGGCTGTATCCCCCGGCAGCACGGGCACCACGGCCTGCTCGAGGATCGGCCCATGGTCCAGCTCAGGCGTAACCAGGTGCACCGTGGCACCGGCAAACTTGCAGCCGGCATCCAGCGCCCGCTGATGCGTGTGCAAGCCGCCAAAGGCCGGCAAAAGCGAGGGGTGAATGTTCACCAAGCGCCCGGCATATTTCTCCACAAAACCCGCGGTGAGGATGCGCATGAACCCGGCCAGCACCACCAACACTGGTGCCTGCGGCGTGTCATAGCGGTTGATCACCTCAGCCAGCGCGGCATCGAATGCTTCGCGGTCGGCATAGGTTTTGTGGTCGAGCACATGGGTATCGAGCCCCTGCTCTTTGCCGAACACCAAGCCGCTCGCAGTGCCTTTGTTGCTGATAACCGCGGCCACGCGGGCGCCATAACGGCTCGCCCAGTCTTCTTTTTGGGATGCGCGCACGATGGCTGCCATGTTGGAGCCACCGCCAGAGATCAAAATCACAATGTTTTTCATAACTGGCTGAATTATGACCACCCCCCTCCTGCTCTCCCCTGTCGAAGCCCGCGTGCTGGCCACCCTGATGGAAAAAGCCCGCACCGTGCCCGACAGCTATCCGCTTACCCTGAACAGCCTGCTGCTGGGCTGCAACCAAAAGACCAGCCGGGAGCCGCTGATGGAGCTGAGCGAGTCCGAAGTCAGCAGCGCTGTCGACAGCTTGCGCGAGGCCGGCCTGGTGCACGAGACCAGTGGCGGACGCGCCGTCAAGTTCACCCACAACGCCCAGCGTGGCATCGGTGTACCTGAACAAAGCGCGGTGCTGTTGGGCCTGTTAATGCTGCGCGGCCCGCAAACGGCTGCCGAGCTGCGCCTGAATGCCGAGCGCTGGTACCGTTTTGCCGACACCTCGTCGGTCGAAGCGTTTCTGGACGAGCTGCAGGAACGCAGCGAAGAAAAAGGCGGCCCCTTGGTCATCAAGCTGGACCGCGCACCCGGCGCCCGCGAACAGCGCTGGGCCCACCTGCTGTGCGGGCCGGTCGACGCCAGCGCGGCGGTTATCAGCCGGTCTGGCGCTGCAGTGGGGTCCGCCAGCGCGGAGCTCCAGGCCCGGGTCACCCAACTCGAGGCCGAGGTTGCCGACCTGCGCGCCACGGTGCAAAAACTGTGCGCCGAACTCGGAATGTCGCAACCTGGACAAGAATAAAAGAACGATCGTGCTAAAACACGGGATAACGTTCAGCTGAACCGGATATCTAGACTGAGGAGACTGCAATGGACTTGGCTTTCACGCCTGAAGAACAGGCTTTTCGCGAAGAGGTGCGCACTTGGGTACACGCCCATTTGCCCGCCGACATCGCCCACAAGGTGCACAACGCCCTGGAGTTGACCCGCGAGGACCACCAGCGCTGGGCCAAGATCTTGGGTGCCAAAGGCTGGCTGGGTTTCGGCTGGCCCAAGGAATTCGGCGGCCCCGGCTGGACGGCCATCCAAAAGCATTTGTTTGAAGAAGAATGCGCGCTTGCCGGTGCGCCAAGGGTCATCCCCTTCGGCCCGGTGATGGTGGCGCCGGTCATCATGGCCTTTGGCAACGCCGAACAGCAGCAGCGCTTTTTGCCCGGCATTGCCAGCGGCGAAGTCTGGTGGAGCCAGGGCTACAGCGAACCGGGCTCCGGCTCGGACCTCGCCTCGGTCAAGACCCGCGCAGAGCGCCAGGGCAACAAATACATCGTCAACGGCCAGAAGACTTGGACCACGCTGGGCCAGTACGGCGAGTGGATCTTCTGTCTGGTGCGCACCAGCAATGAAGGCAAGCCACAGACCGGTATCAGCTTTTTGCTGATCGACATGAAGAGCCCCGGCGTGACGGTGCGCCCCATCATCATGCTGGACGGCGGCCAAGAGGTGAACGAAGTCTTCTTCGACAATGTGGAAGTCCCGATAGAGAACCTGATCGGCGAAGAAAACAAGGGCTGGACCTACGCCAAGCACCTGCTCAGCCACGAGCGCACCAACATTGCCGACATCAACCGCTCCAAGCGCGAGCTGGAGCGCCTCAAGCGCATCGCCAAGCGCGAGGGCGTCTGGGAAGACAGCCGCTTCCGCGACGAAATCGCCAAGCTGGAAGTGGATGTGGTTGCCTTAGAGATGATGGTGCTGCGCGTGCTGTCGGCTGAGAAGAGCGGCAAGAACTCGCTGGACATTGCTGGCCTGTTGAAGATCCGTGGCAGCGAAATCCAGCAGCGCTACAGCGAGCTGATGATGCTGGCCGCCGGCCCTTCGCCCTGCCGCTCATCCGCGAAGCCATGGAAGCCGGCTGGCAAGGCGACGCCGCTGCCGGAGCCCTGGGTGGTTTCCCCGGTGGCGAAGTGGGCAATGCGCCCTTGGCCTCCGCTTACTTCAACCTGCGCAAGACCACCATCTATGGCGGCAGCAACGAAGTGCAACGCAACATCGTGGCGCAAGTGGTTCTGGGCTAACACCCTGAACCACCCGCGCCATGCGCCGCACATAAGCACCCCCAAGCCCCCTCTCAAAGGGGGCTCCAGAAAGAGCTTCGCTGAATTGAGGAGATAAGAATGGATTTCGATTTTTCTGACGACCAGGAACAACTGCGCGACGCGGTGCGCAAGTACGTTGACAAGGGCTACACCTTCGATCGCCGTCGCGCGGCCGAGAAAGCCGGTGGCTTTGATGCCGCCGCCTATGCCGAGCTGGCAGAGCTGGGGCTTACCGGCCTCTATGTGCCGGAAGACGATGGCGGCATGGGGCTAGGCCCCATCGAAGGCATGGTGGTGATGGAAGAGCTGGGCCGCGGCATGGTGATGGAGCCTCTGGCCCAGAGCCTGATCGCAGGTGCGGTGTTGGCAGGTTATGCAGATGCCGCCACCCGCGCCGCGTGGCTGCCCGATGTGGCCAGCGGCGAAAAGCTGGTGACACTGGCCTACCAGGAGCGCGGCAGCCGCTACGCCCTGGACGCTATTGCAGGAAAAGCGCACCAGGCGCCCGGTGGCTATGTGCTCAACGCTACAAAAAGCATAGTGGCTGCCGGCGACAAGGCGGATGCGTACATCGTCTCCGCCAAGGTCAACAGCGTGATGGGCCTGTTTTTGGTGGAGCGCGAATCTGCGGGCGTCAGCACCCGGGGCTACAACACCCAGGGCGGAGGCCGCGCAGCAGAGGTCGCCTTTAAAAACGCCCCAGCCACCCTGATCACCACCCAAGGCCAGGCTGCGCTGGAACACGCGGTGGACATCGGCATTGCCGCCACCTGCGCAGAGGCCGTGGGTGTGATGGATAAGACCCTGGACATCACCGCCGAGTACATGAACACCCGCAAGCAGTTCGGTGTGGCGATCAGCAGCTTCCAGGCGCTGCGCCATCGCATGGCCGATATGAAGATGCAGCTGGAACTGGCCCGCTCCATGAGCTACTACGCCAGCCTCAAGCTCAATGCACCCGCACCGGAACGCCGCGCCGCGATGGCACGCGCCAAGTACCAGCTCGGGACCAGCATGCGCTTCATCAGCCAGCAAGCGGTGCAACTGCACGGCGGCATTGGCGTGACGGATGAGTACATCGTGAGCCACTACTTCCGCAAGCTCACCGAACTGGAAATGAGCTTCGGCGACACCCTGCACCACCTGGGCGAAGTGTCAGCCCGCATGCAGGACACGGCTGGCGTGTTCGCCTGAGCGGGCTAGGGGCTGCGCGGCACACACGCGCCAGCCCCAGCATTACATCAGCCATGGCGGTCTACCTCCAATGCGTGGCCAAGCGCATGCGCGGTGGCTACAAACATGAACACATCGACATCTTTTGGTGGGTACAGGTAGTGGACGGCAAGCCCACCCAAGAGACCGGCTTCTCCACCAGAGAACAGTTAATCGATTTCGTCGAAACCGGCGGTCCGCAGGTCCTGTGGTGCCCCGCCGCCAAGCCCGGCCATCCGGGAGCGTGGGTGGGCCTGCAAACACTGGGGCGTAAAAAGTATCTGCAGGCTTATCGGGATGGGCGGCCTACGGAGGATTTACTGGGCTTGCCAGACAAGTAGGCTTGGGAGCTACTGTCTCAAGCCACGGTGCCGGCAAGCCGGGACCGGCAGCAGCGATGACAATAGAAAGCTGTCCCGCATTCAGCAAGTTCAGCATGGGCTTCCCGACTCGACCAACACTTTGCCGATGAACAGATTCCGCCGGCCTTGCAGTGAGGACAGTTCGTCATTCAATGCAACGATCCGGTTGAGCGAATGGTCAGGCGGCACTTGCGTTGACTGTCAGTGCCTTGGTCAATCGGTCCAGATTTTGTTCATTGGCATTGCCGACCACCGCTTGAACCGCATTCGCCGTTTTCGAATCATCAAATTCCTGATTCCAGTGCAGCAATGTGCCTCCGACCACTGGAGAGAGACTGACTGTGAGCGTAAAGAAGGGCTGGCAATCGTGCCGAATAACAATTGACCTACCGGGCTCAAGGTTGGCGAAGAAACTAGTGTTCGCATAGCTGCGACCATCAGGTCCCTGCATCGTGAATAACCACCTGCCGCCTACTCTGAATTCAAACACGTCAAATGTGTTGGAGAAGCCATCCGGCCCCCACCAAGATGCCAGAACCTCTGGCGTGGCAAACGCGCCATAAATGGTTTCAGCCGCGAACGGCAAGACTCGTTGTGTACTCAGCGTGCGATCGTTATTCATGGTGCAGTGGTCTCGTCAGAGTTGTTGCCTGTGCCACCTAACGTGTTAGGGGCGTCAAAAAGGTCTTTTGAACCAAGTCGTCTGGCCGCATGTATTGCTCCCGTGCGTTACTTGAGTTCTTGTTGGATATCTGATTTCGAAAATTCAAAGCCTCCAGGCGTTTATGTGGAGGAATCCAAAACCTGCAATGCAGCTGTTGAACAAGGCAGCATGCCGGCCAACACAAAGAGACCTTGCGCAACATCCACGATGGCTAGAGACCTAAAAGGCACAAAAGCCTAGACCAACCCGACTTCCAGCAGCTCGCGCTTGATATATGCGTAGTACAGCGGTGCAGCCACCAAACCTGCCAC
Organism: Rhodoferax potami; assembly: GCF_032193805.1. Taxonomy (NCBI): domain Bacteria; kingdom Pseudomonadati; phylum Pseudomonadota; class Betaproteobacteria; order Burkholderiales; family Comamonadaceae; genus Rhodoferax; species Rhodoferax potami. The sequence goes on along the minus strand of NZ_JAVBIK010000001.1, from coordinate 2,933,498 downwards.
CCCGAAAATCGCCTCGCCCACAAACATCACGGTCAGCAGCTCCCAGGCGGTAGTGCCGGTGCGCTTGCCCACGACCTTGGCATTGATGACGTATTCAAACTTGTGGATCGCGATCAAAAAAATCAGGCAGGCCAAACCCACCATGGGTGCGACCGACATGCCCGCCAGGGTCAAGACACCATTGCACAGCAGGTTGCCCACAATCGGCACCAAGCCTGCAAAAAAGGTCAAGGCCACCAACATGCCCGAATACGGGACCTGAACCTCAAACAAGGGCAGCGCACCGAACAAAAACAAGGCGGTGCAAACGGCATTGAACGACGCGATCCAGAACTGCGCCACCACAATTTGGCGGAACGCCCCGATAAAGTGCCGCGCCCGTGTGCGCGCTGCCGCCCGCAACGGTGCGGGGTGGGGCACGCCCGGGGTGCCCACGATCAAGGCGCCAATCACCAACCCGACATACGCCAGCAGCAGCCCTTGAAGACCTGCGGAACCAAAACCCGTGATAGCCCGTGCCTGGCTTTGCAAATACGCCGCCAGCCACGCCTGGGCAGCCGCCAAGCCATCGGGCAGATGGGCCGCGAGATCGGGCGGCAGTTTTTGCCGGATCTCCAGCACCGTGCCGGCAAGGTGGTGCAGCAAAGCGGCATATTGGCCGCCGGCCCCGATCACCATGCCTTTGGCATTCGACAACACCACCGCAAACAAGAGCAGGGGCACCACAATGACCCATCCAGCCGCAGCAAACGGGCCGGGGCGCCACCGCCCCAAGCGCTGGCTGGTGCTCAGGGCCTGCGCCACCATGAACCCGAGGCAGACCGCCAACAGGCCGGGCAACATGCCATAGACCAGCACCGTCAAACAGATCAGCCCGACCAGCACAAAAGAGCTGGCGGCCACATAGCGGGACAACGCGGCCACGGGGCCTGAAGAGTGGGGCTTGGAATTCATGAGTGCCGCGATGGTATCAATAGCGCCAGCAGCGGTTCGAACCCCCAGAGACTGCGGGGATGTCCCCCGGGGCCCATGCCTATTGCGCCACATCAAGACTGGTGTCAGCTTGGGTGCCTAGACTGTGCAAAACATACCCGCAGGAGACACGATGCTGCCCGCCTTCATATCCCACCCGGATTGCGCCCGCCACGAGATGGGCCCCGACCACCCTGAATGTCCCGAGCGCCTGGGCGCCATTCAAGACATGTTGCTGATCCGTGGCCTGCTGGATTACATGAACACCTACGAGGCGCCCTTGGCCACGCTCGCCCAGCTCGGCCGGGCCCATGCGTCCAACTATGTCAATGAGCTGATCGACGCCTCACCCACCCACGGTTACCACAAGGTCGACCCCGATACCGACATGAACCCCTACACCGTGCGTGCCGCTTTGCGGGCTGCCGGCGCGGCGGTGCAAGCGACCGATCTGGTGCTCGGGGGGCAGGTGCCGAGCGCCTTTTGCAATGTGCGCCCACCGGGCCACCATGCCGAGCGGTCCGCCGCCATGGGCTTTTGCTTTTTCAACAATGTGGCGGTGGGAATCCGCCATGCCCTCGATGTGCATGGTCTGGAGCGGGTGGCCCTGGTGGACTTTGACGTGCACCACGGCAACGGGAGCGAAGACATCTTCCGGGGGGATGACCGAGTCCTGATGTGCTCCATATTCGAGCAGGGACTCTACCCTTACACCGGTGAGAAAGCCGTGGGCCCCAACATGATGAACATCGGCCTACCGGCCCGCTCGGGCAGCGACAAGTTCCGCGAGGCAGTGGCCACCCAGTGGGTGCCGGCGCTAGACGCCTTTGCGCCCCAGCTCATTTACATCTCGGCCGGGTTTGACGCCCACCGCGAAGACGATATGGGCAACCTCGGCCTGGTGGACGCAGACTACGCTTGGGTCACCCGGCAACTGATGGCGGTGGCCCAACGGCATTGCCAAGGGCGCATCATCTCCTGCCTGGAGGGGGGCTATGTGCTCAACCCCTTGGCCCGCAGTGTGGCGGAACATGTCAAAGTCTTGATCGGCGCGGACTAAACCCATCTGGAGAGACCATGGAAAAGCACTATCTCACCCCCCTCTTCGCACCGCAATCCATCATCGTATTTGCAGGCTGCACCGATTCGCCCGAAACCATGACCCACCAGGCCCGCACCCTGGTGGCCTCCCTGAAGAGTCAAGAATTTGCCGGAACCCTGCGCTTTCTCGACATTCAGAGCACCGGCACCCTGGCAGATCTGGCCCAGGCCCGGGCCGATCTGGCCATCATCGCCCTGCCGCCGCAAGACGTGACTGCGGCCCTCGAGATCGCAGGCCGGATCGCCTGCCGGGCCGCCTTGATTGTGTCGAGCGGCGTCAGTGCCGCGCAGGCCAGCGCCCTTGCCAAAATTGCCAAACGCGAGGGGATCTTGCTGTTGGGGCCCAACTGTCTCGGGGTCCAGCGACCAGCCTTGCAGCTCAATGCCAGTGCTGCCGGCCCCTGGCCCAGCGGGGGCCCTTGGCGCTGGTTTCCCAATCGGGCGCGCTCACCGCGTCCATGCTCGACTGGGCGGCCAACAATGCGGTGGGGTTCTCCAGCGTCATGTCACTGGGGCCACACACCAGCATTGATATCGCCCATGTGCTCGATTACCTTGCCAATGACGCGCAGACCCAGAGCATCGTGGTCTACTTGGAGGGAATCTCGGACTCGCGCCGCTTCATGAGTGCCCTGCGCATGGCGGCCAACGCCAAGCCGGTGGTGGTGCTCAAGGCCGGCCGCCGCCCGGCGGGTAATGAAGCCGCCCAGACACACAGCGGCGCCATTGTGGGCAGCGACGATGTATTCGACGCCGCCTTGCGCCGCGCAGGCGCCGTGCGGGTGCGCTCTTTTGTGGAGTTGTTTTCAGCAGCCAAGTGCCTGGCCTCGCGCTACCGGCCGGTGGGCAAGCGGCTGGCCATCGTCACCAACGGCGGCGGGCCCGGCGTGCTGGCCGCCGACTGGATCAATGAGCTCCAGCTGCAACTCGGGCGCTTGTCTGCCGAGAGCGCAGCCGCGTTGAAGCCGCAGTTGCCGGAATTGGCCTCGCTCACGGACTTGATGGATTTATCTGAAGAGGCTGACGCCAGCCACTTCAAGGCCGCACTAGAGGCAGCCGGCAAAGACCGCGGTGTGGACGGCGTATTGGCGATTTACTCGCCCAAGGCAGGGCACGACTCCTCTGCGGTGGCCGAGGCACTGGCCGAGGTCAAAAAAACCATCGGCAAACCCCTGCTATCTTGCTGGATGGGCGACAGCAGTGTTATCGCGGCACGCGGCATCTTGAAGGCGGCCGAGATCCCCAGCTTCCGCACCCCCGAAGCTGCCGTGGGCGCCTTCGGCAACATTGCCTCCTTCTACCAAAACCAGCTGCTCTTGCAGCAAACACCGCCGCCCCTTTCCACCCTGGCCAAGCCCGACATTGAAGGTGCACGCCTGGTGATCGAAAGTGTGCTGGCCGAGCGGCGCAAGGTGCTGACCGAGATGGAGTCCAAGACCCTGCTCTCGGCCTTCCATATCCCGGTGACCCGCACCATCCTGGCCCGCAGCGCCAACGAGGCCATGATGATTGCCACCCAGCTGGGCTTTCCAGCGGTGCTGAAAATCGACTCGCCCGACATCAGCCACAAATCCGATGTGGGCGGCGTGGCGCTGAACATCATGAACGCCACCGGCGTGCGCGACACCTACAACGACATGATGCAAACCGTGAAGCGTCTGCGGCCCGATGCGCGCATCAACGGCGTCACGGTGCAGAGCATGGTGCGCTCGCGCCACGGCCGGGAAATCTGTATCGGCCTGGTGACCGACGACCCCTTTGGCCCGGTAATTGCCTTCGGTGCCGGCGGCACCATGATCGAGCTGATCAACGACCGGGCCATGGAACTGCCCCCGCTGAACCAGTTTTTGGCCCGCCGCCTCATCGAGCGCTCGCGCGTGGCCGAGACCTTGGGTGAATGGCGCGGCAGCCCGCCCGCCAATATCGACCTGCTGGAGCAAATATTGCTGCGCATCTCCGAGATGGTGTGCGAGCTGCCCCAGCTGCGCGAGATGGACATCAACCCCATCATCGTGGACGAACACGGCGCCGTGGCGGTGGATGCGCGCATTGTGATTGACCATGCCCCACAGGGCGTGAGCAGCCGGGTGCACAACTACAACCACCTGTCCATCCTGCCCTACCCAGCCCAGTACGAGCAGCTGTGGCCCATGCGCGGTGGCGGCGAATACACGGTGCGCCCGGTCCAACCCGACGACGCGCAGATGCTGCAAGACCTGGTGCAAGGCCTCTCCAAAGAGAGTCGCTATTTCCGCTTTGTCTCCAGCATGCATGAGCTGCCGCCCTCTATGCTGGCGCGCTTCACGCTGATTGACTACGACCGCGAAATGGCTTTGGTGGCCATCCATAAAACCCGCACCGCAGGCGAAGACGGCGAAATGCTGGAGACCGAGCGCATCATCGGTGTGTCGCGCTATGTGACCAACCCTGACAAGTCGAGCTGTGAGTTCTCGTTGGTGGTGGCGGACGACTTTGCGGGCAAGGGCCTGGGCTCGCGGCTGATGATGGCCATCATGGATGTGGCACGCGACAAGGGCCTGAGCGAAATCGAAGGCCTGGTGCTCACCCATAACCCGGGCATGCTCAAGCTGATGCGCAGCCTCGGTTTCACCGTCAAAACTTTTGAGGAAGACGCCGACTTCAAACTGGTCAGCCACCCGCTGTGAGCTACTGGCTTGCCAACCGCAATCGCACTGTTGATAAGACTTTAGGGCTCTAGCCCTCCTAGATAGTGCGCGGGTAGCTATGCTTTCAGGAGCAGTTGCTGGAGTACTAAGCGGGCGCTGGACAGGTTGGTCGCACACGGCACGTCATGCACATCACAGGCGCGCACCAAGGCATTGATGTCGGGCTCGTGGGGCTGTGGGGTCATGGGGTCGCGCAGGAAGATCACCGCGTCCACCTCGCCCACCGCCAGGCGGGCGCCGATCTGCAAGTCGCCGCCCCAAGGGCCGCTGAGCATGCGCTCCACGCTCAGGCCCACCTCGTCGACCAAGCGGCCGCCGGTGGTGCCGGTGGCCATCAAGGTGCAGGTTTGCAGATAGGGGGCGAACTCACGGGCGAGTGCCACCATGGTGTCTTTTTTGCGGTCGTGCGCAATCAGGGCGATGCGCGGGCGGTCAGAAGGGGTGCGGGTGGCGGGTCGTTGGGCGGGGCTGGTACTCATGCCCGCATGCTAAAGCACCAGCCGGGACGAGGCGGGCACATGCGCCATCAAAAACTCCATCTGGTCCGCCAGGATGCGGCGGTTGCGCAAAATAAAGTCTTCCCACAGGCTGGGCACATAAGGCGTGTAGAGCAAGGGCATATTGGCCTGCTCGGGGGTGCGGTGGCTTTTGCGGTGGTTGCACGGCTTGCAGGCGGTCACCACGTTCATCCAGGTGTCGATGCCGTGCTGGGCGAAGGGAATGATGTGCTCCCGGGTCAGATCGGGTTCATGGAAGTGCCCGCCGCAGTAGGCGCACACATTGCGGTCGCGGATGAACAGCTTGGCGTTGGTCAGGCCAGGGCGCAAGTTAAAGGGGTTGATGCGGGGCACACCGCGGGTGCCAATGATGCTATTGACCCGGATGATGGATTGCTGCCCGGTGACCGAGTTGTGGCCGCCGTGGAACACCGCGACTTCGCCGCCGGCTTCCCAGCGCACTTCGTCCGCAGCGTAATGAATCACCGCTTGTTCGAGCGATATCCAGGATTGGGGCAGCCCTTGGGCCGACAACTTCAAGACTTTCACGCAACGCCTCCATCAACGGTTCAAACAACCACCAACACAAGTCTGCAAAGGTCTGCAAGTGCGCACCGGACGAGCGGCCCGGGCCCTGCTCGGTCACAATATACCGTGTTTCCATGACAAATTGGCTTCAGGCGCCGATGCGATGTGCGCAGCCTGCTATCAAAAAGATAACAACTCCATGAAGGTTTTTCGCGGTTTCAAGCACCCCGGCGTTGCCGAGGCGTGCGCAGTGACGATTGGCAACTTCGATGGCGTGCACCGGGGGCACCAGGCCATGCTGGCCTTGCTGCGGGGCGAGGCCCAGCAGCGTGGGGTGCCCAGCTGTGTGCTCACCTTTGAGCCCCATCCGCGCGACTATTTCGCCAAACTCCATCAAAAGCCGGAATTGGCACCCGCCCGGGTAGGCACCCTGCGCGACAAGCTGGACGACCTGGCCAAGGCCGGTGTAGACCAGACCATCGTGCTGCCTTTCGATGCGCGTCTGGCCAACCAGAGCCCGCAAGACTTCATCCAGCAGGTGCTGCAGGACGGTCTCGGCGCCCGCTATGTGCTGGTGGGTGACGATTTCCGCTTCGGCAAGGCCCGCGCCGGCGACTACGCCCTGCTCGACGCGGCGGGAGAGGCCCACGGCTTTGACGTGGCCCGCATGAACAGTTACGAGGTGCATGGCCTGCGCGTCTCCAGCTCTGCGGTGCGCGACGCACTGGGCCAAGGGCGGATGCAAGATGCCGCGCGCCTGCTGGGCCGGCCCTATTGCATCAGTGGCCATGTGGTCCACGGGCGCAAGCTGGGCCGCACCTTGGGCTTCAAAACGCTGAATTTGCGTTTTGCCCACTGGAAACCCGCCGCCAGCGGCATTTTTGTGGTGCTGGTGCACGGCCTCTCGCCCAAACCCCTGCAAGGCGTAGCCAACCTCGGCGTACGCCCCTCGCTGGACCCCAACGATGTGAACCGCGGCCGGGTGCTGCTGGAGACCCATTGCCTGGACTGGCCGGAAGAACTGGGCCCGGAGGGGGCCTACGGTAAAATCATCCGGGTGGAACTTCTACACAAACTGCACGACGAGCTCAAATACGACGGCCTGGATGCCCTGACCCAAGGGATACAGAAAGACCGCGACGACGCACGTGCCTGGCTTGCCTCGCACACCAACGCGCCGGGCAGCACCCGAATTTGACGGGGCTGGCCCCTGCGGCCACCCGACGCACCTTGCCCCGCGTCACCTGTCTCCCTCTGGGGTTGCCTTGGCACATGCGCCGGTAGCCCTCCACCCGAATTGCTTGCACAAAGCCTCCAAACCGAGAGTTGGCCATGACTGAACCCGTTGATTACCGTAGCACCCTGAACCTGCCCGATAGCGCCTTCCCCATGCGCGGCGACCTGCCCAAGCGCGAGCCGGCCTGGGTGAAGACCTGGAACGAAGAGGGTTTGTACAAAAAACTGCGCGATGCCCGCGCAGGTCAGCCCCTGTTCGTGTTGCACGACGGCCCGCCCTACGCTAACGGCAAGCTGCACATCGGCCACGCGCTGAACAAAATCTTGAAGGACATGATCGTCAAGAGCAAACAGCTCGATGGCTTTGATGCGCAATACATCCCCGGCTGGGACTGCCACGGCCTGCCGATCGAAAACGCGATCGAAAAGCTGCATGGCCGCAACCTGAGCCGTGACGACATGCAGGCCAAAAGCCGCGCTTTTGCCACCGAGCAGATCGACCAGCAGCGCGAAGACTTCAAGCGCTTGGGCGTATTGGGTGACTGGGAGCGCCCCTACAAAACCATGAACCCTGCCAACGAGGCCGGTCAGATCCGCGCCTTTAAGCGCGTGATCGAGCGTGGCTTTGTGTACCGCGGCTTGAAGCCGGTGTACTGGTGCTTTGACTGCGGCTCCAGCTTGGCCGAGTTCGAGATCGAATACGCGGACAAGAAGAGTGACACGCTGGACGTGGCCTTTGAGTCCAACGATGCGGCTGGCTTGGCGAAAGCCTTCGGCCTGACCGCCCTGCCTGCGGGCAAGCAAGCCTTCGCCGTCATCTGGACCACCACCGCCTGGACCATCCCCGCCAACCAGGCGCTCAATGCCCATCCCGAGCTGGAATACGCGCTGGTGGACACGCCCAAGGGCGTGCTGCTGCTGGGCGCCAGCCTGGTAGGGAAGTGCTTGGAGCGATTCGGTCTGACCGGCACTGTGCTGGCTACCGCCAAGGGCGAAGCCCTGCGCGGCCAGGTGTTCCGCCACCCGCTGTACGACCTGCCTGCAGATGTCAACGTGGCCGGCAATGAATACAGCTACAAGCGCCTCTCGCCACTGTACCTGGCTGACTATGTGAGCGACGGTGACGGCACCGGCATCGTGCACTCCTCGCCCGCCTACGGCGTGGACGACTTCAACAGCTGCATTGCCAATGGCCTGAAATACGACCAGATCTTGAACCCCGTGCTGGGCAACGGTGTGTACGACGCCGAGCTGCCCCTGTTCGGCGGCCAGCACATCTGGAAGGCCTGCGCCAACGTGATCGACACCCTGCGTGAACACGGCCGCCTGATGGCCACCGTGGGCATCACCCACAGCTACCCGCACTGCTGGCGCCACAAGACCCCGGTGATCTACCGCGCGGCCGCCCAGTGGTTCATCCGCATGGATGCCGGTGAGGGTGTGTTCACCAAGGACAAAGCGCCCAAAACCCTGCGCCAACTGGCGCTGGACGCCATCGAGCACACCAGCTTCTACCCCGAGAACGGCCGCAGCCGTTTGCGCGACATGATCGCCAACCGCCCCGACTGGTGCATCAGCCGCCAGCGTAGCTGGGGCGTGCCCGTGCCCTTCTTCCTGCACAAAGACAGCGGGGAATTGCACCCCCGCACCATGGAAATCCTGGACCAAGCGGCTGACATCGTCGAACAAGGCGGCATCGAAGCCTGGAGCCGAGTGTCGGTGGAAGACATCCTCGGCGCGTCCGACGCCCCCAGCTACACCAAGAGCACCGATATCTTGGAAGTCTGGTTTGACTCCGGCTCCACCTTCCAACACGTGCTGCGCGGCAGCCACAAAGATGCCTACGCGGTGCCCCCATTCCATACAGAGGGCCCCGAGGCCGACCTGTACCTGGAAGGCCACGACCAGCACCGTGGCTGGTTCCACAGCTCGCTGCTGCTGGGCTGCGCGCTCTACGACCGTGCGCCCTACCGCGGCCTGCTGACCCACGGCTTTGCCACCGACGGCCAAGGCCGCAAGATGAGCAAGAGTTTGGGCAACACCGTCGAGCCGCAAACCATCACGGGCAAGATGGGCGCCGAAATCGTGCGCCTGTGGGTGGCCAGCACCGACTACTCCGGTGACCTGAACATCGACGACAAGATCCTGGCCCGCGTGGTGGACACCTACCGCCGGGTACGCAACACGCTCAAGTTTTTGCTGGCTAACGTTTCTGACTTTGACCCGGTCAAAGACGCCGTGCCTGCCGACCAGATGCTGGAGATCGACCGCTACGCCTTGGCCCGTGCCGCGCAGTTGCAGGCCGACATCCTGGCGCACTTCAAGGTCTACGAATTCCATCCGGTGGTGAGCAAGCTGCAGGTGTACTGCAGCGAAGACTTGGGCGCGTTCTACCTGGACGTGCTCAAGGACCGCCTCTACACCACCGCCGCCAACAGCCTGGCCCGCCGCTCCGCGCAAACCGCGTTGTGGCAGATCACCCAGGCCATGCTGCGCTGGATGGCACCCTTCCTCAGCTTCACGGCTGAAGAGGCCTGGGCAGTACTGGGTGCAGAAGGCAAAACGCCCGAAGCCACCAAGCTCTCCATCTTCCTGGATGGTTACTCCACCTTTGCCGCGCCGGACGAGGCCTTGCTGGCCAAGTGGGCCCGCATCCGCGCAGTGCGCGAGGCGGTCAACAAAGACATCGAAACCCTGCGCGCCGCAGGTCAGGTGGGCGCCTCCCTGCAAGCGGAGGTCACACTCACCGTGCCGGCCGAAGAGTTCGCCTTGCTGAGCAGCTTGGGTGAGGACTTGAAGTTTGTGTTCATCACCAGCGCTATCACTTTGGTGGAAGGCCGGAACCTGACCTCACCCAACGAGGATGGCGTACAGGCGGAAGTTTCATTGGTGAATGGCGTTCCAACGAAAATTACTACTACCCCTAGCAAACATGTGAAATGCGAGCGCTGCTGGCACTACCGTGCGGACGTTGGGGCAGACGCCGCCCACCCCACCCTGTGCGGCCGTTGCACCACCAACCTGTATGGCGCCGGCGAAACCCGGACGTTTGCCTGATGGCCCGCGGTAAACAAACCTTCAGCAAGAGCAGCGGCAAAAGCGGCTGGGTACAGTGGCTGGGCTTGGCCCTGATCTTGCTCCTGATTGACCAGTTCACCAAAGTCCTGATTGTCGGCAACTACCGCCTGGGTGACAGCACCTTTGTCACCAGCTTCTTTAACGTCGTGCGGGTGCACAACACCGGCGCAGCGTTCTCGTTTCTGGCGGATGCGGGCGGCTGGCAGCGCTGGTTTTTTACCGGCATCGGATGTGTGGCGGCCGCAGTGATCATCTGGATGCTGCGGGCCCATCCGGGGCAAAAGTTGTTCAGCTTTGCCATGGCCTGCATTTTGGGCGGTGCGATCGGCAATGTGATTGACCGCTTGATGTACGGCTATGTGGTGGACTTTCTGGACTTCCACTGGAACGGTATGCATTTTCCAGCCTTCAATGTGGCGGATTGTGCGATTTCCGTAGGCGCCATCTGCCTGATCCTGGACGAACTCCTGCGGGTCCGAAAGACCTGATTCCAAGGCAGCTGCCGGGCGCCGAAAGGCACTCGCCTAAAATAGAGGTCTTTGGCGTGCGCACCCCTCTGCGCCCCGCCGCGTATCGCACCGACACCTCCACCATGCACACACCCTTTTTCCGACGCGGCCTGTTGGCCGCTCTTTTGACTTTGGGCGCTTGCCAAGCCAGTTGGGCGCAGAGCGTCCTGATGGCGCAAGCACCCACTCCGGCGTCCGATACCGCCCCCGCAGCCAATGCAGTGTCCGGCCAATTTGACAAGGCGATCAACAAGGACGAAAACTGGTACTTCTCTTGGGGCTACAGCCGTCAGCAGTACGCGCCGTCGGACATCCACGTTTCGCAACCGGAACTGGGCAACAACTTCACGGTCCGCAACGCGCGAGCCAGCGACTTCCCGTCGAGTGTGCCGGACACCTTCAAGTCCCTGCTCAGCCTGGACTTCACCGATCCGCAGGAAAACATCCGCATCGGCAAGTTCCTCAACGACGAGAAAACATTCGCAGTGGAACTGAACATCGACCACAGCAAATACAACGTCGATTACGGGCAAACGGTGGCGGTCGATGGCACCGTCACCACCCCGGGTGCGACCTCTTCCATGGTGGTGTCGCCCCAGAACTTCAACTACGCCTTGCACAACGGCTTGAACCACATCATGGTCAACGCCGTCTGGCTTCACCGCCTACGCGGCCCGGCGCACAAAGCCGGCGACCTGCAACTCATCAGCCGGGTGGGAGCAGGCATTTTGCTGCCCCACGCGGACAACGTGATTTTTGGCAATGCCAACCAGGTCGGCCCCAAGAACGAAAACATCTGCTGCTTCAAGAGCAACGACTGGTGGCAAATCAACGGCTGGACCGCCGGCGTGGAAGTGGGCTTGCGCTACCGGGTCTACAAGGCGATTTATGTCGAGCTGACCAACAAGATTGCCTACGGCCGCCTGAGCAAGGTGCCGGTTTACAAGGGCACAGCCGACCAGGAAATCTGGATGAACGAGCAAGTGTTGTCGGCCGGCTTTTTGTTCTAAACCGCAGTACACCTGCCAAGTCAAGGGCACCCGAATCGGGTGCCCTTTTTGGTTACAGCGTCAGCACGGTGCAACCGGTGGTGCGGCGCGACTCCAGGTCCAAGTGGGCTTGCTGCACATCCTCCAAGCGGTAGCGCTGGGCAATGTGGATCTGGACCTTGCCGCTCAACACGATGTCGAACAGGTCATCCGCCATGGCCTGGGTGCTCTCGCGGGTGGCTATGTGGGTGAACAGGGTTTGGCGCGTCACATAAATCGAACCCTTGGGCCCGAGGATGCCGGGCGAGAACGGCGCCACCGGGCCGGAGGCATTGCCAAAGCTGGCCATCAAGCCAAAGGGGGCGATGCAATCGAGGGACTGGTCCCAAGTGTCTTTGCCTACCGAGTCGTAGACCACCTTGACGCCCTTGCCACCGGTCAGCTCCTTAACCTTGGCCGCGAAATCACCCGCTCTGTAATTGATAGCAAACTCCGCACCATTGGCAAGGGCTAGGGCGCATTTTTCATCAGATCCAGCAGTGCCGATCAAGCGCAAGCCCAAGGCTTTGGCCCACTGACAGGCAATCAGGCCCACGCCACCGGCAGCTGCATGAAAGAGCACAAAGTCACCAGCCTGCAAGCCGCCTTGGGGCAGTGTGCGTTTCAGCAGGTACTGGGCGGTCAGGCCCTTGAGCATCATGGCCGCACCGGTTTCGAAGCTGATGCCATCAGGCAGCTTGCACACGCACTTGGCAGGCATCACCCGCACTTCGCAGTAGCTGCCCGGTGGTTGGCTGGCATAGGCCGCGCGGTCGCCCACCTGGAGGTGGCTCACGCCCTCGCCTACCGCCTCGATCACACCGGCGGCTTCCATGCCCAACTGCACCGGCAGGCTCATCGGATAAAGGCCGCTGCGCTGGTAGACATCGATGTAGTTGAGGCCCACCGCATGGTGGCGGATACGCACCTCGCCGGGGCCGGGCTCGCCCACAGTGACCTGCACCAGTTGCAGCTGCTCGGGGCCGCCGTGCTGGGCGATGTGGATGGCGCGGGATGTCACTGAACGCATGGTCTTGTCTCCATCGATGGGGTTGTTATGAATCCGGAGCATGGTGCCAGAAATCGGCCGCGCCCGCAGCCCTGCGCGGGGCATCGCTTCCTTGTTACAGTCGACGCGATGACCCAACGCCTGACGCCGACTGCCGCCTTCCTTCTCGTGATTCCCCCCTTGATGTGGTCCGGCAACGCAGTCGTAGGCCGCTTGGTCGCCCCCCTTATTTCCCCGATGACGCTGAACCTGCTGCGCTGGGGGATTGCGTTTTTGATTCTGTTGCCCCTGGCTCGCAGGGTGCTGCAGCGTAACAGCGACCTGTGGCCCCAGTGGAAGCGGTTTACCCTGCTCAGCCTGTTCAGCATCGGGGGCTACAACGCGCTGTTGTACTTGGCGCTCAACACCTCGACGGCGATCAACGTCACCCTGGTTGGCGCGAGCACGCCGGTGTGGATGTTGCTCATCGGGCGCCTGTTCTTCAAAGTGCCGGTGAGTCGCCGGCAAATTCTGGGAGCGGTGTTGTCGATTGCCGGCGTGGTGCTGGTGCTCGGCCGCGGCGATTGGGAGGTCATGACCCAGCTGCGCTTGGTGCCGGGCGACCTGTATGTGCTCTTGGCCTCCATCGCCTGGGCGACCTACAGCTGGCTATTGGCCCACCCCACGCCGGAGTCGGCGGCGATCCGGGCAGACTGGTCTACGTTTTTGATGGGGCAGATTGTGTTTGGCCTGGGCTGGTCTATGGCCTTCACGGCCGGCGAGTGGGCCTTGACGCCGGCCCATATCGACTGGAGTGCCGGTCTGGTCGCGGCACTGGCCTTTATTGCCGTGGGCCCCGCGGTGATTGCCTACGGCAGCTGGGGTGCCGGGGTCTCGCGCGCCGGGCCTGCGATTGCGGGTTTCTTTATCAACCTTACGCCGCTGTTCACTGCGGTGCTGTCGTCCATTTTTATAGGGGAAGCACCGCGCGCCTACCATGCGGCCGCGTTTGTGCTGATCGTCTCAGGCATTGTGATTTCTTCGCGCAAGTAGCCGAGCCGCCCAGGCAGGAATAGCGCGGCCATTGCATCAGGCCGCTTTTTCGGGCACAAAGCGCGCGCTGAGCGCCAGCACCGTGGCGGCCACCACCACCACACCCATGGCTGCAGTGAGCGACGCGTGTTGGGCAATAAAGCCAATCAAGGGCGGGCCGACCATGAACCCGGCATAGCCAATGGACGAGACCGCCGCAATCGCTGCTGCTGGCGTGGTGCCGGGCACCCGGCTCGCCGCACCATACAAAATCGGCACGATCATCGCCAGGCCGGCACCGACCAGCCCGCATCCGATGATCGCCACCACGGGGTGACCGGTCAGCAAAACACCGGCCATCGACACCGCCGTCACCACTCCGCTCACCTGGAGTAGGCGCTGCTCGCTGTAAAGCGCCCTCAGCCGGTCTGCTGCAAAGCGCATGGCGGCCATTGCACCGGCACAGGCGGCGTAGCCAATGGCGGCCTGCTCATGGGGCATGCGCACCTCTTGCTGGAGGTAGAGCACACACCAATCGAATATCACCCCCTCCGCGCTCATGCCGGCAAATGTGAGTAGGCCCATGATCAGCAGCGCACCCCGCGGCCAGGTGAAATGCACTTTGGGCTTGTCGGTGGGCGGTGGCGTGGGTAGCATCCAGCGCGCACCGATCCAGATCGCCACTGCAACTGCCACGCCTACGCCCAGTAACTGCCACTCGGCCAACACCCCGGCACCCAACATGCCGGCCGCCAGCGCCGCCCCACCCATGGCCCCCAAGCTGAACATGCCGTGCAAGCTCCCCATGATGGGTTGGCCTCCGGCGACCTCGAGCGCCGAGCCCTCGGTGTTGATAGCCACATCAAACACGCTGAGCGACGCGCCGAACAACAGCATCGCCAGCAGCAGCCATGGCAAACCCGGCCAATGCAACACCAAGCCCAACATGCAGGCCATGACCACCGCGCAGAGCATGGCCGTTTGGCGCGCACCCAGCCGGCCGATCACCCGGCCTGCAAACATCACTGCAGACACGGCGCCCACCGCCGCTGCCACCAACACCAGCGAGAGCGCGCCCTCGCCCAAGGCGTAGCGCTGCTTGACCGATGGAATGTGCACACCCCACACCGCACTAAAAACACCCAGCAGCGCAAATAAGCCCCGGGTGGCCCAAATTGCCCGGCGGATTTGCGAGGGGCTGCCATGTTCAAAGCCTTTATCCACGGCACACCCCTGCGCTAAAAATAGCGAAATTCTTGGATGACAAGGGCTTGGCACCCGGGTGCCCTGCATTCACAATAGTCAGATTCATAGCTATAGCGTAACCAGCCTTTGCGGGCATTCCGGCGGCGATCAATATCAATCCGATGTCAAAAGTAGTAAAAATCTTAGATGCAGTGCACGGGGTCGGGCCGTGTGTGGCCGCCATCGCCTGCGACCACCCGGAGGCGCCGGCCTACGCCCGCCAACTGCGCGACGCGGTGGCACGCTTTATCCGCGAAGCGGCCCAAGGCACCTTGCCGCTGCAGAGCCCCCCGCCGCAACCTGCCGGCACAGCCCGTGGTGCAGGCCATATGCATTTGCATGCCGAGGTGTTTTTGCAGATGGCGGGGCAAACGCGGTTTACCTTTCCGCACGGGCAACTCGCGCTCACGCCGGGCCAGGTGCTGATAGTGCCCCCGAAGTTGCTACACGACGAATGGGTCAGCGGGCACGAGGCGCAGGCTTTTTGCAACCTGGTGATCTCGGCGGACAGCCAGCTCATGTCGTGCCACCTGGCCCATGAGGCGCGACCCGGCGTGCCCGCCAGCCTCTACCTGGAAACCTTTCAGCACCCCGACGCGATGCGCATCGAGGGCTGGCTGCGCGACGCCGCCACGCCCCCGCCCGACGACACCGCCGGCCTATGGCCGGTGCAGCAACGCGCCTTGCTGCTCAGCGCCCTCACCGGCGTAGCCCGCTTGCTCGATGCGCCCCAAAAAACCGTGTCAGCCGAGCCGCCGGTGCTCAGCAAGCTGCGCATGTTGATCCAAAACCGCATGGGCGAAACCGACCTGACGGTGGCCGCATTGGCGCACGACCTGGGCTGCACCGCGGACTATTTGTCGCACTTGTACAGCAGCCTGACCGGGGAGCACCTGTGGCAGGTGATCTTGCAGCAGCGCTTGGCACGGGCCGCCCGGCTGTTGACCGAGGGCGATGCCGCCGTCAAGGAAGTGGCTTGGTGCAGCGGCTTTGCCAGCGCCAGCTATTTCATCCGCTGCTTCAAGCAGCGCTTCGGGGCCACACCCAAAGCCTACCGCCAGCAGGCGGCAGGGCGCACGGTTTTGCCTTAAAACGTGCCGGTGAAAGCGCCGCCATCGAGCAGCACGTTCTGGCCGGTCATGTAAGCGGCCTGCTGGCTGCACAAAAAGGCGCACACCTGGCCGAACTCAGCCGGCGTGCCATAGCGGCCCATAGGAATTTGCGCCTGCTGGCTGGCGCGCACCTCTTCCACCGACTTGCCGGACTTGGCGGCCGCCGCCTTCACGGTGGTGGCAATGCGGTCGGTATCAAACTTGCCGGGCAACAGGTTGTTGATGGTCACACCCTTGGCGGCCAGGCTGCTGCGGGCCACGCCGGCCACAAAGCCGGTCAGGCCACTGCGTGCACCGTTGGACAGGCCCAGAATGTCGATGGGCGACTTCACAGAGCTAGAGGTGATGTTCACAATGCGCCCGAAGCCGCGCGCGGCCATGCCGTCCACCGTGGCCTTGATGAGCTCAATCGGGGTGAGCATGTTGGCGTCTACCGCCTTGATCCAAGCCTCGCGGTCCCAGTCGCGGAAGTCGCCGGGGGGCGGGCCGCCAGCGTTGGTGACCACGATATCGAAATCACGGCGCATGGCAAACACCGCCTCGCGGCCGGCCACGGTGGTGATGTCTTGGGCACAAAATAGCACCTCAGCCCCTGTGTTGGCTGCGTAAGTCGCTCTCAAATTGGTAGCAGACGCCTCCAGCGCCTCGGTACCGCGCGCCACGATCAGCAGGTTCACGCCCTCGGCGGCCAGTGCTTGCGCGCAGCCCAGGCCCAGCCCCTTGCTGGCACCACAGACCAGCGCCCATTTGCCTTTGATTCCCAAGTCCATACCCAGTCCTTTGCGATTGAAGTTATCCAAGCCCCCCGCGCCTTAGCGGCGGGTACTCACCACATACACACCCAGCAGCACCAGAATGGTGCCACCGATCACCCACAGGTTCATCGGCTCGTCGAGCAGCAGCACGCCCATCAGGATGGTGGACATGGGCCCCACCATCCCCACCTGCGCCGCCAGCCCCGAGCCAATGCGCTCAATCGCCATCATGACCAGCATCACCGGCACCACGGTGCAGGCAATGGCATTGAGCAGCGACAACCACAGCACCTCCGGTGCCACCGCAAAAGCAGTATCCAGCGGCCGCAAAATCACAAACTGGACGATACACAGCACACACGCCACACTGGTGGCCAACCCCACCAAGCGCAGCGAGCCCAGGCGCTGCACCAGCTCCCCGCTGTACGACAGGTACAGCGCGTAGCTGATGGCGCTACCCAGCACCAAGGCGGCGCCCAGGGCCGCATTACCCCCTGCAAAGCTGACCTCGTGCCCAAACACCAGCAACACGCCGCCATAGCTAAGCGCCATGCCGGCGGCTTGGGGCAGGCTCACCTTTTTGCCGTAAAGGGCTACGCCCAGCAACACGACCAGCGTGGGGTTGAGGTAAAGAATCAGCCGCTCCAGCGACGCGGAGATATAGGCCAAGCCCGCAAAGTCGAGGTAGCTGGCCAGGTAGTAGCCGGTAATGCCCAGCCCCACAATGCCCAGCTTGTCTTTGCCTGTGAGCGGCACCACCACGGCACCGGCCTTGCGGGCCCGGTAGCCTGCCCACCAAACCAGCCCCAGAAAAAATGGCAAAGCCATCAGCATGCGCAGCATGATGAGACTGACCGCATCCACCCCGGGGTAGCGGTAGGCCAGCTTGACGATGATGGCTTTGCCGCTAAAAGCGATCGAACCAGCGATCGCCAGCGCAACACCGGTTGCTATCGATTGAGGAGCTGCTTGCGCAGGCGCTACGCCGGCCACCGCTTAGTTTGCCTTCAAACCGCCGCGCACCCGCTGCACCAGCGTGACCGCAGCCAGCACCAAGGCGCCAGCCACCACCCCGATCAGGCCATCCAACACAAAGCCCAGGGGCAGGCCCTCGGTCAGGTGGTGCAAAAACGGCAGGCCGTGCACGAGAATGCCACCGCCCACCAGGAACATGGCGGCCGTGCCAGCCACTGACAGCACCTTCATCAACACCGGCGCCGCCCACAACAAGCCGCGCCCCAGCGCCTGTACCCAGCCACCTTGGGGCGTGGCGGAGGGGCGGCGGGTCAGGTACAGGCCTGCATCGTCAATTTTGACGATAGCTGCCACCAGGCCATACACCCCCACGGTCATGGCAAAGGCCACGCCAGCCAGCACCATGAACTGGGTCGTCCAGACCCTGTCTTGCACCGTGCCCAGGGTGATGGCGATGATTTCGGCCGAGAGAATGAAGTCGGTGCGAATCGCGCCCTTGATCTTGTCTTTCTCCAGGGCCACCAGGTCTACCGCCGGGTTCTGCAGCGCCTGCAGCAGCTCGGCCTGATGGGCCGCGTCATCTTCTGCGCGGTGCAAAAACTTGTGAGCCAGCTTCTCAAAGCCCTCAAAACACAAAAAGGCACCGCCAATCATCAGCAGCGGCGTGACCAGCCAAGGCGCCACGATGCTGATAGCCAAGGCTGCGGGCACCAGAATCGCCTTATTCAGCAGCGAGCCTTTGCACACCGCCCACACCACCGGCAGCTCGCGCTCGGCAGACACACCGGTGACCTGCTGCGCATTCAGGGCGAGGTCGTCCCCCAAAACACCGGCGGTTTTCTTGGCCGCCACTTTACTGAGTACGGCCACATCGTCGAGGATGGTGGCAATGTCGTCCAAAAGGGCAAGGAGGCTGCTGGCCATAGGGTGGTCACATGGAGTGGGTAAGGCCGCGATTGTCACCCGTTTGGCGTATGCCGCTCAGGGCAAGCCCTTACAGAGCTGGCGCAAAGCTTGCTGGAGAATAGAACCACGCCTCCGACACTTATGCCACCACCCTTGACCGTTGACCGCCAACCCGACCTCACAGCGCCCACGGTCTTGGATATCGAGGCGTCCGGCCTGGGGCGCAGTAGTTACCCCATCGAAATCGGCTATGTGCTCCCGGACGGCCATGCTTATTGCACCCTGGTGCAGCCCGAGCCCGACTGGACCCACTGGGACACCGGTGCCGCCAGCCTGCACCGCATCACCCGCGAGCTGCTCCAGCAGCGTGGCCTGAGTGCCCGCGATGTGGCCAAGCTGCTCAATGCCCAGCTGGCCGGCACCACGGTGTACACCGACGGTTGGGCCAACGACTTCACCTGGCTCAATGTGCTGTTTGAGGCCGCTGGAATGAGCCCCCGCTTCAAGCTGGAAAACCTGCGCAGCCTGCTGAGCGACAAAGAGGCCGATCAATGGCACACCGTCAAGGCCCAAATCGCCAGCGAGCGTGGCACCCAGCGCCACCGCGCCAGCTCTGATGCGCGGCTGATCCAGCTCACACTGCAGCGCATCAGGGCGGGTTAACCGGCGTCTTAGGCAGTAACATGGTGCTGTACACCCCCACACCACAAGGAGACAGTAGCCATGGCCGTGACCGTAGAAATCAACCTGGGTTATGAATTTGACGTGAAGGCCAAGGCCAGCGAAGTGTTTGCGGTGCTGTCAGATGTGCCGAGCTCGGCGAGCCACTTCCCCAAGGTCGATCAGCTGGTCGATCTGGGCGGCGGCGCTTACCGCTGGGAAATGGAAAAAATCGGTATCGCCTCGATCACACTGCAAACGGTTTACGCATCCAAATACACCAGCAACAAAGCCAAGGGCACCGTGAGCTGGACACCCATCAAAGGCGAAGGCAACGCCCTGGTGGCCGGCAGCTGGAAGATCACCGACAACAAAAAGGCTACCAACATTGTGCTGGAAATCCAAGGCGAACTCACCCTGCCCCTGCCCGGCCTGATGAAGATGGTGGCAGCCCCTATTGCCGAGGCTGAGTTTGAAAAAATGGTCGAGCAGTACATCGACAACCTGACTCAGCATTTTGGCGGGGAAGCGTAGGAAACGACCATCGCTAACTTACCGTACCTCAGTAGTTGGAGGTGCCGCAAATAGTGTTGAAGCACAGTCGTGAGGTGCGGGTAGACCTTTTTTAAATTCACTATCAACCTGTGCCCTGGCTGAGGCTCCGCATGTATCGAAATGTGAATTTATTCACACTCAGTGCAAGAATTTGCACCCATTAGTCCAAATGGACTAGTACCCCAATGAACCTCAACCCTATTACCCACCTGTAACCTGTAGGGTGATTAAGTTTCCAACTTGGAAGGAATTAGATGAAAAAGTATTTGTTAACACTCGGCCTGTTGGTGGGCGCTCTCGGGCAGTCTATGGCTGCGACAACCTATTTCACCGAGAACTTTGACAATCTGAACGCGTGGACTACCAAGGGGGATTCCTCCGCCACAGTGAGCGGGAACGTACTCACTTTCGGTCGTGGTAACAGCGCGGGTGATATTTTCAGCCTGGCTACCTTCAGTAACGGATACGTGAACTTTCAATACCGAGGTGTCGCCAACGTCGATGGCGGTGGGTACTTTGGTATCAGCCAAGGTTTTCCGGGTAACCACACTTGGCTGGCCGGTTCATCCAGCCGTTTTCCTACACCTTTCACATTGATCAACGACGGAACATGGCGCTCCTACAGCATCCAGTTTTCGGGTACCGGTCACCTGATGCTTGAGCAATTCGCGAACGACACTCCCGGACAAGCTCAGTTCCGCGGTCTGTCGGTCACCGATGTAGCCGTTACAGCTGTGCCAGAGCCAGAGAGCTACGCCATGTTGCTGGCGGGGCTAGGTTTGATGGGTGTTGCCATCAAACGGAAAAAGTCAAAGTAAATAAACGCGAGTTAAACAAAAACGGGAGCATTCGCTCCCGTTTTTTTGTGGCTGATTTCGGTACACCATCCTTCACAGAGGATGCGTCCCAGCCCATCAGTTGCCCAATATCAATCTACCCGCTCCCCATAGCGCTGCGCCAGCACTGCGCAGACCATGAGCTGGATCTGGTGGAAGATCATCAGCGGCAGCAGCATCATGCCCACCTGCGGGGCAGCAAAAAGCACTTTGGCCATGGGCACACCGCTGGCCAGGCTCTTCTTGGAGCCGCAAAACACGATGGTGACCTCGTCCTCTTTAGAGAAGCCGAGTTTGCGGCTAGTCATGGTGGTAATCCACAGCACCAGCGCCAGCAACACGCAACAAGCCACAGTGAGCACCAGCAACATGGGCAGGGGTACCCGGGTCCACAGCCCTTCGATCACTGCGGCACTAAAGGCGGTGTAGACCACCAGCAAGATCGAGCTCTGGTCCACCATGCGCAAAGTAGCGGCATGCTTTTTAACAAAGTTGCCAATCACAGGCTGCATGAGTTGACCCAGGGCGAAGGGCAGCATCAACTGCTGCATGATGTGCAACACCGCATCCCAGGTGCTGGTGCCCGCCACTTCTCCGGGCACTATCAACCAGCTCACTAGCAAGGGCGTCAAAAACACCCCGATCAAGCTGGAGGCTGAGGCACTGCACACTGCCGCCGCCACATTGCCCCGCCCCATGCCGGCAAACGCAATAGCCGATTGCACCGTGGCCGGCAAGACGCACAAAAACAGCATGCCCAACGCCAGCTCAGGGTTCAAAAACCAGCCGAACACCGGTTTGAGCAACACCCCCAGCAAAGGGAACAGGGCAAAAGTAAATGCCAGCACCAGCAAGTGCAGCCGCCAATGGCTCAAGCCCGCCACCACGTTGGCGCGCGAGAGCTTGGCGCCATGCATAAAAAACAGCAAGGCAACAGCTGCGGTGGTGAGCCACTCAAAACCCTGTGCCACTGCGCCGCGAGCGGGCAGCAGGCTGGCCAGTGTGACCACGGCGATCAGGATGAGGGTGAAGTTATCAGGGAGAAAGCGGGGGCGTTGCATGGGGGCAGAGCATACCTGTGAGGGGGTTACACAAAATCAGCGTCCAGCACCACCCGGTACCGGGCGTTGCCGCTGCGCAGGTGGGCAACGGCATCGTTCACCCGCGACATGGGGAAATGCTCCACCTGCGGTGCAATGCCGTGCCGCGCACAAAACTCCATCATTTTCATCAAGGTCACTGGCGACGGTGTGGGCGATGCCGAGATGCTGCGCTGCCACGACAACAAGCTGCTGGTGCGGACCTTCATGGCCTCGGTCACCATGCCCACCAGGTGCAGCCGGCCTTTGGGTGCCAGGGTGCCAATCAAGGCGTCCCACTCCAGACTTGCGCCCACGGTGACCAACAAGAAATCGAGCTTGCCGGCATAGGCCTTGAGCTCTTTCACATCCACGCTGGACACGGTGCGGTGCGCGCCGAGTGCCAGCGCCTCTTCGCGCTTGGAAGGGCTGGAGGTAAACGCGGTCACGTCACACCCCCACGCCTTGGCAAACTTGACGGCCAAGTGGCCCAAGCCGCCAATGCCCACCACGCCAACCCGGTCGGTGGGCTTGATGTCGTGAATCACAAAAGGCAAAAACGCCGTGCCGCCCCCGCACATCAGGGGGCCGGCCGACGCCGGGTCGAGCCCTGCGGGCAAAGGCAAGGCCCAGCTCCAGTGGGCGCGCACCTTGTCTGCAAAACCACCATGCCGCCCGATGATGGTGGGCTGCCGGGTCGCACACAGGTTTTGTTCGCCCCCTTGGCAAAACTGGCAGTGCTGGCAGCTGTTGCTGTGCCAGCCCAGGCCCACCCGCTGGCCTATGGCCCGACCTTTGACCTGTGCGCCAACCGCCACAATCGTCCCGACTACCTCGTGGCCCGGTACTACCGGGTATTGGGTCGGGAACCACTCGCTATCGACCATCGCGAGGTCGGAGTGGCAGATACCGCAGTACTCCACGGCAATCTCTACCTCTTCACCCCCCATGGTGCCGGGGTCGAAGTCGAGGCGCTCCAGGTCTGCACTTTTGCCGGGGGCTGCCCAGCCGCGGAAGTTGGTCATATCAATCTCCTGAATAGGGGGTGTCGCGGGCGCGCCTGCACGCGCGAGCCCGCAGGGTACAACGAAGGCTTGCCCGGCGGCAGGGGGCTTGTAACCCTCGCGACTGCGCCACTTCAGCGGATAATCCGGCCAGCGCCGGCAACCCGCCGCGCGCGCCCACCAGCCTGAGAAGCCCCTTCTATGCATCGCGTTGCCATCAGCAGCACCGGCCTGTTTACACCGCCGGACGTCATTACCAACGCGGAGTTGGTCGCCAGCTACAACGCCTATGCCGCGCTGCAGAACGCGAAGTTTGCCGACGAGATAGCTGCTGGCAGCCGCACCGCTCTGACGGACTCCAGCGTCGAGTTCATTGAAAAAGCCTCAGGCATCCAGCGCCGCTATGTGATGGAAAAAACCGGGGTGCTGGACCCCGAGCGCATGCGCCCGCACTTCACGCCTCGCCCGGATAGCGAGTTGTCGTTGATGGCTGAAATTGCCGTCAAAGCCTGCCAGGACGCGCTCACAGCTGCCGGCAAAACCGCCGCCGGTGTAGACGGCGTGATTTGCGCCAGCGCCAACATGCAGCGCCCCTACCCGGCCATGGCTATCGAGATCCAGACCGCCTTGGGCGTGCAGGGCTACGGTTTTGACATGAACGTGGCCTGCTCTTCCGCCACCTTCGCGCTGGAGCAAGCGGTGAACGCAGTGCGCTGTGGCAGTGCCCGTGCGGTGCTGGTGGTGAACCCCGAAATCACATCCGCCCACCAGGCATGGATTGACCGGGACTGCCATTTCATCTTTGGCGATGTGTGCACGGCCATTCTGGTGGAGCGCCTGGACCTCGCGCCCGCCGGCAGCTTTGAGGTGCTGGGCACTAAGCTGCTGAGCACTTTCAGCAACAACATCCGCAACAACAACGGCTTCATGTCGCGCTCGGAAGACCGCAACCCGGACGACCGCGACCAGCTCTTCCGCCAGGAAGGCCGCAAAGTATTCAAAGAGGTGTGCCCCATGGCTGCCGAGCACATCGAGCAACACCTGAACTCGCTGGACCTGACGCCGCAACAGGTGCGCCGCTTTTGGCTGCACCAAGCCAACCTGGGCATGAACCAGCTGATTGCCAAAAAACTCTTGGGGCGGGAGGCGACGCTGGATGATGCGCCGGTGATTCTGGACGAATTCGCCAACACAGCGTCGGCGGGCTCCATCATCTCTTTCCACCGCCACCACGCTGACATTGCAGCGGGTGAGGTGGGAGTGATCTGCTCATTCGGAGCAGGCTACTCGATTGGTAGCGTGGTGGTGAAGCGCCTGTAAGGCCAAGCGCTTCAGGCTTGCGCCCCTTAGTTCAGGGGACGCTTGAGGCGCATTTCCTCGATTTTGACGGCACCGATCTGCACGGTTTTGGCGGTATTCATTTCGCGCTTGAAGCCGGCGAGCTCGTGGAAACGCATGGCGCGCTCGTTGGCAATCGGCAGCCACACACTCACGTTGGCGCAACCCTCTTCGAGCAGGCCTTCGCGGGCAGCATCCCACAGGGCCAGGCCTACGCCTTTGTCCCAGTGGCTGGAGGCCACGTAAATGGCCCAAATTTCGCCCATGGTCGGAGGGGTGCCCTTGTCACGCGAGCGGTCAAAACCCACGAATCCGACGATCTTGTCGTCATCCAGAGCCACTTGAACCTGGGGTTCAGCGTACTCAATCGCTTCGCGCCAGTAAGCCTGGCGCTTGTCCAAGGGGGTCACGGGAACCGGTGTATCGGCCAGCATGCTTTTGAAGGCTTCGCGAACAGAAGAGTTGTGGAGCTCAGCGATGGCTTTGGCATCACGTAGTGTGGCGGGGCGAACCTTGAAAGTAGTCGTACTGGACATGTCTAACGCAAACTCAAGCAAAATTGAAAAAAAGAGCGTGATTGTCGCAGCATTCAAGAATCGACTCCCATGCCTCCATTTTTCACCCGCCAAACCCCTCTCAACCCGGCTCGTTGACACCGCCAAAGATCACGCCAATGTCCCCGCCTCTCAACGCCACCTACACCGTATCCGTGCTGCCAGACGGTCTGAGTTTTGAGAGTGATGGCATCAGCAGCGTGCTGGAGTCCGGCTTGGCGCAGGGTATCGAACTGCCGAGCTCCTGCCGCAATGGAACCTGCAGGGCATGCCTTTGCAAAATGGTGTCGGGGCGGGTGCGCTATCGCATTGAGTGGCCGGGTCTGAGTGCCGATGAAAAGAGCGAGGGCTGGTGCCTGCCGTGTGTGGCGGTTCCCCAGAGCGATCTGCTGCTCGACCAGCCGTTTGCCTGCGCGGCTTAAGACCGCACTAACCCCTAACCCATAACCCCGGGATACCTAGGGTCACCACCATTGCGGGTGCTCTGGTGCGAGCCCAACAATCGTTTCAACGATTGAGGGGAGTCCATGCAAACAATTGCACTGCAGCCTGCCGACCTTCCTTTGGCTTGCCTGTACCGCTGGGAGCACGAGCGCCCTGATGCGGTCTATCTCTCGCAACCCATGCGAGGCGGGCAAGTACTGGACCTCACCTGGGCCCAAGCGGCCAGCCAGGTGCGGCGCATGGCCCAATGGCTGCAAAGCCAGGGCTGGGCCGCGGGCAGCAGGGTCGCCATCATCGGTAAAAACAGCGCTCACTGGATCTTGGCGGATTTGGCAATCCAAATGGCGGGGTATGTGTCGGTGCCGATCTATCCCACCTTCAATGGCGAGGCCCTGAGCTACATCCTGTTGCACAGCGAGAGCAAGGCGCTTTTCATCGGCAAGCTCGATGACACCGTCAACCTGCAAAGCGGTGTGCCGCCCGGGCTGCCCCTGATTGCACTGCCCTTGGCACCTTCCATGCACGCCCACCAATGGACGGAGTTGATCAACACCACCAGCCCGCTCAAAACCTGCCCTGAGCCTGCGGGCGAAAGCATCAGCACCATCATTTACACCTCGGGCACCACAGGCACGCCCAAAGGCGTGGTGCATAGCTTCAACAGCATGGCCTGGGGCGTTAGCTGTGCGACGCGCCGCTTCCCAATGGATATCAAAGACCGCTACATCTCGTACCTGCCCTTGGCCCATGTGGCGGAGCGCATGCTGATTGAGCAGGCCTCGTTGCGCTATGGCGGACGCATTTTTTTTGCCGAGTCACTGGACACGTTTTTGCAAGATCTCCAGCGTGCGCGGCCTACAGTGTTTTTCTCGGTCCCGCGGCTGTGGGTGAAGTTTCAACAAGGGGTGCACAGCAAGGTGCCGGCACCCAAGCTCCGGTTCTTGCTCAGCCTGCCCGTCGTGGGCCATTTAGTGCGCCGCAAGATTTTGAAAGGCCTGGGCTTAGACCAATGCCGCATCGCCGCGGGCGGGGCAGCGCCCATGCCTGCCGATGTGCTGCAGTGGTACCGCCGCTTGGGTCTGAACCTAGTCGAGGTTTACGGCATGACCGAGAACAGCGGAGTCTCGCACTCCACCCTGCCCGGTTCGCGCCAGACCGGCTCCGTCGGCTTGGCCTACGACGAAGTCGAAACGCGCATGGATCCGGCCACCGGTGAAATCCAGATGCGTTGCCCAGCCTTGATGAAAGCCTATTACCGCGAACCCGAGCTCACGGCCGCTGCACTCACCCCGGACGGATGGCTGCGCACCGGCGACAAAGGCGTCATGGACAGCCACGGGTTTTTGAGCATTACCGGTCGGGTCAAAGACCTGTTCAAGACCAGCAAAGGCAAATACATTGCGCCGGCGCCCATCGAAGACAAGCTCGTGGCCCACGATGCGGTCGAAGCCTGCGTGGTCACCGGCGCCCACTATGCCCAGCCGTTTGCACTGGTCATGCTGTCGGCGGATGCGGCCGCGGAGAGTCGATCAGCCGCGGGCCGCCAAGCGCTGGAGGCCGGTCTCCAGCAGCACTTGCAGCAGGTCAACAGCCGGCTGGAGCCCCATGAAAAGCTGGATTTTCTGATCGCTGTAGCAGAGACATGGACATCAGAAAACGGTTTGGTCACCCCGACCCTGAAAGTCAAACGCGCCAGCATCGAAGCGAAATACGCCCCATCCTATGACCGGTGGTTGAACCAACACCGAGAGGTCGTGTGGGCAGACCAGCCAAGCTGAAGCTGCTACGGTAAGCTTGCTTCATGCAAGCAAATCCCAGTCCCCGCAAGCGCAAGCTGTTCATGGCGCTAATTTGTGGGTGGCTCGCACTGGGGGCACTACCCACCTCGAGCCTGGCCTTTGAGAACACCATGGCAGAGCGCACCCGCGCCTGCACAGCCTGCCACGGCGACCAAGGCCGGGCAGGGCCGGATGGCTACTACCCGCGCCTAGCCGGCAAGCCCGCCGGGTATCTGTTCAACCAGCTAGAGAATTTTCAGCAGGGTCGGCGCCAATACGGGTTAATGCAAGGCCTGATCGACCCCTTAAGCCGCGATTACTTGCGCGCCATGGCGGTGTATTTCTCGGAGTTGCATATTCCTTACCCCGCACCGGCACCCGCCACCGCCCCGCCTGCCGTACTGGCAAGCGGCAGAACCTTGGTGCTTGAGGGTGACGTTAAACGCGGCCTGCCGGCCTGCGTCAGCTGCCACGGCCAAGCTTTGACGGGGGTACAACCGTTCACGCCCGGGTTGCTGGGCCTCCCGCGTGACTACCTCAATGCCCAATTGGGCGGATGGCAAACCGGCCAACGCAAAGCCCATAGCCCCGATTGCATGGCCACGATTGCCAAACGCCTGAGCGATGCCGATGTCAACGCCATTTCGCAATGGTTGTCCTCCCAGCCGGTCCCCGCCAACAGCACAGCTGTGGCCATGCGACCTGCCCAGCAGCGTGGTACACCGGCACTGCCGGACTGCGGGAGCGCACCATGACAACAACACCCTCTGTCAACCGCACCGCGCCCAAACCGTGGCAATGGCTCGTGCTGGCGCTCGGGCTCTGTTTGCTGCTTTTTGTACTGGTTGCTGAGGTCATTGCGCCCGCAGTCCGCGAAAGCAGCACGCCCTCGGTACCACCTGCTGCAGCGCCCGACACCGCTTTGGTGCAGCGCGGCGCCTATCTCGCGCGCCTGGGTAACTGCGCGCAGTGCCACACCGCACGCGGCGGCGCAGACTATGCGGGTGGCAATGCCCTGCTCACTCCATTCGGCAGGGTGTACCCGGGCAACCTCACCCCGCACCCCACCACGGGCTTGGGCGCCTGGAGCGCGGCAGATTTCCGGCGCGCGATGCACCAAGGCATCCGGCCTGATGGGCGGGTGCTGAACCCCGCCTTTCCCTACACCAGCTACACCCGCATCACGCAAAGCGACAGTGATGCCTTGTTCGCGTTCTTGCGCAGCCTTCCCGCAGTAGACGCCCCGCACAGGGCCCACGAGCTCCCCTGGCCTTTGGGCACACAAACCGCGCTGACAGCCTGGCGATGGCTGCATTTCTCCGAAGCCCCCGACAGCCCGGGTATTACGGAAGCAGACACCGGCCCCTCTGCCCGGCGCGGCGCGGCCTTAGTGCAAGGGCTGGGACACTGCGCCGAATGCCACACCCCCCGCAATCGCCTGGGGGGCCTGCGCTCATCACAGGCGTGGAGCGGCGCGCTGATGCCCGATGGCCTGTGGTACGCCCCGGCCCTGAACGACAACACCGAAGCAGGAGTTGCCGGCTGGGACACTGCGGACATTGCCACGCTGCTCACACACGGGCAGCGGCGGCAGGCCTATGTAGCCGGCCCGATGGCGGAGGTAGTGCGCAACAGCACCCAGTACCTGAACGCCGCAGATGCAGAGTCCATCGCGCTGTACCTACAGACATTGGCGCCAGCAACCCCTGCGGCTGTCAAATCGCCTGCAATTGCCGACACTACGCCTTCCTCCCCCTTGGGCGCCAAAATTTACGAGAACCAATGCGCACAGTGCCATGGCAAACAAGGCGAAGGGGTTGCTGACGCCTACCCAGCACTCGCAGGTAACCGCTCGGTGCTGATGGGCAACACCAACAACCTCACGCTGACAGTGCTGCGCGGTGGCTATGGCCCGTCTACGTCCGGCAAACCGCAGCCGCATGGTATGCCGCCTTACCAGCTCAGCCTGAGCGACGCAGAGGTGGCCGCAGTACTGAGTTTCATCCGCAAAAGCTGGGGGAACGCAGCCGCGCCGGTGACTGAGTTTGATATAAACAAGATCCGCAATTCACCCATCCGATAGGCCTCTTATGCAACATTTTTTCCGACTGATTCCCTTGTGCAGCGCCCTGGTTCTGGCGGGGTGTGCAGGCCTGCCTTCGGGCGGCCCCAAAACGGATATGGAATATGCCATCACCATTCTTCACACCAACGACCACCATGGCCGTTTCTGGAAGAACCGGGATGGCGAATACGGCATGGCGGCCCGCAAAACTGTAGTGGACCAAATTCGCCAAGAGGTCGCTGCCGCCGGCGGTTACAGCTTGCTGCTGGATGGCGGCGATGTGAACACCGGTGTGCCCGAGTCCGACCTGCAAGATGCCGTGCCGGACTTCCGGGGCATGAACCTGCTGGGCTATGACGCGATGGCCGTGGGCAACCACGAGTTCGATAAGCCGCCCGTGGTCCTGCAAATGCAACGCGCACTAGCCACCTTCCCGATGCTGTCGGCCAACATCTACCGCGATGGCAAGCGCATGTTTGAGCCCTACAAGATTTTCAACTTGGGTGGCGTGCGGGTTGCGGTCATGGGGCTGACTACCGAAGACACCCAAAAGATGGTGCACCCCGACAACATCCGCAACGTCGAGTTCCGCAGTGTTCAGACAGAAGCTGCCAAGGTGGTGCCCGAGCTCCGCAGCAAGGCGGACATCGTGATCGCAGCCACCCATATGGGTCACTACGAAAACGGCATGCACGGCACCCAAGCACCGGGTGATGTGGAGCTGGCCCGCGCTGTCAAGGGCCTGGACATGGTGGTGGGCGGCCACACCCAAAACCCCGCATGCATGAAGGCCGAGAACGTGCTCGACCGCGCCTATGTGCCCGGCAGTGCCTGCAAACCCGACCAGCAAAACGGCACCTGGATCATGCAAGCCCATGAATGGGGCAAATATGTCGGGCGCGCCGACTTCACTTTCAAAAACGGCGAGTTCAAGCTGGTGAAGTACACGCTGGTGCCCATCAACCTGAAGAGGCCGGTTAAGGGGGCCGACGGGAAAACCACACTGGTCAACTACGGCCCGGAGATTGCCGAATCCCCTGAAATGCTGCAATTGCTCAAACCCTTCCAGGAGTTCGGCCAACAAAAACTGATGGTCGAAGTCGGCAGTAGCGATGCCCGGCTAGAGGGTGACCGCACCGTAGTCCGCGCCCGACCCGCAGCGCTGGGCGTCATGATCGGCCGTTCCATGATGGAAAAAACCAAGGCCGACTTTGCCGTGGTGAATGCAGGCGGCGTGCGCGACTCGTTGCCTGCCGGAAAAATCACCTACAAGGATGTGCTGACGGTGCACCCCTTTGGCAACACCGTCGCTGTGGTGGACTTCAGTGGCAAAGAGGCGCTGGACTACCTCGCTGCCGTGGCAAAAATGACCGTCGGCTCGGGCGCGTTCCCGCAATTCGCAGGCATTCGCCTGGAGATTGAAAAGGGCGTGGTGGTCAAAGCCAGCGTGGGTGGCAAACCGATCGACCCGGCGGCTACCTACCGTATTGCCATCAACAACTTTGTGGCCTCGGGCGGCGATGGCTACCCCAAGGTCACCACACATCCGAGCTACAGAGACACCGGCTTTGTGGATGCGGACGTCTTGCGGGCCTACATTGCGGCCAACAGCCCCTTGAAGGCGGCTGACTACGCACCGGGCGATCAGGTCGTTCGCCGCTGATGAGCGCTTTGTCCCGGAGGCCCCGACCGCACTTCAATGTCCGCCGGGTGGGCGGCCCGCTGTCCAGCGGACCGAATGCCCAGCACGTCATCATTGATGGCTATGCGCCATCGCAAATGATCGAGGACTTGCGTAAGTACCAGGCAGAACTCGAAATCCAGAACAAGGCCCTCCGCTACTCGCAGCAAGAGGCCGAAGGCGCCTCGGAGCGTTTTGCCACCTTATTCTCCAGCGTGCCCTTGGCACTGATGGTGGTCGACGAGGGCGGCTTGGTACTCGCCAGCAACGCCATGGCACTGCGCCTGTTTCAGCCGTTGGAGAGCGACCCGCCGCTGAACTTTTTGCTGCCTTTTGTAGGGCCTGAACACACCGATGAAGTGGCCGTGGCGTTTTCGAGTGCGCGCCAGGAAGGCACGGCAGAGGTCAACGAGGTGCAGTTTTTTGCCGGCACGAAAGGCACTTTCACCGGCGACCTGCACATTGCCCGTATTGAAAACCCCAGCGACGACCTGGCCCACTTCAGCTGTGCAATCATCGACCAAGGCCCCTTGCTCACCCAGCGCCACGCGCTGCTGGAGAGCGCCGCAGTGTTGCGCCAGCGCAATGAGGACCTGCTGCTCAGCGAAAACCGCATGGCCGCCATCATCAACTCGTCGCTCGATGCCATTTTGTGTATTGACGACAAGCAGCTGATCACGGTCTTCAACCCCGCTGCTACGGCGCTGTTTGAATGCCCTGTGGAGCAAGCCTTCGGCACCAGCCTGGGTCGTTTTTTGCCGGATGTCGAAAAGGCGCTGAGCAGTGGCAATGTATCGGCCCAAGCCATGCTGGGTGAATTCACCGCCACCACGCTGTCAGGCAAACAGATTTATGTGGAAATCAGCGTTTCCCTCGAGCGGCGCTTGCGCACCCGCACCCCTTTCCGGGCGGACGATCCCAACGCGATTGCCTTGCGCGGACAACCCGGCGGGCAAGGCTCCATCACCACTATTTTTGCCCGCGACCTGACCTCCAAGAAGCTGGCCGAAGCGCAGCGTATTGCGCTGGAAACCCAGTTGCGTGAGTCGCAAAAAATGCAGGCGATGGGCACCATGGCCGGCGGTATTGCCCATGATTTCAACAACATCTTGAGCGCGATTCTGGGCAATGTGGACTTGGCCAAGCAAGACACCCCGAGGGGGTCGCACGCGCTGGTCAGCCTGGAAGAAATCGACAAAGCCGGCCGCCGTGCACGCGATCTGGTGCGCCAAATTTTGACCTTCAGCCGCAACGAGCCGCCCAAACGGGTCCCGCTGCAACTCAAAGAGGTCATTCAAGAAACCCAGCGCTTGGTGCGGGTGGCCATCCCGCCGGGTGTGGACCTGCGGGTCTCGATCAGCGAAGGCTGCCCGCTGGTGTTGGCCGATGCGACACAGGTCGAGCAGGCACTGCTGAATTTGTGCACCAACGCGATTTTGGCCGTAGGCCAGCACAAAGGCTCGGTGA
The DNA here is from genome assembly GCF_032193805.1 of Rhodoferax potami. Classification (NCBI taxonomy): domain Bacteria; kingdom Pseudomonadati; phylum Pseudomonadota; class Betaproteobacteria; order Burkholderiales; family Comamonadaceae; genus Rhodoferax; species Rhodoferax potami. The sequence goes on along the minus strand of NZ_JAVBIK010000001.1, from coordinate 2,901,388 downwards.
CGATTGAGCTCGGGACCACCGAGCTATCGCTGCCTTTCAACGACCGTATTGGCGTGCCGCCCGGGCGCTACGTGACATTGCGGGTGCGCGATACCGGCAGTGGCATGGCGCAAGAGACGATCGAGCGGATTTTCGAACCCTTTTTCACCACCCGCCAAGTCGGCCAGGGTACGGGCCTCGGGCTGGCTGTGGTGCACGGCATCATGCAAACCCACCAGGGTGGCATTGATGTGCAAAGCGCGCCGGGGCAAGGCAGTGTGTTCACGCTGTATTTCCCGGCCACAGGCGCTAAGCCACTCCCCACCGTGGAGCCCGAACCGGTGCAGGTGGTCGAAGGCCGTGGCAAACACGTGATGTATGTGGACGACGACCAGGCCCTGGTGTTTCTGGTGAACCGGGTACTCACACGCAAAGGCTTCAAAGTGACCGTTTTCAGCGACCCGCACGAGGCCGAAGCCGCTTTGCGCAGCCAGCCTGAAAGCTTCGACCTTCTAGTGACCGACTACAACATGCCCGGCTATAGCGGGCTCGACCTGCTGCGGGATGCCAAGGCCATCCGTGCCGACCTGCCGGTGGCACTGGCCTCCGGCTATGTGACACCTGAAATCGAACAACAGGCCCTCGAACAGGGCGCCAGCGCCCTGATTTACAAACCGAATGATGTGAATGAGCTCTGCGAGACCGTGCAGCGCCTGATCAGCCACCACGATGCATAGCCCGGAAGACATTTACAACCCGCCCCCCGCCTGCCCGCTGCCGGTTATTTACGTAGACGATGCCATGGTGGTGCTTAACAAGCCTGCCGGCTTGTTGACCGTGCCCGGCCGGGGCGAGGCCAAGCAAGATTGCCTGAGCAAACGCACCCAGGATGTATACCCAGAGGCCTTGATCGTGCACCGGCTGGACCGCGACACCTCGGGGTTGGTGGTGATGGCGCGTGGCATCGTGGCGCAGCGCGCGATCAACCTTGCCTTCGAAAAGCGCCAAGTCGACAAATGCTACGAGGCCGTGGTGGCAGGCCTGCTGCCCCCGGGCGAGGCCTGGCAAGAGATCGACTTGCCCCTGCTGGTGGACTGGCCCAACCGGCCCAAGCGCACGGTGAACTATGCGGAAGGCCAGCAGGCCCTCACCCGCTGGCGCTGCATCGCGGCAGACACAGTGCGCAACTGCTCGAGGGTGGAGCTCGAGCCGGTGACCGGTCGCACCCACCAACTGCGGGTCCACATGCAGGCCTTGGGGCACCCGATGCTCGGCGACACGCTGTATGCCACGCCCGAGGCATTGGCCCTGTCCGACCGGCTGCAGCTGCACGCCCGCACCTTGCGGATTCCGCACCCGGTGAGCGGCGTGCAGATGGAATTCCACGCGCCGGTGCCCTTTTAAGCCCTGCCGGCGGCGAGTGCCCAGGGTGAGCGCCTAAAATGGCTCGGTGACCCAACTACTTAATGCCGACCTCCATTGCCACTCTGTGGTGTCCGATGGCACTCTTACCCCCGAAGCGCTGGCCGAACGCGCCAAAGGCAACGGCGTGGAACTCTGGGCCCTCACGGACCATGACGAAATCGGCGGCTTGCAGCGCGCACGCGACGCTGCCAAATCACAAGGCATGGGCTACCTGACCGGCGCTGAAATCTCGGTCACCTTTTTGCACCAGACGGTGCATATCGTGGGCCTGGGCTTTGATGCCGATAACACCGACCTGCGCGAAGGCCTGCGCCGCACCCGTGGCGGGCGGCAAGAGCGCGCCATGGAAATGGCCGATGGCTTGGCCAAAGTCGGCATCAAAGACGCCTACGAGGGCGCATTGAAGTTTGTGGGCAACCCCGAGCTGATCTCCCGCACCCACTTCGCACGCTTTCTGGTCGAAAGCGGCGTGTGCAAAGAAACCAACGAGGTGTTCCGCAAATACCTCACCGAAGGCAAACCCGGCTATGTGCCGCACCGCTGGGCGCTGCTGAAAGACGCGATTCACTGGATCACCGGCGCTGATGGCATGGCCATCATCGCCCACCCGGCGCGCTACAAATTCACCCCCAACGAAGAATTTGCTCTGTTCACCGAGTTCAAAGGCCATGGCGGGCAAGGCGTCGAGGTCGTGACTGGCAGCCACTCGGTGGCCGAGTTCGGCATTTACGCAAACACGGCTAAAGAATTCGGCCTGGCCGCGTCGCGCGGCAGTGATTTCCACAGCCCGGATGAAAGCCACACCGAACTGGGCACCCTGCCCCCGCTGCCCGCCGGCCTGACGCCGGTGTGGGAGCTGTTAAGCGCCCGCATCCAGTAAATTTTTAACGACCCACCACCGAGGACCGGCGCCCCGGCGCCGCCATGCCATGGCGCAGTATTTCGAGCTTCACCCCGACAACCCGCAGCCCCGCCTGCTCAAACAAGCGATCGCGCTACTGGAAAAAGGCGGCATTCTGGCCGTCCCCACCGACTCCAGCTACGCGCTGGTCTGCCACCTCGATGACAAAGTGGCTGCCGACAAGCTGCGCAGCATCCGTGGCGTGGACGACAAACACCACCTCACCCTGCTGTGCCGCGACCTGAGCGAGCTGGCCAACTACGCGCGGGTGGACAACAAACAATATCGCTTGCTCAAGGCCGCCACGCCCGGGGCCTACACCTTCATTCTGGAAGCCAGCAAGGAAGTGCCGCGCCGGGTCAGCCACCCCTCGCGCAAGACCATCGGCCTGCGGGTGCCTGAACATCATGTGCTCCAGGAGCTGCTAGCCCTCTACGGATCTGCGCTTCTAGCTACTACTTTGATAGCAAAAGGCGAAAATGAACCGCTCAACGACGCCCACGATATCCGCGAGCGCTACGAGCACCAGATTGCCGGTGTGCTCGATTCCGGCGCCTGCGCCCAGGAGCCGACCACGGTGGTAGACCTCACCGGCGATGAACCCGAGCTGATCCGCCAAGGCGGCGGAGACCCTGCCCTGCTCGGGCTCTAAGCCTCGCCGCGTATCCTTTTTCATTCCCAACCGAGACCTTGCGCCTGTGGACTTTGCCAACCTGATTCAAACCATCGCGATTTACGCACTGCCGGTGCTGTTTGCCATTACGGTGCACGAAGCCGCCCACGGCTATGCCGCACGGTACTTTGGCGACAACACGGCGGCCATGCTGGGCCGCATCACCCTGAATCCGGCCAAGCACATCGATCCGATCGGCACCATCCTGATGCCGCTAATGCTCTATGTCGCGACATCAGGCGCATTTCTGTTTGGTTACGCCAAGCCGGTGCCGGTGCGCTTTGGCAATCTGCGCAACCCCAAGCGCGACATGGTGTGGGTGGCCTTGGCCGGTCCGGGCGCCAATCTGGCCATGGCGCTGGCTTGGGGTGCGGGCTTGTACCTGCTGTCAGGCGCGGGGGTGACCGAACCCTTTTTCCTCAAAATGTGCCAAGGCGGCGTCCTGGTGAATGTGGTGATGTTTGCCTTCAACCTGTTCCCGCTGCCGCCGCTGGATGGCGGGCGCATTCTGGTCGGCTTGCTGCCGATACGCCAGGCGATGGCTGTGTCCCGCGTGGAGCCTTGGGGGTTTTTTATTGTGATGGCGCTAGTGATTGCCGGCGTCCTCAGCACCGTGTGGATGCAGCCGGTCATGGGCTTGACCTTTGACTTGATCGACCTGCTCCTCACCCCTTTTTCCTGGCTGACGCGCTAAGCTGCAGGCCGCACTTGTTTTGTCTGATTGATTTGCACCCATGAGCACTGTTCGCTTCCTTACCGGCATTACCACCTCCGGCACACCGCATTTGGGCAACTATGTCGGGTCGATCCGCCCCGCAGTCCGCGCCAGCAAAACGCCTGGGGTGGAAAGTTTCTACTTTCTGGCCGACTACCACGCCCTCATCAAGACCGAAGATCCAGCGCGTATCCAGCGCTCCACGCTGGAGATTGCCGCCAGCTGGTTGGCCGCCGGCTTGGACCCGTCACATGTGACCTTCTACCGCCAGTCGGACATCCCCGAGATCCCCGAGTTGTGCTGGTTTTTGACCTGCGTGACCGGCAAAGGCGTGCTCAACCGCGCCCATGCCTATAAGGCGTCGGTCGACAAAAACACCGCGGCTGGCACGGACCCGGATGCCGATGTGACCGCCGGCCTGTTCATGTACCCGGTGCTCATGGGCGCAGACATCTTGATGTTCAACGCCCACAAAGTGCCGGTGGGGCGCGACCAGATCCAGCACATTGAAATGGCGCGCGACATGGCCGCCAGCTTCAACCACCGCTACGGCGAGCACTTTGTGCCGCCTGAGGCCGAGATCGAAGCTTCTGTAGCCACCCTGCCCGGCTTGGATGGCCGCAAGATGAGCAAGAGCTACGACAACACGATTCCCCTGTTCAGCAGCCGCGAGCAATTGAAGAAGTTAATTGCCGGCATCAAAACCGACTCGCGTGCGCCCGGCGAGCCCAAAGACACCGAAGGCTCTGCGCTTTTCCAGATATACCAGGCCTTTGCCACCGAGGAAGAAACCGCAGCACTGCGCCAAGCCTATGCCGATGGCATTGCATGGGGCGATGCGAAAAACATCTTGTTTGAGCGGATTGACCAGGAAATCGCCCCGATGCGCGCCGCCTATCAAGACTACATGGCCCACCCCGAAAAGGTGGAGGCGCTGCTGTTTGCCGGTGCCGACAAAGCACGTGCCATTGCCACGCCCTTCATGACCCGCTTGCGCAGCGCGGTAGGCCTGCGCCGCTTGAGTGCCAGCACCCAGCCCCAAGCAGCCAAGGCAGACAAGGTGGCGCTCGCCAGTTTCAAGCAATACCGCGAAAAAGACGGCCAGTTTTACTTCAAGCTCGCGGCCGCGGACGGCCAAGTGCTGCTGCAAAGCAAGGCTTTTGACTCTGGCAAGGTGGCAGGCCAAACCATTGCACAGTTGCAGCGCGACGGTGCTGCTGCTCTGGCAGCACTCACCGAGGTGCTCGAACCCCTGGACACTGTGGCCCACACAGCCGCAAGCGCGGCACTGGTCGCGCTGGCCGAAGCGGCAGCGCTGGCTGCCCAGGAAAAAGCCGCCAAGGCCTGATGTAACCCGCCTAGGGTGCCAGCACCCGCACTTGCAGCAAGCGGCGGGCTTCGGTGCTGCCTTTGCTGCTGAAAGTGCCTTGCCGGGCGGGCGCGTTGCCCGTGGCTGCAATCGTGACCCACTGCCCGAGCGGGGTGGTGACCGTCGTGCTGAGTTGCTGGCGTGTCTGGCTGGGCATGTCGGGGTTATGGCGCACGGCCATATCCGCCTGCTGTAGCTCGATCTCGACGGTGGCGTCTTGATTGCCGCCCGCCCAGCGCGGGGACACGGTCAGGCTCTGGCCCACCTCGAACCACTGCACCGACTGCGCAACACCGCCCCCTGTGCTGCTAACAGATGTGCCACCCGAGCTGACGCTGTTGCTTTGGCTGCTGGCGGATTGCACCCACTGCATGGGGATCGCCTGGTTCATGCGCAGGCTGCCTTTTTCGCCATTGCGCACCTGGATTTTTTGGGGCGCCATGACAGGCGTGTCCGGCTGGGTGCCGATGCGCATGGCACCGTCTTCCCGGCCCTCTTCGACCTGCCGCAACTCGACCGTCAGATCCCGCTTGGGCAACTTGGACTCTTTGGCCGCTTGGACCGCATGAGTGGCCAGCGGCATCACCACCGCCAAAGCCCAGAGCAGTGCGCCTGCACGGGGCATCCATGCCAATTCAAAACGCATACAAGCTCCTCAAAGTGCTGGCGGCATGCCGCCGGTGGCTTGGATCGATAGACTTTCGAGCCATAGGGCATGGCCATCGTACATCCGGTAGGGCATAAAGAAATGCATCAAGCGCGCGCCCCAGCCGTGCTGTGTTTCTTCGGTCAAAACCCTGCAACCGCCGGCTTGCGGGATGATCAGCCACGCGTGGTAGACCTCGGCCCCGAGACCGATGCCGTTCCAGGCGATCCGCTCACACGGAACGAACTCCTGCACGCACGAGCGGATATGCACCCCGAACGTTTTCCATTCGAACTCAAGGCCCAGGGCCAAATCACGGCTGCGGCCAGGGGCCCAATCGACTTTGGAGTTGGCATACCACGTAGGCCATAAAGGGGCTCGTATCAGCAAGGCCCAGATGTGCTCGGCTGGCGCCGGAATAAACAAGTCGTTCACCACATGCACTGGCGCATGGTCGGGGTGAAAGTGTGCGGGCCATTCGATCGCAGGGGCTAGGGTGCTTGTAGGCATCAGCTGTCTTGTCCTGTAGGGGCGGACGCGGTAGCGGCACTGTTGCGTGCCAGCGTCCAGTTTTCGAAGTCTGCGCTGGGCATGGCCTTGGCAAACCACCAGCCTTGCCCGAGGTCGCAACCCGCATCGCGCAAGGCATGGCAGGTGGCTTCGTCTTCAATGCCTTCGGCCAACACCTTCAGGCCCAGATCATGACCCAGCTCAATGGAGGACAAGACAATCGCCCTGTCTTTGCTGCCCTCGGCCAGGTTTTCCATGAACGACTTATCAATTTTCATTTCTTGGGCGGGTAACTGCTTCAAGTAGGTCAGCGACGAGAAACCTGCACCGTAATCGTCAATCGACAGCTTCACACCCAGCGCCACAAACCGGGCCATGCAATCAAGTGCCGCCTCCGGCGAGGTCAACAAAACGCTCTCGGTGAGCTCCATCACCACCAAGGCCGGTGACAAGCCGCTGCTCATCAAGTGCTGCTCCACGATTTGCAGCACTTCCGGGTCGTGCAAGGCGTCTGCCGACAGGTTGATCGACACACTCACGCCCGGCAAACGGGTTTGCCACGCAGAACAGTCCCTGAGCGCCCGTGCCACGGTCCAAACCGAGAACCGGTGCAAGAGCCCGGTGGACTCGATGATGGGGATGAACTTATCCGGCGGGACCATGCCCTCTTGCGGGTCGTTCCACCGGGCCAGCGCTTCGGCCCCTACCACCAGGCCGGTCTTCAGGTCCACCTGCGGCTGGTAATGCAGCATCAGGGTGTTGTGCAGAATAGCTTCGCGCAGCTTTTCGTAACGGCGGTTGCGGTCCACAAAATGCTTGTGCAGCAAGGCATCAAAAAACTGGTGGTCCAGCCGGTGATCTACCGCAAACAACAGGGCTTGCTCGGCGTTGCGCATCAGCACCTCGGCATCAGACGCCTCGCCCAGCCTTTGCACCGCCACACCCAAAGCCATTTCGACATGGACCGCGAATTCACTCAGGTGGGTCACATTGCGGAGGTGCGCAATCGCCCGCAGCTGCTGCACCGCACTGGCATCGGCCGTGTCGCTTTGCAGCACGACCCCCAAAGTGTCTTGCCCGATACGTGCCAACCCCACCAGCCCGGTCAAATGCTGCTGCAGCACACGCCCCAACTGCCCCAATGACTCGTCCACCTTGGCAGATCCCACAATGCTCGCCAACTCAGGCACCCTGAAGAAGCGGACATGGGCCACCAACAAAAACCCGCCCCCGGCTGACAGCACTGCCAAGCTGGAATCCAGTCGCTCGGTCAGCCCCTGGCGGTTGAGCAGGCCGGTGGACAGGTCGTGCAAAGCGTTGTGCTGCAGAGTCCCGATGTGCTTGCGCACCTCACCGGTGTGGTACTCCACCTGGTCGGCCAGGTGGGCCTGAAAGCGGCTGCGCAGCAGGTTGAAATACGCTGCGGTCACCACGTTAAAGAAATAGGCCAACCCGTAGTAGAGCGCGTGGGCATCGTCGTAGGCCCAAAAATCCCAGTGCCGTGAGCTGTAGAGCATGAGGCAGGGCACCAGCACTGCAAATGCCAGGCCGACCAGCCAGCCGGTTTTTTGCCCCCGCAAGAAAAACACGAGGTAAGGGAACACAAAGGTCCAGTAAGGCGCGTCTCCGGTTTGCCCGCCAAACACCGCGTTTGACGCAAAAATGGCAAACCCCGCCAGCACCAGCATGTTTTCCGACAGCACCGGCGGCGCCCGGCGACTCACCAGAATGATGGCAGGCACGAGCAGGAACACGACCTCGAGCAACTGCACAACGCCCATCACCATCAGCCGGTGGTCTTGCCCAGCCCGGACATTGGCCACTCCGAATACCAGCAACGTCAAGGTGCCGATGACGGTAAATATCAGGGTGTTGCTCCGGCGGCTAGCGTCGGGCACCAGTTCCTGCTCGCCGATCCCGAGCAATTGCTTGAGCGTGGCAGGCAACGCCTGCTCAGAAGGCGGCGGGCTCTGACCAATAGGTAATGGGCAAGCGTGTGGATCCATGGTGTTACTCCCTGAACCGCTATTTTGTGGTGGTGCAGGTCGTGGTTTTGCGGTACCCAAAATCCACCTGCTGTGCTAACTTAACCTGCTAGCGGTTGCATGTCCACCATGCTGACACGCTTTTCAGGGGGATTCCATGACACAAAAACGATTTCTGGAAGCCATCATTGTCGGCAGCGGGTTTGGCGGGGCCGTGATGTGCTGCCGCTTGGCCACCCGCTGGCCTGGCAAGGTGCTGCTGTTGGAGCGGGGCAAACGCTACCCCAAGGGCAGCTTTGCGCGCAGCCCACATGACTTTGCCAACAATCTCTGGGCCGATGCCGAGCCCGGCCAGTCACGCAAGCTCAATGGTTTGTTTGATATCCGCAACTACCACCGCATGGACGCGGTGGTGAGCGCCGGTTTGGGCGGTGGCTCGCTGATTTACGCCAATGTGTTCATGCCTGCACCTGCTTGGGTGTTTGGGGAGCGATGGCCTGCACAAATCAATCTGAGCACCCTCGCCCCTTACTACCGGATAGCGCAAGGTGTGCTGGGTGCCCGGCCTGTGCCGCCGGCTGAAGGCGATGCCCGCCGGACTATTCAACGCACCGGCCTGTATGCCGACTTTGCCCAAGCCGATGGCGGCACCAGCAGGGCTGCCGATATTTGTGTGTTTTTCGGCAAGGGCTACGCGAATCGCCAGAGCGGCCCTTTGCCGATCGGCGAGCAGGAGCGCAACCGCTTTGGCGCAGTGCAAACCTCGTGCACCTATTGCGGCGAGTGCGATGTGGGCTGCAACGTACACGCCAAAAACACGCTCGACCTGAACTACCTGTACGCTGCAGAAAAGCAGCATGGCGCCTTGGTAGAAACCGGCAGTGAGGTCACCTGCATCACCCCCCTCAATGAAGCCGGTGACACTGACAGCACCGCCGATGGCCGCCACGGCTACCGGGTCGACTACCGCGACGATGCAGGCACCGCACGGCATGCCCTGGCCCGCCGGGTGGTGGTGTCGGCCGGCACTTTGGGTACCAACGAGCTGCTGCTCCGCTGCCGCGATGCGCTGGGCACCTTGCCGCGCCTCAGCCAACGCTTGGGGCAAGGCTTTTCGGGCAACGGCGACTTTTTGTCGTTTGTGACCGGCGGCGAGCGCGATGCCGACCCCAACTACGGCCCGGTGATTACCCAGTACATCGACTATGGCTTGCAACAACCCCAACCAGGCCAGCCCGCCTTCATGCTGGAAGACGCGGCCTACCCCGCTTTTGCTGCCTGGTATGTCGAAGGACTGCGCCCCGCCGCCAGCCCCGGCTATGTGTTCAGCCGGATTGCGCGCACCATAAAAATCTTCAAGCAGCGCTGGGTGGACCAGCTGTTTTCCGGCAAGTGGAGCGGCTCGGTGGTCGCCTATGCCAATGCGGTGCTGCAGGGCGATGTGTCGTACCGGAGCAGCGTGCTCCTGTTCATGGGGCAGGACGCTGCCGACGGCACCCTCAGCCTGAAGCGCGGCAGGCTAGCGCTGGACTGGCCACAAACCACCAGCCGCCCGCTCTACGACGCCATGGTGGCCTGTGGTGAACGGTTCAAGCAATTCACCCGGGCGACGAGCTACATTCCGCAACCCACCTGGGCCTGGCCCGTGCGCAACAACATCACGGTCCACCCCTTGGGTGGCTGTGCCTTGGCCGAAAAACCTGCCCAAGGGGTAGTCAGCAGCCTGCCCGGAGTGCGGGGGCAAGCCTTCGGCTACCACGGCCTGTATGTGGCGGATGGCTCTATCCTCCCCACCGGAGTGGGGGCCAACCCGAGCGCCACCATCACCGCGCTGGCGGAGTGGATTGCAGAAGACATTACCGGCCTGGCTCCGGACGACACCCTTGGAGTACCCCATGCCTGAGCCATTGCCTAAACCCGTCGCACTTCAGTTCACCGAGGAAATGAAGGGCCACATCAGCCCCGGCCAACACACCTGCCAACAAGGCTATGACGAGGGCAAAGCCGGAGGTCTGACGCTGATGTTTCACCTCACCATCTGCATCGACGACCTGGACGCCTTTATTGCCGACCCGGCGCACCATGCGCAGGCTATCGGGTATCTGGAAGGGAGCTACATCGGTGGACGACAGCCGGTGTTGGCGGGGGAATTCAACCTGTTTGCCGACAGCGGCGATGCCGACCGCAAGACCATGCTGTACCGCCTGAAGTTTGAAAACTCAGCAAGCCAAGCGCTCACGCTCTGCGGCCGCAAAGACATCCGCGACGACTTTGGCTTTGACACCTGGTCCGACACCACAACCTTGTATGTGAACCTTTACGCCGGGCATGTGAGCGCTGCTGACGAGGGCGCCGCGACCTTGCTGGCCAGCGGCATATTGCACATCCAAGTGCACGATTTTTTGCATCAGCTCACCACCTTTCAGGCAGACGCCCCCACCCTGGGGGAGCGCCTGCACGCGGTGCAGCGCTTTGGCCGCTTATTTATGGGCAAGCTGTGGGAGACCCATGGCCTGCCGCGCCGCCATGGGCGCGAACCCCGCATCCGCACCATCCCGCTGCACAGCCTGGAGGGCGTAAAAGACGCGGATGTCAGCACCCACTACGCCAGCACCGGCGATGGTCTGGGCATCAGCTTGCTGCGCTTCCAGCGCGCGCCCTGCAAGGACGTGGTGCTGCTGGTGCCGGGGCTGACCGCGTCCAGTGACATGTTCATCATGCCCGAGCACCGCAACCTGACTCAGGTGCTGCTGGATGAAGGCTTTACCGATGTATGGACGCTCGACGGCCGCATCAGCAAGCGCCAGCCCTACAACCACACCCGCCACCGCTTTACTGTGGACGACGTGGCGCTCTACGACAACCCGGCCGCACTGGATGTAGTGCGCCGCGCGGTAGGCCCGCAGGCGCGCATCCACATCATCAGCCACTGCCTGGGTGCCTTGTCGGTGGCCATGAGCCTGTTCGGCAAAGCGATCGAGGGCGTGCGCAGCGTGATTGTGAATGGCGTGTCACTCACGCCCAAGGTGGGAGCCTTTGCCAAGGCCAAACTGGCGGTGGGCCCTTTTCTGGCGGAGTCGGTGCTGGGGGTGGACTACCTCAACCCCGAGTGGGGCCAACAGGCCGGCATGGCGCCGGGCAAACTCTTGGCCAAAGGTGTGAGCCTGATGCACCGCGAATGCGATGTGCCCGAGTGCCATATGACCAGCTTCATGTGGGGCTACGGCTACCCGGTCTTGTTCCGGCATGAAAACCTGCACGAAGTGACACACCGCCGCACCGGAGACTTGTTTGGCGGCAGCGGCGTGCACTACTACCGCCACATCCGCAAGATGGTGAGCGCCAACAACACCGCCGTCAAGTTCGACCCCAAAGATGTGCGCTACCGCCAGCTGCCCGACAACTACCTGCAAGACGCCGCCGACATCTCTACCCCGATGCTGCTGGTCGCAGGGCAAGAAAACGCCCTCTTCCTCGACTCGAATGTGCTGTGCCATGAGCGGCTGGAGCAGATTGCACCGGGCCGCCACCAGTTAGAAGTGATCCCGGGCTACGGTCATGCGGATGTGATCATCGGTAAAAACGCGGCACAAGATGTGTTTCCGCGCTTCCTGAAATTTTTGCGGCAGCACGCCCACTAAACCGGGCGGCGTGCCCGCGGGCTTATTCGATCTTCAGGTTCTGGCTGCGCACCACGTCGCGCCAGGCTTGGTAGTCGGCCTCGATAAAGCGGGTTTGCGCAGCCGGGGTGCCGGGCATGGCGTCTACTGCATCCACCTTGAAGCGGGCCTGCACTTCGGGCAAGGCCACCACCTTGTTCAAGGCGGTATTGAGCTTCTCAATCACGGCAGCGGGCGTACCGGCCGGCGCAGCAAGCGCAAAGAAGTTTTGCACGTCAAAACCTTTAAACCCGGCCTCGGTCATGCTGGGCACGTCCGGCATGACACTGGAGCGCTTAGCGCTAGTGACGGCCAGTGGCTTGACGCGACCGTCTTTGATCATGGGCAGCAAGGCGGGAATGGTGCCGGTGACCAACTGCACCTGGCCGGAGATCATGTCCATGGTGGCGGGCGCGACACCGCGGTAAGGAATGTGGGTGATGAAAGTACCGGTGCGCGCCTTGAGCAGCTCCAGCACCAGATGGTTCACACCGCCTGCGCCGGCGGAGCCGTAATTCAGCGCACCGGGTTGGGCCTTGGCTTTGGCCACCAGATCCTGCATGGACTGGATGCCGGTTTGCGGCGTCGTAGCCCAAACCAAGGGGCCGCTGGCAATCATGCCCACCGGGGTAAAGCTCTTGAGAGGGTCGTAGCCCGCAGTGGGCAATGAGGCGGCAACCGTGGTGAACGGCGAGGCCACCAGCAGCAAGGTGTAACCGTCAGCGGGCTGCTGGGCCACATATTGGGTGCCGATCGCACCAGAAGCACCGGTGCGGTTTTCGACCACAAAGCTGCCGCCCATGACCTCGCCCAGCTTTTGGGCCATCAGGCGGCCCATGGCATCGGTGCCAGCGCCGGGGGCGAAGGGCACGACGATCTTGACCGGCCTGTCCGGAAAACCTCCTTGGGCCCAAGCCGGGAGGGCACTGGACACGCCCACAACCAAAGCTGCCAAAGCCGTCCGACGGGAAAAAAACTTGCTGCGCATTGTCAACACCTCTGTGCATGAAACTCGAATAACCGAACTATGCGACAGCTGGGTTGCAGCAACATGACAAAGCCGCGCCCATGAAAAAAGCCTGCATTCCGGTGGGAATGCAGGCTTTATCGTTTGGAGGAGAAGGAGGGATTCGAACCCTCGGTACCTTGCGGTACGCCTGATTTCGAGTCAGGTACATTCGACCACTCTGCCACTTCTCCTGAGTTCGTATCGGTCGAAACGAAGCCGAGATTCTAGCAGGCTCGCAGGCCTGCTTCGAGCGAGCGCGGTTGTTCAGGCCTTGAGCACTGCCAAACCGCCCATGTAGGGGCGCAGCACCTCAGGCACGGTAATGCTGCCGTCGGCATTTTGGTGGTTTTCCAGCACCGCGACGAGCGCACGGCCCACTGCCAAGCCAGAGCCGTTCAGGGTGTGCACCAGCTCGTTTTTGCCTTGCGCGTTTTTAAAGCGGGCTTGCAGGCGGCGGGCCTGGAAGGCTTCGCAGTTGGACACCGAGCTGATTTCGCGGAAAGTGTTTTGCGCGGGCAGCCAGACTTCGAGGTCATAGGTCTTGGTGGCGCCAAAGCCCATATCACCGGTGCACAGGCTCATCACACGGTAGGGCAGGTTCAGCTTCTGCAAGATAGCTTCGGCGTGGGTGACCATGTCTTCGAGCGCTTCGTAGCTTTTCTCGGGGTGCACGATTTGCACCATTTCGACCTTGTCAAACTGGTGTTGGCGGATCAGGCCGCGTGTATCGCGCCCGGCGCTGCCGGCTTCCGACCGGAAGCACGGGGTGTGGGCAGTGAGCTTGATCGGCAGGTCGGCCTCTGCAGACACCACATCACGCACAAAGTTGGTCAAAGGCACTTCGCTGGTGGGGATCAGGTAGAGCGCGGTGTTCTCGTCGCCACCCTCTTGGCCGCCCTTTTTGGCAGCGAACAGGTCTTCTTCAAACTTGGGCAGCTGGCCGGTGCCGCGCAGGCTGTCGCCGTTGACGATATAGGGCGTGTAGCACTCGGTGTAGCCGTGTTCGCCGGTCTGGGTGTCGAGCATGAACTGGGCAAGCGCACGGTGCAAGCGGGCTATTTGGCCCTTCATCACGGTGAAGCGAGAGCCGGTGAGCTTGACACCCATTTCAAAGTCCAAGCCCAGGGGGTTACCCAGATCCACATGGTCTTTGACTTCAAAATCAAAAGTCTTGGGGGTGCCCCAGCTGCGCACCACCACGTTGCCATGCTCGTCGGCCCCCACAGGCACGCTGTCGTGCGGCAAGTTGGGCACCGCTTCCAGCATAGTTTGCATTTCAGCCTGAATGGCATCCAGACGGGTGGCAGAGGCTTCGAGCTCCGCTTTGAGGGTGCCCACTTCGGCCATGGCGGCGTCTGCTTCGGCGTGTTGGCCTTTGCCTTTGAGCATGCCAATTTGCTTGCTCACCGCGTTGCGCTTGGCTTGCATTTCTTCGGTGCGCATCTGGATGGTTTTGCGCTCGGCTTCCAGGGCCTTGAAGGCATCCACATTCAGGAAGACTTGGGGGCTCTTGCGGGTCAGCAGGCGTGCAACCACCGAATCCAGGTCTTTGCGCAGCAGGTTGATATCTAACATGGTGTTCTCGTACTTTTAAATCAAATCGGGCTCTAGCCCTCTATTTTATTGCGCAAGTAGCTACGTATTTCATAGCAACTCACCACAGCCTCATGCGTCCAGCTTCAGGCCCTTGGGCAGCGGGAACTTCACGGTTTCTTCAATGCCGTCCATCTTGCGCACCGACACAGCGCCCAGCGCCTTGATGCGGTCGATCACGGCTTTCACCAGAATCTCGGGGGCGCTGGCGCCGGCTGTCAGGCCCACGCGGGAGCGGCCTTCAAACCACTCGGGCTTGAGCTCATCGGCGTTGTCAACCATGTAGCTCTCGGTACCCAGCTTTTTGGCCACTTCGCGCAGTCGGTTGCTATTGGAGCTGGTGGGGCTACCCACCACGATGACGATATCCACCTGCGGGCTCATGACCTTCACCGCGTCCTGGCGGTTTTGGGTGGCGTAGCAAATGTCTTGCATCTTGGGCTTTTTAATCAGCGGGAAGCGGGCGACCACCGCATCGGTAATCTCTGCCGCATCGTCCACGCTCAGGGTAGTTTGGGTTACCACCGCCAATTTATCGGTCTGACCGGGCTGAATGCGGGCCACGTCGGCCACGTCTTCCACCAAGTGAATGCCGCTATCGAGCTGCCCCATGGTGCCCTCCACCTCCGGGTGGCCCTTGTGGCCGATCATGATGAACTCATAGCCCTCTTTGTGCAGCTTGGCTACTTCCACGTGCACCTTTGTCACCAGCGGGCAAGTGGCGTCAAAAATCTGGAAACCGCGGCGCTCCGCCTCGCGCTGGATGGCCTGGCTCACGCCGTGGGCCGAGAACACCAGCGTGGCACCCGGGGGTACGTCATCGAGCTCTTCAATGAAGATAGCGCCGCGCTCCTTGAGATCGTTCACCACATAGGTGTTGTGCACGATCTCGTGGCGCACGTAAATGGGGCGGCCAAACTTGGCGAGCGCCTTTTCTACGATCTCGATGGCGCGGTCGACACCGGCGCAAAAGCCACGCGGCTCGGCCAGCAAAATTTCTTGGGGCAATACCGGCGCAGTCATAGCACCCCGATCAGCTGCACTTCAAAGGTCACCGGCTGGCCGGCCAGCGGGTGGTTGAAGTCGAACAACACCGCGCGCTCGGCGCCTTCGCCACGCAGTTGCAGCACCACACCGGCAAACTGGCCTTGGCCATCGGGTGTAGGGAACTGCACCACATCGCCCACGTTGTAGGTTTCGAGCGGGTCGCCCATCTGGGTCAGCACCTTGCGGGCCAACCATTGCTGCATGTCGGGGTTGCGCTCGCCAAAGGCAGCGCCTGCCGGCAGCTCAAAGGTGGCGCGGGCGCCCTCTTCCATGTCCATCAGGCAGGCCTCGACAGCAGGCGACAACTCGCCAGTGCCCAAGCTCAAGGTGGCGGGCTTGCCGTCGAAGGTGTTGATGATGTCCCCGGCGGGGCCGCCCAGGCGGTAATGCAAGGTGAGAAAGGAGCCCGGCTGAACCCGGGGAAGCGTGCTGGTCATAAAAGTCCCGATAAACTGGCCTCTATTGTAGAAAGCTAGCCCTGATGACCCCATCAGGCTTGGGCTTAGCCCTGAACTCCTCCTTGAACAGCCACAGCTGCCATGCCCCTCAAAGACCTCCCCCTGGAAGCCCAACCGCGCGAGAAGTTGCTCGCGCGCGGCCCCGGGGCGCTCAGCGATGCGGAGTTGCTGGCGATTTTGTTGCGCACCGGCATTGCGGGCAAAGGCGTGTTGCAGATGGCCGAGGAGCTGTTGCAACTCAAAAAAGATAGCACCTTGCGCAATGTCGACGGGGGCCAGGGCGGGTTTGGAGGCATATCGGGCCTGTTACACGCCACTGCCGACGACCTCAAGCGCGTCAAAGGCCTGGGGCCTGCCAAGCGGGCCGAGATTGTGGCGGTGCTCGAACTCGCCCGCCGCGCCATGGCCCAGCGCCTGCAGGAGCGCGAGGTGTTTGCTGACCCGCAGGCCGTGAAGCACTACCTGCAGCTGCATTTGGCCGCCAAGGGGCATGAAGTGTTTGCGGTACTTTTTCTCGACAGCCAGAACAAGCTGCTGGCCATGGAAGAGCTGTTTCGCGGCACGCTCACACAAACCAGTGTGTACCCGCGCGAGGTGGTGATCCGTGCGCTGCACCACAGTGCGGCGGCCGTGGTGCTGGCGCACAACCATCCCAGCGGCAGCGTGCAGCCGAGCCGTGCCGACGAAGCGCTGACCCAAACACTCAAAGCCGCGCTCGCACTGGTCGATGTGCGGGTGTTGGACCACATCATCGTAGGCCCCGGCCAGGCACTGTCCATGGCCGAGACCGGACTCATTTAAAGGGCAGTCATGAAAATCAACGCCCTTTCCGACCTCAAGCAGGTCAAAAAAGCCATCGAAGCCCAAGCCGCACGCGAAGCTGCGCTGGCCGCCCACAAGGCCGCTGAGGCCAAGCGCAAAGCCGCTGCCAGCAACTTGTTTCAAGCGGCCATTGGCAAGGTCAAACCGCTGGAGCCGCCCCAGCGCGCCAAGCTAACACCCGAGCCCCCCAAACCCATCCCCAAACAGCAGATGCTGGATGACGCGGCCGCGCTGCAAGAGGCGCTGAGCGACGAAATTGACGTCACCACCCTGCTGGACACTGATGAGCACCTGAGCTTTCGCCGACCCGGCGTGGGCACAGATGTGACGCAAAAGCTACGCAAGGGCAAATGGAGCATTCAAAAGCAGATTGACCTGCACGGCTACCGCAGCGACGAAGCGCGCGAGGCGCTGGGCGCCTTCATCCGCGAATCGCACCGCAATGGCATACGCTGCGTGCGGGTAGTGCACGGCAAAGGGTTGGGCTCGCCCGGCAAGGCGCCGGTGCTCAAAGAGAAAGTGCACAAGTGGCTGGTGCAAAAAGCCGAGGTGGTGGCCTTTGTGCAAGCCCAGCCGGCGCAGGGTGGAGCGGGCGCACTGGTGGTGCTACTCCAGCCCCAGAACCGGGCCTGAACCCCGCTAAACCCCTTCGAGGCTGGGCCTCAGGTGCCGACGTTGCGCATCCAGTCGGCCGTCTGAAAAAACGAGGTTTTGAGCCGCTCGCGCAGCACCGGGTCGATAGCGGCGTCGCCCATGGCCTGGTCCATGCAGGCCAGCCACTGGTCACGCTCCAGAATGCCGATCTTGAATGGCATGTGCCGCGCGCGCAGGCGTGGGTGGCCAAAGCGCTCGACAAAATAATCCGGCCCGCCCATCCAGCCGCACAAAAACCAGAACAGATGGTCGCGCGCCTTGTCGAGGTCGGTGCCGTGGGCTGCGCGTAGTTCGGCGTAGCCGGGCTCCAGGTCCATCAGGTCATAAAAGCGATCCACCATCTGGCGGATGACGGGCTCGCCGCCAATCCATTCAAACGGGGTTTTGGCGTTGGGGTCTTGAATCTGCATGACTTACAAGCAAAAAGTGCCTCTGGCGCTCATGGAATGTGCGCCATCCGCTATAAAAATAAGAGCAATCAGCTCGCGGCGCGGCGCAAGGTTTCCACGACAGGGCGGCGCAACACATCGCGCAGGCCCCACCAGCCGGCGGCCAGCGCCAGCACGGCACCGGCCAGTGCGCCTACCAGGGGCACCCAGAGTTGCACCGTCCAGTCGAACTCAAACACGAAGCGCGCCAGCGCCCAGCCCACCGCTGCGGCCACGACCGATGCCAAAAAGCCCGCCAACAAGCCCACACCCGCCAGCTCGGTGCGCTGCACCTGGCGCAGCAGGCTGCTGCCCGCGCCCACCGCCCGCATGATGGCGAACTCGCGCGCACGGTCTTCGCGGGTGGCGGTCACTGCGGCAAACAACACCACAAGCCCCGCGGCCAGCGTGAAGCCGAACAAAAACTCCACCGCCCGGATCACCTGGTCCAGCACCCGCTGCACCTGGTTGATGGTGCTGCTCATGTCGACGTTGGTGATGTTGGGGAATTCGCGCACCAAGGAGTTGTCAAACCCCTTGGTCTCGGGCGCTTTGAAGGCGCCCATGTAGGTGCTGGGCACGTCGTTGAGGGTGCTGACCGGAAACATCACAAAGAAGTTAGCCCGCATCGAGCCCCAGTCCACTTTGCGCAGCGAGGTGATTTTGGCTTCGGTTTGCACGCCACCCACATCAAAGCGCAGGGTGTCGCCGAGCTTGAGGTTCAGGGTTTTGGCGATGCCCTCTTCTACGCTGATGGCGCCGGCCTCTTCTTCGGTCCATTTGCCACCGACGATCAGGTTGTGCTGCGGGTTTTTGGCACTGTGCGAAATGTTGAACTCGCGGTCCACCAGGCGCTTGGCGCGGTCTTCGGTGTAGTCGTCAGGGGAGACAACTTTGTCGTTCACCGCCACCAACCTGCCGCGAATCATGGGGAACCAGTCGAATTTGGCGACCCCCTTGTCTACCAGCGCCTTTTGGAACGCATCCGACTGCTCGGGCATCACGTTGATCACAAAGCGGTTGGGCGCGTCGGGCGGGGTGGTTTTGCGCCAACTGGCAATCAGGTCGGTGCGCAGCAGCACCAGCAACACCAGCGCCAGCAAGCCCACCGACAAGGCACTCACCTGCACCACGGTGTACATGGGGCGCGCCGATATCTGGCGCGTGGCCAGCACCAGCCAGCGTGGTGCGGTGCTCTCGTTGACCGCTTTGCGCAACAACTTCACGGCCAGCCAGCCCAAGCCTGCAAACACCAGTACTGCACCGGCAAAGCCGCCCACGGCAATCAGGCCCAAGGTCAAATCGCTGCTGACGGTGAGCAGCAAGGCGGCAAAGCCGGCCACGCCAATCGCCAGCACGCCCAGAGACGCCGGGCGCAGATTACCCACATCGCGGCGGATCACCCGCAATGCCGGCACCTGGGCCAACTGCAACACTGGCGGCAAGCCGAAGGCCATCAGCAGCGTCAAGCCCATGCCGATACCGAGCAGTGCGGGCCAAATGGATGCCGCCGGCAAGGTGGCGCTCACCAGCCCTGCCAGCAAGGCCACAAACAAGTAATGAACGCCAAAGCCCACGGCCACGCCCAAGAGGCTGGCAAACAGGCCCACCAGCGCAAACTCAAAGGCGTAAGCACTGGCAATGGTGCGCTGAGACAAGCCCAACACCCGCAGCATGGCGCAGTCGTCCAGGTGGTTGGCGGCAAAGGCGCGCGCAGCCAACGCTACCGCGACGGCGCTCAGCAAAGCGGCCAGCAGCGCCACCAAGCTCAAGAATTTGTTGGCACGGTCCAGCGTTTGGCTCATTTCGGGGCGGCCGCTTTCCAGCGACTCCACCCGCACACCGCGCACACTGCTTTTGACTTGGGCATCCGCCCATTCCACATACGTTTTGACAGCTGCCTCCGGGCCGGCCACTGCCATGCGATAGCTCAAGCGGCTGGCAGGCTGGATGAGCCCGGTGGCAGCAATATCGGCCTCGTTCAGCATCACACGGGGCGCGAAGTTCATGAAGCCGCCACCGCGGTCAGGCTCGATGACCAGAATGGCGCCCACCTTGAGTTGCACATCGCCCAGCAAAATCGGGTCGCCCACCTGAATGCCGATGGCATCCAGCAGTGCAGCGTCCACCCAGGCTTGGCCGGGGGCAGGAATATCTTTGGTTGGAGTATCGGGGGTGTCGGGTGACGGGCTGATGCGCAGGGTGCCGCGCAGCGGGTAGCCAGCCTCGACGGTTTTGAGCGCCACCAGCTTGGCAGCCCCGCCTTGGGCATCGCTAGCGCGGGCCATGGTGGGAAAGCCGAGGGTGTGCACCACCTGCAAGCCGAGTGCGCGGGCGCGCTCCTCAAAAGCAGCAGGCGGCTTGTTGTCGCTGGAGATGACCGCATCCCCGCCGAGCAGCTGGCGCGCATCGCGCTGCAGGCCACCCTGCAGCCGGTCCGCAAAAAAGCCGACCGCCGTTAACGCGGCCACGGCCAGTGTGACGGCCAGAATGAGCAAACGCAGTTCGCCGGAGCGCACATCGCGCCACAAAGTGCGCCAACCGAGCGCAAAAAAAGATAATTTCAAAACGGCCTCCCGGCACCACCGAACACTCCGGCATTATTCCTGAGACCCTGCTTCCCCTCTGTTCGCAAGGCCTCTGCGGCGCTTTACCGGGTGTAGCGCACCGCCCGCTGCCCGCGCACCAAGCCCCACAGCTGCAGGCCGCTGCGCGCGGCAACATCCACCGCAAAGTCAGTCGGGGCAGAAATTGCGGCCATGGCGCCCACACCCATGCGCACACATTTGCGGATCAGCTCATGGCTGGCCCGGCTGGTCATGAACACAAAACCGGGCTCCTGCAGTCGGCTATCGCGGGCGCGCTGGCCCAAAAGCTTGTCGAGCGCGTTGTGGCGGCCTACGTCTTCCATCACGGCCAACAGCTCCCCTTCCGGGCTGACCCACGCGGCCGCGTGCAGCGCGCCGCAGGCACGGTTCAGCGGTTGGTGATCGGGCAGCGCGCGGGAGGCGCGCAGCAAGGTCTCGACTGTCAAGCCAGCCAGCCACGGCTGCGGTGGCATGACTTGCAATGAGGGCCCCAAAGCGGCCAGGCTCTCCACGCCGCACAGCCCGCAGCCGGTGTTGCCGGCAAGACTGCGGCGTTGCGACTTGAGTCGCTGAAAACACGAGGCCGCAATGTCCAATTTGACGGCCAGCCCTTGCACTGCGTCAGTCTGCACCGGCTCGACCTCGATGCCGTAACACTGGGCAGCCGAATCCAGAATGCCCTCGGTCAGCGCAAAGCCTAGGGCAAAGGCCTCCAAATCTTGCGGCGTAGCCAACATGACCGCGTGCGAGATGCCATTGAACTCGAGCGCCACTGGCACTTCGGCAGCGAGCACATCGGTAGTTTGGCCGTCTTGCGGCCAACGGTCTACGGCACAGCTTCGCAACGGTGCATGCAAATCGTCAGGCTGCATGGTCATGCTCCGCACATTGAATCCGCCCGGCCTCGGTCAGACTGGCGGTCCAGCGGGCATCGGCCATGTCCAACCGGACCCAGCCCGGCCCGGGCTGGCCGGCAATGGAAGCATCGCCCAAGGTGGCCAGTGCGCGCATCACCACACTGCCGCTCAAGCCCAGCTGCTTGCCCAGCTTGGGCAGCGAGACCGGCTTGGCCTCGCGGTACAGCGCCAGCAGCAAGGTTTGCTGCAGCTCTGACATCATGCAGCGGCCTTGTGGGGGAGCATCAGCACCGGAATGCACTTGGACGTTGGTGTGCCGGCGTTGATGGCCACCGAGTCCAGCGGCACCAGGGGGTTGGTTTCGGGGTAGTAGGCCCCGACACAACCACGGGGGATGTTGTAGGCCACCAGCTTGAAACCCTCGGCACGACGCTCATCGCCATCGGCCCACTCGGTCACAAAGTCAATCAGATCCCCGGCTTTCATGCCGAGGTCGCGAATGTCTTGCTCGTTGGCAAACACCA
Source organism: Rhodoferax potami (assembly GCF_032193805.1). Classification (NCBI taxonomy): domain Bacteria; kingdom Pseudomonadati; phylum Pseudomonadota; class Betaproteobacteria; order Burkholderiales; family Comamonadaceae; genus Rhodoferax; species Rhodoferax potami. The sequence goes on along the minus strand of NZ_JAVBIK010000001.1, from coordinate 2,879,546 downwards.
CCCGGCGCTGGCCGAACACGCCGCGGTAGCGGTCGTCGTCACCATAAATGGTGGTGTTGTACTGGTCGTGGGAGCGGGTGGTCATCAAGGCAAACACCTTGGCGTCGCCCTTGCGCTGGCGGGCCTGGTGCAAGGGGGTGTCCACCGGCACTGCGTGAGTCTTAAATACCGCTTTGCCGGGCCCTGTGATCCAGACCCGCTCGCTGGCGGTGTTGCGCAGGCGGAAGCCGCCGGGCACGCTCACGCGGGTGTTGAAGTCGGCGAAGTCCACAAACACATCGGCAATCTTGTCGCGGATGCGGCTGTAGTCTTCCACCAGCCACAACCAAGGGGTTTGGCTGCGTGCACCCAGGGTCGCTGCCGCCAGGCGGGCCACGATGGCCGGCTCCGACAACAAATCGGGGGCTGCAGGCGGGTTGATGCCCATGGAAATGTGCACCATGCTCATCGAGTCTTCCACGGTCACGCCCTGCAGGCCGCCGGCTTGCATGTCCATTTCTGTACGGCCCAGGCACGGCAGGATCAGGGCGTCCCGCCCGTGCACGATGTGGCTGCGGTTAAGCTTGGTCGTGACATGCACTGTGAGGTCGCACTGGCGCAGCGCCTTCCAAGTCTGCACCGTGTCGGGCGTGGCTGCGGCGAAATTGCCGCCCAGGGCAAAGAACACCTTGACCTGCCCGTCCAGCATGGCGCGGATGGTATCTACCGTGCCAAGGCCCGGTTCCTGCGGAGGTGTAAAGCCGAACACGCGCTCAAGGTTTTGCAACAGCGCTTTGGGCGGGTGCTCCCAGATACCCATGGTGCGGTCGCCCTGCACGTTGCTGTGGCCGCGCACCGGGCACGGACCAGCACCGGGGCGGCCGATGTTGCCGCGCATGAGCAGCAGGTTGACGATCATCTGAATCGTGGCCACCGAATTTTGGTGCTGGGTAATGCCCATGCCCCAGCACGCAATGGTGCTGCCGGCCTTGGCATACACATCCGCCGCACTGCGCATGTGCTCAACACTCAGGCCGGACTCTTTCTCCAGCAGCTCCCAGGATTCAGCGCGCAGATCCTGCAGCAGCGCGTCAAAACCGGTGGTGTGCTCGGCAATGAAGGCATGGTCCAACACCTGGCGCCCGGCATCATCCCACTCGACCAAGGCTTTCATCATGCCTTTGACGAAGGCAAAGTCGCCGCCTATGCGCAACTGGAAGTAATGGCTGCTAATGGCGGTGTCGCCCAGGGTGGCCATTTCCAGCTTGTCTTGCGGGTCGGCAAAACGCTCCAGCCCACGCTCGCGCATCGGGTTGATGCTCACAATGCGCGCGCCGCGCTTGGCGGCCTGGCGCAACTCGCCCAGCATGCGCGGGTGGTTGGTGCCAGGGTTCTGGCCGAAGATAAAGATGGCCTCGGCCTGGGTGAAATCGTCCAGCGTGACGGTGCCCTTGCCTACGCCAATGCTCTCGCGCATGCCGGTGCCGCTGGGCTCGTGGCACATGTTGGAGCAGTCGGGGAAGTTGTTGGTGCCGTACTGGCGCACAAACAACTGGTACAAAAACGCCGCCTCGTTGCTGGCGCGCCCGGAGGTGTAGAACGCGGCCTGGTTCGGGTCCGGCAAGGCGTTGAGGTGTTTGGCGATCAGGCCGAAGGCGTCGTCCCAGCTGATAGGGCGGTAGTGGTCGGTCTGCGCGTCGTAGACCATGGGCTCGGTCAAGCGGCCGTGGTCTTCCAAGGCAAAGTCGCTCTGCAAAGCCAACTCGGCCACGCTGTGCTGCGCAAAAAAGTCGCGCGTAACCCGGCGTGCGGTGGCTTCTGCCGCCACGGCTTTGGCACCGTTTTCGCAAAACTCGAAGGTCGAGCCATGGTTGCGGTCCGGCCAGGCGCAGCCGGGGCAGTCAAATCCGTCCGGCTGGTTGGCGGACAGCAGCGTTTTGGCGCCTTTGACCGGAATGTCCTGGCGCAGCAGCGCTTTGCCGACACTGCGCAATGCGCCCCAACCACCGGCCGGGCCGTCGTACAACTCAATTTTTTGTTCGCTCATTGGATACTCCGTAAGTCACACTGTTACTGCCCTGCAGGCCTCTTGTGCCTGCAGCACAAGGGGCATCGCACGGCCTCAAATCACGCCGTCAAACATCATCACGCTGACCAGCTCACCCGCTGCCAAGTTCCCTTGCTCGTGCCCCAGCACGATGAGGCCGTTGGCCTGCACCATGGAACTCAGCACGCCCGAGCCCTGGTTACCGGTGGTGCGCACCTGCAATTGCCCGTCAGGGCTGGCAGTCACGATGCCGCGCTGGTACTCGGTGCGGCCGGCTTTTTGCGCAGGGGCTCCACACTGCGGGCCTGTAGCAAGGGCTGCGGCTTCGGGTGGGCACCCATCATCTTGAGCAGTGCGGGGCGCACCAGCGACAGAAAAGTCACCATCACTGCCACCGGATTCCCCGGCAGGCCGAACAGCACGGTGCGGCCAATGCGGCCCAGTGCAAAGGGCCGACCGGGCCTCATGGCAATGCGCCAGAAGGCCACATCACCCAGCTTGGCCATCATCGATTTGGTGAAGTCGGCCTCGCCCACACTCACACCGCCGCTGCTGATGATCACATCGGCCTTCTCGGCTGCGCGGCGGAAGGCAGCTTCTAGGGCCACCGGCTCATCGCGCACCACCCCTAGCTCGATCACGTCGCAGCCCAGGCGCTCCAACAAGCTGGCGATGGTGTAGCGGTTACTGTCAAACACCGCGCCTTCGCGCAGCGGCTCGCCGGGGGACATGACTTCGTCCCCGGTAGAAAGATAGGCCACCTTCAGCCGGCGTACCACTGTCAGGCTTTGCAGGCCCAAACTGGCCGCTAGCCCAAGCGCAGCAGGCGTGAGCAGCTCTCCTTTTGATAGCGCCACGCCACCGAGCTGCAGGTCTTCACCGCGCAGGCGGCGGTTGTCGCCGGCACGCAAACGGCCGGGAGGAAGTTGGACCTGATCACCTTCCACGGTGGTCATTTCATGGGGTACTACGGTGTCCAAGCCAGCGGGCAAAAGGGCACCGGTCATCACCTTGAGACATTCGCCAGGTTGCAAGCTACCGGCCCACGCTTTGCCGGCGAGTGCGGTGCCCGCTATGCGCAGCGTCAAGGTGCTCTGGCCTGCGAGCACTGCACCGTTAAACGCAAAGCCGTCCATCGCAGAGTTATCGTGCGCGGGCACGGCCATGCCGGAAATCAAATCCTCGGCAAGCACGCGGCCCAAGCACTGGCGCAGCGGCAAGACCTCGGTGCCCTGCACGGGCGCTACCAAGCGGTCGATAAACGTAGTGGCATCCGCCATGCGCAAGGCCTGCGGGTCGTAACCCTGCAGGGTGCGGGCGATGTCGTCCAGCGTGTGCATCAGGATTCGAGCTGGCGCAATTCGTCCAGCGTATTGGCATTGGCAAAAGCGCGCGGGTCGTCACCCGGCGCATCGAAAGAAACCTGCACCCCTTGGACACTGGTGGCCCAGGCCTCTACCTTGCGACCACCGCGGTGCAGATAGTCGTGCAGGCTGGGGGCCAAAGAGGTGCGCATCAAACAAAACACCGGCTGGCTGCGCAAGGCGACCTGGCCATCGCGCCCGGTCTCCGGGGCCACTGCCACCGCGAGGTCGGCACCGGTCTGCACCAGAGCGGCCAACAAGCGCTGCGCCAGATCCAGCGGGAACAACGGGCTGTCGCAAGGCACGGTCAGCATCAATGGGGTGGCGCACACGTCCAGCCCGGCCTGAAAGCCGGCCAAGGGGCCTGAAAAATCGGTATCTCGGTCGGGTACGACCCGTACCTGCCCGGCGCCAAAAATGGCTTCACCCAGAGCGAGGTAGGTATCCGGGTTGCGGTTGGCATTCACGATGACGCCCGCCAGCACACCGGCTTGTTGCGCAGCGAGGCGCTGCAAGGCCTGCTGCACCAGGGGCACCCCCTGGAAGGGCTGCAAGCCCTTGTCCACCCCGCCCATGCGCATGCCACGGCCGCCTGCCAGCACCAGCGCGGTGATGTCAGACAGCGTCCAAGCTGCGGCACAGGCCGCGGGGGCAGCCTCAGTCAACAGGTCGCGCGCTTGTGGCGCTGCGCCTGGCAACACCCGGCTCTCCGCCGCAGCGGAGGCCTGCGGAGGGAGGCCGGGTGGTGTCATGGCGTTCCTGTTCAGGTTCTAGGGACGTTAAGCGAAGAACTTGGCAACGCTCAGCAAGGTGCGGTACACGCCCCATGCCAAAGGCAGGCCCACAGCCGCCCAAGCAAATGCCACTACCCAGGTGGGGATCGTGTCTGCGCCGCCAGTGCTGGTGCCGACTTCAGAAGCGGCTGCACGTTCGTGGGCCAGTTTCTTTTCAGCAGCCAACTCAGCGTCGGTCATGAACCACTTGTTGTCCAGCGGACGAACCAGCAGGTTGCAGATCAGGCCCACCACCAACATGCCCACCAGGATGTACATGGTCTGGTTGTAAACCTGCTCACGCGGAATGCCCAGGCCAAGCTGGTATTCGCGCATGTAGTTCACCACCACTGGACCCAACACGCCAGCCGTCGCCCATGCAGTCAAAAGACGGCCGTGGATCGCGCCCACCATTTGGGTACCGAACAAGTCAGCAAGATACGCAGGCACTGTGGCGAAGCCGCCGCCGTACATACTCAAAATCACACAGAAAGCACCCACGAAGAGCACGATGCTGCCTGCGGCAGCGCTGCCGGGAACGCTGAAATACATCAGGCCGCCCAACACAAAAAACACGATGTAGGTGATCTTGCGACCCATCTTGTCGGACAGGCTGGCCCAGAAGAAGCGGCCGCCAATGTTGAACAACGAGAGCAACGCAGTAAAGCCGGCTGCCACGGTGGCAATCGCTGCCAACTGGGCTTTGTCGAGCTCGCCGAACTTGGCTTGCACACCGATCAAGGTGCCGCCGAACACTTCTTGCAACATGGGGGAAGCCATGCCGATCACGCCGATACCGGCACTCACGTTCATGCACAACACCATCCAGATGAGCCAGAACTGGGGGATGCCCCAGACCTTTTTCACATGCACGTGCTTCTGAGTGATCATGACATTGTTCACTTGCGCGGGTGGGGGGTTCCAGCCTGCGGGCTTCCAACCGGTTTCAGGCACGCGGTAGCCGAAGGCACCTGCCATCATGAACACGAAGTAAATCAGCGCCATCACCACGAAGGTCTGCATCACGCCCATGTCAGTGGGGGTGGCGAAGTACTTCATCAAGTCAGCCGCGAGGGGCGAGCCGATCATGGCACCGCCACCAAAGCCCATGATCGCCATACCGGTGGCCATGCCACGACGGTCCGGGAACCATTTGATCAGTGTGGACACGGGGGAGATGTACCCCAAGCCCAAACCGATGCCGCCAATGACGCCAGAGCCCAACAACATGAGCCAGAACTGGTGGGTGTAGATACCGAGGGCGGAAATCAACATACCGCCGCACCAGCACACCGCCGACACCACGCCTGCCTTGCGGGGGCCCGAACGCTCAAGCCAACCGCCCCAGATCGCAGCGCTGGAACCCAGCAATACGAAGAACAGGGTGTACATCCAACCGAGGGTGGAGATTTGCCAGTCGCAGTTGGTGGTAAAGAGCTGTGCCCAAAAACCTACTTCGGGGCCGCACTTGATGGCTTCTTTGATGCCCAGTGCTTTGGAGAGTGGCAACCAGAACACGGAAAAGCCATAAGCCATGCCGATGCACAAGTGAATAGCGAGAGCGGCAGGCGGTACCAGCCAACGATTAAAGCCGGGACCAGCGATGATCCGTTCCTTGTCGAGAATTCCAGACATTAAGTCTCCTTCGGGGTTTAGAGAAACACTGACCCACCGCTGTCCAACGGGGCGGGCGCAGTGTCACCGTTCAAGCCGGATGAGTCCAATGGATTCATCACATGCATTGATTCAAAAAATAAATGCTGCTGCGCAGCATTTAGGCTGGGGTCTTGAAAGTGTTGACGGCATCCGTCAACGTGTGAGATTGATCACGCATACGCATGGCTGCGGCAGCGGCCTCTTCAACCAGCGCGGCGTTTTGCTGCGTCATCTGGTCGATTTCTGAAATGCTCCGGTTCACGCTTTCGATACCGGCACTTTGCTCCTGGCTGGCGTGGGCGATGCCCTCGACATAGCGGACCACCTCGGCAATAGACGAGGTGATTTCCTCCATGGACTCGCGGGTCTTTTCCACGAGCTGACTACCCGCAGATACGTTGCTCACCGAGGCTGCAATCAGGTCCTTGATTTCGTGAGCCGCCGTGGATGAACGCTTGGCAAGGTTGCGGACCTCTGAGGCCACGACGGCGAATCCCCGCCCTTGCTCGCCCGCGCGGGCGGCTTCGACTGCCGCGTTCAGAGCCAGGATGTTGGTTTGAAAAGCGATGCCTTCAATCAAGGCAATGATGTCGTTGATCTTGTTGGCACTGGTGGATATCTGCCCCATGGTGCTCACCACATCCTGCACCACCTGGCTACCGCTGCTGGCAACAGTCGCCACGCTGGTAACCAACTGGTTGACTTTGTGGGTCTGCTCCGCCGTCTGGGCCACGGTGCTGGTGAGTTGATGCACAGCGCTCGCGGCGGAGTTCACCTCGCCGGCTTGTTTTTCAGTGCGGTTGGCCAAATCGACATTGCCATCAGCGATTTCGTTGGTGCCCATGGCAACCACATCAGAGGCATTGCGCACTTTGCCGATCAACAGGGTCAAGCCCACGTTGATGCTGTTCATAGCCATCAGCACTTGCCCGATGTCATCGCTGGTGCCGACATGGACCTGGCGTGTCAAATCCCCCGAGGCCATACGCTGCGAAGCGGAGTGACCAGCCTTCAAGGGCTGGGCCACAAAGTGATTCATCAGGCTGTAGGTGGTCACCCACAGCAGTGCGAGCATGAAGCCGCTCATGCCCATCTCCTGGAGATTTCCGAGCTGGCCGTTTGCCGCAAGGTACAGCAGTTCCACCACACCGTAGACCGCTGAGACACGCCAGGCCATCGAGGCTGCCAGCCCCATGCCCGGCGACGATGTCACGTCCAAACCAACGAACAAAACGCCAATCACCTGCCCTTGGCTATCCTTGATCGGCTCGTAACGGGTGAGGTACTGCTTGCCGAAAACAATCGCATAGCCGGTATGGGAGCGGCCTTGCAGTACATCGGTATAGGCCGGCTGCGAGCGGTCCAGCGGAGTGCCAATCGCGCGCTCACCATCCTGCTTGCGAATCGAGGTTGTGACGCGGAAGAAGTCGCTGCCATCCCTCGCAAACACCGTGGCGACCAGACCAGTCGCGCGGGTGAATTCATCGGCTAACGCGAAGTCCATGTTGAGAATGCGAGCACCGTTGCGCAGCGCCGGCGTGGAGCGGCCTTGCACATCGATCCGCGCATGCGGGTCCAGCGAAAAGCTACCGCTCAAGCTCGCAGCAAACTTTCGGGCAGCAGCATTGACACGCCGCTGGGGGCCATTGAACACGCGCATGGGGGGTCACTCTCTGTGATTGCAATGGCCGGTCCAACACCATATGGCCCTGCAAGTTTTAAGACTTTAAAAATCACAGTTTGTACACCAATTTTCTTGATTCAAATCAAACTAAAAGGCGGTGAAAAGTCCCGTATGCGTCGCCACATGGCGCAACCAAGCACTGTCTTGCGCCAGTTGCAGGGCTGCTTCCATGGCGCGTGATGGCCGCACCGCCGTCTGCGCCATAAAGCTGATAGGGGTGAGCACTTGAGGGCTCACCAAGGGAACAGCCTCCAACTCCCGGTAGCCGCGAACTGTGGACACCAGCGCGCCGGGCATGACGCTGCACACCTGGCCCGCCACGACGCTAAGCGCCATGGTCAAGATGGAGTTGGTTTCCATCACCACTTTGGGGGTGCAACCTGCCGCCGCAAACGAGGCATCCACGATGGTGCGGTTGTGCATTTCAGAGGTCAGCAGACATAGAGAAACCTCGGACGCCTGTAGCCACGACTCCGGCTCCGCGATCTGCAATTCGAACGCATGCGGCGTCCGGGATTTTCGTAACAAAAAGTAGTGTTCGTTGTATTGCGGATACGCCGTCAGCTGCACCGCCCGCAAATCCATGCGCTCGGTGTAACCCAGCGCCAGATCGATAGACAAGCTTTCGAGCCGCTTTTCAAGCTCGCTTGAACTCAGCGAGAGCACCACCGGCATCAGCTCCGGGTGCCGGGCATGGAGCATGGCAGCAAACCGCGCGGCAATAGGTACCGCCGTCGGCACTGCCCCCACGACAAAACGGCCCGCAGGCTGGTCCACCGTACTACGCAAAGATTGGGCAAGCACCTTGTGCTCGTGCAACATGCGGCGGGCAGAGTCCAGCACTTTGTCGCCCTCGGGGGTAAAACCCACAAAGGTTCGGCCGCGGCGCACGATGACCACCGCAAATTCTTCTTCCAACGCCCTCAGGGCATTGGAGAGTGCGGGCTGGGTAATGTGGCAGGCCTGTGCAGCCCGCGCGAAATGCCGGTGCTCATCCAGAGCCACCAGATAGCGCAGAGACGAAAGCAGATTCATGCCAACGCCGCGCTATTAGCTGTTCTTGCTGATAGTGATCGTGGGGAACTTGCTCGAGAAGTCTTTGGATTGCGCCGCGATTTTGATCGCTACCTGGCGGGCAATACCTTTGTAGAGGCCCGCTACTTCGCTCTCAGGTGCAGCAACCACCGTTGGGGTGCCGCTGTCTGCTTGCTCACGGATGTGCAAGGCCAAAGGCAAGGCGCCCAGGTAATCCATGCCATAGCCGGCCGCCATTTTCTTGCCGCCATCGGCCCCGAAAATGTGCTCCACATGGCCGCAGTTGCTGCACACATGAACCGCCATGTTTTCGACGATGCCGAGAATCGGCACACCGACCTTCTCAAACATCTTGATGCCCTTTTTGGCATCCAACAAGGCAATGTCTTGCGGCGTGGTCACCACCACTGCGCCGGTCAAAGGAACCCGCTGGCTCAGGGTGAGCTGGATATCACCGGTGCCGGGCGGCATGTCGACGATCAGGTAATCGAGGTCTTTCCAGTTGGTCTGGCGCAGCAACTGCTCCAGCGCCTGAGTGGCCATGGGGCCGCGCCAGATCATGGCCTGATCGCCATCGACCAAAAACCCAATCGACATGACCTGCACACCGTGGTTTTCCATGGGCTCCATGGTTTTGCCGTCGGTTGTGTCGGGGCGGCCTTCAATGCCCATCATCATGGGTTGGCTGGGGCCGTAAATGTCTGCATCGAGCAAGCCCACCCGCGCGCCCTCGGCGGCCAAGGCCAACGCCAAGTTGGCTGCGGTGGTGCTCTTGCCCACACCGCCCTTGCCGGATGCCACGGCCACAATGTTTTTCACACCCGGCAGCAGCTGCACACCACGCTGCACCGCATGGGGCACGATGTGGAGCTTAGGGCTCACGGTCACTGCACCGACGCCAGCCACGGTGCGTGTGGTGTGGGTTACCAGTGCCACCAGCGCGGGCCATTGGCTCTTGGCGGGATAGCCCAGCTCCAGGTCCAGTTGCACGTCAGCGCCTTGGACCTTGATGTTTTTGAAAGCTTTGGCGCTGGCAAACGTGGCGCCGGTGTTCGGGTCGATCAGGCTCTGCAGGGCCTGGGTAATGTCTTGTTCGGTAAACGCCATAAAAACTCCTGAATCGGGCGAGTCTATCCAAGGGGGCATACCCGCCGTTGCCCAAGGTGCAAAGTCTGTGCCACCAATCAAGGGTTAACCCCGCACACTTTGCTATTTACAAGTCCGGTGGGCTTTTCATAATGAAGAGTATGAGCGCTGCCATGTCCACCGTACCCATGACCGGCCTGCTGCTGACCGGTGGAGGCGCACGCGCCGCCTACCAGGTCGGAGTCCTGGAAGCCATTGCCGACTTGCGGCTGGCCTGCGGTGCCGGCTGGCAATCCAACCCCTTCCCCATCATTGCCGGCACTTCTGCCGGGGCCATCAACGCGTCGGCCCTGGCCTGCGGGTCGGATGATTTCGACGGTACGATCCGCAAGATCGCGCACACTTGGCAAAACTTCCATGCGCACGATGTGTACCGCGCGGACCACCTGAGCATGTTGCGCTCCGGCGCGACCTGGATGACCTTGCTCTCGCTGGGCTGGGTGCTGGCCAAATGGCGCCGCGTCAAACCGCGCTCTCTGCTGGACAACAGCCCTTTGGGTGAACTTTTGCAGGGCCTGGTGCCGCTGGATCGCTTGCCGGAACTGGTGCGCCAGGGGCATTTGCAGGCGCTGGCGGTCACTGCGTCTAGCTACAGCACCGGCGATCACGTGACCTTTTTTGAAGGCGACAGGCGCCTCATGCCCTGGTTCCGCACCCAGCGATTCGCCGTCCGGGACCGGATCACCCATGCCCACCTTCTCGCATCCAGCGCGATCCCGTTTGTGTTTCCGGCAACGCAGTTGCACATCAACGGGCGGGATGAATACTTTGGCGACGGCTCTATGCGCCAAAGTGCGCCGGTGGCACCTGCTATCCATTTAGGAGCAGAACGCATACTGGTGATCGGCGCTGGGCGCATGCACGAGCCTAAAGAAGAGGCGCACCTCCACACCACCAGCAGCTACCCGAGCATCGCCCAGATCGCCGGTCACGCCTTGTCGAATATCTTTTTGGATGCACTGGCCGTGGATGTGGAGCGGGTGCAGCGCATCAACCAGACCATCAAACTGGTGCCAGAAGACTTGCGCAAAGGCAGCTCTTTGCGGCCGGTGGAGCTGCTGGTTATTGCGCCGAGCCAGCGGCTGGATGCAGTCGCCTCGCGGCACGTGGGCGACCTGCCGCACGCGGTGCGCACCATGCTGGGCGGCGTGGGGGTGTCGTCCGCCAAGGCCGACGTCAAAGGCGCCGCACTCGCCAGCTACCTGCTGTTTGAGAGCGGCTACACCACCGAGCTCATGGCGCTGGGATATGCCGACGCCCAAAAGCAGCGCGCCGAGGTCTGCAAGTTCTTCGGTTGGAACGACCCGGCCAACAATGACCCGGAGCCCGGCGACACAAAATTTGTGGAACGCCGCAAAGACCCCCTGCGGCTGCCGTAACTATCCGCCGTCGCGCACCGTAGACAATAGGCGCTTTGCCACCGAGGCCCGTGTGACCACATCCTCCGCATCCGCCAGTCTGCTGGCCACCTACCAACGCGCCGCAGCCGATGCTGCTCACAAACAAGGGTTGATCCAGACCGTGGCCAAAAAAGGTCCCGCCGCCATCAAAGCAGCGGTGGATACCGCTGCCAAAGCAGAAAAGCGCAGAGCCACCTGGGCCAAAAAGCTGGCCGCAATGGGTATCAGCATTCCGGACTAAGCAAGCCCACACCGCGCTTGCACTGACTCACAACGGCCTCAGTCGATGGACGGACAGCCCGGCGGCAGCACGGGCATGCCTTCGTTACTGGTGTGTTCGCCCAAAAAATCCAAAAAACGCCGTACGGCCGGCACCATGCCGCGGCGTGACGGGTACACCGCATGGAATATGCCGCGTGGCGGCGCCCAGCCCGGCAGCACATGTACCAGCCGGCCTTGCTCTAGTTCGCGCCGGCACATGTAGTCCGGCAAAAAGCACATGCCCGTACCCTGCAAAGCAGCGAACTTGAGCGTTAACAAGTCATCCGCCACATAGCGCGGCTTATGCACCAAGGCGTGTGTGGCGCCACCCGGCCCTAGCAAGACCAAGCTGGCACGGCCATCTATAGCTGACATGGAAATCGTGTCCATGTGCGCCAAATCATTGATCGAGGCAGGCTGCCCCTGCCGCGCCAACTGCAGCGGGCTGGCCACCAACACCGTATTGGACTCGCCCAACTTTTTCACTACCAGGCTGCCACTGTCGTCCAGCGAAATACGCACACGCAGCGCCACGTCCACGCCCTCCTCCACCAGATCCACCACCCGGTTGCTGATGCGCATGTCCACCTTCACCAGAGGGTGGCGCGCCAAAAATAGCGCCATGATCGGCCCCACCGTGCTTTGGGCCAGCGTCACTGGACAGGCAATACGAATGGTGCCGCGTGGCTCGGTCTGCACCTGCTCCACTGCCTGGGCGGCCGCTTCGGCTGCATCGCGCATGGCAATGCAGTGGCGCAAATAGACCTCGCCCACTTCGGTAACCGAAAGCTTGCGCGTAGTGCGCTGTAGCAGGCGCACGCCCAACCGGGCTTCCAGCTCGCCCACGCGGCGCGAAAGCTTGGATTTGGGAATGCCTAGATGCCGCCCGGCAGCAGCAAAGCCGCCCCGCTCCACCACCTCGGCGAAGTACAGCATGTCATTGGTATCTTGCATTTGCGCCCTTTATCGTCCCATTTTCAGGACAATCTAACGCAAATATGCTGACTTATCAAACATTCGCCTTTCTTGGAAACTAGTCCCATCGAACTAACCCCTTCAAGGACTTGTCATGAAACTCTTGCACATCGACTCCAGCATCTTGGGCGACCACTCTGTCTCCCGCCAACTGACCAAAGACACCGTCGCTCAGTGGGTCAACAACCACCCCGGCACCACCGTGGAGTACTTGGACCTGGCCGTGGACACGCCCAGCCACCTGTCTGCCGACTCCCTGGGCTTCCGCGCCCCTGCCGGTGCTGAGCTAACGGATGTGCAGAAGCGCGAGAACGTCATCTCTGAGGCGCTGGTGACCCAGTTTCTGGCCGCCGATGTGATCGTGGTCGGCGCCCCGCTGTACAACTTCAGCATCCCCAGCCAGCTCAAGGCTTGGGTTGACCGCATTGCCCAAGTCGGCCGCACCTTCAAGGGTAATCCCCCCGATAAACCAAAGGACCGAGAAGTAGAATTTTCTAAGAAGGAAGTTCTACGTGAAGAAGTCGAGATTTACGGATAGCCAGATCATGGCTGCATTGAAGCGTGTTGAAGCCGGTTTGCCGGTTCCTGATATCTGTCGTGAGTTGGGGATCAGCACCGCCACGTTCTACAAGTGGCGTGCCAAGTTTGGTGGCATGGACACATCCATGATGGCCCGCATGAAGGAACTCGAAGACGAGAACCGGCGGCTTAAGAAGATGTATCTGGAAGAGAAACTCAAGGCCGAGATCGCCAACGAGTACCTCGCAAAAAAGTAAGCCGGCCGTCTCGCCGGCGCGAGATGGCCAAAGAAGTCGTGCAGCAGCGTGGGCTTGCCATACGGGTCGCCTGTTCCGTGTTCTCAATCAGCGAATCCTGCTACCGCTACGAGTCCAAGCAAAACGCTGAGAATGAACTCATCGCTGATTGGTTGATGCGGCTGACGGACAACCACCGCAACTGGGGCTTTGGCCTGTGCTACCTGTATCTGCGCAATGTGAAGAGTTTCGGGTGGAACCATAAACGCGTGTACCGCATCTATCGTGAGCTGGAGTTGAACCTACGTATCAAGCCTAGGAAGCGCTTGGTGCGTGAGAAGCCCGAGCCTTTGGCTGTGCCAGAGGCCATCAATCAGGTCTGGTCGATGGACTTCATGCACGACAAGCTGGAGGACGGCCGTAACCTGCGCTTGTTCAATGTCATCGACGACTTCAACCGTGAGGCGCTGGGCATTGAGGTGGACTTCTCGCTGCCGTCGGAGCGGGTGATCCGAGCATTGAAGCAGATCATTTCCTGGCGTGGCAAGCCGCAAGTGATTCGATGTGACAACGGGCCCGAGAACATCAGTGGCACCATCCAGAACTGGGCCGAGGAATGGGGCATCCGGTTTGAATATATCCAGCCGGGCAAGCCACAGCAGAATGCCTATGTCGAACGGTTTAACAGGACTGTTCGATACGAATGGCTATCCCAGTATTACTGGTCCAGTATTGAAGAAGTTCAGGACTTCGCCACGCAGTGGATGTGGTCCTACAATCACGACCGCCCGAATATGGCCCTGGGCGGTTTCACCCCAATGCAGCACTTGGCCATGGCTGCATAACCGTTCTACTTTTAGGTCCGGTGGAAATTGGGGGGATTACCCAAGTACACCGAAACCGGCCCCCAAGGTCTGGCCGGTGGCAAAACCGTGATCGTGGCGTCCACCCGCGGCGGTGTGTATTCCACCAACGACTGGGGCCGTGCTGCGGAACACCAAGAGAGCTACCTGCAAACTTTGTTCGGTTTTCTGGGCATCACCGACGTGCGCTTTGTGCGCGCCGAAGGCGTAGCCATGGGCGACGCTAAGAAGGCGGAGGCATTGGCCGAAGCGGCCAATGGCATTGCCAAGCTGGCTGCCTGAGTGACAAAGAAAGTAGCGGCGGTTTGCGTTAAAGGACGCCGCCAACAAAAAGCCCGGCTCTGCCGGGCTTTTTTTTGTTTGAGTTCTTCTGAAATTTGAACTTTGAGTAATGGCCAACTAATTTTTCTCGTCTAGGCCGGAAGCAGTCTTTTACTCCGTCCCATAGCGGGCATTTGAATTCAACGCACAGTCGTAACTGTTCGCGCATGTAGGTTAGTAGGCTTTGACCAAACAGTTAGTCCGAAGTTTTCGGAATTGACAGTGCATAAAAAAGTAAACCGGTTCCTTGAATCAGGTATGCCACAGTTGTGAACAAATGCTGGATATGTCCCCAGCTGACTCCCTGAGTGAATAACGAAGCGTATGGCACTACGACCGTCACAATGCAGCCAAGAAGAAACGCAACCGAGGGCACGCTTTTTCTACGGCTAAAAATTATTATGGCGGCGCATAAGAAAAGAAAGGGAACAATTTTTGTGCCTAAGGCATACAGTAATGCGGGTATGTAACTTGGGTTCATGTGCGCGGTTTAGCAATAATCATTAGGTAAAAGTTAAGGTTTTCCTCCACCGCCAGTGTAGGTTCCCCTGAAAGATGAAAATAGACCCCAACCGGTAGGTTTGAAATATGACCGCTTCCACTGCAAAGCAAAGACGTCTTCAGGCTGTTTGCCGACTTTTCGGGCGCCTCAAAGCAAAAGCTCAATTAAAAAGACAAATAAATCTACTATGACCCCTCAACAAAGGCTCACCTAACAGGGGAGGAGTCAAGTAACAGGACTTACATCCTTTTCACTATTGCTTTCCAACATTAGGCGGCATTTTGGGTACAGTCCCGCCCGTCGAGTCAGTTGAAGGTTGCAATACTGAATGCAGTAATTTCATCTTCTTAGCCTCCTGAGTACTAAAGTCGCCGCAACTCGCGCCCTTTGTGCTGCCCGAATCTGACAACGCGCCTAGTACACGTTCAACCCATCCACCACGAAAATGAATGCTGTCGTACCCACCCAATTCCCGGCCGGTGTTGAGTTCAATTACTGAGATTCTTTGTCGAGAAAAATAGGCTGTATCTCTTCCTGCCCTTTCGCGCAAGAGGTACTCCGCAATGGGCGTAACCCCTTTCACGACAGTTCCAATCCCCCCATCGTCGGCAAGTACAACTCTTTCGTGCTGTTGATATGCATATCCGCCTTCAACATAGCGATAACCATAGTACTTTGGAGAGTCTGGAAAAACACCATGCAACACGCCAAAACCTTCAACGTTGGAAATCGATTCGATAACTGTAATCTTCCCATCGGTGTCACACTTCCTTTGAAGAATCGCACGACCGAGCTGAGCATCAAAAATTGGTAGCCCGATGACAAGAACTGCTGCCAACGACATTCCCTTCCAAGACCCAATCTTCCAACCAAATCGAATTAAACAGATACCAATCCATAGCCCCAAAGCAAATAGCAAAAGTACTGCAATTCCACCCATTTTCAAGTTCCTTTGTATTCATTATTGAAACATCTCTGCGGATTCAGTTTATTGACTGCTTTCGCTGCAAAGCAGCTGCTCACACTATCACTTGATAGCGCCCGAAATGTCAGCCATCGGTGCTTTCCAACACCCCCAACGCCTCCCGCGCCCAGGCAATGCTGCCCTCCTCAAACATGATCCCCTTCTTCAGGATCAGATGCTGCAGCCGCTTCGCCCGCGGCATCGCATCTCCCCGCGCAAAGTCTCGGGCTTCGATGGCGCGGTAGTGGGCCAAGCGCTCCGTGTGCTGGGCAATGCGGGCACGGAGTTCATCACTCAAGTCCACTTCATTCAAAGCGGCATCAGCGCGGATTTTGACGGTGAACTCATCACGCAAATCCATAGACGCAGCGGGCTCGCTGGTCCAGCGCACCAGTTCGGCACGACCGTCCGGCAGCACCTTGTACTCGCGCTTGCGGGTGGCGCCGGCGTCGGGCGCGCTGTCAGAGACGATCCAGCCCTTCTCTTCCATGCGGGCCAATTCGCGGTAAATCTGCTGGTGCGTGGCGTGCCAGAAGTAGCCGATGGACTTGTCAAACCGCCGCGCCAGCTCGTACCCTGAGGAAGGTTTTTCAATCAGCGAAGTGAGCACGGCATGGGCAAGCGACATGCGGGCGAGTCTAAGGGCAGCACTCTAACTATGCAACCAGTTGCATAAATCTGGCTAGACTTCTACACTGCAACTGGTTGCATAGCCGCGCGTGCCTTAGTAACGGCCGGCCACCCGAACACATAACAGGAGACACCCATGACTGCCACGCTCACCTACCCCCACATGCTCGCCCCCCTGGACCTGGGCTTTACCACCCTGAAAAACCGGGTGCTCATGGGCTCCATGCACGTGGGCCTGGAAGAAGCCAAAGATGGCTTCACCCGCATGGCCGCCTTTTACGCCGAGCGCGCCAAGGGCGGCGTAGGCCTGATCGTGACCGGCGGTATTGCCCCCAATGACCGCGCCCGCCCCATGCCCGGTGGTGCTGCCATGACCACGCAAAAAGAAGCGGACAAGCACAAGGTGGTGACCGACGCAGTGCACGCTGCGGGCGGCAAGATTTGTATGCAGATCCTGCACTTCGGCCGCTATGCCTACCACCCCGAGCTGGTGGCACCCAGCGCCCTCAAGGCACCTATCAGCCCCTTCCGCCCCCATGCGCTGACTTCTGAAGAGGTGAGCCAGACGATTGAGGACTACGCAAACGCGGCAGCCCTGGCCCAAAGCGCGGGCTACGACGGCGTGGAGATCATGGGCTCTGAGGGCTACCTGATCAACGAATTCATTGCCAAGCAAACCAACCAGCGCGACGACGAGTGGGGCGGCAGCTATGAAAACCGCATCCGCTTTGCCCTGGAGATCGTGCGCAAGACGCGCGCACGGGTGGGAGCCAACTTCATCATCATCTTCCGCCTGTCCATGTTGGACTTGGTGGAAGGCGGCTCGACCAAAGAAGAAGTGGTGCAGCTCGCGCAAGCGCTGGAAGCCGCTGGCGTGACCATCCTGAACACCGGCATCGGCTGGCACGAGGCCCGTATCCCCACCATCGCCACCAAAGTGCCACGCGCCGCGTTTGCCTGGGTGACCGAGCAGCTCAAAGGCAAGGTGAAGATTCCGCTGATTGCCACCAACCGCATCAACACGCCTGAGGTGGCCGAGCAAATCCTTAGCAGCGGCCAAGCCGACATGGTGAGCATGGCACGCCCCTTTCTGGCCGACCCGCTGTTTGTGCAAAAGGCGGCCGAGGGCAAAGCCGACCAGATCAACACCTGCATCGGCTGCAACCAGGCCTGCTTGGACCACACCTTTGGCGGCAAGATCACCAGCTGCCTGGTGAACCCGCGCGCCTGCCACGAGACCCTGATGGTGGACAGCCCCGCCCCCAGCAAAGAGCGCATTGCCGTAGTGGGCGCAGGTCCGGCCGGTTTGGCCTTCTCTACTGAAGCGGCCAAGCGCGGCTTTGAGGTGACGCTGTTTGATGCAGCCAGCGAAATCGGTGGCCAGTTCAACGTGGCCAAGCAAGTGCCCGGCAAAGAAGAGTTCTACGAAACCCTGCGTTACTTCGGTAAGCAAATTGAGCTGACCGGCGTGAAGCTGCAACTGAACCAAAAAGTCAGCGCACAAGACCTGACAGCGGCCGGCTTCAAGCACGTGGTGCTGGCCACTGGCGTAACACCGCGCATGCCTGAGATTGAAGGCATTACTCACCCCAAAGTGCTGGGCTATCTGGACGTACTGCGTGACAAGAAACCCGTGGGCAAAACCGTGGCGCTGATTGGTGCGGGCGGCATCGGCTTTGACACTGCCGAGTTCTTGCTGCACGAAGGCACCAGCCCCAGTTTGGACCAAGCCAAATTCTTCGCCGAGTGGGGTGTGGACACTAGCTATGCCAGCGCTGGTGGCTTGAAGCCCGCGCACATTGAGAAGACACCACGCAAGGTCTACCTGCTACAGCGCAAGACCACCAAAGTGGGTGACGGCCTGGGCAAGACCACCGGCTGGATTCACCGCACCTCGCTCAAGAACCGCGACGTAGAAATGATCAACGGCGTGACCTATCGTAAGGTGGACGATGCCGGCCTGCACATCACTGTGGGCGACAAGGAGATGGTGCTGCCCGTGGATAACGTGGTGGTTTGCGCAGGCCAAGACCCGCAGCGCGCGCTGCAGGCTGACCTGCAAGCCGCAGGCGTCAACGTGCACCTGATTGGCGGCGCCGATGTAGCTGCCGAGCTGGACGCCAAGCGCGCCATCAAGCAAGGTACCGAGCTGGCCTTGGCCTTCGGTGCTGTGCCCGCCCAAGCTGCCGAAGCAGGTGCTGCCCCCACGCTGGCGCAAACCCTGCCCGCCCCGGTGGCCGCCAGCCTCAAGCTGTGGCACCAGATGATTGCCGAGAACAACTTGGCCGAGCTGCCCACCATCCTGCACCGCAAGGCCGTGTTCCGCTCGCCCATGGCGCATACGCCCTACCCCAGCGCGCAGGCGGTGCAAGTCATCTTGACCAACGTGGTGCAGGTGTTTGAAGACTTCAAGTACCACCGCGAGCTGGCCAGTGCCGACGGCCTGAGCCTGGTGCTTGAGTTCAGCGCCAAGGTGAATGGCAAAGAGCTCAACGGCATTGACATGGTGCAGTTCGACGCCGAGGGCAAGATCACCGACTTTGAAGTCATGGTGCGCCCCATGAGCGGCCTGCAAGCGCTGGGCGACGAGATGGGCAAGCGCCTGGCACCCTATATGGCCATGATGAAGCCGGCCAAAGGCTAACCCCTTCGCCATTTTGCTATTTATTTCATAGCTGCCAGCGCAATGACTGCGCTGGCTAGACGCCAAAAACATCCTTAGCGGGAGACACCATGCAGTTTGAAACCCTGAAAGTCACGCTGGACGCGCACATCGCCACCATCCGCCTGAACCGCCCCGACAAAGCCAATGCCATGAACGCCACCATGTGGCAAGAAATCCGCCAAGCCTTTGAGTGGGTAGACCGCACCCCCGAAACACGTGTGGCGGTGTTGCAAGGCGAAGGCAAGTTGTTTTGCGCGGGCATCGACCTGCAAATGATGATGGGCATAGGCCCGCAGATCGCCAACGACTGCGACGGCCGCATGCGCGAGAGCCTGCGCCGCATGATTCTGGACATGCAAGACACGCTCACTAGCTTGGAGCGTTGCCGCAAACCAGTGTTGGCGGCCATCCATGGTGGCTGCATCGGGGGTGGTATCGACTTGGTGACCTGCGCGGACATGCGCTACGCTAGCGCCGATGCGTTTTTCACCATCAAGGAGATCGACATCGGCATGACTGCCGACGTGGGCACTCTGCAGCGCCTGCCCAAGTTGGTGGGCGATGGCATCACCCGTGAGCTGGCCTACACCGGCCGCAAGATGGAGGCCGCAGAGGCCAAGAGCATCGGCTTGGTGAACCGCGTGTTTGAAAGTCGCGAGGCGCTCTACGCCGGGGTGCAGGAGATTGCCGCCACGATTGCGGCCAAGTCGCCCCTATCGATCCGCGGCACCAAGGAAATGATCACCTACGCCCGAGACCACAGCGTGGCCGACAGCCTGAACTACATCGCCACTTGGAACGCCGCCATGCTGATGAGCAAGGACCTGACCGAGGCGATGACGGCGAACATGCAGAAGCGGGCGCCTGTGTTTAAGGACTGAGCTTCCTTTCTCGCGCTTAGTCTTTGCTGGGCTCGCAGCAGGCTGGGGGTACGTACCCCCAACCTGCTGCTGCGTAGGGGAATGTTGGCTTGGCTATTCCAATAACTAATTGACCTTGTGTAACCAGGCACCAATGTCCTCAAGACCCTGGGCATAGGTGCTCTGCACATTGCTGCCACTGGTGCAGTCCATATTGGTTGCGGCGACGGGACGGCTGGGTTGCAGATAAGTGCGTCCACCCATGTCAAATGCGAGTGGCAGATCAGTGCGATGGCGGGTCAACAGAACCAAGGTTCCGGCGTCATCCACACGGTCGCGGGACAAGGGGACGTTGTCATAAAACCCCCCATCCAGCGCGGCACGCCCGTTCACTTTGTGGGTGGGCGTGATAGGTACCGCTGCGGCAGAGGCCATAAGCAAGCTTCGGGCGTCTTCGAGATGGGCGCACCCAGTCACATCGTGATACTCGGACCGCAGCCCCACCCAGTGCGGCACCCTTCCGTGAAAGGTCTTGAGCCAGAACTTTTCGGTGGAATACAGCGCTAGCGCCAGCGCAGTGGACAGCGTCACAGGCAAGTAGGGTATTGGACGGGTAATGGCTACATCCACCTTGAGGGAACCTTGTTGCAAGCGCTGCAAATCCGCCGCCTGCAAAAAGCTCTCGATCCAGTCCGGGTAGATGCGCGGCAACACGAAAGGACGTTTACCTTTCAGCAGATCTGCCCAAACTATGTTTTTGGGCGTGGTGTTGAAGCGCTCCACAGCGGATTGCAAAGCCTCTTGCAAACGCCCGGTCGCAAATGCCGTCGCCACACCCGCACCGGCACTCACCCCGATCAAACGCCTGACCTGCCAATTCGCCTGATCCCGCAGTCGCTCCACCGCCCCGGCCTGCCACCAGCACCGGTTACCACCGCCCGCGAACACTGCGGTGTGGAAGGTCCTCGACAAGAAATCGGAAGGGCTGATCGCTGCGATGGTGTGCATAAGCGGCTTTAAGAGTCGAGAGGCCGCGAATTGTAGGTTCGCGCTAACGCTACCGCGCAGGATCAGGCGGGCTGGGCGTTTTGCGTAGGTCAAGGAGGAGGCCGAAGGCCGGGGGACACGTAGCAAAGCGCCCGGCCCGCCTGATCCCACCACAAAACATGGACGCACAACGGCCATCCCCGCCCCGACTAAAATCACCGGTTCCTCTGTGAAAGTCGATTCCCCATGCCCCGCCAACTATTCGTTACCACCGCCCTCCCCTACGCCAACGGCAACTTCCATATCGGTCACATCATGGAATACATCCAGGCCGACATCTGGGTGCGGTACCAGCGCATGCAGGGCAATGCGGTGAACTTTGTGGGTGCGGACGACACCCACGGCGCCCCCATCATGATTGCGGCTGAAAAGGCGGGTGTGACCCCCGAGCAGTTCGTGGCCAACATCGCCGCCGGCCGCAAGCAGTACCTGGATGGCTTTCACATCAGCTTTGACAACTGGCACAGCACCCACTCGCCCGAAAACACCGAGCTGGCCCGCCAGATTTACCGCGACCTGCGCGACCGCGCCGATGGCAGCCTGATTGAAGTGCGCACCATCGAACAGTTCTTCGACCCCGAAAAGAACATGTTCCTGCCAGACCGCTACATCAAAGGCGAGTGCCCCAAGTGCCACGCCAAGGACCAGTACGGCGACAACTGCGAAGTCTGCGGCTCGGTCTACGCGCCCACCGACCTGATCAACCCCTTCTCAGCCCTCTCAGGCGCCAAGCCAGAGCTGAAGAATTCTGAGCACTACTTCTTCAAACTGTCGGACCCGCGCTGCGTGGAGTTTCTGGAGAACTGGACGCAAGACGGCAAGCTGCAGCCCGAAGTGGCCAACAAAATCAAAGAGTGGTTCAGCGTGCGCAACAACCCGGACGGCACCCAGAGCGAAGGCTTGGGCGACTGGGACATTTCGCGCGACGCCCCCTACTTCGGCATTGAGATTCCCGATGCGCCGGGCAAGTACTTTTACGTGTGGCTGGACGCGCCTGTGGGCTACTTGGCGTCGCTCAAAAACTGGTTCGACAAGGGCGGCCCGAAGGCCAAGCACGGCGACACCCGCAGCTTTGACGAATACATGGCAGCAAGTGATACCGAGCAGTACCACTTCATCGGCAAAGACATCGTCACCTTCCACACCCTGTTCTGGCCGGCGATGCTGAAGTTCAGCGGCCGCAAGACGCCGAACAACGTGTTTGTGCACGGCTTCCTGACCGTGAACAACGGCGAGAAGATGAGCAAAAGCCGTGGCACCGGCCTGGACCCGCTGAAGTACCTGAGCCTGGGCATGAACGCCGAGTGGCTGCGCTACTACCTGGCGGCCAAGCTGTCGGCGCGCAACGAAGACATCGACTTCAACGCCGAAGACTTCATGCTGCGGGTGAACAGCGATTTGATCGGCAAGTTCATCAACATCGCATCCCGCGCCGCCGGCTTTTTGACCAAGCGCTTTGACGGCAAGCTAACCAGCAACTTCGGTACCCAAGGCGGCGCACTGCTGGCTGAAATCCGGGGTGCTTCTGACGCACTGGCCTCCCATTTCGAGGCCCGCGAGTACAGCAAGGCCACCCGCGAAGTCATGCTCCTGGCCGACAAAGTGAACGCCTATGTGGACCAGAACAAGCCCTGGGACTTGGCCAAAGACGTGGCTAACAACGAGGCACTGCACCAAGTGTGCTCGGTGCTGATCAACGCGTTTGACGCCTTGAGCCGTTACTTGGCCCCTGTGCTGCCCGGCTTGGCGCAAGCAGTGCAAAGCTTTGTGGGCCGCCCCATGGACACCTGGGCCGTGGCCGGCGATGTGCAAGCCATCCAGCCTTACCAGCACCTGATGCAACGCGTCACCCCCGAACAGCTGGAAGCGCTTTTTGAACCAAAAGAGCCTCTAGCCCAGATGAAGCCTACGCAAGCAGCTCCTAAAAAGGTAGCAAAGTCAGCACCAGCGGCTGTGCCAGCTGACCCCAATGCCCCCGGTGGCGAGGCCCTGGCCCCCACCATCAGCATTGACGACTTCGCCAAAATCGACCTGCGTATCGCCAAGATCGTGAACTGCGAAGCCATCGAAGGCTCCACCAAGCTGCTGCGCCTGACCCTCGATGTGGGTGAGAAGAACGCGGAGGGCCAACCCACCACGCGCAATGTGTTCAGCGGCATCGCCAGTATGTACAAGCCCGAAGAGTTGGTAGGCCAGCTCACCGTGCTGGTGGCCAACCTGGCACCGCGCAAGATGAAGTTCGGCATGTCGGAAGGCATGGTCATGGCGGCCAGCCATGCAGATGAAGGCGCCAACCCCGGCATCTACATCCTGAACCCCTGGCCCGGCGCCCAGCCTGGCATGCGCATCCACTAAAGCACAGTCGCTTTATCCATCAGGCACAGCACACACCGGTCCCACAGCATGATCCCCCTGATCCGTGGTTGGACCGATGTGCAGCGCACCCCTCAAGCCAACACACGCCTGGGCGTGACCCTCGCAGCAGTGGCAGGGGCTGCCAATGCAGGCGGCTTTCTGGCGGTGAACCAGTACACCTCCCACATGACGGGCGTGGTGTCGGGCATGGCGGATGCTTTGGTGCTTGGCCACACCAGCACTGCACTGGTCGGCCTGGCCATGCTGCTGGCCTTTGTGACCGGTGCCATGTGCACTGCCCTGCTGGTGAACTGGGGCATGCGGCACCACCTGCACAGCGCCTACGGGCTGCCGCTATTACTGGAAGCAGCGCTGCTGCTAGTGTTCGGCTTGTTTGGTGGTGCCATTGCCGTCGCTGCCCACCTGTTTGTGCCGCTCACGGTGGTGCTGCTCTGCTTCATCATGGGTCTGCAGAACGCGGTGATCACCAAAATCTCGCGCGCCGAAATCCGCACCACCCACATCACCGGCCTGGTCACTGATATGGGTATTGAGCTGGGCAAGCTGCTCTACATCAACCCCGCACCTTCTGAACACCCCGTGTGCGCCAACCGCGACAAGCTGCGCCTGCAGGGCAAACTGATTGCGGCATTTGCTCTGGGCGCTTTGGCCGGGGCCATGGGCTTCAAGCATGTGGGCTACATCGCCACCTTGCCTTTGGCCTTGGCACTGCTGGCGCTCGTGATCAAACCCCTGTGGAAGGACCTGCACCCTTCCGCTTACCCTGCCGCCTGATCCGCATGGCTGTAACCCGCTTTTTTCACCCGCGCCTGATGGACGCCCTGCAGGGCTACGACCGGCAGCGCTTGGCAGGGGACATAGGCGCCGGCCTTACCGTGGGTGTAGTGGCGCTGCCCTTGGCCATGGCCTTTGCAATTGCCAGCGGCCTCAATCCCGAGGCAGGCCTGTTCACCGCCATCATTGCCGGCTTTCTGATCTCCGCGCTCGGTGGCAGCCGGGTGCAAATCGGCGGGCCGGCCGGTGCATTCATCGTCATTGTGTACGGCATCGTCGAGCGCTATGGCTATGCCAACCTCGTCATCGCCACGGCCATGTCCGGTGTGATGTTGTTCGCCTTCGGTTTCTTCCGGCTGGGCACGCTGGTTCGCTTTATCCCGATTGCGGTGGTCATCGGCTTCACCAACGGTATTGCGGTGCTGATTGCGCTCTCGCAGGTCAAAGACTTTCTGGGCCTGAACACCGGCCCTATGCCGGGCAGCTTCTTCGGCATCCTGCACACGCTGGGTGCTTCGCTCTCCTCCATCAACCTGCCTGCAACTGCGCTGGCTTTGGCGAGTCTGGCGGTCATCGTGGCATGGCAGTTCGGTCTAGCACGCCTAGCACCATCCAAAGCCTGGGCTGCCAAGCTGGTGCTGGTGCCTGGCGCAGTAGTCGCACTGGTGGGGGCTACGCTGGTAGTGGGCATGGCAGGCCTAGAAGTAGAAACCATCGGCAGCCGATTTGGCGGCGTACCCTCTGCATTACCCGGCTTTGCCCTGCCCGACTTCAGCTGGGAGACCGTGCGCTTTTTGTTCATCCCTGCCACCACGCTGGCCATGCTCGGCGCCATTGAGTCCCTGCTCTGTGCCCGAGTCGCTGACGGCATGATCGGCGACCGGCACGACCCCAATCAGGAGCTGATGGCCCAAGGCATTGCCAACCTGGTCACCCCCTTTTTCGGGGGTATGCCGGCCACCGGCACCATTGCCCGCACGGTCACCAACATCAAGAGTGGTGCCAGCAGCCCGGTGGCTGGCATGGTGCACGCCCTCACCCTGCTGCTGGTGGTGCTCGTGACAGCGCCCTTGGCCAAGAACATTCCGCTGGCCGCCATGGCCGCCATCCTGATGTTTGTGGCCTGGAACATGGGCGAGTGGCGCGAATTTGTGCACCTGCGGCAATACCGCCTGCCTTACCGCGCGACCCTGCTAGCAGTGTTCTTGCTCACCGTGGTGTTTGACCTGACCGTGGCCGTCGAAGTAGGCCTGGTCGCCGCCTGCCTGACCTTCATCTACCGCATCTCCAGCCTCTCCCGCTGCGAGCAACTCAGCGCACAGGACTACCCGCCGCTGGCTGATTTTGGACGGGATATCGCAGCTCATCGATTGCACGGCGCCATCTTCTTTGGCGCGGTGAAGCTGATCGAAAACCTCGAAGACCACCTGCCAGCCCGTGTACTGGTGCTGGACTTCAAAAACGTGCTCTACATCGACTCCTCCGGCGCGGACACCGTGCTGGACTTGGTGCGCACCTGCCACAAGCGGGGTGTGCGCCTGATTGCATGCGGGCTGGCCTTCCAGCCACAAGACATCCTGCTGCGCTGCGGCGTTACCGAGGCCCTGGGCCCGGCCAACCTCAGCCCTACTTTGGCGCAGGCGCTGGAACTTGCGGTGCATGATGCGCAAGCGGCCTGATGTCTGCCACAACCTGATTTTTCCCGACCCTTTTTGCATGACCTCCACAACAAAAACAAGCGCCCCCTTGCACTTTGATGTGCTCATCGTTGGCAGCGGCCTCGCCGGCCTGAGCGCGGCGCTGCTGCTCTCGCAGCAGTACCGCGTGGCCATCCTCACCAAACGTGCGGTGCGCGAAGGCAGCAGCGGCTGGGCCCAAGGCGGCATCGCCGCCGTGTGGGACAAAGACGACAGCTTTGCCGCCCATGTGGACGACACGCTGATTGCCGGTGCCGGCCTGTGCGACCTCAAAGCCACGCAGTTCGTGGTGGAAAACGCGCCCCAATCCATCGCCTGGCTGCAAAAGCTGGGCGTGCCGTTTTCGGAAGAAGCGGGCCACGCCGGCCAACTGCACCTCACCCGCGAAGGCGGCCACAGCGCGCGCCGCATCGTCCACGTGACCGATGCCACCGGCGCAGCCGTGCAACAGACCCTGATCGAGAAGGTGAAGGCCAGCGCCAACGTGACGCTGTTTGAGCACCACACGCTGGTCGACCTGATCACTACCACCAAGCTGGGCCAGGCTGGCCCCAACCGCTGCGTGGGCCTGTACGCGCTGGACGACGACACTGACGAAGTGCTCACCTTCCAGGCGCCCCACACCATCCTGGCTACAGGCGGCGCCGGCAAGGTCTATCTCTACACCACCAACCCCGACACGGCCACTGGCGACGGTATTGCCGCCGCGTGGCGCGCGGGCTGCCAGGTGCAGAACATGGAGTTCATCCAGTTCCACCCCACCTGCTTGTTTCACCCGCACGCCAAGAGCTTTTTGATCACCGAGGCGGTGCGTGGCGAAGGCGGCCGCCTGCTGCTGCCCACCGGCGAGCGCTTCATGCCCAAACATGACCCGCGCGCCGAGCTGGCGCCGCGCGACGTGGTGGCCCGCGCCATCGACTTCGAGATGAAGAAAGGTGGCTTTGACTGCGTGTACCTCGACATCTCGCACCAACCCCTGAGCTTTATCCAAGAGCACTTCCCCAACATCTACGCCCGCTGCCTGGAGCTGGGCATCGACATGGCCAAGCAGCCCATCCCCGTGGTGCCGGCCGCCCACTACACCTGCGGCGGCGTGGTCACCGACCTCGATGCCCGCACCGATGTCGAGGGCCTGTATGCCGTGGGCGAAACCGCCTGCACCGGCTTGCACGGCGCGAACCGTTTGGCATCGAATTCGCTGGTGGAGTGCATGGTGTTTGCGCGATCCGCTACTGCTTTGATAGCAAGTGAGCTTGCCAATGGCAGCTCTGAAGCACCGCGCCAACTGCCCGCCTGGGACGACAGCCGTGTGACCGATGCGGACGAGAGCGTGGTCATCTCCCACAACTGGGACGAGCTGCGCCGTTTCATGTGGGACTACGTGGGCATCGTGCGCACCAACAAACGGCTGGAGCGCGCGGCCCACCGCATCGCGCTGCTGCAAGACGAGATTGCCGAGTTCTATGCCCACTTCCATGTCACCCGCGACCTGCTGGAGCTACGCAACCTGGTGCAGGTCGCCGACCTGATTGTGAAAAGCGCCCAAGCCCGCCACGAGAGCCGCGGACTGCACTTCAGCCGCGACTACCCCGGCATGCTGGATGTGGCGGTGCCAACGACGCTCACGCCTTAGGCTTTTTCTTGGCCTGAAGTGCCGCGCGCAGGTGCTCGTAAAACACCTGCGAGGGCGCACTCAGGGTAGCGCCATGCAAAGTGGTAAGCCCCAATTGCCGGGACACCGCTGGCTGCCGTAAAGCCACACCCACCAAGGTAGGGTGGTTTGCGGGCAGCGCCAGCCGCGGCACTGCCGCCATGCCCAACCCCGCCTCCACCATGCCCAACAGCGTGGCAATGTGGCTGACTTCAAAACGGTAAGAGGGGTTACAGCCGGCACGGGCCAAGGCATCGTCCAGCAGCTGACGGTTGCCGCTGCTGCGCGCGACGGCAATCAACTTTTCATCGGCCAAATCTGCCCATGCGACAGAGCGGCGCTTGGCCATGGCATGCCCGCGGGGCATGGCCAGCACAAACTCGTCATCATGAATCGGCAGGAAGTCCACCCCCGGCACCTGGTTGCCCATGAAGGCGATACCGAAGTCGCACTCGCCCGCCAACACACTGGCCACCACTTGGCCGGCGGCCTCATCCATCAAGCGGATGCGGATCTTCGGAAACTTGTCGCTGAAGGAACTGACCACCGAGGGCAAAAAGTGCAGCGCTGCTGAGGGCACACAGGCCACAGTCACCCGCCCAATACGGCTTCCCGCAATGTCAGAGATGCCGAGCATGGCCGCTTCCAAGTCGTCCAGTGCCGCGCGGGCGCGCTCGAGAAAAGTGCGCCCCAGCGGCGTCAGCTTCACATCGCGGGTGGTGCGGTTAAACAGCTTGGCGCCCAGGATGGACTCCAGCCGCTCGATACGCCGGCTCAACGCCGGAGACGACAAATGAATCTCGTCTGCCGCAGCGCGGAAGCTGCCTCGCTCCGCCACGGCCACAAAAGCCTGCAGTTGCTGTAAATCAAAATTGATGCGTGCCATGCACTAATGCTAGCAAAAGTTGCAATTCACAAATGAACGGCAACAGCGCAACATCCGGCTTACAACAATCAGGAGACACGGTTATGCCCTTGAAGAACTTGCTCACCGCCACGGTTGCCATTGGCGCGCTGTTTACCCCGCTATCACAGGCACTCGCTCAGGCATGGCCTGAAAAGACCATCACCATCGTGGTCCCGACGGCTGCTGGCGGCGCCAATGACGCGATTGCGCGAATCATCGGCCAAGGCCTCAGTGCCAAACTCGGCCAATCCGTTGTGGTAGAAAACAAGGCTGGTGCCGGCGGCGCCATTGCCTCTGAACATGTGGCCAAAGCTGCACCTGACGGCTACACCATCATGCTGGGCTACATCGCCACCCATGGCATCAACCCGGCCCTGCAAAAGCTGAAGTACGACCCGGTCACTGACTTCGAGCCCATCGGCATGATTGCCGCCTCTCCCACCGTGCTGGTGGTGAACAACAACGTGCCTGCCAAAAATGCGAAAGAGCTGGTCCAGCTGATCAAAGCCAAACCCAACACTTTCAACTACGCCAGCGCGGGAAATGGCACTGCCCCCCACATTGCCGGCGAGCTGTTCCGGATGTCCGCTGCTTTGGAAATGCAGGGCATTCCTTACAAGGGCTCTGCACCCGCCGTGGTGGACACCATTGCGGGCAGTACCCAGCTCATGTTCCCCAGCATGTTTACTGCCTACCCGCAGGTCAAAGGCGGCAAGCTGCGAGCACTGGGCATTGCCGGCGAGAAGCGCTCCATCGTGATGCCCGAATTGCCCACGCTGGCTGAGCAAGGCATTGCCAACGTCAACATGTCGCAGTGGTACGCAATGTTTGCGCCCGCCAAGACGCCCAAGTCCGTCATTGACAAGTTGAACAAGGAAATGAACGCCATCCTGACCGACAAAGCAACCGAGAAGAAGATCGAAGACCAGGGCGCAGAGGTCGAGACAGGCACCCCTGACCAGCTTAAAGCATTCGTCAAGAAAGAAGCCGCCCATTGGAAAGCGGTGGTGACCGCGGCCAAGATTCAAATCGATTGAGCCGGGGAGCACGCAGCATGAATTTGCAAGACTGGATCGGCCGCAGCGAAACTGTGGACGACATCGCCACTGCGACGCCCTACGCAGCGATGTCAGCCACCCTCGACTGGCCTGCACCCTTGGCAGGACAACGCCCCCCTAAAGGAACGCCTCTGCCGTACCTCTGGCACTGGATGTATTTCCTGCCGATGTACGCACAATCGGAAATCGGAGCGGACGGGCACGCCAAACGTGGCAGCTTTTTGCCCCCCGTGCCCCTACCCCGCCGCATGTGGGCGGGCAGCGACTTCACCTTTCACCAACCCTTGCGTCTTGGTGACTCCCTGCGACGTAAGTCCACCATCATGGACGTGAAGGAGAAATCAGGCCGCACAGGCAACCTGATTTTCGTGAAAGTGCGCCACGAGATCAGCCGCAATAGCGAGGGGCATCCCGCCCTCACCGAACACCACAACATCGTGTACCGCGATGCCCCCAAGCCGGATGACGTGGTGCCCGCGCCTACAGCTGCGCCGACCGCATTTGCATGGGAGCGCCACATCGTGCCCGACGACGTGCTCTTGTTCCGCTACTCGGCGCTGACATTCAACGGCCACCGCATTCACTATGACCGCAAATACGTCACCGAAGTCGAGGGCTACCCCGGCCTTATCGTTCATGGCCCCCTGATTGCCACTTTGCTGATGGACCTGTTACGCAGCAACAAGCCCGATGCCGTGGTGCGCCATTTTGAATTCAAGGCTGTGCGGCCCACGTTTGACATCCACCCTTTCTCCGTACACGGAGAGCCGTCTGCAGATGGCAAGACGGTGCGCCTCTGGGGCAGAGACCACGAAGGGTTTCTGACCATGGATGCCACTGCCACGCTTGCCTGAAACCCTGATCCCTCTATCTCATCGCTATGCAACCTCTCAAAGGCATTACCGTTGTCACGCTGGAACACGCCATTGCAGCGCCCTTTGCCACCCGCCAGCTGGCCGACATGGGTGCCCGTGTCATCAAGATTGAACGCCCCGGCACCGGCGACTTTGCCCGGGGTTACGACGAGCGTGTACGCGGCTTGGCCTCACACTTTGTCTGGACCAACCGCTCCAAAGAGAGCTTGACCCTGGACGTCAAACACGATGAAGCGCAAAAAATCCTGATGCGCCTGATCGTTGAAGAGGCGGACGTCGTGGTGCAGAACCTGGCACCGGGCGCCGCCGCACGACTGGGCTTGTCGTATGAGGCGCTCTCCAAGGTCAAGCCTGGCATCATCGTCTGCGATATCTCCGGCTACGGCAGCGACGGCCCTTACCGTGACAAGAAGGCTTATGACCTGTTGATCCAGAGCGAAGCCGGCTTCGTCTCCGTGACCGGTACGCCGGATACACCGTCCAAAGCCGGCCCATCCATTGCCGATATTGCCGCCGGCATGTATGCCTACACCAACATCCTGGCCGCACTGATGCACCGCCAGCAAACCGGCCAGGGACAGCGCATCGACATTTCCATGCTCGAGGCTCTGGGCGAGTGGATGAACTACCCGCTGTACTACGCTTTCGAAGGTGCGACTCCTCCTGCGCGCACCGGTGCCAGCCACGCCACCATTTACCCCTATGGCCCTTTTGCTGCCGGAGATGGCAAAACCGTCATGCTGGGACTGCAAAACGAACGGGAGTGGAAGATCTTCTGCGACAAGGTTTTGCTGCAACCCCAACTCGCCAGCGAAGAACGCTTCTCCAGCAATGGCAAGCGCAGTGCACAGCGGGCGGAACTGTCTGCCTTAATTCTGCAGGCGTTCTCCAGCCTCTCCGCCGCTGATGTGGCGCAGCGCTTGGAAGAAGCCGGCATCGCCAATGCACAAGTCAACACCATGGCCGAAGTGTGGGAGCACCCTCAGCTCAAAGCCCGCCAGCGCTGGACGACGGTTGAAACCGCCAAAGGCACTGTGCCGGCCCTGATACCACCCGGCAGTTGGCAACACGGCGCTGCCCGCATGGACCCGGTGCCTGCATTGGGCGAGCACACCGGCGCCATTCTTGGCAGCCTGGGCTACAGCGCAGCACAGATAGACGCCCTGCGCACCGAAGCCGCAGTGTGAGCGCCGCATGAGCACGCTGGCCCCCTACACCTACCTCTTCGTTCCGGGTAATCGCCCGGAGCGCTTCGCCAAAGCGGCAGCAAGCGATGCCGAGCGCGTCATCCTGGATCTGGAAGATGCGGTTGCGCCTGCGGACAAAGCTGCAGCGCGGCAGGCAATCCACTCCTGGATGCACGCCGCCTCCACCAACTTGCCCCCGCAGCGGCTGATGGTGCGCATCAACGACGCTCGCAGCGACTTCTTTGCTGACGACCTGGCCCTGCTGCGCACCTTGCCGGCCTGCGGCGTCATGCTCGCCAAAGCAGAACGCGCTGAAGACTTGCAAAACGTTCGTGGTGTCATGCAAGCTGACACAGAGTTGCTGGCCTTGGTGGAAACTGCAGCCGGCATCGCCGCCTGCCCATCCATCGCTAGCCACGCATCGGTCACCCGGCTCGCGCTGGGCGCGCTGGATCTGATGGTGGATCTGAACATCCCCGCAGACAGCCCCACGCTCACGCTGGCCGCCTCTCAGCTGGTGTTGGCCTCGCGGGCCGCAGGGCTCGCCGCACCGGTGGCAGGCGTTACGCCCTCGGTACTGGCCGAGCACACCCAAGCCGATATGCAGGACGCCATGCGCCTAGGGTTCGGCGCCAAGATGTGCATCCACCCCGCCCAAATAGCAGGCGTTCGCCGTGCCTTGGCTCCGCTGCCTGCGGAGGTCGATTGGGCGCACGAAGTGGTCACCGCCTGGGATGCGGCTCACACAGGCAATGGCCCCACGGGGGCGCTCCAGGTGCAGGGAAAGATGGTGGACAAACCTGTCTACCTGCGCGCCCAACGCATCCTGAACCTCCAACAGTTTTCACAAGCGGCCGCCTGAAGCCGCCCCAAACCCTATTCATTACGTCTCAACAGAAGGAATAACAAAATGTCTTCCACCATCATCGACTCCAAGATCTTCACCGACATGTTCAGCGACGCCGCGATGCGCCAAGTCTGGTCGGACGAAAACCGCACGGCCAAGTACCTCGACATCGAGCGTGCCTTGGCCAAAGTGCAAGGCGAGCTGGGCATCATCCCCAAAGAAGCAGCGGACGAAATCGTGAAGAACTGCGAACCCAGCCAAATCGACTGGGTCAAGCTCAAGGCCAAAACCGAGCAAATCGGCTACCCCATCATTGCGGTGGTCAACCAGATCAACGCCAACTGCCGCGACAAGCTGGGCGAATACTGCCACTGGGGCGCAACTACCCAAGACATCACCGACACAGCCGCCGTGCTGCAGATCCGTGAAGCTTTGGCCTTGGTCGAAGCCGACTTGAAAGATATCTCGGGCTCGCTGGCCAAGCTGGCCAAAGCCCACCGCGACACCCCCATCATCGGCCGCAGCAACCTGCAACAAGCCACCCCCATCACCTTCGGCTACAAAATGGCCAGCATCCTCGCGGGCATCGAGCGTCACCGCGAACGCTTGGAACAACTCAAGCCCCGCGTGTTGGTTGGCGAGTTCGGCGGCGCATCGGGCACCTTGTCTTCGCTGGAAACCGGCGCCATGGAAACCCAGGCCGGCCTGATGAAAGAACTGGGCCTCGGCCAACCACTGATCTCATGGCACACCGTGCGTGACAACTTTGCAGAAGTGGGCGCCTTCCTCGGTATCGTGGGTGGCTCGCTGGGCAAGATCGCCATGGACGTCAAACTGCTCATGCAAACCGAAGTGGCTGAAGTGTTCGAGCCCTATGCCCCCGGCCGCGGCTCGTCCTCCACCATGCCGCAAAAGCGCAACCCGATTTCCTGCCTGTACATCCACGCCAACATCTCGGTGGTGCGCCAACTGGCCGCGTCCCTGATGGATGCCATGGTGGCCGACCACGAGCGTTCCACCGGCCCTTGGGAAATTGAATGGGTGGCCATGCCTGAGATCTTCTGCCTGATGTCCGGCGCACTCAAGCAAACCAAGTTCATTCTGGCCGGCCTGGAAGTGGACGCCGCCCAGATGCGCAGCAACATCGACATGACCCATGGCCTCGTGATGTCCGAAGCCGTGATGATGGGCATGGGCCCCTACATCGGCCGTGAATATGCGCATGACTTGGTCTATGACATCTGCCGAGAAGCCCTCAAACAGAAGCGCCACCTGATTGAGCTGCTGGCTGAGCACCCTGAGATCAACAAACACGTCACCCGCGAACAGCTGGAGGGCTTCTGCGATCCGATGAACAACCTCGGCCAAGCCGGCGTGATGGTCGACCGGGTGCTGAACTCTTTGAAGGGCTAAGAATTTTCACGTTTCCAAAAATAAAGAGTGAGACATAACGTGAGAATCAAAAGTCAAAAGGACTTCTTTTCAGGGCTGATGTTCGTGATGGTGGGCGCCGGCTTTGCGGCCGGCGCCACCCAGTACAGCCTGGGCAGCGGTGCGAAGATGGGCCCGGGCTACTTCCCCCTCGTACTCGGAGTGCTCCTTGCCATCATTGGCATCGCAGTCACCTTCACCTCGCTGGTCGTGGAAACCGAAGACGGCGACAAGGTAGGCAAATTCGCCTGGAAGCCCCTGTTCTTCATCATCAGCGCCAACCTGGTGTTCGGAGCCTGCATCGGCGGCCTGCCCATGATCGGCTTGAAACCTCTGGGCCTGATCGTCGGTATCTACCTGCTCACCTACATCGCCAGCCACGCTGGTGATGAACACAAGTTCAAGGAAGTCGCTGTTCTTGCAACCATCCTTGCGCTCCTGAGCTACGTCGCCTTCATCGTTCTCCTCAAACTGCAGTTCCCGGTCTGGCCTGCTTACTTCACCGCTTAAGCCACGACTGAACCATCGACAGGAACTGCACACCATGGAACTCTTTGACAACCTCGCCCTCGGCTTTGGCGTGGCCTTCACCGGCCAGAATCTGATTTATGCCTTCATCGGCTGTTTGCTCGGTACTTTGATCGGGGTACTCCCCGGCATCGGCCCCTTGGCGACTATCGCCATGCTCTTGCCAGCGACCTATGCACTCCCGCCGGTAGCGGCATTGATCATGCTGGCCGGTATCTATTACGGTGCCCAGTACGGCGGATCGACTACTGCCATCCTGGTAAACCTGCCGGGGGAATCCGCGTCTGTCGTGACCACCATCGACGGCTACCAAATGGCGCGAAGCGGAAGGGCGGGTCCCGCTCTGGCTGCCGCAGGCCTGGGTTCTTTCTTTGCCGGTTGCGTAGGCACTTTGATTCTTGCGGCCTTTGCAGGCCCCTTGACCGAGCTGGCCTTCAAGTTCGGTCCGGCGGAATACTTTAGCCTGATGATTCTGGGCTTGATCGGTGCGGTGGTGCTGGCATCGGGCTCTCTGCTCAAAGCCGTCGCCATGATCGTGTTGGGTCTGTTGATGGGCATGATCGGCACCGACGTGAACTCCGGTGTCGCCCGTTACAGCTTTGATATTCCGGAGCTGACTGACGGTATCGGCTTCATCGTGATCGCCATGGGCGTGTTCGGCTACGGCGAGATCATCAGCAACCTGTCCAAGAATGAGAGCGAGCGCGAGATATTCAGCGTATCGGTGGCCGGCCTACTGCCTACTAAGGAAGACTTCCGGCGCATGGTGCCTGCAGTAATGCGTGGCACAGCCCTGGGCTCGGCGCTAGGCATCTTGCCCGGCGGAGGCGCCGTAATGTCGGCTTTTGCGGCGTATTCTCTGGAGCGCAAGACCAAGCTCCAGCCCGGTGAAGTACCTTTTGGCAAGGGCAACATCCGCGGTGTGGCGGCTCCTGAAGCGGCGAACAATGCTGGAAGCCAGACTTCCTTCATCGCGCTCCTGACCCTGGGTATCCCACCGAATGCAGTGATGGCGTTGATGGTGGGTGCGATGACGATCCACAACATCCAGCCCGGCCCTCAGGTGATGACAGCCAATCCGGAACTCTTCTGGGGTTTGATTGCTTCGATGTGGATCGGTAACCTGATGCTGGTGATCCTGAACCTGCCTTTGATCGGTATCTGGATCAAGCTCTTGTCGGTGCCTTACCGCTGGTTGTTCCCTTCTATCGTGTTGTTCTGTGCGATCGGGGTGTATTCGACCAACAACAACACCTTCGATATCTGGATGGTGGCGATCTTCGGGGTGATCGGGTATTTGTTCATCAAGCTGGGTACGGAGCCTGCACCGCTGCTTCTAGGTTTCATTCTGGGGCCGATGATGGAGGAGTACTTGCGCCGGGCACTGTTGCTCAGCCGTGGGGACTGGAGTGTGTTTGTGACGCGGCCGCTGTCTGCGAGCCTGTTGCTGGCGGCGCTCGCTCTCTTGGTGGTGGTGATGCTGCCTTCTATCAAGGCTAAGCGGGAAGAGGCGTTTGTGGAGGATTGATTCCCGGCTGCAACGCTATGAAATTAGGAGCTGCTAGCGCATACATTACCTGCGCTAGCAGCTCTTTTTATTTAAAACCATAAACTTAAACAACTTAAACTAGCACCCCAATGC
Organism: Rhodoferax potami; assembly: GCF_032193805.1. Taxonomy (NCBI): domain Bacteria; kingdom Pseudomonadati; phylum Pseudomonadota; class Betaproteobacteria; order Burkholderiales; family Comamonadaceae; genus Rhodoferax; species Rhodoferax potami. Next base: position 2,843,646 of record NZ_JAVBIK010000001.1, on the reverse strand, counting down.
CATCCCCCTGCAAGTCGAAGCCCTGATGCCAATAACACCCTCTACCCCAGCCCCTAAGGCGCCCCAGGCGGTGTCGTTCTGGCAGGCATTGCTGTTCTGGTGGAAGCTGGGTTGTGTGAGCTTTGGCGGGCCCGCAGGCCAGATCGCCATGATGCACCAGGAGCTTGTGGAGCGGCGGCGATGGATTTCCGAGAAGCGCTTTTTGCACGCCTTGAACTACTGCATGGTGCTGCCCGGCCCGGAGGCGCAGCAACTGGCCACCTACATCGGCTGGCTCATGCACCGCACCTGGGGCGGCGTGGTGGCGGGTGGCTTGTTTGTGCTGCCGTCGCTGCTCATCCTGGTGGGTCTGTCGTGGGTGTACATCGCGTATGGCGACGTGGCCTGGGTGGCAGGCATCTTCTATGGCATCAAACCCGCGGTGACGGCCATCGTGGTGCAAGCGGCCCACCGCATCGGCTCGCGCGCGCTTAGAAACGGCGCACTCTGGGCGATTGCAGCTGCATCGTTTGTGGCCATCTTTGCCTTGCAGCTGCCCTTCCCGCTCATCGTGCTCTCTGCGGCTACCATCGGCTGGGCGGGCGGGCGCTGGGCGCCGCAGTGGTTTCAGCTGGGCGGCGGGCACGGCGCTGCCGAGGCCAGCCAGGGCCAGGCGCTGATTGATGACAACACCCCCACACCGGCACACGCGCTCTTTCGTTGGAGCCGGCTCGGCGTGGTGGTAGCAAGTGGTGCCGCGCTGTGGGCACTGCCCATGGGCTGGCTGACCCTGCAGTTCGGCTGGGACCACACGCTCACCCAAATGGGCTGGTTTTTTACCAAGGCCGCGTTGCTCACCTTTGGCGGCGCTTATGCGGTGTTGCCCTATGTGTTTCAGGGTGCGGTAGGCCACTACGGCTGGCTCACCCCCACTCAGATGATGGATGGTCTGGCCCTGGGTGAAACCACGCCGGGCCCGCTGATCATGGTGGTGGCCTTTGTGGGTTTTGTGGGCGGCTATGTGAAAGCGGTGTTCGGGCCCGACCAGCTGTTTTTGGCGGGCGCCGTAGCAGCCACGCTGGTGACCTGGTTCACCTTTTTGCCCTCGTTTGTGTTCATTCTGGCCGGCGGCCCGTTGGTAGAAACCACGCACAACAAGCTGAGCTTCACCGCACCGCTCACTGCCATTACCGCTGCCGTGGTGGGTGTGATCTTGAACTTGGCGCTGTTCTTCGGCTACCACCTGCTGTGGCCGCAAGGTTTTGCCGGCCCGTTTGACGCAGTGTCTGCCGCCATTGCCATCGCCGCGGGCGTGGCGCTTTTCAAATACCAACGCAGCGTGATGCAGGTGCTTGCCGCCTGCGCCCTGATAGGCCTGGCACTTAGCGCAGTGCGAGCACTGTAGGCGCCTGCAGCGCCGGGCTCTGGTGGCCCAGCTTGAAGAAGGCCACCGACTCCACCAACTGCTGCGCCTCGTGCCGCAGGCCGCTGGCGGCTGCGGCAATCTCTTCCACCATGGCGGCATTTTGCTGCGTGGTCTGGTCAATGAGCGCAATCGCTTGCCCCACCTGCTGCACGCCAGTGCTCTGCTCGGAACTGGCGGCGCTGATCTCGCCCATGATGTCGGTCACATGGCGGATCGAGCCCACCACCTGCGACATCGATTGCCCGGCTTTAGCCACCAGCGCATTGCCGCGCTCCACCCGCTCCAGGCTCGCGTCGATCAGGCTTTTGACTTCTTTGGCCGCAGCCGCCGAGCGCCCGGCCAGCGAGCGCACCTCGGAGGCCACCACCGCGAACCCTCGCCCTTGCTCACCTGCGCGCGCAGCCTCCACCGCGGCGTTCAGCGCCAGGATGTTGGTCTGAAACGCAATGCCGTCAATCACGCTGATGATGTCCACAATGCGGCGCGAACTGTCGTTGATCTCTTGCATGGTGCTCACCACATTGGCGACCACTTCGCCCCCTTGGCTGGCGGCGTCTGAGGCCGTACGGGCCAGCGCATCGGCACGGGCGGCGCGTTGGGCGTTCACCCGCACCGTGTCACCCAGTGCCTCCATAGAGGCGGCAGTCTGCTGAATGGCGCCGGCCTGCTGTTCGGTGCGGCTGGAGAGGTCGTGGTTGCCCGAGGCGATTTCCACACTCGCGCCCGACACCGCCTCAGACGAGTGCCGCACGCGCGCCACCACTGCGCTCAGGCTGTGTTGCATTTCGCCCAGCTGCGCCATCAGGCTGTGAGGTGCGGCAGCGGTACGCAAATCCGCGCCGAAGTCACCCGCACTCAGGCGCTGCGCGACCTCGTTGGCTTGCGCCGGCTCGCAGCCCAGTTGCGCGGTGATGTTGCGCACTGTGCTCCAACCAAACGTGATGGCGCAGAGCAGCCCGAAACCGATCAGGCCCACACTGCCCCACCACTGGGTGCGGTAACGGCCGCCCGCAGCCTCAAACTCGGTTTTAGCCCCCTCGATCTGGAGTTGTTGCAGCGCCTGAATGCTGCGGTTCACGGGCGCAGACAAGGGCGTCATCTTCTCCACCATGGCGGCTTGCGCGGTGGTGATGTCGTTCTCTAGCAAGGCCGTCACTGCGGGCTTGAGGCCTTGTTCGTCATAGGCTTTGAAGGATTTCTCCCAGTCAGCGGCCAGTGTTTCGGCCTCACCCTCGAGCGGATGCTCGCGGTACTGCGCCCAGGTTTCAGCAATCTGCTTTTGGTTGGCGGCGATCTCTTTGACGCTGGAGGCAATCACATCCGGCAAGGGGTTTGCCAAGGCCTGTGCCACATGCATACGGCTGCTGAAGGTCAGGGCATCTATTTGCCCCAGCGTCACCGCAGGCACGGTGCGCTCTTGGTACACCGAGCGCAAGGCGTCGTTGGACTGCCTTGCACCGTAGACACCAAAGCCACCAATCACCAATAACAAAGCCGCCAGACTGGCAACCAACACAAACAGCCGGGTGGACACGCGCATGACAACCTCTGGGAAACAAACACCCCGGACGGGGTGGGCAAAGCCGATTGAATGACTAGTTTGTGAAGGTTTTATGACGTTGTTACATCTAGGGGTTTTGAAGGGGAGCGGCGGCTCAGTCGATGAGCGGTTTGCCTTTTCGGGCGAGATGCGCTTTGCACACATCTAGGGTTTCTCCCAATGAGAAAAACGTTTGCGCAAACGTTTGCTACGTTAGCATTTAGGAGCAGAAACGTACTTTGGCGAGGCCATGGGACCTCCAGCGTTCCTTTCTGCTACGCATGAAAAGTTAACAACTCAGAGGAGATAGACCATGAAATTGAATCGCCGTACCGTACAAACCACCCTGGCTTTGAGCCTGATGGCGGGTTTTTTGCAGCCCCCGCCCTGGCCGCCGACAAACCCAAGGTCGCCTTGGTGATGAAGTCACTGGCCAATGAATTTTTCCGCACCATGGAAGACGGCGCAAAGGCCCATGCCAAGACCAACGCGGCCAAGTACAGCCTGGTGTCCAACGGCATCAAGAACGAAACCGACACTGCGGCCCAAATCCGCATGATCGAACAAATGATGGCCCAGAAGGTGGACGCGATTGTGATTGCGCCTGCTGATTCCAAGGCCCTGGTGCCCGTGCTCAAGACGGCTATCGATGCGGGCATCTTGGTCGTCAACATCGACAACCAGCTAGACGCTGCTGCCCAAAAAGAAAAGGGCCTCCAAATTCCCTTCGCAGGTCCTGACAACCGTGCCGGCGCCAAGCTGGTGGGCGACTTCCTGGGCAAGGGCCTGAAGGCGGGTGACAAGGTCGGCATCATCGAAGGTGTATCCACCACCTTCAATGCGCAGCAGCGCACCCTGGGCTACCAGGACGCCATGAAGGCTGTGGGCGCCACCGTGGTGGGCGTGCAGTCCGGCAACTGGGAAATCGACAAGGGCAACACCGTGGCGTCCGGCATGCTGCGTGAGCACCCCGACTTGAAGGGCCTGTTGGTCGGCAATGACAACATGGCGCTGGGTGCAGTGGCTGCCGTCAAGGCCGCTGGCAAAGAAGGCCAGGTCAAGGTTGTGGGCTACGACAACATCGGTGCCGTCAAGCCTATGTTGGCCGATGGCCGCATGCTGGCGACTGCCGACCAGTTTGGTGCGAAGCAAGCGGTATTCGGTATCGAAATTGCACTGAAGGCACTGGCCGAGAAGAAAAAGCAAGCCGACATGCCTGCTGCCATCCAGACCGATGTGGTGCTGGTCACCAAAGCCAGCAAGTAAATTGACGGCCCTTTGAGGGCACACCCCGATCGGCACGCGCCAAGGCGCTGGCCGATCGGGGATCCATCGTCACACTTTAAGTACCTCCCATTTCAGCAAGGCACAGCCATGACAGCCCCCGGACTACAAGGCGCTCCCATCTTCACGGTGGAGGGCATCACCAAGCGCTATGCGAGCAATGTGCTCAGCGGGGTGAGCCTAAGCTTGCGTCCCGGCGAGGTGTTGGCGCTGACCGGAGAAAACGGTGCGGGCAAAAGCACCATGTCCAAAATCGTGGCGGGTCTGGTCGATGCCACCGCGGGCACGATGCACTTGGCCGGCCACCGCTTCGCACCCATAAATCGCCGTGAGGCCGAAGCCGCAGGCGTGCGCATGGTGATGCAGGAGCTGAGTCTGGTCTCCACCCTGACAGTGGCAGAAAACCTGTTGATCGACGCCTTGCCGAACCGCGGGCGCTGGTGCGCCCACTGGATTGACCGCAAAGCACTCCACCAAGCGGCCAGCCAGCAGCTGGCAAAAATTGGTATTCAGGGCATTGCGCCCGATTGCCTGGTCTCAGAGCTGGGTATCGGCCAGCAACAAATGGTGGAGATTGCCCGCAACCTCCAGGACGGCACCAAGATTCTGATTCTGGATGAACCCACGGCCATGCTGACGCCGCGGGAAACACAACATTTGTTTGCCCAAATTGAACGCCTCAAGGCGCAGGGCGTGGCCATTATTTATGTATCGCACCGGCTGGAGGAGTTGCGCAAAATTGCCGACACCCTGGCGGTGTTGCGCGATGGGGTGCTGGTCAGAACCTGCCCCATGCACGAGGTAACCGAAGACGACATCATCGCCCTCATGGTAGGGCGGGCCGTGGAGCAGGACATGCAAAAGCCACGGCGCCCCCAAGGGCCCTGTTTGCTCAAGGCCCAAAGCCTGGGGCGCGGCACGGCCGTGAAATCGGTCAGCCTGGATCTGCACGCGGGCGAGGTGTTTGGCCTGGCCGGCTTGGTGGGCAGTGGCCGGACCGAGCTGGTGCGTCTGCTCTTTGGAGCAGACCGCGCGGACACGGGTGACATCACCTTGGCTGCCAATGCCCATAGGCCAGCCCTCCAAGTGCGGGCGCCCGGCTGGCGCTCGCCGCAGGCGGCCATTGCGGCAGGCATTGGTTTGGTGACGGAAGACCGCAAATCACAGGGCCTGTTGCTCACACAGTCAATTGCGGTCAATACCTCGCTAGGAGCATTGAACACCGTGTCTCGCCGGGGGTGGCTGCACCTGTGGAAGGAGCGCACCCTGGCCTCGGACATGGTGAAGCGCCTGCGGGTGCGCAGCCATTCGGTGGACCAAGCGGTGGGCACCTTGAGCGGCGGCAACCAGCAAAAAGTCATTTTTGCGCGCTGGTTGCACAAGAATTGCGAAGTGCTTTTGCTGGACGAACCCACCCGCGGCGTGGATGTGGGCGCACGCGCAGACATTTACGCGGAAATCGAAGCCATGACCCAGGCCCAGAAAGCGGTGCTGATGGTCTCCAGCGATTTGCGGGAGCTGATGCAGATGTGCGACCGCATCGGCGTCATGAGCCATGGGCGCTTGGTCACCGTGCTGGAGCGCGGCCAATGGAGCGAGAAGTCGCTGCTCGATGCTGCCTTCAGCGAGACCGGAGCGGATACCCCAGAAGCCGCCGTCTGCGCCTAACGAGCGCCAACCCCTCACCCCCTACCCCCTCACGATATGACAACCGCCTCCACTCCTCCAAACACTGCGACTTCGCGCAGCGCCATGGGCACCTACCTGGGCCTGTGTGCCGTGCTGATCGGCATGGTGATTTTGTTCTCCACCCTGAGTGACTATTTCTGGAGCAAGGCCACTTTTGTGGCGATTGCCAACGAGATTCCGGCCCTGTTGGTGATGTCCATCGGCATGACGTTTGTGTTGATCATTGCCGGCATCGATTTGTCTGTGGGCTCGGTGCTGGCGCTGTCTGCAGCGGCCACCGCCAATGCCATTCTGGTGTGGCACTGGGGCCCCTTGCCTGCGTCTGCATTGGGCTTACTGGTGGGGCTGACCTGCGGCGCGGTCACCGGGCTGATCTCGGTGGCGTGGCGCTTGCCGTCGTTTATCGTTTCCTTGGGCATGCTCGAAGCCGTACGCGGCGGCGCCTATGTGATGACGGACTCGCGCACCCAGTATGTGGGCGGCGCCATCTCCGAGCTGGCAAAGCCCTGGGTGGCCGGTGTCTCTGCCGCGTTTTTTATTGCGATTGCACTGGTCATCGTGGCGCAAGTGGTGCTGTCGCGCACCGTGTTTGGCCGCTATGTGGTCGGTATTGGCACGAATGAAGAGGCCATGCGCTTGGCAGGCATTAACCCCAGCCCGATCCGGGTGGCCGTGTTTGCCATGACAGGCGTGTTGGCTGGCTTGGCCGGGCTGATGCAAGCCGCTCGCCTGGAGGCGGCGGACCCGAACGCCGGTTCGGGCATTGAGCTGCAAGTGATTGCGTCGGTAGTGATCGGCGGCACCAGCCTGATGGGTGGGCGTGGCTCGGTCATCAGCACCTTGTTTGGCGTACTCATCATTGCGGTGCTGGAAGCCGGTTTGGCGCAGGTGGGTGTCAGCGACCCCAGCAAGCGCATCGTGACAGGCTGCGTCATTGTGGTGGCCGTTATTATTGACACGCTACGTCAGCGCCGTTCCTCCAGCCACTAGAGCAAGCCCACCACCATGTCGTCCATCAAAGACGTGGCCCGCAGGGCCAACGTGTCCATCAGCACCGTTTCGCATGTGGTGAATGGCACCCGCTTTGTCAGCGAGTCCGCACGCAAGCAGGTGGAAGAAGCCATCCGCAATTTGGGCTATGTGCCCAGCGCCGTGGCCCGCAGCCTGAAAAGCAACTCCACCAAAACACTGGGCATGTTGATTCCCAACTGCACCAACCCCTACTTTGCAGAAATTGTGCGCAGTGTGGAGGACCATTGTTTTGGCGCAGGCTACACCCTGATTCTGTGCAACACCGATGACGAGCCACACCGGCAAAGCGTGTATCTGCAAGTGCTGAGCGAGAAGCGGATCGACGGGCTCATCATCATCTCCACCGGCAACGACAGCGAGTTGCTGGCTTTGGTACAAGGGCTGACGATCCCGGCCGTGCTGCTCGACCGCGAAATCAGCCATGTGCAATGCGACCTGGTTGAAACTGCGCACATGCAAGGCGCCATGCTGGCCACCGAACACCTGCTGGCCTTAGGGCACACGCGGATCGCGTGTATCGCGGGTCCTGAGGACCTGAACTCCAGCGCACAGCGTATTCAAGGCTGGCGCAATGCGCTTGCCAAAGCCGGCGCTGCAGCAGACGCCGATCAGCTGGTCTGGCACAGTGACTTCACCAGCCAGGGCGGCTGTGACACCATGAAACAGGTGCTCCAGTCCCCGGTCAAGCCGACCGCTGTGTTTGTGTGTAACGACCTGATGGGCATTGGTGCCCTGAGTGCCGCGCATGAAGCCGGCGTCCGTATTCCGCAAGACATGTCGCTGGTCGGCTTCGACGATATAGAGTTGGCCCATTTCACCAGCCCCGCACTCACCACCGTCGTGCAACCCAAGCACCGCATGGGTGTCATGGCGGTGGACATGCTGCTCGAGCGCATCCAAAGCAAACGGGAGCAATCGCGGCAAGTCTTGTTGCAGCCAACGCTGGTGGTGCGCGCTTCGTCCGGGCCGGCACCGCGGACCCCGCAGAGGGTGGCGTAATGCAGGTCGATATGCAAAGTGAGCCCCCGATCGTCGTCTGCCTAGGGAGCCTGAACATGGACATGTGTGTCGATGTGAGCGACGCGCCTGTGGCCGGTGAAACCGTCATGGCCCATGCGCTGCGCTACTCCCCCGGGGGCAAAGGCGCCAACCAAGCCGTGGCGTGTGCCCGGCAAGGCGCCCGTGTGCGCATGGTCGGCAGCGTAGGCGCTGATGCCCACGGGATCGCGCTACTGGACAGTTTGCAAGCCGACGGCATCGATACCCTGGCAGTGGAGACCAACCCACACCAGCCCACTGGCGTAGCGCTGGTGCTGGTGGAGGCCTCAGGGCAGAACCGCATTGTGGTGGCGGGTGGCGCCAACCAGGCGTTCCGCTGGAATGCCACGGGCCTTGCGCCTGTCTTGCGTGGCGCTTATGCCTTGGTGCTGCAGCTCGAGTCGCCGGTGCAGGAGGTGCTCAAGGCCGCCCAATGGGCGCGGGCCAGCGGTTGCCTGGTGGTGCTGAATCCCTCGCCGGTGCCAGAAGCGGTGCCCGGAGCCTTGTGGGCGCTGGTGGACCTGCTGGTACTCAACGAGAGCGAGGCGCTCGCCTTGTGCGGGCTGGATGTAGGTGCCAGCCACGATGCCGCAGTGCAAGCCATTCGGCATTTTCAGCAGTGGGGTATCCGCCGGGTGGTGCTGACCTTGGGCGGCGCAGGCGCAATCGCTGCGGACGGTGACGCGGTGACCTACCACCCCGCAGCCCGGGTCGACGTGGTCGACACCACCGCAGCGGGCGATACATTTTTGGGCGCCTTGGTGGCTGCGTGGGCTAGGGGTCTGCAATTTGCGGATTGCGTGCACCAGGGCATGACTGCGGCCAGCTTGTGTGTACAAACTGCGGGCGCGCAAACATCCATCCCTAGCCGGACTCAAACCGAGGTCGCTTTGACTGCGCCCCATTGGCAAAATTTATGAAACGAAGTGTGTTGTTGAATGCAGAGATCTCGATGCTGGTGGCCAGCATGGGACACGGTGACATGGTGGTCGTGGGCGATGCGGGCTTGCCGATTCCGACAGGCCCAGGCGCGCCACAGCGGATTGACTTGGCCTTGTGCCCCGGCGTCCCCTCACTGGACCAAACGCTGACCGCGGTCTTGTCGGAGCTGCAGGTGGAGCACGCCTACATCGCCCACGAAGCCTTGCAGGGTGACGACAAAGCGCTGCCTGTCTGGTGTGCAAACCGTACCGGATTTGATATCCAAACCATCAGCCATGCCGAACTGAAATCGCTCTGCCAACGTGCACGTGCGGTCATTCGCACCGGGGAATGCACGCCCTACGCCAACATGGTGCTGGTGTCGGGCGTGACTTTTTAGCGCACTACAGGCCCGACCTCAGGCCGCACCGATATTCGGAATCAAGCCACCCACAGGCTGACCGTTCTTCAGCGCCGCGGTGAACGCCAGCATGCGGTCAATCGGCAAACGGGCGCGGTCAATCAGTTGGTGATCCACATGGACTTCATTCAGGCCATGCTCCAACACGCGCGCGACGCCGGCCAAGCCATTCATGGCCATCCAGGGGCAATGCGCGCAGCTTTTGCAGGTAGCGCTGTTGCCAGCGGTAGGGGCCTCAATGAAGGTTTTGGTCGGGTTGAGCGTGCGCAGCTTGTGCAGCATGCCGTTGTCAGTGGCCACGATGAAGGTATCGGCGTCCAGCGTCTGCGCGGCCTTGAGGATGGCGCTGGTCGAACCCACGGCGTGGGCCAGGGCCACTACGTCTTGGGGCGACTCGGGGTGCACCAGCACTTTGGCTTTCGGGTGCTCTTGGATCAGCGCTTCCAGCTCAAAAGCCTTGAACTCGTCGTGAACGATACAGGCGCCTTCCCAAAACACCATGTCGGCGCCGGTTTCGCGCTGGATGTAGCCGCCCAAGTGTTTGTCGGGCGCCCACAGAATCTTCTGGCCCTTGTCTTTGAGCGCTTTCACGATGTCCAGCGCACAGCTGCTGGTCACCAGCCAATCGGCACGCGCCTTCACGGCAGCGCTGGTGTTGGCGTAGACCACCACAGTGCGGTCGGGGTGCGCGTCGCAAAACGCGTTGAATTCGCTGATGGGGCAGCCCAGGTCCAGCGAGCAGGTCGCATCCAGGTCGGGCATGAGCACTGTCTTGTGCGGCGACAGAATCTTGCTGGTCTCGCCCATGAACTTCACGCCCGACACCACCAGCGTTTGTGCGCTGTGGTCCCGGCCGAAGCGGGCCATCTCCAGCGAATCGCTCACCAGGCCGCCGGTCTCTTCGGCCAGATCCTGCAAATCAGGGTGCACGTAATAGTGCGACACCATGACCGCGTTCTTTTCTTTCAGCAGGCGCTTGATCTTGTCTTTGAGCGCGGTGCGCTCCATCGGGGTGGGCTCCACAGGCACACGGGCCCAGGCATGCTTGGTGGAGCAGGCCGGTTGCTCGTACTCCACGTCGATCACATCACTGGCGCTCATCACAGGTCCTCAAATCGCATGGAGAAGTCGGTGGCCTTGACGTCTTTGGTCAGCGCGCCGATGGAGATGCGGTCCACACCGGTAGAGGCAATCGCCCGCACCGTATCCAGGTTCACACCGCCGGAGACTTCCAAAATAGCGCGTCCGGCATTGATGGCTACCGCCTGCATCAATTGAGCCAGCGTCATGTTGTCCAGCAGCACCATCTTGGCGCCGCAGTCGAGCGCTTCGCGCAGTTGCTCCAACGTTTCGACCTCCACCTCAATGAACTTGGCAGTGGCGGCGAATTGGGTAGCGCGTTGCAGCGCGGCGGTCACGCCACCGGCGGCGGCGATGTGGTTTTCTTTGATCAGCACCGCGTCGTGCAGGCCGATGCGGTGGTTGGTACCGCCACCCGTTTTAACGGCGTATTTCTGCGCTAGCCGCAGGCCGGGAATGGTCTTGCGGGTGTCCACGATGGCAGCACGATTACCGGGCACTTCATTCACTGCTTCCACAAAGGTGGAAGTTTTAGTGGCCACCGCGCTCAGCAGCTGCAAAAAGTTCAACGCGGTGCGCTCAGCTGTCAGCAAGGCTTGGGCGTTGCCCTCAATCTCCAGCAACACTTGGTCTTGCTGGCAGCGTTGGCCTTCGCGCACATGCCAGATGAGGGCGGCCGACGGATCCAGCGCCCGCACGGCTGCAGTGGCCCAGGGCTCGCCGCAAATGACGGCCGACTCGCGGGCCAACACCCGCGCTCGGGCCCGGCGAGTGGGGTCAATCAAAGAGGCGGTCAGGTCGCCGGCGCCCACGTCTTCAGACAAGGCGCGAGCCACATCAGACTGCGCCAGGGCAGCGATGTCTGCGGAGGAAAGATCAAAAGTGCTCATACACCGAAGGATAACCGGCCACCCTTGCGCTAGATGGTCAGGGGGACAAGCGTGCCAAAATGCCACCCCTTCGCACTCGGCCTTTTGGAAAACCTGCATGACTCCCCGATTTAATGCCCTTTTCGCTGCCGCCTCTGTCTTTGGGCATGCCAAAGTTTTCGCCCAAACAGGCCAAACGGGACTTGCCGGCGTGGTGTGGGGCCTGAGTGAACTGCATTGGGCCTTGATCGCGGTCGCGTTTGCTCTGGCCATCGGCTTGGTGGTCCTGCGGGTGCGCCGGCGCAGTGCTCTCAGACTAGCGAGTGCTTACGATATGCAACCCACCATGTTTGCGCACACCATGGTGGTGGAGAGCAGCATGAACCAGCGCACCCTCCCGCAACCATTGGCTCCGCACCCCCACGCGGATCAAGTGTGGACCACCCAGTAAGGGCCGCTCGCCGGAGTCTGGCGTCCCTGCCGTTAAAATGCCGCCATTAAGGATCCCGCCATGAACATCTTCCGCCGCCCCGATTACCGCTCTGAAGCCACCCAGTTCATCGACCAACTCAAGGTCGCCAAACCCACGCTGGAAGCCGAGCAGCGCAAGGGCCGCTCCCTGTTGTGGGACAAAGTCGTGGACCGCATGGCCTGGAAAGGCTTCCGCAGCGCCCAGGTCGCGCAAAAGCCCTACGTCTACCAGACCAAGCACGATTAAGAGTCCAATCAGCCTCTAGCGCACGTTTTATCTGCGCCAGCAGCTCCTGATTTGATAGCAAAATGACAACCGACACCACCGGCGCACCCACCGGAGTCGCCGAACTCGGGCAAATGCCCGAGGTGGTGGACCAAGTGGCGTTGGCGCGCCTGTACGGCGAGCCCTTGTTCGCCATGCCGCAGGACCTCTATATCCCGCCGGATGCGCTGGAGGTGTTTCTGGAGGCCTTCGAAGGGCCGCTGGACTTGTTGCTCTACCTGATCCGCAAACAGAACTTCAACATCCTCGACATTCCGATGTTGAGCGTGACCAAGCAGTACTTGGTCTATGTGGAGCAAATCCGCAAACGTAACTTGGAGCTGGCGGCCGAGTACCTGCTGATGGCAGCCATGCTGATTGAGATCAAATCGCGCATGTTGCTGCCGCCCAAAAAGGTGGCTGAGGGCGAAGAAGCCGAAGACCCGCGAGCGGAATTGGTGCGCCGCTTGCTCGAATACGAGCAAATGAAGCTGGCAGCCGCCCGGCTGAACGCGATACCGCAATACGGACGGGATTTTTTAAAAGCCAACGTCTACATCGAGCAGAGCCTCAAACCCCGCTTTCCGGATGTGGGAGTGGAGGAGCTGCAAAGCGCTTGGCGCGACATCTTGAAGCGGGCCAAGCTGGTGCAGCACCACAAGATCAGCCGCGAAGAGCTCTCGGTGCGCGAGCACATGAGCATCGTGCTCAAAAAGCTGCAGGGTCAGCGTTTCGTTGGCTTCGAAGACTTGTTTGACACGACCCAAGGCACGCCGGTGCTGGTGGTGACCTTCATCGCCCTGCTGGAGCTGGCGAAAGAAACCCTGATCGAAATCACCCAGGCGGAGGCCTTCGCGCCGATCTATGTGCGCCTGGCCTATGCACCTACCTGAACGGGGCTCTCTATTTCAGGGCTCGCAACTGCGGTTAGTATTCGCCCCACTTTCGCCAAACCCTCGGCAAGCCCGATTTGTAATCCCGATTTTTGGAGTCCCCCATGGCCCTGAACCCGACCGGTGAACAAGCCTCTAGCGCAACCAACGCGACTCCCTACGGCACGCTGCCCCCTGCGTCAGCGCCGTCCACACGCAAGCCCATCAGTTTGCCCCGCATCCAAGAGATGCACACCCGGGGTGAAAAAATCACCATGCTGACCGCCTACGACGCCACCTTTGCGGCAGTGGCGGATGCGGCAGGTGTGGAGTGCATTTTGGTAGGTGACTCCCTCGGCATGGTCTGCCAAGGACGCCACAGCACCGTGGGCGTCACCCTCGAAGACATGGCCTACCACACCGAGAGCGTGGCCCGCGGCCTGCGCCGTGCCCAAGGCACCGCATGGCTGATTGGCGACTTGCCCTTCGGCAGCTACCAGGAATCCAAAGAGCAAGCCATCCGCAGTGCCAGCGTGCTCATGCAGGCAGGCGCGCACATGGTCAAGCTCGAAGGCGGTGGCTGGACTACCGAGGTAGTGCAGTTCTTGGTGCAGCGCGGCATCCCGGTGTGTGCCCATTTGGGCCTGACGCCGCAGACCGTGCACGCCCTCGGCGGCTACCGAGTGCAAGGTCGCGGTGATGCGGCTGCCGACATCATGAAAAAGCAGGCCCACGAACTGCAAGACGCGGGTGCCAGCATGGTGGTGCTAGAGATGGTGCCAGCCCCCTTGTCTGCCGAGCTGACCCGCGAATTGCCGCACTGCGCCACGATCGGTATCGGAGCCGGCAAAGGCACCGCCGGTCAAGTGCTGGTGCTGCACGACATGCTGGGGGTGAACCTGGGCAAAAACCCGAAGTTCGTGCGTAACTTCATGCTGGAAGCCACCAGTATCCGTGGAGCCATGGAAGCCTATGTGGCCGCAGTCAAAAACGGCAGCTTTCCGGACGACGCTGTTCACGCGTGGTGAGAAACGATGCAACTGATTCACACTATTTCTGAGCTACGCGAAGCACTCAGCCAGTACCGTCACCCAGCCGTCGTGCCCACCATGGGCAACTTGCATGCAGGGCACTTGGCCTTGGTGCGCCAGGCCAAGCCGCTGGGCGACGTGACGATTTCCACCATCTTTGTGAACCGGCTGCAATTTGCACCGCACGAGGATTTCGACACCTACCCCCGGACCCTGGAAGCAGATTGCCAACACCTGGAAGCGGCGGGTTGCGATATTGTGTTTGCCCCCAAAGAGAGCGAGCTTTACCCTCAGGCGCAAACATTCAAGGTGCACCCTCCGACTGAGCTGGCAGATATCCTGGAAGGCCACTTCCGCCCCGGTTTTTTCATCGGGGTGTGTACGGTGGTCATGAAGTTGCTGGCAGTCACACAAGCGCGTACCGCCCTGTTCGGCAAAAAAGACTACCAGCAGCTGATGGTGATCCGCAATATGGTCAAGCAGTTCGCTTTGCCGATCGACGTGGTCGGCGGTGAGACCCAGCGTAACGAGGCAGGCTTGGCGCTCTCAAGTCGCAATGGCTACCTGACTCCGGCACAGCGGGAAGAGGCCTTGTTGTTGTCGAGCATCTTGCGCGGCATCGTGAGCGCCGTGCGCTCCGGCGAAACCGACCTCGCGCGGCTGGAAAACGACGGCATGCAATCGCTGCGCGCCGCCGGTTGGATGCCCGACTACGTGGCTGTGCGCCGCCAGTCAGACCTGCAGGCCCCACAGGCAGGCGATGCCAAAGTGGTGCTAGCGGCCGCCCGCTTGGGTAGCACACGCCTCATCGACAACATGGAAATTTGACAAGGGCCTTGGGCTAGCTGCACTGGTGGACTCCAACGCTGTTTGGTCCTTGAGCAAGACCCTCAAGCATTGCGCGCAGAGCATTGAGTTCTCCATGACCGGGTTCCCGGAGCCCACATCTGCCATGTTTCAAAACATGGTTGAAGATGCAACTCCGTTTAGCCAAAAGCGCACTAAGCAAAACGGACTACGAACAGGCGTATACCATGCATTTGACACAGCACCTGTCGGGGTTCAAACGTAAAGCCTGACTCACCACACGCGCGGCAGGGCCACCATGAAAAAAGCCCGAGCTTGCGCCCGGGCAGAAACCTTGGAATGCGTCACAACGGTCCGGTTACCGCACCCAGCTTGATTTGGCAGGCAACATCACAAAAAGCGGTCGAGAATTTTTTTGCCCTGGGCATCCATGGCAAACTGGTCCCGCACTAGGTATTGAATGCCATGTGCGTCGGCGATCAACAAGGCGTTGCCTTTGCCAATCCTGCGGATGTCCTCATCACCCCGCAGCACAAAGTCTGTAGGCCCGCGGTTGGTTTCTACCGACCAAGTGCAGGGCGTTGAAAAGCTGGTCACCGACACGATACGCTCAATCACCGGCATGAATTCACGGGTGGCCAATTCCGCGCGAATCAGGTCTTGTGCGGGTTGTGGAACATCGGCAAGCAGATCCACCCAGCCTACCTCTTTGCCGTCTTGGCTCACGATCGAGATACCGTCCTCGGGCGACTGGATCGGAAAGGCGCGCACGGGCGCCACGCCTTCAAAGCGCTCCCCGGCTTCATTGGTCAGCACCAGCTTGCCAAAAGGGTTGCGCTCCAGCGCAAAGCGGCTGGCGGTCACGGTGTAGAGCGCGCTCATGCGGCCTCCTCAATCAAGTTGTTGCGGGCTTGCGCTTGGTACAGGTTGAAGTACGCACCCTCGGTCGCCATCAGCGCATCATGGGTGCCCTCCTCTACCACCTTGCCGCGATCCAGCACGACCAAGCGGTCCGCACGGTGCAGGGTCGACAAGCGGTGCGCAATCGCAATCGTGGTGCGGCCTTGTACCAGGTTCTCCAGCGCCTTTTGAATCTCTTTCTCGGTCTCTGAGTCCACTGACGAGGTTGCCTCATCAAGGATCAGTATCCGGGGGTCAATCAGCAACGCACGCGCAATCGAGATACGTTGACGCTCGCCGCCGGACAGGCCTTGGCCGCGCTCACCCACCATGGAGTCGTACCCTTGGGGCAAACGCAAAATGAACTCGTGGGCATGGGCCGCCCGAGCTGCTGCGATGATTTGCGCACGGGTCGCATCAGGCTTGCCGTATGCGATGTTGTCGGCAATCGTGCCGAAGAACAAAAATGGCTCTTGCAACACGAGGCCAATGTTCTGGCGGTAGTCCGAAATGGCATACGAGCGGATGTCCACACCGTCCACCAGAATTGCGCCCTCTGATACGTCGTAGAAACGGCAAATCAGATTGACCAGCGTACTTTTGCCGGAACCACTGTGGCCCACGAGACCCACCATTTCTCCGGGGGCGATTTTCAGATTGATGCCGCGGTTGACCTCGCGATTGCCGTAGCGGAAGCCCACATCGCGCACCTCAATGCTGCCCTGGACCTTGCCCATCGGAACCGGGTTCACCGGCTCTGGCACGCTGGATACGTGGTCCAGAATGTCAAAGATTCGTTTGGCTGCAGAAGCTGACTTTTGGGTCACCGACACAATACGGCTCATGGAATCCAAGCGTCCGTAAAAGCGGCTGATGTAGGCAATGAATGCCGTCAAAACGCCCACAGTAATCTCACCCTTGGACACTTGCCAGATACCAAACGCCCACACCACCAGCAGGCCCAGCTCGGTCAAAAACGAAACGCTGGGCGAAAACAGCGACCAGATTTTGTTGATGCGGTCATTGACCACCAAGTTGTGCTTGTTGGCCTCACGGAAGCGGCTGGCTTCGCGGGTCTCTTGCGCAAACGCCTTTACTACCCGGATACCGGGGATGGTGTCGGCCAACACATTGGTCACCTCACCCCACACACGGTCGATTTTCTCGAACCCGGTGCGCAGGCGATCCCGCACAAAGTGGATCATCCAGGCAATGAAAGGGAGCGGCACCAAGGTCACTACCGCCAACCAAGGGTTGATGGAGAAGAGGATGATGGCGGTCATCGTGAGCATGATCACATCGGTCGCGAAGTCCAACAGGTGCAGCGACAAAAACACGCAGATCCGGTCACTTTCGCTGCCGATGCGCGACATCAAATCCCCGGTCCGCTTGCCACCAAAGTATTCGAGCGACAAGCGCAAAAGGTGTTCGTAGGTCGTCGTGCGCAAGTCGGCGCCAATACGCTCCGAGACAAGCGCGAGGATGTACGTCTTGGCCCAACTCAACACCCACGCCAGCAGTGCCGACCCGAGCAAGCCACCCATGTACATGCCCACCAACATCGGATCAATTTTTTGGCCGTTCTGGAACGGGATCAATACGTTGTCCATCAGGGGCATCGTCAGATACGGCGGGACCAGATTGGCCGCAGTGCCCAACAGCGTCAGGAAAAAGCCGAGGAGGAGCTGCCCGCGGTAGGGCCGCGCAAACCGCCACAGGCGAAACAAAGTCCAAGTGCTGGGCGGCGTGTGAACCACTTTTGTACACACCGGGCACTCTTCCTGCTCAGGGTCCAACGGCGCCTTGCAACTCGGGCACACCTGTGTGAGCGCTTGGGCAAGAGGCTTGCCGGACACGGTGCTTTCCAGCTGGGAATGGAATTGATCGACCAAGCGAATCGCCTGCAGGTTCTGCCCCAGGGTAAACCGCCAACTGCCGCGCAACGCGCTGGCGTCCACCAGGTTCAGGTGCCCCACACCAGCATGATCGTGATGCAGCAGTGTCTGGCCGGCCTGCAAGTCCCAACCAGACCAAATCTGCGTTGACCCCTCACAGGCGAGCAACCGCTGGTTGGTGAGCAGCACCAGCCCCTTCACAAAGTGCAGTTGTTGGTCAAGGTCAACCTCCAGCGCAGCCAAGACGTTCTCATGGGGACGGAGTTGTTTTTGAACCGCTTCCCGCCAGGCAGAAGGCAAATCGCCGGATAGCGCAGAAAAAGCAGGGGCTTCGGAAGTCATGGATCGCAAAAAAGGATGAATTTGAGTCAGTTTTTCAAAGTGGCGGGCCTCACGGGCCGCCCATCTTCAGGCCGTCGATACTACGCGCAAGCGCACAGCAGTCGAAGTGAGCCGCTTCTGTGAGCGAGAATACTCAACGCATTGCGCGTAACAATGGTGGACCGCTCTTTCCCAATAAGCCATGACAGCCAAGAAAAATATTGAAATCCTGCGGGTCACACACCTTCGTGGCCCCAATATCTGGACCTATCGCCCGGTGATCGAGGCTTGGGTGGACATCGGTGAGCTGGAAGACTTCCCTTCCAACACGCTGCCCGGCTTTTACGAGCGCTTGACGACTTGGCTACCCGGCTTGATTGAGCACAAATGCAGTCCCGGGGTGCGCGGCGGCTTTCTGGAGCGCTTGCGTGAAGGTACATGGGCAGCCCACATCATGGAACATGTGGCCCTTGAGATTCAAAACCTCAGCGGGATGCAGACCAGTTTTGGCAAAGCGCGCCAGATGTCCAAGCCCGGGGTCTACAAAATAGCCTTCCGCACCCGCCAAGAGCAAATTGGACGCAAGGCGCTGGTGGTGGCCCGCGATTTGATCATGGCCGCCATCAATGACACCGCCTATGCCCTCGAAGCCCAATTGACCGAGTTGCGCGACATGGTCGACTCCCTGTGTCTCGGGCCCAGCACCTCCAATATTGTGGATGCGGCCACCGATCGCGGCATTCCGTCTATTCGATTGACCGAGGGCAACCTAGTCCAACTGGGTTACGGCATTGCACAACGCCGGATCTGGACGGCAGAAACCGACCAGACGTCTGCCATTGCAGAAGAAATCGCCAGTGACAAAGATCTGACCAAAAGCCTGCTGAAGGCTTGTGGCGTGCCGGTGCCGGAAGGCACTTTGGTGAACTCTCCTGAAAAAGCCTGGGAAGCAGCGCAAGATATTGGTTTGCCCGTCGCCGTCAAACCCTACGATGGGAACCATGGGCGGGGTGTCACACTGGACCTATCCGACCAAGCCAGTGTAGAGACCGCCTTTCATGTGGCCAAAGAGCAAAGCGGCGG
Organism: Rhodoferax potami; assembly: GCF_032193805.1. NCBI lineage: Bacteria > Pseudomonadati > Pseudomonadota > Betaproteobacteria > Burkholderiales > Comamonadaceae > Rhodoferax > Rhodoferax potami. Next base: position 2,824,722 of record NZ_JAVBIK010000001.1, on the reverse strand, counting down.
CAGTGTGATTGTCGAAAAGTTCATCCCCGGCAATGAGCATCGCCTGTTGGTGGTGGGCAAACAGGTAGTTGCAGCAGCCCGTGGAGAGTCTGCGTGGGTCACCGGTGATGGCCAATCCACCGTCACCCAATTGGTGAACACCCAAATCAACAGCGACCCCCGCCGTGGCGAAGCCGAAGAATTGCCGCTCTCACCCATAGAACCCGAGAAAAGCCCGGAGGTCCAACTGGTGTTGCGCCGTGCAGGGCTTACACCTGAGTCGGTCCCGGCGAGTGGGCAACGTGTTTTGATTCAGCGCAATGGCAACGTCGCGTGGGACGTCACTGACGAAGTTCACCCCACAGTGGCCGCCGCTGCGGCACTGGCTGCGCGGGTGGTGGGCCTGGATATTGCCGGCATTGATATGGTGCTAGAAGACTGCTCTAAACCCCTCAAGAGCCAGCGCGGCGCGGTCATCGAGGTCAATGCCAGCCCTGGCTTGCTGTTTCACATCAAACCAGCAGTGGGTACTCCACGCAATGTCGGCAAGGCCATCGTGGAGCACCTGTTCACACCGGACGCGGAAGCGCGGATTCCTGTGATCGGGGTCACCGGCACCCAACATACGGGCAGGCTTGCGCGCCTGATTGCCTGGCTGGTGCACATAAGCGGCAAGCATGTGGGCCTGGCGTGCAGCGAGGGCCTGTACCTCGACGGGCGCCAAATCGACAGTCGTGACAGTGCCCATTGGGAACCGAGCCAGCGCGTGCTGATCAACCGCTCGGTGCAAGCGGCGGTGTTTGAAAACAGCAGCCGCATGATCCTGGCAGAGGGCTTGGCCTACGACCGCTGTGCCGTGGGCGTGGTGACGGACATCAGCAACACCCAAGATCTGGTGGAGTTCGACATTCTGGATGCGGAGCAGGCTTACAAAGTAGCGCGAACACAAGTCGACGTGGTGCTGCCCAGCGGAACTGCGGTGCTCAATGCGGCAGACGCGCAAGTGGTAGAGCTGGCTGAGCTGTGTGACGGCAAGGTCATTTTCTATGCCCTGGATGAGACAGCACCCGCTATACAGACGCACCGCAGCAAAGGCGGGCGAACCGTGTTTCTGCGCGCCGGAGAAATCGTCCTTGCGCAAGGCGATCAGGATATTTCCATGATCCCACTCTCGACCCTCAAGCCTGCGAAAGCGGAAAAGCCGGAGATGGTCATGGCAGCTATCAGCGCAGCGTGGGCACTCGACATCCCGGTGGAGTTGATCGGTGCCGGTTTGCGCACCTTCGAGTCCACCCCCAAGAAAACACCTTACTGAGCTCAGCCATGGAAGTTACCCGCATTCGCGCATTACGCGGCCCCAACTTGTGGAGCCACCACACAGCCATTCAATCGGTTGTGATTTGCACCGCGGAAGAGGACGCCGTGTCCTCCATCCCGGGCTTTGAGGCCAAACTCCGGGCGCGCTTTCCGGAGGTCAGCCCCTTCCAACCGGTTGGTCACTTGGAGAGCGTGTCTTTGGCGCGCGTTTTGGAGTTGGTCGCCTTGGGATTGCAAGCCCAAGCCGGCTGCCCAGTGACCTTCAGCTGCACCACACCGACGGTTGACAAACACGTCTACCAGGTGGTTGTGGAATACAGCGAAGAGGAAGTCGGCCACTTGGCCATGGAGTGGGCAGAAAAACTCTGCAACTCCGCGCTGCACGACACGCCCTTTGACTTGCAAGCTGCCCTTGAGGCCCTGCGAGAGCTGGATGAAGATGTACGCCTCGGGCCAAGCACAGGCTCTATTGTGGACGCCGCAGTGGCACGTGGCATCCCTTACAGCCGCATGACCGAGGGCAGCATGGTGCGCCTCGGGTGGGGCAGCAAACAACGTCGTATCCAAGCCGCTGAAATGGATGTGACCAGCGCGATCGCCGAAGCCATCGCACAAGACAAGGAACTCACCAAAAAGCTGTTGTCTGCTGCGGGTGTGCCGGTGCCCGGTGGGCGCTCTGTGGTCGATGCGGATGACGCGTGGGCTGCAGCTCAAGAAATCGGCTTGCCCGTCGTGGTCAAGCCCAACGACGGCAACCAGGGCAAAGGCGTCACCGTCAACATCACCAGCCGGGAACAATTGATCCGGGCTTTTGAGGTCGCCAAAGAATTCCGCGATGACGTTCTTGTGGAACGTTTCATGCCGGGTAATGATTTCCGCTTGCTGGTGGTAGGCGACAAATTGGTTGCGGCAGCCCGTCGGGACCCGCCCAAAGTGGTGGGCGATGGGGTGCACACCATTGCGGAACTGGTGGCCCAGGTGAACGCCGACCCAAGACGCGGCTCAGGGCATTCCACCTCGCTCACGAAGATCCGTTTTGATGAAATCGCGAAAACGACCCTCGCGAATCAAGGCTTCAACGCAGACTCGGTGCCCGCCAAAGGCCAACGGGTGAATTTGCGCAATAACGCGAATCTCTCGACCGGTGGCTCCGCCACAGACGTGACGGATGATGTGCATCCGGATGTTGCCGCTCGCGCCATCGCTGCCGCTCACATGGTGGGCCTGGATATCTGCGGTGTTGACGTGGTGTGTGACACCATTCTCCGCCCGCTGGAAGAGCAAGGCGGCGGCATTGTCGAGGTCAACGCAGCACCTGGCTTGCGCATGCATTTGTCGCCCTCTTTTGGTAAAGGCCGGGCAGTGGGCGAAGCCATCATCGGCAGCATGTTCAAAAAAGGCCAGAACGGTCGCATTCCCATCGTGGCTGTGACCGGCACCAACGGCAAAACGACAACGGTGCGACTGATCTCTCACTTGCTGAATCAGAACGGCATGCGAGTCGGCATGACCAATACCGACGGTGTTTACGTCAACGGCGACTGCATCGACACAGGTGACTGCAGCGGCCCCAAGAGTGCCAAGAGCGTGTTGCTACACCCGGACGTCGATGCCGCAGTGCTGGAAACGGCGCGCGGTGGCATTCTTCGGGAAGGTTTGGCTTTTGACCACTGCGACGTAGCGGTGGTGACCAACATCGGTAGTGGTGACCATCTCGGCTTGAACTTCATTACGACCGTCAACGAGTTGGCCGTGCTCAAGCGTGTCATTGTGCAAAACGTCGCGCCCACCGGTGCCGCAGTGCTCAATGCCGCAGACCCGATCGTGGCAAAAATGGCACCCAAGTGCAAAGGAGAAGTCATTTTCTTTGCGGCGGACATTACCCATCCTGTGATGGCCACCCACCGTGCACAAGGCCAAGCCGTCGTCTACGTGGAGGGCGGAAACATTGTGGCCAGCAAAGGCGACACGCTACAAACGATTGCACTGAGCGAAGTGCCTATCACCCTGAACGGCGCAATCGGCTTCCAGGTCGACAACGTCATGGCCAGCGTGGCAGCGGCTTGGTCTTTGGGTATTTCGTGGGATGTGATTCGCAAAGGCTTGGCCAATTTTTCCAATGACAGTCACAACGCTGCAGGCCGATTCAACCTGTTCAAGTACCGGGGTGCCACCGTGATCGCCGATTACGGCCACAACCCTGATGCGATGCTGGCGCTCGTGCAAGCGGTGCAAGCCTTGCCGGCTACTCGCAGGTCTGTCGTGATCAGTGGCGCTGGCGACCGCCGCGACCAAGATATCCGCCAGCAAACAGAAATCCTGGGCGATGCCTTTGACGAAGTCGTGATGTTCGAAGACCAATGCCAACGGGGCCGCAATGATGGCGAGGTACTAGCCTTGCTGCGCGAAGGCTTGGTCAACGCTAAGCGAACCAAAGAACAATCCGAAGTGTTCGGCGAGTTTCTTGCGATCGACTCAGCCATGAACAAACTCCAGCCCGGAGAGTTGTGCCTGGTTTTGGTCGATCAGGTCGGGGAGGCGATGGCCCACATCGCCGCCAAAGTGGCCAGCGACACCTGAGCCTAGTAAACCTCGGAAACCGGCCCCCGGCCCATCAGCGCAGCGACTGCCTGATGGGCTTTTAACTGCCCGTCCAGCAAACCCACCACCGCCTGGGTGATCGGCATCGGTACACCCAAGGTGCTGGCGCGCTGCCATACGGTACGCGCGCTGTACACACCTTCGGCCACATGGCCCAATTCCGCCACTGCCTGCTCCAGCGTTTTGTTGGCTGCCAAGGCTTGGCCCACCTTGCGGTTGCGCGACAGGTCACCCGTGGCGGTAAGGACCAAATCTCCCAAGCCGCTCAGACCCATGAAAGTTTCTGCTTTCGCACCGAGTGCGATGCCAAGCCGGGTCATTTCTGCCAATCCGCGGGTGATCAGGGCGGCACGTGCATTCAGCCCGAGATGAAGGCCATCGCATAAGCCGGTTGCGATCGCCAGCACATTTTTCACTGCACCGCCAACCTCGACCCCTGCAACGTCTTCATTGGCATACACACGAAGTTCAGGGCTGTGAAAGGCCTCGACCAGCAAGCGCCGCACCGACTCATGCGGGCTCGCGGCGACCAAAGCAGTTGGTTGTCCGGCTGCCACTTCTTGGGCAAAGCTAGGTCCACTCAATACCCCCGCTTGCAAATGGGGGGCTACGGACTGCAAAACTTCGTACCCCAGCAAACCGGGCGCACCCGGCTCCAAGGGCGCTTCAAATCCCTTGCACAACCAAGCCACAGTGCACTGCGTCTGGGCCACTTGTTGCAAGGTCGACCGCAACCCGGCCATGGGCGTAGCGATGATCACAAGATCAAAGCTGCGACCATCCGACGGAGCCAACAGCTTGGAAATGTCTTCGTTCGTGACATTCAAAGCCGGCGGAAAGCCGCAACCGGGCAAGTAGCGATGATTCACGCGCTCTGCCGCCATCTGCTGCACCGCAACAGCATCTCGCGCCCACAAGGTCACTGCGTGCGCTTGCCGTTCATTACGGGCAGCGCTGATGGCGAGCGCCGTACCCCAGGCCCCTGCGCCGATTACTATGATTTTCATAGCTACTTGCGCTGATAAAACGTGGGCGAGAGGCCTAAACCTCTCTGAACCACGTTATTGCGGCAAAGTGCCCGCAGCAGCGCCTGCAGCTTCCATTTGCTGCTGCTCGTACATGGCCTGGAAGTTGATTTCCGAGAGGTGGACCGGTGGGAAACCACCGCGTTGAATCAAGTCCGCCACGTTACCGCGCAAGTAGGGGTACACGATTTGCGGGCAAGCAATACCCATGATCTGGCTCAGTTGTTCCTGGCCGAGGTTGCGAATTTCAAAAATTCCGGCCTGCTTGGCTTCTACCAAGAAAACGGTTTTATCTTTGATTTTGGTCTGCACGGTAGCCGTCACACACACTTCGTAAACGCCGTCTGCGACAGGAGCTGCCTCAACGCCGAGCTGGATGTCTACGGATGGCTGCTCTTGCTCTAACAGAATCGCAGGAGAGTTGGGTTGCTCCAACGACGCCTCCTTGAGGTAGACGCGTTGAATCTGGAAAACGGGATCTTGGTCAGCCATGTCTGAGGTCTCTCTAGATAAACAGAAGCCCGCCGGCACAACGCCGACGGGCTACGAAAACAGAATTCGTTGGTGAGAATTATGTCAGGCTACAGCGCCCAACAAAGGCAGCAAGCCGCCGCTGCTGTCCAGCGCCATCAAATCGTCGCAACCGCCCACGTGGGTATCCCCAATGAAAATTTGGGGCACCGTGCGTCGTCCGGTGAGCTCCATCATTTTCATGCGCTCATCGGGGTTGGCGTCGACTCGAATCTCTTCGATCGTGTCAACGCCTTTGGATTTCAAAATGCGCTTGGCCTGCACACAGTAAGGGCAGACAGCGGTGGTGTACATCTTCACGGCTTGCATGGAGCTCATTCCTTTAGATCGTCAGCCCGGATCAGGCTTTTTCAACTGGAAGGTTAGCCAATTTCCACGCTTTCAGCCCACCCTGCATCGATTGGGCCTGCTCGTAACCCAGTTTCTTGGCAATGTTGACTGCCTTGGCAGAGCGCGCGCCACTTTGGCAAACCAGCACCAAGGGCAAGCCTTTGTTTTTCACGGCGCCTGCGAGCTTCGCCTCCAAGTCAGCGAGCGGGAGATTCTTGGAACCAACGATATGACCGGCAGCAAACTCGGCAGCGTCAGACACATCCACCACATTGGCTTTTTCACGGTTAATCAACTGAATGGCCTTGCCGGAGTCAATGCCCACTGCAGTCGCGCCCTGGAACACGGGCCACAGCAGCAAGCCGCCAGACGACAGTGCGATCGCGATCAGCATCCAGTTATCGATAAAAAATTTCACTTTGTTCCTTCTTGGTTACTTGGCTCGGAGACGCCATTTTAGAATGGAGCTCCTCCAGCTGACGGACACTCCGGCCGGTTTTATCAACGTTTGAACGCACACCCATGTACAAATTAGTCCTCGTACGCCACGGCGAATCCACTTGGAATCTTGAAAATCGCTTCACCGGATGGACCGATGTAGACCTCACACCTACCGGGGTTGAACAAGCCAAAAATGCAGGGCGACTGCTCAAAGCTGAGGGGTATGAATTCGATGTAGCCTACACCAGCGTGCTCAAGCGCGCCATCCGCACTTTGTGGCACACACTCGATGAAATGGACCGCACATGGCTGCCGGTCGTGCACAGCTGGCGCCTGAATGAACGCCACTACGGCGCCTTGCAGGGTTTGAACAAAACCGATATGGCCAAACAGTACGGCGACGCGCAAGTCTTGGTATGGCGCCGAAGCTACGACACCCCGCCACCTGCGCTGGAGGCCACAGACCCCCGCAGCGAACGCTCAGATATCCGCTACGCCAAGCTCCCTGCGGAACAAATCCCGCTCACAGAATGCTTGAAAGACGCGGTAGACCGTGTAATTCCCTTCTGGAATGAATCGATTGCCCCTGCCATCAAGGCAGGCAAGCGCATCGTGCTGGCAGCGCACGGCAACTCGATCCGCGCATTGATCAAGTACTTGGACAACATTTCTGACGATGACATCGTCGGCGTCAACGTCCCCAATGGCATTCCATTGGTTTACGAGCTCGACGAAAACCTCAAGCCGATTCGCCACTACTACCTCGGCGATGCGGAGGCAGCAGCCAAGGCAGCGGCAGCAGTTGCATCCCAGGGCAAGGCCTGATCCCCGGAGATTCTCACTAAACGCCCGCTACCGCGGGCGTTTTTGCAGGTCTTCGCGGAACTGGTACGAGGGTTGCAACTCCAAGGTGTATATTGAGACGACACAGGAAAAACTATGGGTCACAAACTAAAAATCACCGGCTGGGTTGCATTAGGGGTTGTTGCTGGTGCACTCACCACCGTTTCGTTGCAAACCGTTGCGCGCAATTCACTCGCCCCATTGCCGCTGGAAGAGCTACAGCAGCTTGCGACCGTATTCGGAATGGTCAAGAGTGACTATGTGGAACCTGTAGACGAGAAAAAGCTGATCACCGACGCCATCACTGGGATGGTCGCGAGTCTTGATCCTCATTCTCAGTATTTCGATAAAAAGGCATTCAAAGAATTCCGGGAAGGTACCTCCGGAAAGTTTGTGGGTGTCGGCATCGAAATTACCCAAGAAGACGGCCTTGTCAAAGTCGTCTCACCCATTGAAGGATCTCCGGCTTTCCGCGCTGGCCTCAAAACCAATGACTTGATCACCAAAATCGATGACACCGCGGTCAAAGGGCTGACCCTGAACGAAGCCGTGAAGCGGATGCGGGGCGAGCCCAATACCAAAGTGCTGCTGACCATATTCCGCAAGGAAGAAAATCGCACCTTCCCGGTCACGATCATTCGGGAAGAAATCAAGCAGCAATCCGTCCGTGGAAAAGTGGTGGAGCCAGGCTATGCCTGGATACGCGTCAGTCAATTCCAAGAGCGCAGCTTCGAAGATTTTGCCAAGAAAGTGGACGAAATCTACAAACAAGACCCGAAAATCAAAGGCTTGGTGCTAGACCTGCGCAACGACCCCGGTGGCCTGCTGACTGCAGCGGTGGCCATGTCGGCGGCTTTCTTGCCCGATAACGTGACGGTGGTATCCACCAACGGCCAGACTCCGGAAAGCAAGCAAGTCTTGCGGGCTACCGCCAGTGATATTCGCGGCCTGTCGGGTGCAGAAGCTTTGAAAACACTGCCTGCTGCATTGAAGAAAGTACCTGTGGTGGTGCTGGTCAATGAAGGCTCGGCATCCGCCAGTGAAATCGTGGCAGGCGCATTGCAAGACCACAAACGCGCCACGATCATGGGTAGCCAGTCATTCGGCAAAGGCTCGGTGCAAACCTTCCGGCCTTTGGGCCCTGACACCGGTCTAAAAATCACGACGTCACGGTATTACACGCCCAACGGGCGCTCCATCCAAGCCAAAGGCATCGTGCCAGACTTGATGGTGGATGAAACCGAAGAGGGCAGTCCATTCGCGGCATTGCGTATGCGCGAGGCTGATTTGGAAAAGCACCTCTCCAGCGGACAAGGCGAAGAGAAGAAGGACACCGCTCGCGAAAAAGCCCGTGAGGAAGCACTGAAGCGCTTGGAGGAAGAGTCACGCAAACCCGCCTCGGAGCGTAAAGTGCCTGAGTTTGGTTCAGACAAAGACTTTCAGCTGATCCAGGCCATCAACCACCTGAAGGGCAAGCCTGTTCTGGTCAGCAAGACCCAGGTGGAACGCAAAGAAGAAGCCAAAGACAACTGACCCGCCGATGCAGGACGAGGCACTGCTGCGATATTCGCGGCACATCTTGCTCGATGAAATCGGGATCGAAGGACAGACCCGGATTTGCGACAGTCATGTCTTGATTGTGGGTGCGGGCGGACTCGGTGCCCCCGCTGCTCTGTATCTTGCGGCTGCGGGAGTCGGTCAGATCACACTGACAGACCCCGATGTTGTTGACCTGACCAATTTGCAGCGGCAAATCATCCACTCAACGGATGCGATTGGCCGACCCAAAGTGGCTTCTGCGGCCGGCAGTCTTGCTGCTATAAACCCGCTGACCCAGGTCCATCCTTTGCAAATTCGAGCCGATACCGACTGGCTGATGGCTCACGTGGCGCAGATGGATGTGGTACTGGACTGCAGTGACAATTTCGCAACCCGCCAAGCAGTCAATGCGGCGTGTGTCCGGCATCGGGTGCCACTCGTTTCAGGAGCGGCTATCCGGTTTGCCGGGCAAATCACCGTCTTTGACCATCGCACCCATAACGCACCGTGCTACGCGTGCGCGTTCCCAGCCGACGACGCGCCACCGGCGACTCAATGCTCCACCATGGGTGTTTTTGCACCGCTGGTCGGAATCATCGGTGCCATGCAAGCGGCTGAAGCGCTCAAACTGCTGCTGCAAGTTCCGGGCACTTTGAGCGGCCGGATTTTGTTGCTGGATGCACTGTCCATGGAATGGAGCGATATGCGACTGCCCCGCAATACCGCTTGCACTGTTTGCGGAACCTCCAGTGGCCACAATTAGCCTGAGATAGCCGGTCTTTTTAACCCCAAGGTGTTCGCCGTGGAGATCGGGGAAATCAACGCTTCCTGTTAGACTTTGAAACACGCCAAAACCTGATCGTGGAAAAACAAAACCCCTCCCCTGCCTTACAGCTGCATCATTTGCGGCTAGAGAACGCACGAGCGCTTTTGGAGCACGACAACACCGTGTCACTTCCCTCAGCAGTGGACTCCCCTGAAGCTTATTTGCAGGCCGTTATCGATGGCCTGTGCGAGCTGTCCCTGAGAGATCCACTGACCGGACTGGCGAATCGGCGCCATTTCTCGGGGGTTCTGGAGCGGTCTATTGATGTGGTGGCCCGCTCAGGGGAGCCCGCACTGTTGTTGATGCTCGACATTGATCACTTCAAAAAGGTGAACGACACTTACGGCCACCAGGCTGGCGACCGAGTGCTCCAAGTCATTGCCAAAACTCTGACTGGATGTGTCCGGCCGATGGATACGGTCGCCAGATTGGGCGGAGAAGAGTTTTCTGTCATGCTGCCGAGTTGCCACACAGGTTACGGCAAGGTCGTTGCGGAGCGGATCAGGGCACAAATTGAAAATCTGTCCATTCAAATTGCTCCCGGCCTGAGTATCAAAGTGACCGTCAGTATTGGTGGTGCATACGCACCTGAATGGGTGCGATCTACGGGCGCACTGTGGTCGGAGCGCGCCGATTTGCAACTCTATCGGGCAAAAAAAGAGGGGCGCAACCGTATCTTCCTCGACCAACAACAAGAGATCTATGTCAGTGCCGAAGAAAAAAATCTCTTGTTCGGTCACCTGTCTTTGGGTGATCCCGCGTGGATTGAAAGCGTTTCAAATGAACCACCCAACAATACGGGTGCAGGCCCCATGCAGAGGGTATTCTGATGTCTGACGTATTAAACCCACCCCATTCTGCCGAGGGCAACACCGGGTTGCCGACGCAACCATCTGGCAAAGTCATCGCGGTTACCAGCGGTAAAGGCGGCGTCGGTAAAACATTTGTATCTGCCAACTTGGCTGCAGCCATGGCCAAACGAGGCCAGCGGGTCTTGGTGCTCGATGCCGATCTCGGTCTCGCCAACTTGGATGTGGTTTTAAACCTTTACCCCAAAATCACCTTGCACGATGTGTTCACCGGCAAAGCGAAATTGGAAGAGGCCATCATTCGTGCCCCCGGAGGCTTCTCAGTGCTGCTGGCTGGATCGGGGATGGTGGAGTACTCACGTCTCACACCCGAGGTACGCGGCGACTTCCTGCGGATCATGAATGGCTTGGTACCGCATTACGACGTTGTCATTCTCGATACCGGCGCCGGGATTTCTGACGTGGTGTTGTTCGCAGTCTCTCTTGCTGCGGAAGTGATGGTAGTAGCTACTCCGGAACCTACCTCCCTCACAGATGCCTATGCCACTATCAAGGTACTGGTGGGGCAGCAGAAACGACAGACCATTCGTCTTGTCATCAACCAGACCGCCCGCTTGGGCGATGGGCGCGCGATAACCACCCAACTGCAGCAGGTGTTGGATCGTTTTGTCACCACCGACACGGGTAAACACGTGAAATTGGTTCACATGGGAGACATCCCAGCGGACCCTGCAGTACGCCAAGCAATCATGCGACGCCAGCTGTTGCTACAAGCCATGCCCGGCAGCCCCGCTGCGCTTGCAATTTCTCAGCTGGCAGTCAAAGTCGAAGAAACGGTGGGTCTCAAAGCCGAATAAGACTTGCGCTGGCCTGGCACTACCTAGGCTGAGACTATCCAGCCTTCCAGTGGATCCATGGTGGGCGGCAAGCCATAAAGCGGCGCCCCCGCTATATGGCGCAGCTCTGCCCAAGCGGCTAACACCAGGCAAAGCACAGCATCCAAGCTGTCTCCGCTAGGGTCATCCACCAGAGCGTCACGCTGGGCGTGGCTCAACTTGAGACGAACGCCCCATCGGGTCTGACCCATTTCGAGCGCGTTGACCAGGTCTTTGCGGGCAATCAACCGTTCAGGTGTTTGCTTGGCTTTTTCATCACTCTTGTAGCTTCGGCTCCCCAACACTGCTTTTGCGATCAAGCCGGGGTAAGCCTCCAACGCAACCCGAAGATCGGCATCTGGCCTTGTTGGCCGTATTTGCAAGCCCGGGAAATACGCGTTGGCAGCCATCAGACGGGGTACGCCGGCATGCAGCATGAATGCTACGGGTGGGTTGACCCACTTCATGGAGGGGCTGGACTGCGCGGGAAAGTCGGTCGCGCGGTGGGCAAACTTGCCACCCGCAGGGCGCGCATCGCAAAACGCAGCAAAAGCTGTACGGATGTCATCGCGACCCAAGGCTGCGTAATGCCTTATGCAGGCTTCCCAATCCCGAGGCCAACCCATTGCCACGACCAGCTCACGCGGCAAGCCAAAGGGCAAATCGAAGGCACCAAGCCACGACGGCTCACTCTCAAGGTAAGCGGAAAACTCATCCAGAGACGCGAGTTTCTCCAAACCCTGCAGTACCAACCGACCGCCGGCCTGTGCCCCCTTGGCGCACACGATACCTTTGCGCTTGGTTGGGCTACTGGAAAAATCACAACCGATCAGTACACCCATAGGAACCCCGGAGCTATCAACTGCACCCTTGAGTATTTAGAAAGTAGAAAGGCCGGCAAGTGCGGTAGCCGGGCAGCGGCCCACGCCTTTGCCCAACTACATCAAGCGAATATGTGAGATGCCCTCAGGCTAGCTCAGTTGCTGGCATCCCAACAGGTCGATGCAACACCGCGACAAGCCCACCCCAGGCCTGTCCAGCGTCAACCGGGAGTCAAGCACGCCCGATGATGGAGGCCGTGGCCATGAGCTCTTCCAAAAGTGCCAAAGACACTTTGCCAGACACCGAGTAAGGGTCCAACTCTGGACGCTCTGCGTACTTCAGCAGAATGTTGGTGTTGATTTTGGACATATTGACCTGTCCCATCGTCCAACCACCGAAGCGGCGCTCCGTGATTTCCTCGTAGTGCAGCAACACGACGTCTTTGTGACGGGTGTCTTTTTGGATATGGCCATATAACTCACTGACGGCCATGCGCCCGCCTTCAATGGCCTGCAAGAAAATACCGCCCCCGTAGCACAGGATGCCGGTAATGCCACACGTCGGGTTGTAGTTGCGCGACTGTGAAAGGATGGCCTCAATCGCATCGGGATTAGAGTCAATCGCGCGGCTGGCGTAAAGCAAACGAACCAACATGGCATTAGCCTTTCTGGGGAATGAGGGAGAGAAATTCACGACGCAGGTTTGGGTCTTTCAAGAAGACTCCGCGCATGACTGAGTTGATCATTTTGCTGTCCATGTCCTTGACGCCGCGCCAAGCCATGCAATAGTGGCTGGCTTCCATCACGATGGCCAAGCCATCGGGCTGGGTCTTTTCCTGGATCAGGTCGGCGAGTTGCACCACAGCCTCTTCCTGGATCTGGGGACGCCCCATGATCCACTCGGCCAAGCGCGCGTATTTGGACAAACCGATCACATTGGTGTGCTCATTGGGCATCACACCGATCCAGATTTTTCCGATCACCGGGCAAAAGTGGTGGCTGCATGCACTGCGAACCGTAATGGGGCCGACGATCATCAACTCATTGAGGTGACCGACGTTGGGGAATTCAGTGATCGTGGGCGCCGGCACATAACGGCCACGAAACACCTCATTAAGATACATCTTGGCCACACGCCGCGCGGTGTTGTCGGTGTTGTGGTCATTTTCAATGTCAATCACCAAGCTGTTCAACACACCGCGCATTTGCACTTCGACCTCATCCAGCAGAGTCTCGAGCTCGCCGGGCTGAATGAATTCAGAAATGTTGTCGTTTGCGTGAAAGCGCTTGCGGGCGGCTTTCAATCGTTGGCGGATTTGGGTGGAAAGCGGAGTTCCTTCCAGCGCGTCTGTAGAGCTCATAGGGGATTTTGATGTCATGAAAGTCTCGCCATGGTACCAGTGATTGACTTTTAATGTTTTTAGCAAAAGGCCCTTATAAACATTGCGCCAAGCGCTATATATTTAATAGCGCCGCCCACTAAATAGCAAGATCAGTCGCATCACCCCGTAGGCCAGACGATCAAACACCCGTTCGAACCAAGGGCGACGGGCATCTGCCGTCAGATCCCAAGGCCGGGTATGACCCTGAATCACCTGCTCCAGGGCGCCGGACAAGCGGCCTGCAAACTTTTCGTCGTGCACCACCACATTGGCTTCTCTCGCCAGAAGCAAGCTCAAGGGATCGAGATTGGACGACCCAACGGTAGCCCACACTCCGTCGACCACCGCTACCTTGGCATGCAAAAAACCGGGCATGTATTCACAGATCTCCACCCCCCTTGCAGCCAGAAGGCTCAGTACCGGGCGGGCCGCGTGGTACTGCATGAAGTATTCGTATTGACCTTGCACCACGACCTGCACACGCACCCCACGTTTCACAGCGTGGATCAGTGCCCGCCGCAATCGACCACCGGGCAGGAAATAGGCATTCGCCAGCACCACGTGTTCGCGGGCCGCGCCAATCGCCTTGAGATAGCTGCGCTCAATCGTCGTGCGATTGCGCACGTTATCGCGCAAGAGCAGCGCTGCCAGCACGCTGCCATCATCCGCTTTGGAAGCGCCCGGCGCATCACTTGGCGGAGGCAACAACCGAAAGGCCTTCCAGCTTTGGCGGACGCGGGCCCACTGAAGAGACTCCAACTGCCGGGTCGCTTGCAGGCGGGCCCAAAACTGGGCCATCACCGCATGGCATTGTGCGACCAAGGGGCCTGTCACCGCCACGGCGTAGTCGAGTCGCGGCACACTTAGTGCGCCAAAGTGGGGGTCCAGCCAGTCATCCAGGATGTTGATACCGCCACAAAACGCCCGCTGCCCATCGACCACACACAATTTGCGGTGTAGACGCCGCCACCGGCCGGGAATCAACACCCCCGTGTAGCCGAAGGGTGCGTAGCGGTGCCACTGCACTCCACACTGGCGCCAACGCTCCATCCAATGGGCGGGCAGATAGGGGGTACCCACACCATCCATCACCACAAATACCGCGACCCCACGCTGCGCTGCGCGGGCCAAGGCCTCGGCCACATCGGCACCTTGGCCGTTGAAATCAAAAATGTAGGTCTCCAGTCGCACCTCGTGTTGGGCGTCGTCGATAGCCCCCACCAGTGCCGGAAAAAACTCATCACCGCCACTCAACAAATGCAGCACATGGCCTGATCTGACCTCGGGAGGCCTCAGCATGCCGGCCACTCCGTGGGCAAATTCCACTCCGTCACCAAGGGCAGGTGATCTGACATGCGCGCCCACTGCGGGCCGCGCGGCACATGCGAGGCCGCGGGCAACAGGCCCCGGCCCAGCACATGATCCAGTTGCACCAGCGGCAGTCGGGAGGGAAAGGTGGCGCACCGTCGGGTCACAGGGGCCTGCAGTTCAGAGCCTGCCAGTTGCTTCGCCACCCAAGGCCCAAGGTCATTGAAGTCGCCCGCGACCAGCAGCGGGCAGTGCCGCGGTATCTCACGCTCCACATAGCGAGCCAGCTGCTGCAGTTGACGTGCCCGGCTCGTCCGGATCAGCCCCAAATGGACCACCAGCACATGCACACTGCGGCCCGCCACATCCAACTCCACATGCAAAAGACCCCGCTGTTCCAGGCGGTGGTCAGACATATCTTCGTGTTGATGCGTCAGCACCGGCCATCGTGACAGCAAGGCATTGCCGTGCTCACCGTGGCGAGTCACTGCATTGGTGCGGTACACCGCATGGTAGCCCTCGGGAGCCAGAAAGTCGGCTTGGGGCGCTTCAGGCCAATGCGGGAAATGCCGGGATTCACCGTGGTGCATTTTGCGAACTTCTTGCAAACAGAGCACATCGGCCTCCATGCCGGCCATCGCATGGCTGAGGTTGTGAATCTCCAAACGGCGCATCGGGCCAAAACCCTGCACACCCTTGTGGATGTTGTAAGTGACAACGCGCAAATTTGTCATGCCCCGCTCCTCCCCAATGGCAGCCGATCCCGGTGCATCAGCATCAAGATGGCCTCCGCATTGGAAGGAGAAAAGCAGAGGTCCGCTGCATCGGCCATCGGCAGCCAACAGCTATCCGTGTGCTCCGTAGGGCTCAAATGAACATCGGGCTTGTGCGGAACCCCCAAGCCAAACACCCGCTCGGTGTTGTGCGTAACGCCAGGAGCGTATCGGTACAGCCAGCGGGGATAAATCGGATAAATGTTCTCCAGCTCCCAATCGACCAGCCCGTGCTCGAAGGGCCCGCCGGGTCGGCAGTCGAGGCCCGTCTCTTCCCAGACCTCCCGGGCTGCTGTGAAGGCCCAGCTCTCCTCTGGAAAGTCTTTGGCCCCCGTCACGGATTGCCAAAAGGGTGGCGCCAAGGGGTCAGGCTCCACACGGCGTATCAGCAGTACCTCGTGCTGTGGCGTGTAGATCACCACCAAGACCGACTGAGGAATTTTGTACGGCAACGTCATGGGCCTCGCAATGAAAAAGGGCGCCACAGAGGCGCCCTTTCATTGTGCACGACCCGCTGACGGGCCCACCACGTTTCAGGCTGTTTTGGCCAAATCCACGTTGCGCAAGCGGATGTGCAGTTCGCGCAGCTGCTTTTCGTCCACCGGGCTCGGCGCCTGCGTCAACAAACATTGCGCGCGCTGGGTCTTGGGGAAAGCAATCACGTCACGGATGGACTCTGCACCGGTCATCAAGGTCACGATACGGTCCAGACCGAAGGCCAAGCCACCGTGTGGAGGCGCGCCGTACTGCAAGGCATCGAGCAGGAAGCCGAACTTGAGCTGGGCTTCTTCCGGTGTGATCTTCAGGGCATCGAACACCTTTTGCTGCACATCAGCACGGTGGATACGGACAGAGCCACCGCCCATTTCCCAGCCGTTCAACACCATGTCGTAGCCTTGCGAGATGCATTTCTCGGGCGCAGTGACCATCCAGTCTTCGTGACCGGCCTTGGGGGCTGTGAACGGGTGGTGCACGGCGGTGTAGCGTCCGTTTTCCTCGTCGAATTCGAACATAGGGAAGTCGACCACCCACATCGGACGCCAGCCGGCCGTGAACAAACCGTTCTTCTTACCGAACTCGCTATGCCCGACCTTCAAGCGCAGGGCACCGATCGCGTCGTTGACAATCTTTTCTTTGTCTGCACCGAAGAAGATCAGATCGCCGTTCTGGGCACCAGTGCGCTCCAGCACAGCATTCAGGGCTGCGTCGTGGATGTTTTTCACGATTGGGCTTTGCAGACCATCACGGCCCTTGGAAAGGTCGTTCACGCGGATGTAGGCCAAGCCTTTGGCGCCGTAGATCTTGACGAACTCGGTGTAAGCATCGATTTCGCCACGGCTGATACCACCGCCTTCCACCGAGCCACCGGGAATGCGCAAGGCCACCACACGGCCACCCTTCATGGTGGCTGCTCCGGAGAAGACCTTGAAATCCACATCCTTCATGACGTCGGTGAGCTCGGCAAACTCGAGGTTCACGCGCAAGTCAGGCTTGTCGGAGCCGTACAAGCGGGCTGCGTCCTGGTAGGTCATGACCGGGAATTCACCGAGGTCCACACCAATGGTGTTCTTGAACACGGTGGTGATCATGCCTTGGAACATGTCACGGATGTCCTCTTCCGTCAGGAACGAGGTTTCAATATCGATCTGGGTGAATTCAGGCTGGCGGTCAGCGCGCAAGTCTTCGTCGCGGAAGCACTTGGTGATCTGGTAGTAGCGGTCAAAGCCCGCCACCATCAACAGCTGTTTAAACAGTTGGGGCGACTGGGGCAGCGCAAAAAATTGGCCATCGTGCACACGGCTTGGCACCAGGTAGTCGCGCGCGCCTTCGGGCGTGCTCTTGGTCAACATCGGGGTTTCGATGTCCACAAAACCGTTAGCGTCCAAAAACTTGCGCACTTCCATGGCCACGCGGTAGCGCAGCATCAGGTTGTTTTGCATGTAGGGGCGGCGCAGATCCAACACGCGATGGGTCAAGCGGGTAGTTTCGGACAAATTGTCTTCATCCAGCTGGAACGGAGGTGTAACCGACGCATTCAGCACCGTCAGCTCGTGGCACAGCACTTCAATCTTGCCGCTCTTGAGACCGTCGTTGGTGGTGCCTTCGGGACGAGCACGCACCAAGCCCTTGATTTGCACGCAATATTCGTTGCGGATCTCTTCAGCCACCTTGAACATGTCCGCGCGATCGGGGTCGCAGACCACTTGCACATAGCCTTCGCGGTCACGCACATCGACAAAAATCACGCCACCGTGGTCGCGGCGACGGTTCACCCAGCCACACAGGGTTACGGTTTGGCCCAACAGGGCTTCGGTCACAAGACCGCAATAGTGAGTACGCATAGCCATAGAGTGCTTTCGATTCGTCGCAGTGCCTGCGACGGGTTAGTAATAGGGTTATTGAGGCGCGCTACCCGGCTTCACGGGGAGTGCACTGGGGGCCACAGAGCCCATGGAAATCACATAAGTCAACGCTTCGTCCACGCTCATGTCGAGCTCAATGACGTCCTTGCGCGGCAACATCAGAAAGAAGCCGCTGGTAGGGTTAGGCGTGGTCGGGACATACACACTGACAAAAGCATCGCCCAAATGTGAGGCCACCTCTCCGCCCGGCGTACCGGTCTGGAAACCGATAGTCCAGCTACCTTCGCGGGGGTATTGAATCAACAGCGCGGTGCGAAACGCATTCCCATTGCTGGAAAACAAGGTGTCCGACACCTTTTTGACGCTGTTGTAGATGGATTTAACAATAGGAATGTTGGTAAACAACTTGTCCCACTGCTTGACCCACCAGCGCCCTGCCACGTTGGATACCAAAGCGCCCGTCACCAGCAGGGCCGCAAACACCAAAACCACCCCTAAACCGGGAATGCTGTGCAGGTGCTCAATGGTCGGCGCACTGCTGGTCGGTGCGACCGCCGATACGCCACTCAGAAAGCTGGCAAACACGGCGTCCAGCAAACCCACCAACCACAAAAGAACCCAGATCGTGATCGCCAAGGGCAACCAGACCATCAGGCCGGTAAGCAGGTATTTTTTAATGGGCACAGGTGCTCCGGTTCAGGTGGAGGTAGACGGTGTTGAGGCCGCAGCAGGCGCAGGTGCGGCAGCCGGCGCTTCCGATTTCGAGTCCGTTTTTGCGTCGGTTTTGGGTGCTGCGCTGTCTGGGGCGGCAGGTGCCACACCAGTTGCGGGGGCACTGCCACCTTTGAAATCGGTCACATACCAACCGGAACCCTTGAGTTGGAAACCGGCGGCGGTTACTTGCTTTTTGAATGCCGGGGCATTGCACTGAGGGCAATCCTGCAAAGGTGCGTCAGAGATTTTCTGCAATACATCCTTGGCAAACCCGCAGGACTCGCATTTATAGGCGTAAATGGGCATGGAAGTAGAGCTCAGACCTGAAGTTGCAAAACTCTCAATTATAGGTGCGCTGTCAGAACCACCGGAAGCGAGCCCACAGCTGCAGCACCACCAGTCCCACAGAAAACCCGATGACTATCGCCACCAGCGTCTGGAGCAAACGATTGGTGCGCTTTTGCTCCACCAACAGCTCACGGATCAACGCGTCATTGCCGGAGTTGGGCCGCTGCAAGTACTGGTGAAGTAGACCCGGCAACTCCGGCAATAGCTTGGCATAACGGGGCGCCTGGGCCTTGAGCTCCTGCAGCAATTTTTGCGGGCCCACCTGCTGCAGCATCCACTGCTCCAAAAATGGCTTGGCAGTGGCCCACAAGTCCAAGTCCGGATCCAGGTCTCGCCCCAAACCTTCGATGTTGAGCAAGGTTTTTTGCAGCAACACCAGCTGCGGCTGAATCTCGACCTGGAATCGTCGTGAGGTCTGGAAAAGCCGCATCAGCACCATGCCGAGCGAAATCTCCTTGAGTGGCCGGTCGAAATACGGCTCGCAAACAGCCCGCACTGCCGCTTCCAACTCATCTACCCGGGTCGCCGCAGG
This sequence comes from Rhodoferax potami, assembly GCF_032193805.1. Taxonomy (NCBI): domain Bacteria; kingdom Pseudomonadati; phylum Pseudomonadota; class Betaproteobacteria; order Burkholderiales; family Comamonadaceae; genus Rhodoferax; species Rhodoferax potami. Next base: position 2,805,365 of record NZ_JAVBIK010000001.1, on the reverse strand, counting down.
CACCCAACCAGACTCGATGTGCAGCTCCGCCACCCGCTTGTAGTCGCGGCGGAAAAACGCCACAAAGTTCTGCGCGAGATACTCTTTATCGACCTCGGTGAGAGTGCCGACAATGCCGAAATCCAGTGAGATATAGCGCCCGAATGTCTCAGGCGCCAAGCTCACTTGGATGTTGCCCGGATGCATATCCGCATGGAAAAACCCATCGCGGAACACTTGGGTGAAAAACAGCGTCACGCCGTCACGCGCCAACTTAGGAATATCCACACCCGCTGCACGCAAGGTATCGATCTGGCTGATGGGCACACCCACCATGCGCTCCATCACCAGCACCTCGGTGGTGCAATAGTCCCAGTGCATTTCAGGGATGAGCACCAGGTCCAAGCCCTCCATATTGCGGCGCAACTGCGCCGCGCTGGAGGCTTCGCGGACCAAGTCCAGCTCATCGTGCAGGTATTTGTCAAACTCTGCCACGACCTCGCGGGGCTTGAGGCGCTTGCCGTCTGCAGACAGCCCCTCGACCCAGCCGGCCATCATGCGCATGAGTGCCAAGTCTTTGTCGATCACCCGCAACATGTCAGGCCGCAACACCTTAACGGCCACTGCGCGCTCACGCCCCTGCCGGTCACGCAGCACGGCGAAATGCACTTGGGCAATCGATGCGCTCGCCACCGGCGTGCGCTCAAACGACAAAAACAATTCCGACACCGGCTTGCCCAGTGCACGCTCAATCGTGGCCACCGCGATGGCTGAATCGAATGGGGGCACCCGGTCTTGCAGCTTGGCCAGCTCATTGGCGATATCCAGCGGCAACAAATCGCGGCGGGTCGACAACACCTGGCCGAACTTGACAAAAATCGGGCCCAATCGCTCCAGCGCCTCACGCAGGCGTTGACCACGGGGCTCATCGAGAGAGCGACCGACCGACACAATGCGGGCCAGCAGGCGCAGCCAAGGCTTCTGGAAGCTGGTGAGTACCAGCTCGTCGAGCCCGTAGCGCAGGACAACCCAGACGATAAAAAACCCGCGGCCGAAGCGGCTCATGGCGTAGTGCCGGTCGAACCCGCAGGCGCGCGTTTGGCCACGAACTGCTGCAAGGCCTGGCCGGCGGTGCGGCAGGTTTGCATGAACATGTGCGCTGGCGCATCGCCCATGATCTTGGAAAGATCTTCTTCCACATCCCAGCGCACATGGTCTGCCAGCCAGTTGACTTCAGCGGCTAACTGCACGTCGCCTTCGATCCGCACCGAAGGTTTGGCACCTTGCATGACCGCCTGCGCAATCGCGAAGGGGGAGACTTCGGTGATAGTGAGAGAAAGGTCGGGGGTAGCTTCAGTGTCTGCCAGATCGAGCAGGCCCGCTGCTGTCGCCTGAACCCGGAAGGTGAATTCACGCCATTGCGCGTGAATGACACGCCCTTTTTGTCGCGCCAAACGCTCGGTAGCCTGGGGCTCCTGCTGCAGCACGTGATTGAGCAAAAGCACCACACGACGGTGGCTTTCCTCAATCGCCCAAGCAGGTGGCGTCAGTGGAAGGGGAAAGTTCTGGAAGAGGCCTTCCAGCATAGAAAAAGGGGACTGTGTTGCCATAGTCCCCCATTATCTGCCTGAAAAATGACCGGCTTTACTGCAGGGCTTGAACCCCTGCCACCAACCAGCCGCTGCTGCCGTTTTTGGCCTTGGTCATGTTCCAGACTTCGCGGAACGGGCTAGGGCCTGCCGACAACTCTTCGCGAATCATTCCGGAGAATTCCACGCTGGCCATGTACTCGTCAGGCAACTCCTCGATGCCCAGCAAACGGGCGTCAATCATGACTACATCGGTGTGGTTGGCACCAGTGCCTGTGTGGGCTTCCCGCTCGGCGAGCTGGGACTGGATTTCGCGGGTCATGTCGTCGGTCATCATGGCGCGCAAGGCTGCCACATCCGACCGGTCCCAGGCTGCCTGAAGCGTCACAAAATTCGCTTTGGCAGACTTCAAAAAGCCTTCGGAATCAAACCCTGCAGGCACGCCCCAATTCTGGGAGCCCATCAGCGCAGAGGCGATCATCGAACCGCTGGAAGCCTGAGGCGACTCAAAGCCCATATGGTTTCGCTCCCATGGCCGAGCCGATGCGTCGTTGCCGACATTCTCAGCGCGGTACTGCTTCAAATCCTGCACCGGGGCCGGACCTGCAGGTACCCCTGCGCCCTGAAAAGCAAACGGAGAGGCCTGTTGCACGGAGGTCTTGCGGCTGCGCATAAACCACCCCACCAACATCATGACGCCCAATGCCAACAGGCCGAACATCAAAATATTCCCGAAAGCTTCACCGAAACCCAGTGAGTTCGCCAGCCAAGCCAGACCCAAACCTGCTGCCAAGCCACCCAACATGGCGCCCCAAGGCCGTTTGGGCGCCTGCGCCGCAGCAGGCGCCGCCGCGGGGGCGGGCTTGGCCGCTGTGTTGTTAACGTTTTGCGCAGGAGCAGCAGGGCTTGCCGGTGACGCACCTGCTGAATCCCGCTGGGTGACGTTGCTGGACTGCTTACCGAACGATTTCCCTCCGCCCAGGCGTTTGGCGGCTTCTGCGTTAAAGCCCGAAAGGGATAGCGCGAGTGTCAATGCCAATGCCCACAATTTCATAGTTATCTCCTGGGTGTAACTGTCTTCAGCACTTGATTCCAACATGCAAAGCGGCAATACCGCCAGTCAAATTGTGATAGTCCACATGACCAAAGCCCACTTTGTGCATCAGGGTCTTTAGCTCTTTCTGGCCCGGGTGCATGCGGATCGACTCCGCCAAGTACCGGTAACTGGCGTCATCACCCGCGATCAGCTTGCCCAAACGCGGCAACACCTTGAAAGAGTACCAGTCGTACACCTTCTCTAGGGGGGAGCCACCTTGGAAAACTCCAACACCAACAGCTTGCCACCGGGTTTCAAGACGCGTTGCATTTCTGCCAAAGCCACGTCTTTGTGGGTCATGTTGCGCAAGCCGAAGGCCACGCTGACCACATTGAAGTAGTTGTCGGGGAAAGGCAACTTTTCTGCATCGCACACCAGCGTGGGTAACACGATGCCGGCATCCAGCAAGCGGTTGCGGCCGGTGGAGAGCATGGCTTGGTTGATATCGGTGTGCACCACCTGGCCGGACTTGCCGACTTTCTTGGAGAACGCCATGGCCAGGTCACCGGTGCCGCCGGCAATGTCCAGGGCCTTATCGCCCTCTTTGAGGTTGGCCACCAGCACGGTGTAGGCCTTCCAGGCGCGGTGCAGGCCGGCGGACATCAGGTCGTTCATCAAGTCGTATTTGGGGGCGACGGAGTCAAACACGCCACGCACGTGGCTGGCCTTTTCCGACTCATCGACCGACTTGAAACCGAAATGGGTAGTACTCATAGTTTTAGTCCAAATGGGGCTCTAGCGCTCATGGAATATGCGCGAGCAGCTCCTGAAACAATAGCAAACAGGTCGAGGGTTAGTGGCTGGCACAGCCGTGGCCGCTCTTGGGAGCCATGACTGCATCGCGCCCAACGCCCGCGGCCCTGAGCTTGTCCTCGTAATCCTGCCACAGGCGGGTCTGCTGGGAACCCAAAAAATACAGGTAGTCCCAGGTGTAAATGCCGGTGTCATGGCCGTCTGAAAAACGGGGCTGCACCGCGTAGTTACCCACTTGCTCCAGCGCTTCCAGCATGACATCGCGCTTGCCAGTTTGCAGCGTTTCCTGGCCAGGGCCGTGACCCTGCACCTCGGCAGACGGCGAGTAGACCCGCATCAGCTCAAATGGAATGCGAAACCGAGCCCCATCAGAAAAGCCCACCTCCAGCACACGGCTCTGGCCGTGCACTGTGAGGTCTTGCGGGGCCGGCGCGCCAGCGGTCAAACCTGCCATGGCGCCCCCCTTAGACCAGTACGCGCTCAATGCCACCGGCATTGGCGGTTTGCACGTACTCTGGCAACCATTCCTTGCCCAGAATCTGGTTAGCCATTTCGACCACGATGTAGTCGGCCTCCAGCAAGCCGTTGTTCAGGTCGTTGCCGTAGCGACTCAGGCCTTGCAAGCAGCTCGGGCAGCTGGTGAGTATCTTGACGTTGCCTTCCGCCTTGGCCGACTGTCCCTCGGGCGCAGTCAGGGCACGCAAAGCGGTCTCGCCCTTGCGCAACTCCTCTTCCTTGCGGAAGCGGATCTGGGTGGAGATGTCCGGGCGGGTCACGCCCAGCGTGCCGGACTCGCCGCAGCAGCGGTCATTCTTCAAAACTGCGTCGCCCACGAGGGCCTTGACCGTCTTCATCGGGTCCTGCAGCTTCATGGGGCTGTGGCAAGGGTCGTGGTACAGATAACCGGCACCGGCACCCCCCTCCGGCACCAAGGTGATGCCCTTTTCCAGTAAGTACTCGTGGATGTCGATGATGCGGCTGCCGGGGAATATTTTGTCGAACTCGTAGCCCTGCAACTGGTCGTAACAAGTACCGCAGCTCACCACCACCGTCTTGATGTCCAGGTAGTTCAGGGTGTTGGCCACCCGGTGGAACAGCACCCGGTTGTCGGTGATCATCTTCTCGGCTTTGTCCGCCTGGCCGGAACCACGCTGGGGGTAGCCACAGCACAGGTAACCCGGCGGCAGCACGGTTTGTACGCCGGCATGCCAGAGCATGGCTTGGGTCGCCAAGCCCACTTGGCTAAACAAGCGCTCAGAACCGCAGCCGGGGAAGTAGAACACCGCCTCGGTCTCTGAAGTGGTCGACTTCGGGTTGCGGATGATGGGCACGTAATCCGCGTCTTCAATGTCCAGCAAGGCGCGGGCCGTTTTCTTGGGCAGGCCACCGGGCATTTTCTTGTTGATGAAGTGGATCACCTGCTCTTTGATGGGCGCAGTACCCACCGTGGCCGGCGGCTTGGCGGTCTGCTTTTTGGCGGCCAGGCGCAAGACCTGATTCGCCAAGCGCTGCGCCTTGAAGCCCACGCCCACCATGGCCGAGCGCATCAGCTTGATGGTCTCGGGGTTGGTCGCGTTCAAGAAAAACATGGCGGCCGCATTGCCGGGGCGGAAGGACTTCTGCCCCATCTTGCGCAACAAGTTGCGCATGTTCATGGTCACGTCGCCAAAGTCGATCTTCACCGGGCAGGGCGATTCGCACTTGTGGCAGACCGTGCAGTGGTCGGCCACGTCTTCAAACTCTTCCCAGTGCTTGACGCTGATGCCGCGGCGGGTCTGCTCCTCATAAAGGAAGGCTTCGACCAGCAACGAGGTCGCCAGAATCTTGTTGCGCGGGCTGTAGAGCAGGTTGGCGCGTGGCACGTGGGTGGCGCACACCGGTTTGCATTTGCCGCAGCGCAGGCAGTCTTTGACCGAATCGGCAATCGCACCAATATCGCTCTGCTGCATGATCAAAGACTCGTGCCCCATCAGGCCGAACGACGGCGTGTAGGCATTGGTCAAATCGGCATAGATGGCAGAGCCATCCGCGGTCAAATGCGGTGCGAACCCGCTACCAGGCTGCGCGGGCAGCTCCTGATTTCGGAGCAACTTGCCTTTGTTGAAGCGGCCTTCGGGGTCTACTTTGGCCTTGTAGGCAATGAAAGGCGCCAGCTCGGCTTCGCTCAAAAACTCCAGCTTGGTGATACCAATGCCGTGCTCGCCGGAGATCACGCCGTCCAGGCTGCGGGCCAGCGTCATGATGCGTTTGACCGCACCGTGAGCGGCTTGCAGCATGTCGTAGTCATCGCTGTTGACAGGAATGTTGGTATGCACATTGCCGTCGCCGGCGTGCATGTGCAAAGCCACCCAGACGCGACCTTTGAGCACGCGCTTGTGGATGGCGGCGCACTCCGCCAAGATGGCGTCGAATGCCGCACCCGTAAATATCGCTTGCAGCGGCGTGCGGATTTGTGTCTTCCAGCTGGCGCGCAGGCGGTGGTCTTGCAACTCGGGGAACAGTGTCTCCACCCCATCCAGCCAGCCTTGCCACTCGCCACGCACTTGTGCCACCAGATCCAGCGCTTGGGCGACCCGGTCCTCGAGCAGCTCGGCCGATGGAATGTCGTTGGCGTCGTCGGTTTTGCCCAAAGGCAGGTCGCTGCGCTCAAAGAAAGCGGTCAGCGCATCGCAGAGAGCCAGCTTGTTTTGCAGGCTCAGCTCAATGTTGATGCGCTCGATGCCGTCGGTGTACTCCGCCATGCGGGGCAGCGGGATCACCACGTCTTCGTTGATCTTGAAGGCGTTGGTGTGCTTGCTGATGGCAGCCGTGCGCTTGCGGTCCAGCCAGAATTTCTTGCGCGCCTCAGGGCTGATGGCCACAAAGCCTTCGCCACTGCGGCCGTTGGCCAAGCGCACCACTTCGCTGGTGACGCGGGCCACATCATCAGCGTTGTCGCCGGCAATGTCGCCGAACAACACCATCTTGGGAAAGCCGCCGCGCTTGCTCTTGGTGGCGTAGCCCACCGCTTTCAGGTAACGGTCGTCCAAGTGTTCCAAGCCGGCCAGCAACACGCCGCTGCGCTTTTGCTCGGCGAACATGAAGTCCTTGATGTCCACAATGCTGGGCACCGCGTCCTTGGCATTGCCAAAGAACTCCAGGCACACCGTGCGGGTGTGGGCGGGCATTTTGTGCACCACCCAGCGCGCGCTGGTAATCAGGCCATCAGTGCCCTCTTTCTGGATGCCGGGCAAGCCGCTCAGGAACTTGTCGGTGACGTCTTTGCCCAGGCCTTCTTTGCGGAAGGTGGCACCGGGAATGTCCAGGCGCTCTTTGCGGATCGGCGTTTTGCCGTCGGCCTTGTAGTACTGCAGCTCGAAGCTGGCCACTTCCACGTCATGGATCTTGCCCATGTTGTGGTTGATACGGGTCACTTCCAGCCACTCGGCCTGCGGCGTCACCATGCGCCAGCTGGCCAGGTTGTCCAGCGCAGTGCCCCACAACACGGCCTTTTTGCCGCCGGCATTCATGGCAATGTTGCCGCCAATACACGAGGCTTCAGCAGACGTCGGGTCCACCGCAAACACATAGCCGCCGCGCTCGGCGGCATCGGCCACGCGCTGGGTGACCACACCGGCTTCTGACCACACGGTGGCCACATCACGATCCAAACCGGGGAGGCGTTTCATCTCCACCTCGGTCATGGCTTCGAGCTTCTCGGTGTTGATGACCACGCTCTTCCAGGTCAGCGGAATCGCGCCGCCGGTGTACCCGGTGCCGCCCCCGCGAGGAATGATGGTCAGCCCCAGCTCTATACAGCCCTTGACCAAACGGGCCATCTCTTCTTCCGAATCCGGGCACAGCACCACAAAGGGGTACTCCACACGCCAGTCGGTCGCGTCGGTCACATGGCTTACGCGGCTCAGACCATCAAACTTGACGTTGTCTTTGGCAGTGAGCTTGTAGAGCAGCTTCTGGGTCTTTTTGCGCAGGGCGGCCACTTCGACAAATGCAGCGTCAAACGCTTTAACCGCCGCCCGGGCAGCTACCAGCAGCTGGCCGACCATGGCATCACGCTCAGGGTCAGCCTCTGGGGTACGGCGCTTCTCGACCTCCGAGAGGCGGTGGTTTAATGCATCGACCAACTGGCCGCGGCGCTTGGGGTTGTCCAGCAGGTCGTCCTGCAGATAGGGGTTGCGCTGCACCACCCAGACATCGCCCAGCACTTCATAGAGCATGCGGGCCGAACGACCGGTCTGGCGCTCTCCGCGCAACTGGTTCAACAGCTCCCAGCTTTGAGAACCCAGCAAACGAATCACGATTTCCCGGTCAGAGAACGACGTGTAGTTGTACGGGATTTCACGAATGCGCTCTTGCGCGTGCGCGCCCGGCTGGGCAGCGCTGAGGAGGTGATTGAGCGAGGTGGGAGCGTTCATCAGGGTGTGTAGTTGCTGCCATAGGCCCCAAAAAGGCCTTTTTTGGTAGGTTTGCGATGGTACCGCACCGCCTATACACGGGCTTTTCTAATGGAAACCCCTGACCATCCGGTCAGAAACCTCGGTGTGTAATCGACGTGACACAAAATTGAAATGAAGCACCCATAAAGTCGCGTCATTCGTTCATCAGGAAGATTCCATGTCTATTACCCGCAGAGCACTGTCTATTGCAGCCATTTCCGCTGCAGCATTCTCCATTCCGACACAAGCCCAGGCCCAAACCGACATCCAGTGGTGGCACTCCATGACCGCCGTCAACGGCGAATGGGTGAACGACTTGGCCAAAGAGTTCAACGCGAGCCAGAAGGAATACCGCATCCTGCCGACCTTCAAAGGCACTTACGACGAATCCATGACCGCAGCGGTTGCGGCTTACCGCGCCGGCAACGCACCGCACATTCTGCAAGTTTTCGAAGTCGGCACGGCCACCATGATGGCGAGCAAGAACGCGATCGTGCCTGTGGGCAAGGTCATGACCGACGCAGGCTACAAGTTTGACCCCAAGGTCTACGTGCCCGCAGTGGCCGGCTACTACACCGCCCCCAATGGCCAGATGCTGAGCTTCCCGTTCAACAGCTCGACCACCGTGTTTTATTACAACAAGGATGCGTTCAAGGCCGCAGGTCTGGACCCGGAAAAAGCACCCGCTACCTGGGCCGAAGTGGCTCTGGCAGGCGCCAAGCTCAAGGCCAATGGACACAAGTGCCCGCTGTCCATCGCGTGGCAAGGCTGGACACAGCTGGAAAGCTTCTCGGCTTGGCATAACGTCGAATTTGCCACCAAGCAAAACGGCTTGGCTGGCTTGGATGCACGCTTGCGAATCAACTCGCCTTTGCATGTGCGCCACATTGAAAACCTAGCGAACATGGCCAAACAAGGCATTTTTGTCTACAAGGGCCGCGGTAACGTGCCTGAAGCCAGCTTCGTGTCCGGTGAGTGCGCCATGATGACTACCTCCAGTGGTTTCTACGGCAACGTCAAAAAGAACGCCAAGTTCAACTTCGGTTTGGCCCCGCTGCCGCACTACCAAGACGTACCCGGCGCCCCGCAAAACACCGTTATCGGTGGTGCCAGCCTGTGGGTGATGTCCGGTAAAAAAGCAGAAGAATACAAAGGCATTGCTAAGTTCTTCGACTTTTTGTCCAAGCCTGAAATCCAATCTGCCAGCCACAAGCGCACCGGCTACCTGCCGATCACGACTGCCGCGTTCCAGTTGACTGAAAAGTCGGGCTTCTACAAAGAGAACCCCGGTACTGACGTCGCGGTGAACCAGATGATCCGCAAGGTCACTGACAAATCCCGCGGCATCCGTTTGGGCAACTATGTCCAAATCCGTGCGATCGAGGATGAAGAGCTCGAACAAGTCTGGGCTGGCAAAAAAACAGCCAAAGAAGCGCTGGACTCCGTCGTAACACGCGGCAATGAACTCCTGGTGCGTTTCGAAAAAGCGAACCAGTAAGGTTTTTCACTTCCTCACAAGTGGCGGCTTTTGCCGCCACTTTGCATTTCTGATCGGGACATATGGCTGCTGAAAAACGCGTCGTTTTCAAATCTGCATGGCTGCCATGGGTGTTGATCGCACCGCAGGTAGCCGTCATCTCTATCTTCTTTTTCTGGCCTGCAGCGCAGGCGCTGCTGCAATCGGTGCAGCAAAGCGATGCCTTCGGCACCTCGGTGGTGTTTGTCGGGCTCGACAATTTCCGCAATCTCTGGAACGACGCCTCCTACCTCGCATCCTTCAAAACGACGGCGATTTTTTCGTTGCTGGTGGCGGTGCTGGGCTTGACGCTGTCGCTCACCCTGGCCATTTTTGCCGACCGGGTGGTCAAAGGGTCTGGCGTTTACCGCACCTTTTTGATTTGGCCCTATGCCGTGGCCCCTGCGGTGGCCGGTGTGCTCTGGCTGTTCATGTTTGCGCCCAGCATCGGCATCGTCAGCTACGGCATCCGGGAGCTCGGCATGTCGTGGGACCCTCTGCTCAACAGCGACCACGCCATGGCGCTGATCGTGATGGCCGCGGTGTGGAAGCAGATTTCTTATAACTTTTTGTTCTTCCTGGCCGGTCTGCAGTCCATCCCCAAGTCGCTGATCGAGGCGGCTTCCATGGATGGTGCCCGCCCTTGGCGCAGGTTCTGGACGATACAGCTCCCCTTGTTGTCCCCCACCACCTTCTTTTTGCTGGTCATCAACATCGTGTACGCGTTTTTTGACACGTTTGCGATTGTGGATGCGGCCACCAAAGGCGGCCCGGGCAAAGACACCGCCATCCTGGTCTACAAGGTGTATTTCGACGGCTTCAAGGCCATGGACCTGGGCGGCTCAGCGGCCCAATCTGTGGTGCTAATGATCATCGTCATCGCCCTGACGGTGGTGCAATTTAGATTCGTAGAGAAAAAGGTGAATTACTGATGGTCGAACGACGCCCCTGGCTGGACTTTTTGTCGCACGCCATTCTGATCATCGGGGTGCTCATCGTGGCATTCCCGATCTACATCACTTTTGTGGCTTCCACCCACACCGCCGACGCGGTGGTGCAGTCGCCCATGCCGCTGCTGCCCGGCAGCCACTTGCTCGACAACTACGCCACCGCGTTGGGTGGCGAGCGTCAAGGCTCTGGGTCACACGCTTCGGTGGGCCGCATGATGGTGGTCAGCCTGATCACGGCCTTGACCATCTCCATCGGCAAAATCACGATCTCGCTGCTCTCGGCGTTTGCCATCGTGTACTTCCGCTTCCCGTTCCGCATGGGTTTCTTCTGGGCCATTTTTGTGACCCTGATGCTGCCGGTCGAGGTGCGTATCGGCCCCACCTACCAGGTGGTGGCGGATTTGGGCCTGCTCAACAGCTACGCGGGCCTGACGGTTCCCCTGATTGCCTCTGCCACCGCCACCTTTTTGTTCCGCCAGTTTTTCTTGACGGTGCCTGAAGAGTTGGTCGAAGCAGCCCGGGTCGATGGCGCCGGACCCATGCGCTTTTTCAAGGACATTCTGGTCCCCCTGTCCCGCACCAGCATTGCCGCCCTGTTTGTGATTCAGTTTATTTACGGCTGGAACCAGTACCTCTGGCCCCTGCTGGTCACCACCGAAGAAAACATGTACCCCGTGGTGATCGGCATCAAGCAAATGATTTCTGGTGGCGATGCGCAAACCGAGTGGAACATCGTCATGGCAACGGCCATGTTGGCCATGATTCCCCCGGCACTCGTCGTCATGTTGATGCAAAAGTGGTTCGTCAAAGGCTTGGTGGACACCGAGAAATAAGCCCTCGCCACCCCGACGTCACCCCTTACAACCCCTATTACGGTAATTTATGGCTTCCATCGAACTACACAACATCATCAAGCGCTACGGCAGCGGCAAAACGGCCAACCAAGTCATCCACGGGGTGAATGCCCAAATTCAGGATGGTGAATTCATCGTCATCGTCGGCCCCAGTGGCTGCGGCAAATCCACGCTATTGCGCATGGTGGCCGGCCTGGAAGAAGTGAGCGAAGGCCAAATCTCCATCGGCGGGCGCGTGGTCAACGACCTGGAGCCCAGCGAGCGCGACATTGCCATGGTGTTCCAGAACTATGCGCTCTACCCCCACATGAGCGTGTTCGAGAACATGGCCTACGGCCTCAAGATCGCCAATGTGCCCATGGACGAGATCAAGCGCCGCGTCGACAAAGCCGCCAAGATTCTCGAACTCGCCCCCTACCTCGAGCGCAAGCCCAAGGCTCTGTCAGGCGGTCAGCGCCAGCGTGTGGCCATGGGCCGGGCCATCGTGCGCCAGCCCCAGGTGTTTTTGTTTGACGAACCGCTCTCCAACCTTGATGCCAAGCTGCGCGCCCAGACGCGCCTGGAGATCCAGAAGCTGCACCGCGAGCTGGGCATTACCAGCCTGTTCGTGACGCATGATCAGGTCGAGGCCATGACCCTGGCCCAACGCATGATCGTGATGAATGGCGGCGTGATGGAGCAATTCGGCACGCCCGAAGAGGTCTACACCCGCCCGGCCAGCACCTTTGTGGCCAGCTTCATCGGCTCGCCGCCCATGAACCTGCTCAAAAACGCGCCGGATGCCAAGGCTGGTGTGATCACCGGCATCCGCCCCGAGCATCTGGACATCACCCCTGGCGGCTGGGCTCTGCAAGTAGAAGCCGTCGAAATGCTGGGCGCCGAGCGCCTGATCTACGGCAAATGGGCGCACAAATTGAACGCCGCGGATGCAGACGAGACGGTCATCATCCGTATCGAAGAGTCGCAGCCTGCACCGGCTCTGGGTACCACGCTGCATGTGACGCCGCGCGCTGACCGCATTCACCACTTCGACGCCACGACCGGCAAGCGGTTGGAGTCGGTATGACGGCAGAGAACGTGTTCGACCTCCCCGCTTGGCCTTACCCCCGCTGGGTGGCGCACCGGGGTGCCGGCAAGCTGGCGCCAGAGAACACGCTATCCGCCTTTCGCCTGGGGGCCAGCCACGGCTACCGCATGTTCGAATGCGACGTCAAACTCAGCGCGGATGGCGTGCCATTCTTGCTGCACGACGCCACCCTCACCCGTACCACGAATGCATCCAATCAGGCTCTGGCGCAGGTGGAATATGCGCGAGTAGCTATCAAAGATGTAGCAAATGAAGCGATTGCGGGCAATCACAGCTGGTCCACCCTGAGCCAACTCGATGCCGGCAGCTGGCACAGCCGCGCGTATGCGGGTGAAACCATCCCGACGCTGGACGGCATTGCCGCCTACTGCATCCGCAACGGCTATTTGCTCAATATCGAGATCAAACCCACGCCAGGTACCGAGCGCCACACCGGAGAGGTCGTGGCCCGGCACGCTGGCCGCCTGTGGGCCGGCCAGCCTGTGCCGCCATTGCTGACCTCCTTTTCCACTGAGGCCCTGGAAGGCGCCCAAGCCACCCAGCCAGAGCTGCCCCGCGGCCTCTTGCTAGATGAACTCTGGAGCGGCTGGCTCGAGACCGCCCAGCGCCTGGGTTGCCACGCCATTGTGTGCAACCACAAGCTTTGGGACAGCAGCACCGTGACCCAAGCCAAAGCCGCCGGCATGCGCACCCTGAGCTACACCGTGAATGACGAGCCCACCGCACAGCGGCTGATGGATCTGCACACCGACGGCATCATCACCGACCGGGTGGACTTGTTCAGCCCTGCTTAAGCACCCAGTCCACCGCGGCGGCCATATCCTGGACTACCACAGTCGCCGCACTGAAATCCTGGGCGGCTGACATCGGGGTGGGTATGGCCACACATGCCACACCGGCTGCGATGGCAGACGCCACGCCGTGCTCGGTGTCTTCAAATGCCACGGCCTCACTGGCTTGCAGGCCCATCTGCTGCAGTGCCAGCAGGTAGCAATCGGGGGCCGGCTTACTGTGCACCACCTCATCGGCAGACACCACCACCTCAAACTCCGGCGCCATGGCGTGCGAGCGCAAGGTGGCGGCGATGGCAAACATGCGCGCGCCGGTGACCACGCCTTTGCGCAGACCGGCAGCGTTCAGGCGCGCCAGTGATTCGCGCACGCCGGGCATCAGCGGGAAGGCGTGGGTTTGCAGATACAGCGCTGCTACGCTGTTTTTGGCCTCTGCCAGGGCCTCGGCGCTGGGCGATAGGCCGTAGCGCTGCCGCACATCTTCCCCATTGGCCAAGGCGGGCACGCCGGAGTAATGCTGCATGTACACATCCCGCGGAATCTCTACGCCATAGGGCTGGAGCACCTGGTTCCACAAAGCGTGGTGCACCGCCTCGGAATCGACCAAAGTGCCGTCATGGTCAAACAAAACTGCCTTGAACCGCGATGACATAGAACTCCGGGGAAAAAAGAAATAGAAAAAAGAGCCTGCAGCGCTTCAGCGGCGCATGGCCCACCACTGGCTGGCGGCACAGGCCAGCACCATGGCGGCATAGCTGAGCATCTTGCCGTCGCGCCCGAAGAACACGAGCCCACCCACCAAGGCCACCAGACCCGCTACAAAATTAATAGCTACCTGCGCTCGCAAACCGTGCGCCACCGGCACTTTTTTATACAAAAGTGGCGCCAGAAGGGCCAACAGCAAACCCACGAACAAGGCGGGAGCCGCAAAATTCAACAGGTGGTTCAGGAGATCGAGTGGGCCCATGGCGGTCATTGCAAAGGCCAATCGAGGCTTTGGCGGGGTGGGTAGACGCTGGATTTTATAATCGGCGTCTAAACATATGGCAGTCTGGGCATTAGGCATCAATCACACTACCGCACCGCTGGATATGCGGGGCCGGTTTGCGTTCGCCAGTGACCAGATTGCACCGCAGCTCCACGGGCTGCGCCAGAGCATGGCACGCCCCCCGGAAGCGGCCATCGTCTCCACCTGCAACCGCACCGAAATCTACTGTGCCGGCGATGAAGCTGCGCTAGACCATACCCTCGCCTGGCTGGCCCAGAGCGGCGGCATCTCGGCCAACGAACTGCGCTCCCACACCTACCGCCTGGAAGACCAGGAAGCCGCCCGCCATGCCTTCCGCGTGGCCAGTGGCCTGGACAGCATGGTGCTGGGCGAGCCGCAAATCCTGGGTCAGCTCAAAGACGCGGTGCGAGTCGCTGACGAGGCAGGCGCTTTGGGCACCACACTCTCCCAGCTCTTCCAACGCTCGTTCGCCGTCGCCAAAGAGGTGCGTACCTCAACCGAGATCGGCGCACACAGCATCAGCATGGCCGCTGCCGCGGTGCGCCTGGCCGGTAATTTGTTTGAAGACCTGGCCAAGGTAAAGGTGCTGTTTGTGGGTGCGGGCGAAATGATCGAACTCTGCGCCACGCACTTTGCGGCCAAGAACCCCAAGGCCATCGCGATTGCCAACCGCACGCTAGAGCGAGGCGAAAAGCTGGCAAGCCGCTTTGGCGGCGAAGTCATGCGCCTGGCGGATTTGCCCGAGCGGCTGCACGAGTTCGATGCGGTCATCAGCTGCACCGCCAGTACCCTGCCCATCATCGGCTTGGGCGCGGTGGAGCGGGCGCTGAAAAAACGCAAGCACCGCCCCATGTTCATGGTCGACTTGGCCGTGCCGCGCGACATTGAACCCGAAGTCAAAGCGCTGGGCGATGTGTACCTTTACACCGTGGACGACCTGGCGGGTGTGGTGCAAACCGCGCAAGCCAACCGCCAGGCCGCCGTGGCCCAGGCGGAGGCCATTGTGGACGCCGGGGTGCAAAGCTTTATGCACTGGGTGGACCAGCGCAGCGCGGTGCCCCTGATTCAGCAGCTCAACGCCCAAGCCGAAGAATGGCGCGCGATGGAACTGGCCCGCGCCCGCAAGATGTTGGCCAAGGGCGAAGATGTGGACGCAGTGCTCGAAGCCTTGGCCAAAGGCCTGAGCCAGAAAATGCTGCATGGCGCCATGGCCGAGCTGCACGCCGGGGACGCTGCAGCGCGTGAGCGGGCGGGCAATGCGATTTCGCACTTTTTCTTGCGGAATAAGCGTTAGCTGGGGTCAAGCTTCGGGGTTCACCCCACTCTCCCCCAGCCCCTCTCCCCCATGGGGCAAGAGGGGGGCTTTAACAGCCACATTTTGTTTTCTCGCTTCGACAAAGCTTCTACTGCCGTTGCATTCATCGCCTCACCATTTAGCCACTCATGAAACCGTTTCTTCGCCAACAGCTTGCCAAGTACAAAGACCGCCAAGGGGAGCTGGAGTTTTTGCTTTCGCGCGAGGACATCATGAAAGACATGGAGCAGTTCCTCAAGCTCTCACGTGAGCACACCGATGTGGCGGCGGTAGCCGGGCGTTGGGGGCGCTTTCAGCAGCGCGAGGCTGATCTGGCCACAGGGCAGGAAATGCTGGGTGATGCGGCGGGCGATGAGGACATGCTCGCCATGGCGCAAGAAGAAATTGACGGTGCCACTGCCGAGATGGCCCAGTTAGAGGCAGAACTGCAGCGCATGTTGCTGCCCAAGGACCCGGACGATGCGCGCCCCGCGTTTGTGGAAATCCGCGCCGGCACGGGGGGTGACGAATCCGCCCTGTTTGCCGCTGACCTCGCCCGCATGTACACCCGCTACTGCGACGCCAAAGGCCTGCGCACCGAGATCATGAGCGCGTCTGAAAGCGAGCTGGGTGGTTACAAGGAAGTGGTGCTCCGCATCGAAGGCAGTACCACCACCAGCGCGGGCTCCTGCGGCGCTTACGGCATGCTCAAGTTCGAATCAGGCGGCCACCGCGTGCAGCGGGTGCCGGCTACCGAAACCCAAGGCCGCATCCACACCAGCGCCTGCACGATTGCCGTGTTGGCCGAGCAGGACGAGGCGGAAGCCATCAAAATCAACCCTTCGGATCTGCGCATTGACACCTACCGCGCTAGCGGCGCCGGTGGCCAGCACATCAACAAGACCGACTCGGCGGTGCGTATCACCCACATTCCCACCGGTATCGTGGCCGAATGCCAAGATGGCCGCAGCCAGCACAGCAACAAGGCCCAGGCCCTGAAAGTGCTGACCGCCCGCATCCACGAGAAGGACCGCTCCGAACGCGCCGCCAAAGACGCCGCCGAGCGCAAGAGCTTGGTGGGCAGCGGCGACCGCAGCGACCGCATCCGCACCTACAACTATCCGCAAGGCCGGCTGACCGACCACCGCATCAACCTGACCCTGTACAAGCTGGACCGCGCGATGGAAGGCGACTTGGACGATGTGATCGAAGCCCTGCAAGCCTATGAAGCGGCGCAGCAGTTGGCGGCGTTGGAAAACAGCTTAAATTGAGTTTGCTTACGGGTTGGAGTTGGGGCGGCTGGGCGCTTTGCTCCGTGTCCCCCGCCCGCTTTGCGGGCTCCTCCTTGACCTGCGCAAAACGCCCAGCCGCCCTAACTCCCGGTGCCTGATGCATACGCCTCCGAAAGACACGGAGGTATGTTGTTGTGAATCCAATGGACTTTGTTTGACCCCCCTACGCAAAGCAGAATAAGCTGGTTTTTGGGAGCTTTAGGCGTTTAGCCCTCGTTTCCCCTGCACCGTTCGCTATCAAATTTAGAGCAAATATGCCCTCCATATCGCAAACCATCGCCACCCTGCAAACCCGGGGCCTGGATCTGACGGACAGCCGCCTGCTTTTGTTGCACGCGCTGGGTCAGCCGCGGGCAGGAAGGGCCTGGTTGCTCGCCCACGACACGGACCTGGTGAGCGAAGCGGTCAACACCTCGCTACAGGGCTATGTTGCGCGCCGGTTGGCCGGCGAGCCGGTGGCCTACATCGTGGGGCACAAGGAGTTTTACGGGCTGAACCTGCAGGTCAACTCCGATGTGTTGGTGCCCCGCCCTGACACTGAAACGCTGGTCGACTGGGCGCTGAATGTGTTGGAGCCAATGCCCGAAGCCCGAGTGGTGGACCTGGGCACCGGTAGCGGTGCGATTGCGCTGGCACTCAAGTCTACGCGGCCTGCGCTGCAGGTGGAGGCGGTGGACTACAGCCACGCCGCACTGACCGTCGCACAAGCCAATGCGCAGCGGCTGGGGTTGGCGGTGACCTTCAGCCAAGGCTCCTGGCTCAATGGCACAGAGGGCGTGTTTCAGGCCATCGTCTCCAACCCGCCCTATATCCGCGAGGACGACGAACACCTGCCCGCCCTGCGCTTTGAGCCGCGCCAAGCACTCACCGCGGGCGATGACGGGCTGGACGACATCCGCACCATCATCGACCAAGCCAAGACCCGGCTGCAGACCGGCGGCTGGCTGCTGCTGGAGCACGGCTATGACCAAGCTGCTGACGTGCGGGCGCTCTTGGAGGCTGCAGGCTTCGCCAACGTGCAAAGCCGCCAGGACTTGGCCGGGATCGAGCGCTGCAGCGGCGGCCAGTGGACCGCTCCAGATTTATAAGAAATTGAGCTCTAGCGCTCATATTTATTGCGCCAGCAGCTACTGAATTGATAGCACATAGAAAGAATCCATGCCCACAACTCCCGCCTGCCCGCAATGCACTCTGGAAAACACCTACCCCGACGGCAGCAACTTTGTGTGCGCCGACTGCGGCTTTGAATGGCCACAGGCTGTTGCAGCGGCGGATGACGAAGACAACGCAGTCGTTAAAGACTCCAACGGTCAGGTGCTGCAGGACGGCGATGCGGTGGTGCTGATCAAAGATCTGAAAGTCAAAGGCAGCTCCACCGTGCTCAAGCAGGGCACCAAGGTCAAAAGCATCCGCCTGGTGGGGGGCGACCACGAGGTGGACTGCAAGATGGACGGCGGCAGCTTCATGCTCAAGGCTTGCTTCCTGAAAAAGGCATAAAAAAACCGGGGCGCTTGCGCTGCCCCGGCTTTTCATCAGTGAGCGTAATCAGGCTGCGACAGGCTCCGCCGCATCCACATCCACCAACCTCAAGCGGTTCACACCACTGATCAAGGCCTTGACCGAAGCGGTCACGATGTTGGTGTCCATACCGACGCCAAAGCGCTCGCCGCCCTTGCCGGTATCGCCATTCGTAGCCACCAGCTCCAGGAAGGCACAGGCCTGCGCATCACCCGCGTCGGTGCTGGCTTTGGTGCTGCGCTCTTCATAGCTGCGCACCTGCACTTTGACACCAATGGTTTGCAGGGCGTGCACTGCTGCGTCGATAGGGCCGTTGCCTTCGCCGGTGATCAGCATAGACTGGCCGTCCACTTCCACGCCGATGCGGATGCCCTGCACATGGGCCTTGCCGGTCTGGCCGGGGTGGTCAAACAGGTGGTGCTCCACATAGCGCACTTTGGCATCAGCCGCGTTCAGGTAGGTGGCGTCAAACAGATCCCAAATGTTTTGCGCGCTCATTTCGCCGCCATGGCTGTCGGTGTAGCTTTGCACCTCGCCCGAAAACTCGACCTGCAGGCGGCGCGGCATGACCACGCCGAACTCGGCTTCCATCAGATAGGCCACACCGCCCTTGCCGGACTGGCTGTTGACCCGGATCACCGAGTCGTAGCTGCGGCCCACGTCGGCGGGGTCAATGGGCATGTAGGGCACATTCCACATCGCATCCGGGCCGGCTGCCTTTTGGGCGGCAAAGCCTTTCTTGATGGCATCCTGGTGGGAGCCACTGAACGCGGTAAACACCAAGTCACCCACATACGGGTGGCGTGGGTGAATAGGCAACTGGTTGCAATGCTCGACGGTGCGGGCAATGGCGTTGATGTCCGAAAAATCAAGGCCGGGGCTCACGCCCTGGGTGTACATGTTGAGGGCCAGGGTGACGAGGTCCACGTTGCCGGTGCGCTCGCCGTTGCCGAACAAGCAGCCTTCCACGCGGTCGGCGCCGGCCATCATGCCCAGCTCAGCCGCCGCCACGCCAGTGCCGCGGTCGTTGTGCGGGTGCAGGCTGAGGATGACGCTGTCGCGGCGGGCCAAATGAGTGTGCATCCACTCGATCTGGTCAGCATAAATATTGGGGGTGGACACTTCTACGGTAGCCGGCAAATTGAGGATCACCTTGTTGGCAGGCGTGGCACCCCACTCGGCGGTGACGGCGTCACACACTTCGCACGCGAACTCGAGTTCGGTGCTGGTGAACACCTCGGGGCTGTACTGCAACACCCACTCGGTCTCAGGCATGGTGGCAGTGATCTCTTTGATCAAGCGCACCGAGGACACGGCCAGCTCTTTCACCTCGGGTTTGCTCATGCCAAACACCACGTCGCGGAACACAGGTGCAGTGGCGTTGTACACATGCACGATGGCGCGGCGGGCGCCCTTGAGCGATTCAATGGTGCGTCGGATCAGGTGCTCGCGGGACTGGGTGAGCACCTCGATGGTCACGTCGTCCGGCACATGGCCGCCTTCGATCAATTCGCGCACAAAGTCAAAGTCGGTTTGCGAGGCGCTGGGGAAGCCGACCTCGATCTCTTTGAAACCCACTTGCAGCAACGTGCGGAACATGCGCATCTTGCGCTCCGCATTCATGGGCTCAAACAGGGATTGGTTGCCGTCCCGCAGGTCCGTGCTCATCCATATAGGCGGCTGGGTGATGCTGCGCGTGGGCCACTGCCGATTCGGCAAGTCAATGGCGGGGAAGGCGCGGTATTTGGTAGCGGGGTTGGACAACACGGCAAAAACTCCTGAAGGGCATGACACCAATATCTAGACTGGTATCTTAGCCCCGCAGGTCAGGCAGCCGATTGCGCAGTTTGCCTATTTTTAAAATTTATTGGCAGATCGTGCCAACAAAACAGCCCATCGAGAAATTCAAAGAGGCCGGCGATTTAAAGCTCGCAATCAGTGGTGGTGTCCGTGAGCACCATGCACGTGACCGTGTGCCACTTCTTCTTCGCTGGCAGCACGCACTTCCAGCACCTTTAGCGCAAAACGCAGCGTTTTGCCGGCCAAAGCGTGATTGCCATCCAAATGCACCACCGGGCCCTTGATCTTGACCACGTTGAAGACGATGCTCTGACCGTCTTCCGAGCGACCTTCCAACTGGCCGCCGACCTTGACGCCCGGGGGAAACTGGGTCTTGGGGATGGTTTGCAACAGTGCTTCGTTGTACTCACCAAATGCATCGGCGGGTGCGAGCTCGATGGTGGTGGCAAAACCGGCAGCCTGGCCTTCCAACGCCTCTTCGATCTTGGGGAAGGTGTTTCCGTAGCCGCCGTGCAGGTAGGCGATGGGCTCCTGGCTTTGGTCCAGTAACTTGCCGGTGGTGTCGGAAATCTTGAATTGCAGGGTGACTGCGGTGTTTTTGGTGATGTTCATGGGCTTGATTATCCTAAAAAGCGGTCAAGGGGGTGCATCGTTCGCCCGTACCGACGACAGGCAAATGCGATGGTGAAATAATCGGGGTATCTAACTATCTACTTGGAAGTACTGACATGAGCGACGCACAACAACGTATTGACGAACTGGTGAAATCCAACGACATCCTGCTTTTCATGAAGGGCAACGCCAGCTTCCCGCAGTGCGGCTTTTCCGGCCGGGCCATCCAGATCCTCAAGGCGTGTGGCGTGGACACCAAAACCGTCAAAACCGTGAACGTGCTGGAAGACGACGGCATTCGCCAAGGCATCAAGGAATACAGCAACTGGCCCACTATTCCCCAGCTCTACATCAAGGGCGAGTTCATCGGCGGCTCCGACATCATGATGGAAATGTACGAATCCGGCGAACTGGTGCAAGTGCTGGGCACCCAAGCCGGCTAAATTCACCTGCGGACAGCCCGGCACCTTAGACCGGGCACTGCAGATTTATTGCGTGTTGCAGGGAGTCTGCTGTGTCTACCGCGTTCACCGACGAGATCGAAGACATCGAGATTCGCAGCCTTCGGGTTTTTCAATTCGGGCTGCTGGTTTTCATCGCCTTCACGGGCACGGCGATCCAGTACAGCCTGCAGTCCCGCTGGGATGTAGTGATCGCGCTCACTGTGGGTGCGGCCATGATGCTTCCCTGCCAGTGGCTGAATTACCGGGGCCATCATGAAGCCGCTGCAGGGCTGGTGCTAAGCACCGCGACCCTGTCTTTGTTCAGCATCATGTGGTTCAGCGATGGCCTGCGGGACTCATCGCTCCTCGGTTACCCGGTCATCCTGATCGGTGCGGGCCAGTTGCTCAAGCCCCGGCACTTTTGGGCACTACTGGCACTCATGCTGGTGTGTGTATTGGCCCTCGGTCTTGGCACGCTGTATGGCTGGCGAACCGGCGTCACCCCGGGCACCGATATGGACCGGCTCTCGGACAGCCTGTCGATTTTGCTGGTGAACGGCTTTCTGATCTGGTTTCTGACCTATGACATGCAAAACGCACTGGTCCGCCTGCGCGCGCAGATTGCGCGGTTCCATGCCTCAGAAAAAAACCTCACTTACCTTGCGCAGCATGACGGGCTGACACGTTTGCCCAACCGCTTGTTGGGCAATGCTCTGCTGACCGACGCCATGCGGCAAGCCTCACTAAACGGCACCCATGTCGCCCTGCTATTTGTGGATCTGGACAACTTCAAGGATGTGAATGACTCTGCGGGTCATTCGGCGGGCGATGATTTCCTGGTTCAGGTCGCCCAGCGCCTGCGCGAGACGGTGCGGCAAAGCGACGTGGTGTGCCGCCAGGGCGGAGATGAGTTTCTGATCGGTCTGACCGAACTCACCAGCGCCGACGATATCGCGCTGGTGAGCGAACAAGTGCTCCTCAAAATGCAAGCCCCCTTTCGCTTACGGGGCGAAGAGGTGCTGGCATCGTGCTCGATTGGTGTAGCGATTTACCCGGCCCAAGGCACTACCTTTGACGAGTTGCTGCGGCATGCGGATCTCGCCATGTACGAGGCGAAGAAAGCGGGGCGCAACACCTACCGGATCTTCAGCGAAGACATTCGCAGCAGCATCACGGAAAGCCTCCACCTAATCTCCAGCCTGCGCCAAGCGGTCGCACAAGAAGAATTCGTGCTGCACTACCAGCCGGTGCTGGACCTGCGCACCGGAGCGCTGATCGGGGCGGAAGCACTGGTCCGCTGGCAAAACCCCAAGCTGGGGATGGTGTCGCCGGGGCTGTTCATTGCCTTGGCAGAAAAGTCCGGCCTGATTGTCGATATCGGCCAGTGGGTGCTCAACGAGGCCTGCCGCCAGATGCAGGCATGGCGAACCATGGGCGCAGGCCCGCTGTTCGTGTCGGTCAACCTCTCACCGGTGCAATTCAGTCGCGGCAATATTGAAGCAGTGATTGCCCACGCCCTGCAGACCACCGGTCTGGACCATGGCCAGTTGGAACTGGAAGTCACCGAGTCCACCCTGATTGCCGACACCGAGAAGTTCATTGTGACCCTCTCGCGGATTCAGGCCTCGGGGATCCGGCTGGCGATTGATGACTTCGGCACAGGCTATTCCAACCTGTCGTATCTGCAGCGGTTTCCGGTGCACAAGCTCAAAATCGACCAATCCTTTGTTCGCCGCTTGCTGCAAGGCGAAAAGGACGTCGCCATGGTCAGCGCCATCATTCACTTAGCCCACAGCTTGGGTTTGAAGGTTACGGCAGAGGGGGTGGAAAACGAAGCGACCTCCGAGGCCCTGCGTGGCATGGGCTGCGACCAGGGGCAAGGCTACTTGTATGCGAGGCCCATGCCCGCCGATGACTTTGAGGCCTATTGGCGTGCTCGGGCTTAACCGGCCCAATCCCAGAGGCGCTTGTTCGCCATGACGGCATTGGGATAAGGCGCCTTGCCACGCGAGCCGTTGTAGCGCCCCAAAGCCAAGAACATATCGCCCCGCTCGCGCTCGAGGTAATGGCGCAAGATGACACAGCCAAAGCGCAGGTTGGTTTGCATGTGAAACAACTTGCCGGCGTCGCCGTCGCCAAGCACCCGTGTCCAGAACGGCATCACTTGCATATAGCCCCGTGCGCCCACGCTGCTCACGGCAAACTTGCGGAAGTTGCTCTCCACCTGAATCAGGCCCAGTACCAGCGACACATCCAGGCCTGCGCGCTTGCTTTCGTACCAGACGGTCTGCAAAAACTCCCGCCGCACATCCCACTCCGGCTTTTTCTTTTTGAGTCGCTCGCTCATGGCACCCAGCCAGCGCAAGTAATTCAAGCGGCTCTCGGTGTCCTGGAACTCAGGAATCGGCGGTGCCGAGTTGGAGATGGCAGACGACAGCGCTGTTCGCACCGAGTCCACCAAGGGCTCTTCCAGTTGCCTGCCTGCCCACGCCTTCTGCTGCGAGAACGATAGCAAGCCGCCTAATAGAAACAAGCGCTGCAGCCCGATCCGGCGAGTAACGCCGGATGCGGCTACCGGCTTAGTCATGCCGTCAACTTGCCCAGCAACAGCGCAGCAATATCGGCGACCGCCACGCTGGTAGCCGCGCTCTCGCGGCGGTGCTGGTACTCGACCACACCCTCTTTCAAACCGCGATCGCCAATGTTCACACGGTGGGGCACGCCAATCAGCTCCCAGTCTGCAAACATGGCGCCGGGGCGCTCGTTGCGATCATCCAGAATCACGTCCACACCCGCAGCCAACAACTCTTCGTAGAGCTTGTCAGCGGCTGCCTTGACGTCGGGGAAACGGTCCGGGTTGATCGGGCACAGCACCACGGTAAAAGGTGCCAGTGCGTCGGGCCAGATGATGCCCTTGTCATCGTGGTTCTGCTCAACTGCCGCGGCAGGCAGGCGGGTGATCCCGATGCCGTAGCAGCCCATTTCCATGAACTGGGGCTTGCCGTTCACATCCAGGAAGGTCGCATTCATTACCTTGCTGTACTTGGTACCCAGGTAGAACACGTGGCCGACCTCGATGCCGCGCTCAATCGCCAGCACGCCTTTGCCATCGGGAGAGGCATCGCCTTCGACCACATTGCGCAGATCCGCGACCATGTCGGGCTCCGGCAGATCACGGCCCCAGTTGACGCCCCGGATGTGAAAGCCTTCTTCGTTGGCACCACAAATCCAGTCGGCCATGACGGCTACATCGCGGTCCGCCACGATCTTGAGTGGCTGCTTCAGGCCAATGGGCCCTAAGTAACCGGGCTTGCAGCCGAAGTGTTCTTCAATCTCACCCACGGTGGCAAATCGGAACTCGGCCAGACCTGGCAGCTTGCCGACCTTGACCTCGTTCATGTCATGGTCGCCACGCAGCAGCAAGAGCCAGACTTGGGTTTTCTTGACCGCGCCGTGCTCATCTTTCTCGTCTGTCGCCAGCACCAAAGACTTCACGGTCGTGTTCAGTGCCACACCCAACAACGCAGCCACGTCCTCACAGGTGCTCTTTCCGGGTGTTGCTACTTTTTCCATAGCATCTTGCGCAGACGCTCTGGGCGCTACAGGCGCCAACGACTCTGCTTTTTCCATATTGGCCGCGTAATCGCTGGTTGGGCAGTACACGATCGCATCTTCACCTGTGGCTGCAATAACTTGAAACTCTTCGCTCAAGTCACCACCGATGGCGCCGCTGTCTGCCGCAACTGCGCGGTACGTCAGCCCGAAGCGGTCAAAAATGCGGCGGTAGGCCTTGGCCATGACTTGGTAGCTGGCCTTGGCCGAGTGTTGGTCGCGGTCAAAGCTGTACGCGTCTTTCATGATGAATTCGCGGCCACGCATCAGGCCAAAACGGGGGCGGCGCTCGTCGCGGAACTTGGTCTGGATCTGGTACAGGTTTTTGGGCAGCTGCTTGTAGCTCTTGATTTCCTGACGGGCGATGTCCGTCACCACCTCTTCGCTGGTGGGCTGGACCACGTAGTCGCGGTCATGGCGGTCTTTGATACGAAGCAGCTCGGGGCCCATCTTGTCAAAGCGCCCGGTCTCTTGCCACAGCTCCGCAGGCTGGACCACGGGCATCGTCAATTCGACGGCGCCAGCCCGGTTCATTTCTTCACGAACGATGGCTTCCACCTTGCGGATCACCCGCAATCCCATAGGCATGTAGTTGTAAATGCCGGCACCCAGCTTTTTGATCATGCCCGCACGCATCATGAGCTTGTGGCTCACCACTTCGGCATCGGTGGGTGCTTCTTTGAGGGTGGAAATCAGAAATTGGGAGGCTTTCATGGGTCGCTCGGTGAACTACAAGGAGCTTCAGACCTTGATGCACCGCATTCGCTGTGCATAATGAATGAAGTTTAAAAATTGGGGTTTGATTATGCTTGACCGGGACGGATTTCGGCCCAATGTCGGCATCGTCCTGCTCAACCAGAAAAATCAGGTATTTTGGGGCAAACGCATACGCACACACTCGTGGCAGTTCCCGCAGGGTGGCATTGACCGGGGGGAAACCCCCGAGCAGGCCATGTTCCGGGAGTTGCATGAAGAGGTGGGTCTCCAACCGGAGCATGTGAGCATTGTTGCCCGTACCCGCGACTGGTTGCGCTACGAGGTGCCGGACCGATTTGTCCGCAGAGATGCTCGCGGACATTACAAAGGGCAAAAGCAGATCTGGTTTCTTCTGCAGCTGGTGGGCCACGACTGGGATTTGAACCTGCGTGCCACCGACCACCCGGAATTTGATGCCTGGCGGTGGAACGACTATTGGGTCCCGCTGGACGCTGTGGTGGAATTCAAACGTGGCGTCTATGAAATGGCGCTGACCGAGTTATCTCGCTACCTGCCGCGTCACGAGAGTCGTAACCGCTATCTGCGGCATGGCGGTAATCGCACGCGCGATGCAGACAGCGGTTTCGACCGCCTGCAGCCTAACCATATGGAATTGCCACCTGGGGCGTCTTTTGAGCCGGATCCGGGGACCAATGCACCCACACACCATGATTAACTTGCGATCCGCCCTAGCCCTCCTGATTTGCGGGGGGTGCGTGGGCTTTGCTGGCGCCCAGAACACACTGGACAACCCTGACTGGACCGAAGAAAAGGAGCCCCCGGCTCCTGCGTTTTCCACGTCCAAGGTGCTGCCACTGGATATGCCTAACTTTGTAACTGTCAAAGTGGGTATTGATCCGTCGACCATCATGGTCGGGGGCGATGGCGTGGTGCGTTACGTAGCAGTGATGACCAACGCCAGCGGAACGAGCAACGCGATGTACGAAGGTATTCGCTGCCTCACCGGCGAGGTCAAAACCTACGCCCGGGCAGGCTCATCCGGCAACTGGTCTGTGGTGAGCGCACCTGTCTGGCGCGATGTGATGGGCAATCTGCCTTCCCCCCACGCCCGCGTATTTGCCCGCCAAGCTGCGTGCGACTCGCGGGTCGCGGGCAGCAAAGCCGAGATTCTCAACGCGCTGAAATTCGGAAAGAACTCGCCGAACTACCGGGCGCCTAGCGAGCAATAGTCACAGTGCTGGCTAACTGGGGCCAGATTAGCCCACTTAGCGGGTGAGTACCAGGTTATCGCGGTGAACCATTTCTGGCTCTGCTGCGTAACCGAGCAGGCGCTCAAACTCTGCAGAAGGCTTGCGGCACAGCAGGCGGGCTTCGGCGCTGGCGTAGTTGGCCAGTCCACGGGCGACCTCAAGGCCGGTTTCGTCGCGCACCGCAATCACATCGCCGCGCGAGAACTCGCCTTCGACCTGCAGCATGCCAATGGGCAGCAAGCTCTTGCCTTCATCCCGCACTTTGGCAGCTGCACCGGCATCCACAACCACGGCGCCGCGCATTTGCAGATGGTCGGCCATCCATTGCTTGCGGGCCTGGTTCTTTTGGGTCTGGGCAATCAGCAAGGTGCCAATTGCATCGCCCTGCGTCAGGCGGATCAAGGCATCTGGCTCACGCCCCCAGGCAATCACGGTCGATGCGCCAGAACCAGCAGCCCGCTTGGCCGCCAAAATTTTGGTCAGCATTCCGCCACGGCCAATGCTGCTACCGGCGCCGCCGGCCATCAACTCCAAGGCCGGGTCGCCAGCCTTCGCTTCGCTCACAAAAGTGGCGGCAGGGTCTTTGCGAGGATCCGCGGTAAAAAGGCCTTTTTGGTCGGTGAGGATGACCAAGGCATCCGCCTCCACCAAATTGGCCACCAAAGCACCTAAGGTGTCGTTGTCGCCGAACTTGATCTCATCGTTGACGACCGTGTCGTTCTCGTTGATCACCGGAACCACGCCGAGCTTCAACAACGTCAGCAAGGTCGAGCGGGCATTCAAGTAGCGCTCACGGTCGGCAAGGTCAGCGTGGGTCAGCAACACTTGGGCACTGCCCAAGTCATTGGCACGCAGCTTGGTTTCGTACATCTGAGCCAGGCCCATCTGGCCCACAGCCGCAGCCGCTTGCAGCTCCTGCACCGCTTTCGGCCTGGTTGCCCAGCCCAGACGTTTCATGCCTTCGGCAATGGCGCCGCTCGACACCATGATGACCTCGCGGCCATCACGAATCAAATGCGCCAATTGGCGGCACCACTCACCGATAGCCTGCTCATCCAAACCGCGGCCATCATTGGTGACCAGACTGGAGCCGACCTTGACCACGACACGACGTGCATCACGCAGAACAGATGAGCTGAATTTTTGATTCATTGATGCCTGTAGCCCTAATCGAATATGCGTGAGCAGCTATAAATATCGTAGCAATAACCAAAGGATCCGAAGATCAGATTCACTCCGTCGGCGCGTCTGAATCTGTCGATCCCGGCGCAAATCGCGGATCGATCTCGACATGCGGCATCTCGGCGATCTGCTGTGCCTTGATGTGCTTGTAAATCTCTTTGATCAGAGGCTCGCAACCCTCTCGGGTCAGCGCAGAAATCTCAAACACCGGCCCTTTGAACTTGTAGCGTTTGACAAAGTCTTTGATCAACGCAACCCGGTCATCCGTGGGGACCATGTCCAACTTGTTCAGCACCAGCCAGCGGGGCTTTTTGTACAACTCTTCGTCGTACTTCTTGAGCTCATTGACGATGGCTTTCGCTTGCGCAACGGTATCCACACCCTCATCAAAAGGCGCCATATCGATCACGTGCAAGAGCAAGCGGGTACGCTGCAAATGCCGCAAAAACTGATGTCCGAGGCCTGCACCCTCCGCAGCGCCTTCAATCAAGCCGGGCAAATCGGCTACGACAAAGCTCTGCTCTGGGCCGACGCGCACCACACCCAGGTTGGGGTGCAGCGTGGTGAAGGGATAGTCGGCAATACGCGGGCGCGCATTCGATACCGCGGAAATGAAAGTAGATTTGCCCGCATTGGGCATGCCCAGCAGGCCGACATCGGCCAGCACCTTGAGCTCCAGCTTCAGGTTGCGTTTTTCGCCAGGCCAGCCCGGGGTTTTTTGACGTGGTGCCCGGTTGATTGCGCTTTTAAAACGCATATTCCCAAAGCCGCCGTCACCGCCTTTGGCGATGGTGATGACTTCGCCCGGCTGCAGCAGCTCAAACAGCACTTCGCCGGTTTCAGCGTCAGTGATGATGGTCCCGACCGGCATTTTGAGGGTGATGTCATCACCGGCGGCACCGAACATGTCGGAGCCCATGCCGTGCTCGCCGCGCTTGGCATCGTAGCGACGGGCAAAGCGGTAGTCCACCAGGGTATTCAGGTTGGGGTCCGCTACTGCGAAGACATGGCCGCCGCGGCCACCGTCGCCCCCGTTGGGGCCACCGAATTCTTTGTACTTCTCATGCCGGAAGGAAACGCAACCCGCGCCACCGTCTCCCGCGGAGATATCAATGTAGGCTTCGTCAACAAACTTCATGGTCGTACACCGAGGTTAGAAATGAAAAACCCCGCGCTGAGGGCGCAGGGTTTCTCGGGGGAGCCAGTGCAGATTACGCTGCAGTGATGCTCACTGTGTGCTTGTTCAACGCACCCTTGACTGCGAACGACACTTTGCCGTCCACCAGTGCAAACAGAGTGTGGTCCACGCCCATGCCGACGTTGTCGCCAGCGTGAAACTTGGTGCCGCGTTGACGCACGATGATGGAACCAGCGCTGATCAACTCACCGCCGAAAGCCTTCACACCGAGCATCTTTGGCTTGGAATCACGTCCGTTGCGCGTAGAGCCGCCGCCTTTTTTCTGTGCCATGACCTATTCCTTTAAGCCTTGATCGCGCCGATTTGCAGTTCGGTGAACTGCTGACGGTGACCTTGACGTTTCTGGTAGTGCTTACGACGACGCATCTTGAAGATACGCACTTTGTCGTGCTTTCCGTGGGAAATTACTGTGACCGTAACGGTCGCACCGGACACCAAGGGTGTGCCGACTTTCAGTTCAGCGCCGTTTCCGACTGCCAGAACCTGGTCGATCACGATCTCTTGGCCTACGTCCGCAGCAATCTGTTCTACTTTAATTTTTTCGCCAGCAGCAACACGATATTGCTTGCCGCCGGTTTTTATGACCGCGTACATGTTGACCTCTTCGACTAGGAAATTCTGCAAATGAATTTTTACAGAGCCTAGGAGTATAACATTTACTTGTAATTCGTCAAAGCAGCCCAAGACAGCGCAGAGCAAGTCCTATCGGGCGTCCCTATAATCCATCAAAACAAACCGGTCTAACGCCTTGCAAGTCTCTACTCCTGCTTCTTCGACGGGGCTCTCCATCGTCGAACCCGACATGCGCGAAGTTGACGGGGTCATCGCTCACAGATTGGACTCCGGCGTCCCCTTGGTGGGCAGCGTATCTCAATACATCATTTCCGCAGGTGGCAAGCGCCTGCGCCCTGCCTTGCTGCTGCTGTGCTGCGGAGCCTTGGGATACACAGGTGCCCAGCGCTTCAACATGGCGGCTGTGGTCGAGTTCATTCACACCGCCACCCTGCTGCATGATGATGTGGTGGACGAATCCGAGCTGCGCCGCGGCGCCCCCACCGCAAACGCACGGTTTGGCAACCCCGCCAGCGTGCTAGTGGGAGACTTTTTGTACTCGCGCGCTTTCCAGATGATGGTTGAAGCCCAAAGCATGCGGATCATGCAGGTTCTGGCCGATGCCACCAACATCATTTCAGAAGGCGAAGTGATGCAGCTCATGAACATGCACAACGCCGCGCTCGATGAAGCCGGCTACCTGCAAGTCATCCGCTCCAAAACTGCCAAACTTTTCGAGGCCAGCGCTCGTGTGGGCGCCATTTTGTCGGGCGCCACACCCGCACAGGAAGACGCTTGCGCCGAATATGGCCAGGCCATGGGCACTGCGTTTCAAGTGATTGACGATGTGCTCGACTATGCGGGCGATGCCGCCGTCATGGGCAAAAACCTCGGCGATGATTTGCGCGAAGGCAAAACCACCCTCCCCTTAATTGCCGCCATGCAGCGTGGCACCGACGCAGAGCGCGCCACCATCCAAACCGCGATTGAAACCGGCGACATCAGCATGCTGGACGCCGTGGTGGCCATCGTGCACAAAACCGGCGCACTCGATATTGCAAAAGCTTCGGCTCGCAGCGAGGCCGAGCGCGCCATTGCGGCGGCCAAACAACTGCCTACCAATGCTTATTCTGCTTGCTTAGTCAGCCTCGCCAGTCAACTGCTAGAGCGCAACCACTGAGTTGCGCTCAACGCACCCACCATACAAAAAGGGCCTGTCAGTTGACAGGCCCTTTTTCATGAGGTGAGCTTGCTAATTAAGCAGCTTGCTTGCGGCGGCGAGCAATTGCGCCCATCACGCCCAAACCGGCCAACAGCATGGCGTAGGTTTCTGGTTCTGGAACAGCCGCCACTTGCAGACCCACAGCGTAGGTACCACCAAAAGTGCCGGTTGCAGTACCAGTGATGTCTACGTGGTAATTACCTGCGGTAGGCAGGTTAAAGGTGTAAGAGCCAGTGCCGCCTGCAAAAGAACCGAAGTTGGTAGAGCCGTACGGGTGGATGTTATTCCACACGTTCACTGTCAAGCCAGCAATATCCAACAAGCTCAAGGTACCAAAACTCAAAGTCAAGCTCGCAGCTGTACCGGTCAGCGTGGATGGTCCAGCGATAGAGAAGTTAACGGTGTCAGCAAAAGAAACGCCTGGGGCGACATTGAAAACGGTGGAGTAGCTATCGCTGATCAAACCAGCGTTTTTGGTAGCTGCCTGTGCGGAACCAGCTGCCAAAGCAGACACAGCAATGGCCAAAGCCAAGCTAGTTTTTTTGAAGTTCATGTTTATCCCTGTAATGTTGAGTGCGACAACGACAGGATTTGCCGCTGCTCGCACCCCAATTATCAAAAACATCCGCCAATCAATCGATAGTCCGATCCGACTACAAGATGGTCAAAAGCGTGAAAAAAGTCACACTTTTTGACCCGCAGCAGCATCAGCGACCGTACACATCCTCGAACCGCACAATGTCGTCTTCACCCAGATAGCTGCCCGACTGCACTTCAATCATTTCTAGCGCTAGCTTGCCGGGGTTTTCAAGGCGGTGCGTTGTGCCCAAGGGGATGTAAGTCGATTCGTTTTCCGACAGCAACAGGGTCTTGTCACCGACCGTCACCTTGGCTGTGCCGCTCACCACAATCCAATGTTCGGCGCGGTGGTGGTGCATTTGCAACGACAAAGCAGCACCCGGCTTGACCACGATACGCTTCACTTGGAAGCGCTCGCCATGGTCAATGCTGTCGTACCAGCCCCATGGGCGGAAAACCTTGCGGTGTGCCTGCCCTTCGCTGCGGCCGGCTTGCTTCAAGCGGTCCACAATTTTCTTCACGTCCTGGGTTTTGTTTTTGTGGGCGACCAGAATTGCATCCGCGGTCTCAACCACAATCAAATCGTCTACGCCCACGCAAGCAATCAGCCGCCCCTCCGACAAGGCAAGGGTGTTGCGGCTGTCTTGCATCAGCACATCGCCCTGCGCTACGTTGCCTGCATCGTCCTTGGGGAGCACGTTCCACAAGGCCTCCCATGCCCCCACATCCGACCAACCGGCAGACAAGGGAATGACCACACCCGTGGGCAAACCTTCAAGCACTGCACCGCCCTGGCCCGCGAGCCGCTCCATGACGGCGTAGTCAATCGAGTCACTGGGGCAGGCACTGAAAGCCTCTTTACCCACACGCACAAACTCACCGTCTGCACGCCCCTCGCTCCAAGCCGTAGCACAGGCTTGGGCAATATCGGGGCGGCAGCGCTCCATGGCCGCCAGCCACACCGATGCCTTCATCATGAACAAGCCACTGTTCCAGGAGTACGTGCCCTCATCCAGATAGGCCTGCGCGGTTTGCAAATCGGGTTTTTCCACAAAGCGTGCAATTTGCTTGGCGCCATCTGCACCAAAAGCTGCACCCGACTGGATGTAGCCGTAGCCTGTTTCAGGGGCATCAGGGGTGATACCAAAAGTCACCACCGCCCCCTCTTGCGCCAATTGCGCGCCCTTCACCACCGCCACACGGAAAGCCGCGCCATCCATGATCACGTGGTCTGCCGGCATCACCAGCAGCACGGGGTCCGCTCCGTTTTTAATAGCGGCGTGCGCAGCAATGGTGAGGGCTGGAGCCGTATTCCGCCCCAAAGGCTCCAACACCACCGTACCCGGCTTGCCCATCAGGCGCATCTGCTCGGCGATCACAAAGCGGTATTCCTCGTTGCACACCACCATCGGGGCCGCCAGCTCCACACCAGCAATCCCCTCGACCCGCCGCACCGTGGCTTGCAACAACGAATCTTCGCCAATCAAAGGCAACAACTGCTTGGGGTACTTTTCGCGGGACAAAGGCCACAAACGGGTGCCGGAGCCGCCCGACAAAACCACGGGTTGAATCAACATCACAAATCCTTCACAAGTCAAAAATCAAGATCAAGCGCGGGCATCGCCCCAACGCATCCGCGAGGTGTCGTCGCCGGCATACAGCGTCTCGCCATGCCGGTTCACGCAATACAAGCGCGAAACAATCATTTCGTGGAAATGCATATCCGGCGCAATCCGGGTGTACTCAAACAAAATGCCCCGGGTAATCCTTGCCCCTGAGCGGATCACACTACCGTGCCCGATCCAAGCCGGCCCGATGATGGTGGCACCCTCTTCAATTTTTACGCTGGAGCCGATGTAAACCGGCCCCTCAATCCTCACCTTGTCCCACGGAATGTTGGTGTTCAAGCCCACCCACACACCGGGTTTCACCTGCTTGCCGGGCATCGGCATGTTTTCCACCTCGCCCTTCAAAACCCGTTGAAGCACCGTCCAGTAGTCGCTCACCCGGCCGATATCAATCCAGTGAAACGGCCGGTTCTGTACATAAAACGGCGATCCATCCTGCGCAAGCTGCGGAAACAGCTCCGAGCCAATGTCATACACCTTGCCCTTGGGCACTTTGTCCAAGATCTCGGGCTCAAAAATGTAGATGCCGGTGCTAGCCAAGGTGGACTTGGCATCCTCCGGCTTGGGCTTTTCCTGAAACGAGCGAATCCGCCCATCCTCGTCTGCCACCACCATGCCGTAGTTCTCGACCTCTTGCAGCGGCACCTCGAGGGCCACCACGCTAGCCAGCGCGCCTTTGGCTTTGTGCTCGGCAATCGCTGCAGTGATGTCGAGGTCAATCAGCGCATCCCCGCACAGCACCAAGGTGGTTTCGTCAAAAAAACCACTGAAATCCTGGATCCGCCGCATACCACCTGCCGAGCCCATAGGGCGGGGCAATATATCGCCGTGCTCGCGCACTCCTTCGTAGGAGTAGGCAATCTCCACACCCCAGCGACTGCCATCGCCAAAGTACTGCTCAATCCGCTGGTGGTGGTAAGCCACGTTGATGATGATTTCGCGGATGCCATGCCGCGCCAAATGCTCGATCAAGTACTCCATCACCGGCTTGCCCAAAATAGGCACCATCGGTTTAGGCAAGTCTTTAGTGAGCGGGCGGACCCGTGTGCCCTGGCCAGCAGCCAGGATCATTCCTTTTGCCATTTTTACTCCCGTGATCTGATGTAACCCGCTCCACAGAGCGCGTGTTTCACAGCCTAAAAGTGTACTGTCTCAGGCATAGCTCTTTCGACCCCATTTGCGCACTTTTGCCCCACATTCAGCAGCTACACACGCGATACCGGAGCGATACAAACCCGACACAAAAATCAAAATTCTCTGGGCAAGTGTGACTTTTTTCACGCCAAACGAACTTCAATTGTCAAAAAGTAGTGGATTCACCCATTTGGGGGATAGGCCTAGTCATTTGGACTACGTAACATCGCGGCTTCGCTGTCACCCTAGCAATAACCCTCGGTTATTTAGTTACAAAAATGTCTTTGTTGCCCTCGCTCTCTACCGAGGATCTCCATCACTACCACCGCGTGGTCACCCACTCGGTGGAGGTGCGCAGCCATTTCGACATGCTCATCTGGCTGCAGGGAGACATGCAGAAATACCTGCCACACGACATCCTGATCGCAGCCTGGGGTGATTTCAGCACCGGCCACGTGCAACACGACATCATCTCCGCCCTGTCCGGCGTGCGCTCGCATGCAGCGCAGTCCGAGCTTTTATCGCCGCTCATGGTGAGCCTGTTCAACCGCTGGGCTGAGTTCGGCAAAAAGCCTTTCAGCCTCAATGCCGGCGACTCCGGCTTCTCGCTGGACGAGTTCGGCCTCAAAAGCGCGCTGGGTGGCGCATTGCTCAAAATGCGCAGTGCCACCATCCACGGCATTACCGATGAGCGGGGCAGCCATGACTGCGTCTATGTCGTGTTCAGCGCCCGCAAGCAGTTCACCGACCTCGAGCGAAACGCCATGGCCATGGTTCTGCCTTATATAGATACCGCGCTGCGCCAAGTCGAACACCTGCCGCACCAATCCGGCGTCAGCTCGTCAGCCCCTGCCAACCCGGCAGCAGAAACAAAAATACCCGAGCCCGATGTCCTCACCGAGCGCGAAGCCGAAATCCTGAAATGGGTCGCCCTGGGCAAAACCAACCCCGAAATCGGCAGCATCCTCGACATCAGCGCGTTTACCGTCAAAAACCACATGCAGCGTGTTTTCAAAAAACTCGACGTCTCCAACCGCGCCCAAGCCGTGGGCAAATTCCGGGCATGGGTCAACCATGTCTAAGGCTCACATTACTTTTTCAGCGGCAGAGTTCAACCGCAGCACAGAACACGCCTCCATGGGCCGTGACAACCTACTCGGCATCCTGGAGACCTGCCTCTGCCCCACCGCGCTGGTCGGCTCACTTTGGGTGCTGGCGTATTGGTTCGAGGGCAGCGTGCCCCCGGCCTACCTGCTGCTCGCAGTGCTCGCGTTCGCACTCACCTTCCCCGGCGAGCCCCGCTTGCAAGCCAGCAAATCGGGCAGCGTGCTCGACATCTGCTTTAACTGGGTGTGGATCGCAGCCCTGCTCGGGCTCACCGGCTATGCCACCGGCTACATCCGCCAGTTCGACCTGCAAGCCTTGACGGCCTGGTTGTGGGCGGCCCCGGCTACCGAAATTGCGCTCACCTTTGGCTTGCGCATTGCTGCCCCCATCATCATCAGCCTGCAAGGCCCCAAGCAACGCGCCCTGATCGTCGGCATGAACGAGCAAGGCCTGGCCCTTGCCGAAAAGCTCAAAAGCTCCCCTTACTCCAGGGTGGAGCTCGCCGGCTTTGTGGACAGCCGCAACACTGACCGCCTGAACGCCAGCGCCCCCGTCCCCCTTCTCGGCAAACTCGATGAGCTAGCCACCCTGGCCAAATGCAACCGCATTCAGGTTATTTACCTGTCGCTCCCGATGGCCTCCCAGCCCCGGATCCTGCAAGTGCTGGACGAACTCAAAGACACCACGGCATCCATTTACTTTGTGCCTGACATGTTTGTTACCGACCTGATCCAAGGTCAGCCCAGCGCCGTATGCGGCATGCCAGTGATCTCGGTCTGCGAAACCCCATTCCGTGGGACCAACGGCATCGTCAAACGTCTGAGCGACATCGTGTTTTCTATTGGAATTTTGACCTTGATTGCGCCAGTGCTGCTGGCGATTGCTGCGGCCGTCAAATTCACCTCGCCCGGGCCCATCATCTTCAAGCAGCGCCGCTACGGCCTTGATGGCGAAGAGATTCTGGTCTACAAGTTCCGCTCCATGAGCGTGACGGAGGATGGGGGCGTTGTCACCCAAGCCACCAAAAACGACAGTCGCATCACCCCCTTGGGCGCTTTTTTGCGTAAGACCTCGCTCGACGAGTTGCCCCAGTTCATCAACGTGCTGCAAGGCCGCATGAGCATTGTGGGGCCCCGCCCTCATGCGGTGGCACACAACGAGCTGTACCGCAAACTCATCAAAGGCTACATGGTCCGCCACAAGGTCAAACCCGGCATCACCGGCTGGGCGCAGGTCAACGGCTACCGCGGCGAAACCGACACCCTCGACAAAATGCAAGGCCGTATTGACTACGACCTTGACTACCTCCGCAACTGGTCACTCCGGCTGGACATTCACATCATCTTGCGCACCGTGCGCTTGGTGGCCAAAGACCAACAGGCCTATTAATCCATGCGCAGCAATTGCCTTCTCTTGCCAGCCAGCCTGGCACTGCTGGGCTCGGCCCCGGTTTTCTCGCAGCAAGACCCGCTGACCCTGAGCGCTGGCTACTCGGTGCAGACCGACAGCAACCTCTTTCGCCTGCCCTCCAGCGCCAATCTGCAAAACACCATCGGCAAAAGTAGCGCTGCTGAAACCATCGGCGTCACCACCGTCGGGCTGGGGTTTAACACCCGCCAGAGCCTGCAAACCCTGGCCCTCAACCTGAACCTGGTGGACTACAGCTACCAAAATTTCAGCTACCTCAGCTTTACGGCCAACAACTACAACGCCGCCTGGGAATGGGCTATCACCCCCAAGGTGACCGGCAAATTCAGCACCGATCGCAAAGAAACGCTCAATAGCTTTACGGACTCCACCAACGTCAAACAACGCAACCTGCGGCTGGACACCACCACCCGCTTTGACGCTAGCTACGCGCTCGACGGGCCATGGCGCCTGATTGCAGGTGCCAGCACCACCCGTCAAGAAAACCAAGCCGGTCTTGTCACCGGGAGCGACTTCACCACCAACGCGGTAGACGGCGGCGTGCGCTATCAATTTGCGACCGGCAGCTCTTTGAGCTACCTGATGCGCACCAACAAGGGCAGCTACCTCAACCGGCCGGTGCCCAACACCGGCGCATTTGACGACCAATACACCCAGCTCGACAACGACCTGCGCCTTCGCTGGCTCATGGGCACCGGCAGCACGGTCAACGCCAACCTGACCCACATCAACCGCACCCACCCCCGCTATGGCCAGCGCGACTACACCGGCTTTAACTTCGGCGCCGGTATCGACTGGGCCCTGACCGGCAAAACCAGCCTCAGCACCAGCATCAGCCACACGCTCGACGCCTATGCCACCAGCAACAGTAACTACAGCAGCACCGACAAAATCAGTGTGTCGGCCGGCTGGCAAATCAGCCCCAAAGTCGGCTTGCGCCTGAAAAACGACTGGGCCCAGCGCAACTACTTGGGCAGCCCCAGCACCACCGCAAGCAGCAACCGCCAAGACATCACCCGTGACGCCACCTTGTCAGTGAACTGGCAGGCCCACGAACAACTGGCCCTGAGCGCATCCCTGCAACAAAGCAGCCGTGGCGTGAACCAGGCCAACCTCGATTACGACAGCACCATGCTGTTTTTTGCCGCACAACTCACCTACTAACCGGACCGCACCATGAACACCCCACGCTTTACCGCCACCGTATTGGCAGCCGCCATCGCCCTGACCCTGGTCGCCTGCGGCGACAAAAAAGACACCAAAGTCGCCACCCAGGTAGCCGCCAAAGTGGGCAGCGAAGAAATCTCGGTGCACCAGATCAACCAGGTTCTGAGCCGCACCAACACCAGCGGCGCTAATGCCGAGCAAGTGCAAGCCATGAGCCGCGAAGTGCTCGAAAAGCTGATCGACCAACAACTCGCCGTCGACCAAGCTACCGAGAAAAAGCTGGATCGCACACCCGATGTGGTCTCGCAAATTGAGGCTGCCCGCCGCGACATCTTGGCCCGTGCCTACATCCAGCAACTTCAGTGCCGGCGTGGCCAAGCCCAGCCCCGAAGACATCAAAAACTACTACACCAGCAACCCCCAGCTGTTCAGCGAGCGCCGCATTTTCAATGTGCAAGAAATCGTGGCGCCCAACGCGCCTGGCGTAGCAGCCACCCTCAAGGAACTGGTAGCCGCCGGCAAAAGCGCCGAAGAAATGGCCGCAGCCTTGAAGGCAAAAAACATCCAATTCAATGGCGGTGGCGCTACCCGCGCGGCTGAGCAAATTCCGCTGGAAGTGCTGCCCAAAATCCACGCCCTCAAAGACGGCCAAGCCACCGTGATCGAGGCCCCCCAGGCCATCACCATGGTGCGGGTGGTGTCGTCCCAGCAATCTGCAGTGCCTGAGGCGGCTGCACTCCCCCGCATTGAGCAGTTTTTGACCAACCAGCGCGCTGGCGAGGCTGTGGCCGCCAACCTCAAGCAACTGCGCAGCAACACCAAAATCAGCTACATGGGTGAGTTTGACAAAGCTGCAGCGCCTGCAGCTTCCCCAGCACCCGCCGCTGCAGCCGCACCTGCTGTGCCCGCAGAGCCCGTGCTGGCACCCGCTGTGGATGACAAGGCCAAAGCCGTCATCGACAAGGGCATCTCCGGCCTGAAATAAGCCCCCACGGCCCTGTAACTCTGCCACCCGAGGTTTCCCCCACCATGAACAAGCTTTTAAAACTCCTGACCGCCGGCCTGCTGGCCTTGGGTGCTCTCACGGCCCACGCGCAAGACGGCAAAGCCGACTACCCCCTGGGTGCGGGCGACACCATCCGGGTGCAAGTGTTCCAAAACCCCGACCTGACTATTGAAACCCGCGTGTCTGAGAGCGGCGTTATCACCTACCCGCTGATCGGCGCTGTACCCCTGGGTGGCCTGTCGGTCGCCGCAGCTGAAAAGAAAATTGCCGACGCCCTGCAAAACGGCGGCTTCATTCAAAAGCCACAAGTCAATATTGCACTCATCCAGATCCGTGGCAACCAGGTCTCAGTGCTGGGCCAAGTGGCACGGCCCGGCCGCTTTCCGCTGGAAACCGTTAACACCCGCCTGAGCGACATGCTGGCCAACGCCGGTGGCGCTACCGCCGGTGGCGACGATGTGGTGGTAGTGAGTGGCGTGCGCGATGGCAAGCCCTTCCGCAAAGAAATTGATATCCCCAACATCTTTTTGGGCAACAAAACCCAAGACAACCTGTTGCTGCAGGGTGGCGACACCATTTATGTGCACCGCGCACCGGTGTTCTTTATTTATGGCGAAGTGCAGCGCCCCGGCTCGTTTCGCATTGAGCGCGACATGACCATCATGCAAGCCCTGGCCCAAGGCGGCGGCCCCAACGCCCGTGGCTCTGAAAAGCGCCTGCGCCTGCACCGCAAACTGCCCAACGGCAGCGTGCAACAAATCGAGCCGCAGCTGACCGACGCTGTGCAAGCAAATGACGTGCTCTACGTCAAAGAAAGCATCTTCTAAACCGGGCCCGACAGACCATGACACTCCAACAATTTCTGCTCATCCTGCGGGCCCGCTGGATGATCGCCCTGCTCGCCTTTGCGCTCACCGTGGCCACCACCGTGACCGTGAGCCTGCTGATGCCCAAGCAATACACCGCCAGCGCTGCTGTGGTGCTCGACGTGCGCTCGCCCGACCCAGTTAGCGGCCTCATGCTGCAAGGCATGATGGCGCCTGGCTACATGGCCACGCAGGTGGACATCATCAACAGCGACCGCGTCGCCCAAGCAGTGGTCAAAAACCTGCGCATGGAAAGCAACCCTGCGGTGCAAGCCCAGTGGCAAGAAGCCACCCAAGGCAAAGGCTTGCTGCGCGACTGGCTGGCTGCTGCTTTCCAACGCAATCTGGACGTCAAGCCCAGCCGCGAGAGCAATGTCATCAACATCAACTACACCGGCGCTGACCCCCAGTTTGCAGCAGCCATTGCCAACGCATTCGCCCAGGCGTACATGGATGTGAACCTGGATTTGCGTGTCGCCCCGGCCCGCCAGTTTGCTGCGTTTTTTGAAGAGCAAACCAAAACCGCCCGCGGCCGCCTGGAGGCTGCGCAGCAGGCCCTGTCTGACTACCAGCAGGCCAACGGCATTACCTCTGCCGACGAGCGCATGGACTTTGAAACCGCCAAACTCAACGAAACCAGCAGCCAGCTCACCGGCGTGCAAGCCATGACGACTGACAGCCAAAGCAAGCGCCAAAACAGCAAGGCCGACACCGTGGCCGAGGTCATGCAAAGCCCCCTGATCAACGGCCTGAAAGCCGACATTGCCCGCCTGGAAGCCAGAATCACCGAAACCAGCGGCAACCTGGGCAAAAACCACCCACAAATTCAGCGTAGCGAGGCCGAGCTCGCCACCCTAAAAGCCCAGCTAGACGCCGAGACCCGCAAAATCACCGCCTCTATCGACACCACCTACCAGGTTGGCAAGCAGCGCGAGGCCCAGTTGCAAGGCGCCCTGGCTGCCCAAAAGGCCCGTGTGCTGGAGCTCAACAAACAGCGCGACGAGCTCAATGTGCTGCGCCGCGACATCGAATCCGCGCAACGCGCGTTCGAGATCGTGAGCCAACGCGCATCGCAAACCAATATCGAGAGCCAAACCAACCAGACCAATATCGCGGTGCTCAACCCCGCGAGCCCACCACCAGACCCCTCCAAACCCCGTGTATTGATCAACGTGCTGGTGTCTGTGTTTTTGGGCACGCTGCTGGGCGTTGGCTTGGCACTTCTGCTGGAGTTGATGAATCGCCGTGTCCGCTCTACCGAGGATCTGGTCGAGGCTCTGGAGCTCCCTGTGCTGGGCGCCATCAGCTCGGCATCGGGCATGTTTAAACGCACCGCCCTGGGAGTCCGCTAATGAATAACAGCACCAAAACCATTGGCGACATTCTGGTTGCCACCGGCCGCCTCACGGTGGAAGACGCGGCCCGCATCGTCGAGCGCCAGCGCAAAGACCAAGTGCAGTTCGGTGAGGCAGCCCTCGCCCTGAAAGTGCTGAGCAAAGACGACATCGACTTTGCACTCAGCAAGCAGTTTGACTACTCGTACCTCAGCGACCAAGACCAAAGCGTCAGCCCCGAGCTGGTAGCCGCCTACAAGCCCTTCAGCCGCGTGGGCGAAAACCTGCGCGCCGTGCGCAGCCAGCTCATGCTGCGCTGGTTTAACACCGACCCCGCCCGCAAAGTCATGGCCATCGTGAGCCCCGGCAATGGTGAGGGCCGCAGCTTTGTGGCAGCCAACCTGGCGATTGTGTTTGCCCAGCAAGGCGAGCGCACCTTGTTGATTGATGCCGACATGCGCTCCAAGCCCGAGCGCGGGCAGCAAGCCCTGTTCAAGCTGGGCAAGAGCGCCGGGTTGTCTGCCATCTTGGCTAACCGTGCGGGCCTAGAGTCCGCACAGCTCATCCCCGGCCTGCCGGGCTTGGCAGTGCTGCCGGCAGGCGCAACACCACCTAACCCGCAAGAGCTGCTGGGCCGCCCGGCCTTTGGCGACTTGCTGCGCGCAGCCAGCCAGCAGTTTGATGTGATCATCATCGACACCCCCGCCGGCAGCGACTTTGCCGACGCCGAAATCACCGCCGCCCGCGCCGGCGCCGCCTTGCTGGTGGCACGCCAGCATGTGAGCCTGGTGCCCCGCGCCGCCCAACTGGCCCGCCGCTTGCAAGACAGCGGTGTCGCGCTGGTGGGCTCGGTGCTCAACGACGCATGAGCCCCACCATGAACCGCGTTCACTCTGGCAAACCCGCTCTAGCCGCACAGCTACTGGCCTGGCTACCTGTCATGCTCGGGCTAGCGGTGCTTTACCTGCCTAGCTTGTACGACTTGTTTACCGGCATCTGGGCGAAAGACGAGCAAATGCACGGCCCCATCGTGCTGGGCATTTCGTGTTGGCTGATTTACCGCAACTGGCCCGCCATGCTGGAGGCCAGCCGCGGCGAGCAACCCAGCGCTTGGGGTTGGCCGGTGTTTGTGTTCGGGCTGCTGATGTATGCGCTGGGCCGCTCGCAAGACATTTTGATTTTTGAAATCGGCTCGGTTATTTGGCTGCTGATTGCGCTGGCCCTGCTCAACTTTGGCCCCAAGGCGCTGAAGGCGCAATGGTTTGCTCTGTTTTTTATGTTGTTTATGGTGCCCTTGCCCGGTGCTGTGGTCGAAACCGTGACCATGCCCATGAAGATGGCAGTGTCTTATGTGGCAGAGCATGTGCTGTTTTGGGTGGGCTACCCCATCGGCCGCAGTGGTGTGATTTTGCAAATCGGGCAATACATGTTGCTAGTGGCAGACGCCTGCGCCGGCTTGCACACGCTGCTGACCCTAGAGGCCTTGGGCCTGCTGTACCTTAACCTGGTGCGCCGCGATTCACTGTTTCGTAACGTGGGCCTTGCAATATTGATCGTGCCGATTTCGTTTACCGCCAACGTGATTCGCGTGATGGCACTCAGCTTGATCACCTACCACTTTGGCGACGAGGCCGGACAAGGCTTTTTGCATGGCTTTGCCGGCATGGTTTTGTTTTTAAGTGCCCTGTTGCTCATCATCAGCTTCGACTCAACGCTCCAAGTGATAGAGCGCTTTAGAAAAGCTCGGGCCACAAACCTTGGAGCCGCTCTGTAATGATCTCTCTGAAGAAAAACATCGTTTTGCTCTGCTTAATGCTCAGTTCAGCATACTTGGGTAGCACGGCAAGACCCACGGAGCAGATAGCTGAAATGCGGCCACAGGTCTCTCTCGCAGAGCTCATTCCAACCACCTTTGAAGGTTGGAAGGCTGAGCCCAGTGGTGGTGGCCAAGTAGTAAACCCTCAACAGGAAAAGATGCTGAATGAGGTCTACAGCGAGACATTGAGCCGCAGCTATGTCAACGCCGAAGGCTATCGAATCATGCTTTCGCTCGCTTACGGACGAAACCAAAACGACACGCTACAACTGCACAGGCCAGAATCTTGCTACCCGGCTCAAGGTTTCGTTCTGCAGTCCAAACGCTCTACGGAATTGACGATTGCAGGACAACAAATAGCTGCAGTGCAACTGGAAACAAATTTAAGTCAACGCTACGAACCTGTTACTTATTGGACGGTTATTGGAGACAGAATCACGACCTTTGGATTTTCCAAAAAAATCACTGAAATGGAATATGCGTGGCACGGCCAGATCCCCGACGGGATGCTCGTGAGGGTTTCATCAATTGATCGTGACTCCTCTAGAGCCTTCGAAGCGCAAAAGCAGTTCTCCGAGCAATTGATACAGGCTGTCAAACCTGAACATCGAAACCGCTTGATTGGCGGCAATCTAACAACAACTCAACTCTAAAAGTCACTATGAAAAAAGTAGCACTCATTACCGGCGTAACCGGCCAAGACGGTTCTTATTTGGCTGAGCTTTTACTCAAAAAAGGCTATGAGGTGCACGGCATCAAGCGTCGGGCATCGAGCTTTAACACCGACCGTATCGATCACCTGTACCAAGACCCCCATGTCTCGGCACGCAACTTCACGCTGCACTACGGCGACCTGACCGACAGCAGCAACCTGATCCGCATCATCCAGCAGGTACAGCCGGACGAGATTTACAACCTGGGCGCCATGAGCCATGTGGCGGTGTCGTTTGAGTCGCCAGAGTACACCGCTGACGCCGACGGCATGGGCACTCTGCGTATTCTGGAAGCCATTCGCATCCTGGGCCTGGAAAAGAAAACACGCTTTTACCAAGCGTCTACTTCTGAGCTGTATGGCCTGGTGCAAGAAATCCCCCAAAAGGAAACCACGCCCTTCTACCCCCGCAGCCCTTATGCGGTGGCCAAGATGTATGCCTACTGGATCACGGTGAACTACCGCGAGGCCTATGGCATTTACGCGTGCAACGGCATTCTGTTTAACCACGAAAGCCCGCTGCGCGGCGAAACCTTTGTCACCCGCAAGATCACCCGCGCTATCAGCCGCATTGCGCTGGGCCTGCAAGACTGCCTGTACCTGGGCAACCTGAGCGCTCTGCGCGACTGGGGCCATGCCCGCGACTATGTAGAAATGCAGTGGCTGATGCTGCAGCAAGACAAGGCAGAAGACTTTGTGATTGCCACCGGCGTGCAATACAGCGTGCGCCAGTTTGTGGAGTTTGCAGCGGCCGAGCTGGGCATTCAGTTGGCCTGGAGCGGCGAGGCTGAAAACGAAATCGGCACGGTGGTGGAAGTGACCGGCTCTGAAGCCAAGTGCAAGGTGGGTGATGTGATTGTGAAGGTAGACCCCCGCTACTACCGCCCCACCGAAGTGGAAACCTTGCTGGGCGACCCCACCAAGGCCAAAGAGAAATTGGGCTGGGTGCCCACTACCAGCCTGCAAGAGCTGGTGGCTGAAATGGTGCAAGCCGACTTTACGGCCGCCAAGCGCGATGCGCTGGTCAAGCTGGCCGGCTTCCAGACCTACGA
Organism: Rhodoferax potami; assembly: GCF_032193805.1. Classification (NCBI taxonomy): domain Bacteria; kingdom Pseudomonadati; phylum Pseudomonadota; class Betaproteobacteria; order Burkholderiales; family Comamonadaceae; genus Rhodoferax; species Rhodoferax potami. Next base: position 2,760,784 of record NZ_JAVBIK010000001.1, on the reverse strand, counting down.
CCACCACGAGTAAACCGCAGCGCCATGGACAAAAACGCAAAAATCTACGTGGCGGGCCACCGGGGCTTGGTGGGCTCGGCCATTGTGCGCAACCTGCAGGCAGCGGGTTACAGCAACCTGCTGCTGCGCACCCACGCCGAGCTGGACCTGACCAACCAGGTAGCCACTGCCGCTTTTTTTGAAGCTGAGAAGCCGGACTACGTGTTTCTGGCAGCCGCCAAAGTGGGCGGCATTGTGGCCAACAACACCTACCCGGCTGAATTCATCCGCGATAACTTGCTCATCCAGAGCAACATCATCCATGCGGCCTATGTGAACCAGGTCAAGCGTCTGCTGTTTTTGGGCTCGAGCTGCATTTACCCCAAGCTGGCACCACAGCCCATGCGCGAAGAGCACCTGCTCACCGGCCCCTTGGAGCCCACCAACCGCCCTTACGCACTGGCCAAAATCGCCGGCGTAGAGATGTGCTGGAGCTACAACCGCCAATATGGCACCAAGTATTTGGCAGCCATGCCCACCAACCTGTATGGCCCGGGCGACAACTACCACCCTGAAAACAGCCACGTGATTCCGGCGCTGATCCGCAAGTTTCATGAAGCCAAAGTGAGTGGTGCCAGCACCGTGACCGTGTGGGGAACAGGTACACCGAAGCGCGAGTTTTTGTACAGCGACGACATGGCAGATGCCTGCGTGTTCTTGATGAACCTGCCAGACGACAAGTATGAAAGCTTGCTGGGTAGCGACGAATCAAAAACAGGCAAGTTCGAGCCACCGCTGATCAACATTGGGGTGGGTCACGATGTGAGCATCAGCGAACTGGCACAGACCGTGAGCGTCACTGTGGGTTTTACGGGCGACATTGCGTTCGACACCAGCAAACCTGATGGAACACCACGCAAATTGATGGATGTGAGCAGACTCCATCGTATTGGTTGGAGCGCGCCTACCCAAATGACTTCAGGCCTCCAGACCGCTTATCGCGACTTTCTGGACTTAACGCTAAAAGCATAGCCTTCAACTAGCACCGCTGTTTTTACCTTGTGGCGCGCGCACAAGGTCGGACCACCGGTGCTTCACATGCCGTAACACCTCAGCCCAAGTCGCTTACAAATTCTGCGAAGAACCAAGAAAAAAAAGCTTTCATGCTATTCCTTTCATACCTACGGCGAAACTTTCGTTACTTGTTGGCGAGAAGGAAGAAAGTTTGGATCGACCCAAGCGCAATTGTTGATAGAAATTGTGTATTCGAAGGCTTCAATAAAGTCTACGCAAATACCCAACTATATAAAGCATCTATCGGAAGATATACATACATTTCTCCGAACACAAAGCTTTCACGCGTCGATATTGGTGCTTTTTGCAGTCTAGGGCCCCGAGTATCTATTGGACTAGGAAATCATCCAATCAGTTGGATTAGCACTCATCCCTCGTTTTACTCTCTTGCCGGACAAACCACCCGAACCTTCGCCAAAGAGAATCTATTTGGTGAAAGTGCGTTTACAAAGGTTGGCAATGACGTATGGATCGGTGCCAATGTCATAGTTTTGGATGGGGTTCGTATAGGTGACGGCGCCGTGATTGCTGCTGGCACGGTTGTTACACGCGATGTCCGACCCTACAGTGTCGTGGCAGGTGTACCCGCAAGGGAGATAAAACGCAGATTCGACGATAAGAAGATAGAACAACTACTTAAGTGGCAATGGTGGTCGTTACCTGAAGACGATCTGTCATTAATAGCAACCAAATTCAGATTAGACGGTAACTGGTCCGTTGAAGAAATCCAAGAAGAAATAGAAATCGCAAGGCTAACCAAGGCTACCACGTCTTGCTGAAACATATGATTAACCTACCGCGCCAAGTTTCGCGCAATGCAAGATGGTCTATAGCACAAACCGTAATATCAGCGATTGTGCTATTTCTACTTTATAAATTCCTACTACGCGAGTTAGGCACCGAGCAATTAGGTCTCTGGGCACTCATACTCGCGACTACGTCTCTTGCAAGAATTGGTGAACTAGGCTTTGCAAGCGCAACGATGCGATTCATCGGCAGATATAAGGGCGAAGGGGATGACAAAGCTGCCGCGGAAGTACTTGAGACATCATTAATGACGATCTCTCTGCCATTTTTAGTTTTGACCGTACTCGCTTATTGGCTAGCTCAAGGGCTACTTTACCTTGTTGTGTCAGCACCTAACCTAGCACTTGCAAAACAAATTTTGCCGTGGGCACTGCTCTCTCTCTGGCTTGGAGTTACTAGTAGTTTGATTCAATCAGCGATTGATGGGTGTGGTCGGATGGATCGTAAGAATATGATTCTTATCGGAAGCAACGTCATATACCTATGTGGCGCTGTTTTCTTGGCTACAGGTTACGGTTTGGAAGGTGTGGCGATAGCTCAAGCTATTCAAACCCTAGCCGCTCTTGTCGGGCTATGGTTTATCGCTCGCTGGGAATTGAAGGCTTTACCGTGGCTGCCATATCGTTGGCGACGACATAGATTTAATGAAATAGCAGCATTCGCATTCTCGATGCAGATCGGCAGCATTATTGGTCTACTTATCGAACCTATTACTAAAGCCTTGCTAAGCCGATATCTTGGATTGAGCTTTCTCGCATTCTATGAAATGGCGAATCAAGTTGTAACAAGGATACGTTCGGTTCTGGTTGCAGGCTTTCAAGCCATTGTTCCTCAATTCAGCACAACCAACTCAGAAACGGTGCATGAATCGCTGTTTTTGCGAACAGAGCAAAAAACACTTGATATAGGCCTTCCCTTTATCAGTATCGTAATTATGTCCTTTAAAGCGATATCATTACTTTGGATCGGTAAGGAAGAGCAGATATTCATTACCTCCGGACATATTCTTTCCGGCAGCTGGCTCATCGTAACCCTTCTAATGCCAGCATATTTTTATCTAGTTGGGACCGGCCAAGGAAGGCCCATTGCCGTGGGGCAAGTGGCGTCATTATTAGGAACCATTGCATTGGGATTATTAGGCTCATATGCGAATACCAAATACGGAATTCTACTTGGATGCGCCACAGCCTTGATATTGGCAAATATATATCTGTACATGCACGCAACAAATAGACTCTTCAAATCAAGAAGAATTATTTCCGCATCGCAACTACTCAGAAACAAAAATTGTATCAGTGTACTAGCATACCTTTCAGCATTATCTATATTCTTCACAATCGACTTTCTGCTTGACACACCACTGCAACACGCACTCAATTTCACTGTCTGCGCCGCCATGACAGCGGGAATAGCACTGATTGCAGCAAACATCAAACGTAGCAACAAGTAATATCACACAAATGCGACCAATCCAGCCCGTAGAAAAGCAACTACATCAAGCAACAATATGCATAAATACATAGTGCTTCTTGCATTTATAGCAATTTTTTCATGGCTGATACGACGAGACAAGATCTACGTCATTCCAATGATTCTTATCATTTATTCAAATATAAATGGACTCTTGGGGTGGGAAGATTTTGCACTCAAAGGGTTTATCAAGTTCCAAGACTACGGCCTTATCTTGGCACTTACACTTATTTCCTTTTCAGTATTCCGCAAAGAGGAAACGTTAGAACCAGACTACTTGAAAATTACAAAAAGTAGGGCTTTACTCTTCGCTGTAAATCTTCATTGGTTTTTTTATATTGGCTTGTTTATCTTTTCAATACTGGCCATGAACAATCTTACCTGGCCAATCAAGATGGGAAGAACTTTTTTTTATGGAATCATTTTTTACCTAATTTATAAGGAACTAAAGCCTAACCCGATCGAAAATTTCGAAAAGATAATAACCGCATTGCAATACTTTACAATTTTTTTCGGAATTTGCTATATTTCCTACAACTTATTAGGACTCGATATTTACCCCAAAGGGGCCTACGAAGAGTTTGAAGTGGCGTCCACCGCAGCCCCGGTAGCGAGAAACTTCTCAGGATTTCCTACTTTCGCTTACTACTTCATATTCCTGTTTACACAGCGACTCCTGACAGGGAGTGGAAAGTGGTTTGTCAACATCACGGGCTTATCTATTTTGCTTTTTTGTGTACCGCTGATGTTGACACGCGGGACCCTGATATTAGTGGCGGTTATGTTGCTGGCTTTGGTGGTCTATCGTATTCCAAGCTCTAAAACCTTTGTGAGACTTATCGTACTTACCATTCTCATTGGGGTGGGTTTACTGATTGCGCCTTATGTCGCAGAGGGGCATTACCAAGCCCTAATGAACCGCCTCCAGGAGTTTGGAACAAACGGAATTTCAGGCGCGAAGAACTTGAGTGTGCGGAGCAGAGAATTCGAGCAAATTGTTAGCAATGTAATTGATTTCAGTCCCTTTATTGGATTTGGGTTCACCGTTCCAGCTGCATTTGGGTTCGTTACTACACAAATACATGGTGGTTCTGCAGATAACGGCTTTTCAAATCTAATTGGAGTTTCAGGCTTTGTTGGGCTAGCAATTTTCATGAGCGTTATAGCTTCTTGGATGATTCTTAACATTAAACTGCAGGCACTCAAAGCTGAGCAATACTCGAAGGTTAACTTTATATTTATCTTTTTCATGCTCGGCACATTCATGAATGGGTCATATATGAGCTATATGCACCAATTCGCCTTGTTTCTTGCTTATGATTTATTCGCTTTTGCCTACTTTAAGAACAAGCAAGTCGCTTTGCCATCGGTAGCTCCAATAATATTCACCCAAACTTTTCCAGTTAAATGACGATTTCGATAATCACTGCTACTTTCAACTCCAGACAAATGCTACCAATTCTGGCCGAGAGTCTCCTAAATCAATCAGACCTGGATTTTGAGTGGGTCATTGCAGATGGCGGCTCGACCGACGGCACTATCGATTTTATTAAAGGCATCACAGGAATCAATATTAAATTGAGTGTCAAGCCTGACTTTGGAATTTACGATGCACTGAATAATGGCATACGCGTTGCCACGAATGATTATTACGTCGTAGCCGGTTCAGACGACTACTTTTATGCCGATGCAATTGCTAATTTCAAGCGTGAAATTGCTTTCAGCGGCGCGGATATGGTGACATCTCGCCTTAATTTTTGTGGCACTGAAAAGGGCGTGCTTGGCGGAGACCCCGCCATTAACCGCCAGTTTGCATTTGTATCAGGTCATGCTGTTTCCACAGCATTCCGCACGGCCTTGCACCAGAAGTTTGGCTACTACTCCAACAAGTTTCCTATTGCCGCTGACCAAGATTTCATTTTGAAGGCTGCACACGCCGGCGCAACTATTCACCGTGCGGATTTTGTTTCGGGCTCTTTTGAACCAGGTGGCGTGAGCGGGCGAGACTTCCTTGGCACGCTGACAGAAAGCTTTCGCATTCAGGTGAAGTATCACAACAAATTTCAGCAAATGGCTTTGTTTTTTTATAAAGTAATTCGGTACTACCGGACCTGGAGATAAATTGAACAATCGACTGAAAGTAGGAGTTTTTAGAACTACCTACCCCCTCCCGTCAGAGGTTTTTATTACTGAACAAGTCAAAGCGCTCAAGAGCTTTGATTCGATGTTTCTGTGCCGAGATTTTTTTGGCAAAACTGATGATACGAAAGTAGCCTATCTTCACGAAAAATTCTCTAAGTGGTGGTGGACGCTCACCCGGTCGCCCAGTCAATTTGATGTGCCTAGCCTGAAAGACTTGTCCTTGGTGCACGTTCATTTTGGTCCGGATGCTGTGATGGCAATGCCATTGACAAGGAAATTGAACATTCCCATGCTGACCACATTTCATGGGATGGACATCACCCGCAATAAGCTGGATTTATTGACCAGCAAACGGCCTACTGATCTGCATTACGCACTTCACTTGAACGAATTGAAGCGATCAGGCACCGGGTTTATTGCTGTTTCAGACTTTGTACAGAATCTGCTGCTGAAGGCGGGTTTTGCCAAGGACAAAATTCGCCGTATTTATATTGGGGTAGACACAACCCGTTTCTGTCCAGTTCCCAAAACTGCACAACAGCGTTACGTTCTCTGTGTAGGACGACACACCCCAAAAAAGGGTTTGGTGACCTTGCTTAAAGCTTGGGCGAGGATTGAAAAGCAATTTCCTGAGGTGAAGTTGCTCCAGATCGGCGCTGGCCCACAAACCGCAGAACTTTTGCAACTGATCACTGACCTATCCATTGGCAACAGGGTGGAGCTAATGGGTAGCAAGTCTTCAGAGGAAGTGCGCTCCTACATGCAGCAAGCTGAGGTCTTTGCGTTGCCAAGCCAAACTGCGCCCAACGGCGACTCTGAGGCACTTGGCATTGTCTTCAACGAAGCATCCGCTTGCGGCATACCCATTGTGTCTACTCGGCATGGCGGCATACCCGAAGCCGTGTTAGACGGTGAAACGGGCTTGCTGGTGGCAGAAGGTGACGATGCTGCGCTGGCAAACGCACTTGCCAAACTGCTGGGCGACGGCGAATTGCGTGCAAGGATGGGACAGCGCGGTCGCGAGTTCGTGCTGGAGTCGTTTGATATTTCAAAGCAGACCACGATTCTTGAGACTTTCTACAACGACGCAATTGCCAAGCACAACAAAATATCCGCGAGCCAACCCAGATGAATGGCTTCGCCGTTACTTGCTCGCGGGCAATCGCCTTTTTTTTGTCTGTAGCCGCCACCGCCAGCTCGGGGGCTGATTTAGAGGTAAAGGTTTTCCCTCCGGCAGGGCTATCGTCATCGCCATTGCCTGCCTGTCAAGTGAACTTGGCACAAGCTTGCAAAGCAAGCTTGGCCGATGCATTTCGTGTGATTCAGACACCGCAATGGCAAGCCACACTTTTAGGCAAGTTCTCCAGAGTTCGGGTGCTCGTTGCCCCTGGCACCTATCGTTTGACGAGTGCACTCGACATGCAATGGGGAAGAGGCCTCACCAAAGCCATCCTCCTAGAAATAGTTGGCACTTCCAAGTCCACCGTCATTAGCGGTGCAAAGCTCATTGAAAAATGGGAAACGGCGACTGTGAGCAATGTGCCAGCACGCGTAAACCCATCCATTCGCAGCAATTTGCTAGTTGCAGACCTTTCAGCGCTTAGCTTGCCATTGCAAGTGATACCCCATGCGTGGGGCTATGGCCTGCCGATCCGCCCGGTGTTAACAGAGCTATTTGTAGGTGACTCCGCTCAACCCGTAGCAGGTTGGCCCAATGCAGGTTACGGCAAGGTGGCACGGCCTGGCGGTGTGGCTGCAGACGACAAAAAGACGTTTTCTATTGAGGGAAGAAACGTAAACGACTGGCTGGTTGAGCCTAGTCTGCAAGTTCACGCGTTTTGGGGCAACAACTGGGCGGCGCAAAGCTATCTAGTTTCCAACAAAGATGCGAATGCAAACACATTGACCCTCCTTGGCAACGGCTCGCCCTATGGCATCAAACCAGGCCAACGCGCCCGGGTAGAAAACGCATTGGTGGAGCTAGACGCGCCAGGTGAATGGTATGTAGACCGTGCTTCAGCCAAACTCTTGTATTGGCCCCACCCAAGTGCGGCGGGCAAACCAGCTGAGCTCTCTGTTGCGGCCCAACTTCTTCGCATAGCGGACTCTGATCAGATCACCGTGCGTGGCATATTGTTTGAAAAAACGACCGGTGATGCGGTGCATGTGTCGAAAAGCAATGGTGTGGTGTTTGACGACGTTGTCATTCGGCTCACGGGCAACAGAGGGTTGGTGATTGCTGACTCCGCTGCGTCAGGAATTCGCAACAGCCTTGTGGAAGACAACGGTGAAGGTGGCGTCTATGTTTCCGGGGGCGACCGTACAACGCTGCTTGCAGCAGGCAACTTTGTAGACACATGCATCATCCGGCGCTACAGCCGTTTAGTTAAGACGTATCGCTACGCAGTAGAACTCGATGGCGTTGGACAGCGCGTGAATGGCAGCACCGTCTCCGATGCGCCACATGCAGCCATATTCTTCAAAGGCAATGACCATGTCATCTCAAATAACGAGATATTCAATGTAGTGCGAGAAACCGGCGACGCTGGCGCCATCTACGTGGGCAGAGACTTCACCGTGCATGGCACGGTCATAGAAAATAATTTCTTTCATGACATAACTGCACAGTCCAAAGAACTGGATGTCAAAGGTATTTACCTCGATGACCAAGCCTCTGGGATCACGATTCGAGGCAACATCTTTGCTCGCGTACAACAACCAGTTTTCCTGGGTGGCGGGCGAGACAACATCATTGAGAAGAATCTCTTCTTCCAAAGCTCCCCTGCCGTGCACTTGGATGCAAGAGGACTTGCATCACAACGCCAGACAACGCTAGACCCCAAAGGCACGCTGCAGCGCGGTCTTGATGCGGTCCCGTACCGGGGCGCCATTTACGCCACACGTTTCCCCAATCTAGCCAAGATACGCGAGGACGATATAGGCGCTCCCAAATACAACGTCTTTCGTAGCAACACCATCGTTGGCGGGCAAATGGCAAGCGTGGCGCCTGATGCGATCCGTGGTATCGAAGTCGCCAACAACACGCAAGCAACAGAGACCATCTTTTTGAAAAATATGCCTGCTCAATCGCGCTTGGCACGCGAAGATTTTCGGTTGTCTAAGGAGTAGTCACGATGCAACGATTCGTTTCTACGAAAGTAGTCGTAATTCAACGACGCATGACGCATTACCGCGTCGCTTTTTTTGAGAGTCTGCGCAAACAGCTGGCAGAGCGGGGGCTGGAGTTGGTTCTTGCCTATGGTTTGGGTACCGAGAAAGAGGAACGAAAGAACGATGGGGGGCAGATAGCGTGGGCAAAGAAGTTGCCGACGCACTACTTCTTAGGTGGTCGTATTTGTTATCAACCCTTGGGCGATATGTGCAAGGACGCTGCCATGCTCGTTGTGACACTAGAAAACAAGCTGATTTGCAACCTGTGGCACCAATTCACACCAGTGCCGTACAAAGTGGCCCTGTGGGGGCATGGTGCGAACTTGCAGGGCAATGCAGCGTCTTGGCGCGAAAAGTTTAAGCGCCGTGTGGCACACCGGGCCGACTGGTGGTTTGGCTACACCGAACACAGCAGGCCGTTGATCGCAAAGTCAGGCTTTCCAGAAAACCGGATTACCGTGTTGAACAACACTATCGATACTGCTGAGATGCGTAGCCAGTTCGAAGCCATCAGGCCGGCTGAGCTTGCGGGCTGGCGTGCGGCCCACGGGCTTGGAGATGGGCCTGTAGGCATTTTTCTAGGCTCTTTATATGAAGAAAAGCGCATCAACTTTCTTTTGGATGCAGTCAAGGCTATTCGCGCACAAGTACCGGGTTTTGAATTGCTCATGGTCGGGGCGGGCCCACAAAAATCTATGGTCGAAGCGTTCTGCAAAGAGCATGCGTGGGCGCACTTTGCCGGCATGCTGAAGGGAAAAGACAAAGTGCTAGCCCTAGCAAGCGCCACTGTCATGTTGAACCCCGGCTTGGTGGGCCTGGGTATCTTGGATTCATTTGTATGCGAAGTGCCGATGGTGACGACGGACTGTGGCTTGCATAGTCCAGAGATTGTTTATTTGCAGTCAAGCGCCAATGGGCTGATGACAAACAACACGCTGGATGACTATGTGCGTGAGTGTGTAGCTCTGATGACTAGCTCCACCACGTTAGCAGCAATGAAAGCTGCGTGCAAAAGCAGTGCAACCACCTACACGGTGGAAAATATGGCTCGTAATTTTGCAGATGGTGTGGAGCAATGTTTGCAAAGCCCAAGCTACCGTGCAAAGGCCGCGCTATGAGGGTGCTGGTAGTTCATAACGCTTATCAACACAAAGGCGGTGAAGACACGGTAATGGAGGCCGAGGTTGCGTTGCTGCGCAGCAGGGGGCACACGGTAGAGATGTTCACAAGGCACAACGATGCAATCGCTTCAATGTCCAAACTCTCAGCTGCAGTCAATACGGTGTGGTCGGGCAATGTAGCCGCGGAGTTTGAAGGCACACTGCGTGCGTTTCAGCCCGACGTAGTGCACGTGCACAACACGTTTCCGCTCATATCGCCAGCGATCTACTGGGTGGCTGCACGCTTGCAAGTGCCGGTGCTGCAAACGCTGCACAATTTCAGGCTGATGTGCCCGCAGGCCATGCTCTTGCGCAACGGCAAAGTGTGCGAAGACTGCTTGGGCAAGCTGCCATGGCGCGGCGCCGCGCGCGGTTGTTACCGCGGCTCCGTGCTGCAGAGCACGGTGCTGGCAGGGATGGTGACGGTGCATCGCGCCATGGGCACGTGGCAAAACAAGGTGACCCGCTACATCGCGCTCAACGAGTTTTGCCGCGGCAAGTTCATTGAAGGCGGCCTGCCTGCAGAGCGAATCGCCATCAAACCCAATTTTGTGGACTTCCAGCCGCCAGCCCCTGCTGAGCGGCAAGGCTTTTTGTTTGTGGGGCGCCTCTCGTCCGAAAAAGGGGTCGATGTGCTGGTGAATGCCCAGCGGCAGGTAAAGGGCAGCGCACTGCGGGTTGCGGGCACAGGGCCCGACGCATCACTGCTTGACAAAGTACCCGGCCTCAACGCGATGGGCGCCTTGCAGATGGAGCAAGTGCGCCAAGAGATGGGTGCGGCCATTGCGTTGGTGTTGCCAAGCATTTGGTACGAGAACTTTCCCCGCACGTTGGTAGAGGCACTAGGGTGCGGACTGCCGGTGATCGCCAGCCGCATTGGTGCGTTGGCAGAGTTAGTGAAAGATGGCGAAACGGGACTATTGTTTGAGCCAGGCAATGCTGAAGACTTGGCACACAAGATGCGTTGGGCACTGGCCAACCCGCAAGCCATGGCGGCCATGGGGCGCAATGCACGCAAACAGTACGAAGCGGAGTTCACCGCAGAGCGCAATTACCAGCAGCTTATGACTATTTATGAATCCGCCATTGCGGAAGTGAAAGACCGGATAAGCGCATGACATTCCTCAAACAAACGGTTCAGGTGTTGCGGGCACCTATCGATGCAGTCACCTGGCCTGAAGCGCTCACGCGCATAGCCACTTGGGCCGCCGCACGCGAAAGCCGCTATGTCTGTATTTGCAACGCGCACTCGGTGGTTACTGCCGGGCAAGACCCAGCGTTTGGGGCCGTGGTTGCGCAAGCCGATATGGCAACACCCGATGGGGCTCCGGTCGCCTGGATGATGCGCAAGCTGGGGTTCGCAAACCAGCAGCGCATTAACGGGCCGGACCTGATGTGGAGGTATTGCGCAGAAGCGGCCGGGCGCAACGAGTTGATTTACCTGTACGGCGGCACCGAAGAAACGCTCACCATTTTGCAAGCCAAGCTGGCAGCGGCATACCCGGCACTACAGGTGGCGGGAGCGTATTCGCCACCTTTTCGCGCACTCACCGCCGAGGAAGATGCGGCGGTGGTGGAGCGCATCAACACATCGGGCGCCGGCACGGTGTGGGTGAGCTTGGGTTGCCCCAAGCAAGAGCTATGGATGGCTGCGCACCGTGGGCGCATTCAGGCGGTGATGATTGGGGTGGGCGCTGCGTTTGATTACCACGCGGGGACCATTCAACGGGCACCGCTGTGGATGCAAAACGCGGGCTTGGAGTGGCTGCACCGCCTGGTGTCTGAGCCCCGCCGCTTGTGGCGACGGTACTTGGTGACAAACACTTTGTTTATTGCAGGTGCAATCCGGCAGTTAAAAATACATAAGAAATCGGCGTCTAAAGATATATGAAATCCAAAATAGAATCCCAATTTAGGTTAGACATCAATGGATTGAGAGCTTGGGCTGTATTACTCGTCATTCTCTATCATTTCGGCATACCCGGATTCTCTGGCGGATTTATCGGTGTTGATACTTTTTTTGTTATCTCTGGCTACCTGATGACAGGAATTGTCATTCGGGGACTAGAAGAAAATACTGATGATACAAAAAATAAGTTCTCACTGATTGCTTTTTATGCAGCTAGAACGAGACGTATTTTTCCAGCCTTAATTATTTTATGTTTGATATTGATAATTGCAGGATGGTTCCTCCTCCTGCAAAACGACTACAAAATACTGGCAACTCAATCAGTAGCAAGCCTTACCTTTCTCTCTAACTTCAATTTTTGGCGCCAAGCTGGATACTTTGATCCATCATCGCACGAGAAGTGGCTTCTACACACATGGTCTCTCTCAGTCGAATGGCAGTTCTACCTCATTCTCCCAATATTATTACTTAGTCTCTGGAAGTTAGTACCCAACAGACTAGGAATTACATTTGCCATCTCAGTTGGATTCGCCGTATCGCTTGCAACATCAATACTTCTGTCCAAAACAAATCCAACAGCTTCTTTTTTCCTACTTCACACGCGTGCCTGGGAGATGTTCGCCGGAGGATTGGTGTATCTCTTAGCTGCGTGGATTCCCACAAAAGAAATTTATAAAACTTCCGTGGAGATACTAGGATTTTCACTTATCACGCTATCTCTTGTCATCTTTGATCCATCCACCGTATGGCCTGGGTGGCAAGCAACAATCCCAGTTCTAGGCACATCGTTAATTCTATTTGTTAGACGAAATAACTCCCTTTTGACTGGTAACACGATAGCTCAATGGCTGGGGACAAGGTCATACTCGCTCTATCTTTGGCATTGGCCAATTACAGTAGGACTAGTTTACTCAGGTCAAGAAACGGCGCCAATTGCAGTGATTATCGGTCTATTTGCCACATTTATATTGGGCCATCTTTCTTTTACATTGATAGAAAACCCATCACAAAAATATTTGGCGAAGTTAAGCAATCCATATTGCATTATCTTAGTTTTCGCAATTGCGCTTTCCGCAATATTATTTGCGAGTTTTATTTACACTAAAAATGGTATCAAAAATCGCTTTCCTTCGCACATAGAAGCAATAGCCGCCGAAGCCAGTAATTTTAATCCCCGCCGTAAAGAATGCATGCAGACATCAGGCTCAGACCTAATTTCTTGCGTACATGGTGGAAATAACATCAGAGCAATCTTAATTGGTGACAGCCATGGCAATGCTATCGTTAGTTCTATTGCTAATGCGCTCAGCTCTCCTCTGGATGGAATATTAGAAATTACATATAGCGGATGCCCGACTATGTTCGGCGTTCAACCTACGCGCGCGCACATCGCGGGCAGCGACTTTAAATGCTCGGAGTTTTTAGAAAAATTAGATATAAAAATCAAAGCGCTACCAGAGGAAATTCCGCTGATTATTGCGAATAGAAGTAGCGCGTACCTTTTAGGCTTCAATGAAGCTTTAAAGGATAAAACAACTCGGGATCTGCCTCTTGTCTCTTTCAACAGCCAAAATTTAGAGACAAGCGCTGAATTTTCGGTAGATTTTTCGAAAAACTTAGTGCAATCAGCTTGCCGACTAGCAGAGTCAAGAAAAACTTATATGCTTCAACCTGTACCAGAGATGGGACAGGATGTACCTAAAAGTGCAAGATCTATGATTTGGGGCATAGATAAAGACATCTCGATTTCTATCTCCAACTATCAAAGTCGAAATACCACTGTATTAAATGCACAGAAACAAGCTCATGAGCAATGTGAAATTGAGTTGCTAGATCCGACCCCTTATTTGTGTTGGGACGGAAAGTGTCACGGCTTGAGAAATGGACGTGCACTCTATTTTGATGATGACCATTTGAGTGAATTTGGAAACAAATTATTGACACCTATGTTTCGCCGAGTTTTCGGAGATGTCTTGAGTCCAACGAGTAGCAGCTCTAGTAGGTCTACTGAGTGAACAGAATGCTGAGTAAAGACGTTTTTTTAGGCGTGGTAGACGCTGCGCCCCTGGTAGCCATGGACCTCGTGGTGGTGCGCGGGGGCACCGAGATACTGCTGGGCTTGCAGCTGGCTGATTTGCTGGTGCCGCCCCGTCATATGGGTGCCTTTGAGCACTTTTACACTGACTGTTTTGCGGGGGATGTGGGGGTGTCTACCCACTATGTGGTGATGGGCAACCTGATTGCATTGCCTGCCGGTGCCGAGCTGACGGTGGCAGATGCCCAGCACAGTGCGCTGCGCTGGTGGCCCCTGGCCGAGGCACAAGCCTCTGACGATGTGCACCGCTTCACTAAAGACTATGTGGATGCCATTTTGCTATCAAAAATATAGCTGGTAGCGCAGGCGATATGTGCGCTACAGGCCTTTTTTATTTAATTTAGAGAGGGAGTGAGAGATGAAAATTACAGTAATTGGTACCGGATACGTGGGCCTGGTGTCAGGCGCTTGTTTTGCCGATGTGGGCAACGATGTGCTGTGCCTTGATGTGGACCCGGCCAAGATCAAGATCTTGGAAGACGGCGGCATCCCCATCTACGAGCCGGGCCTGCAAGAGATGGTCAAGCGCAATGTGGCGGCGGGCCGCTTGCACTTCACCACCGATGTGGAAAAAGCTGCGCACTTTGGCACGGTGCAGTTCATTGCGGTGGGCACCCCGCCGGATGAAGATGGCTCGGCCGACATGAAATATGTGATTGCGGCCGCCCGCAATATCGGCAAGTACATGACCGACTACAAGGTAGTGGTAGACAAGAGCACGGTGCCCGTGGGCACTGCAGACCGGGTGAAGGCGGCCATTGCCGACGAGCTGGCCAAGCGCGGGGTGAACACGCCTTTCAGCGTGGTGAGCAACCCCGAGTTTTTGAAAGAAGGCGCCGCCATTGACGACTTTATGCGCCCCGACCGCATTGTGGTGGGCTGCGAGGACGAGCAGGCCGCGCTCAATATGCGCGCGCTGTATGCGCCAATCCAGCGCAACCACGACCGCCTGATCGTGATGGATATCCGTAGTGCAGAGCTGACCAAATACGCCGCGAACGCCATGCTGGCGACCCGCATCAGCTTTATGAACGAGCTGGCCAACCTGGCCGAAAAGCTGGGCGCCGATATTGAAAACGTGCGCAAGGGCATTGGCTCGGACCCGCGCATTGGCTACGACTTTTTGTATGCCGGCGCGGGTTATGGCGGCTCGTGCTTTCCTAAAGACGTGCAGGCCCTGGTGAAAACCGCGCAAGACGATGCCGGCATTCACCTGCAGGTGCTGACAGCGGTAGAAGCCGCCAACGACGCCCAAAAGCGCGTACTGGGCGGCAAGGTGCTCAAGCGCTTTGGCACCGATTTGACCGGCAAGCACTTTGCGCTATGGGGCTTGGCCTTCAAGGCCAACACCGACGACATGCGCAAGGCCACCAGCCGCGATGTGATTCAAGATTTGCTGGATGCGGGGGCTACGGTTACGGCCTATGACCCGGTGGCGATGAAAGAGGCGCAGCACTGCTTCCCGGATGAGCCGCGCCTGAGCTATGCCGATAACCAGACGGCTGCGCTGGAGGGGGCGGATGCGCTGATCATCGTGACCGAGTGGCGCGAGTTCCGCAGCCCGGACTTTGAAAACATCAAATCCAAGCTCAAGCAGCCTGTGATTTTTGATGGCCGCAATCTGTACGACCCCAAGCTGGTGCGCAGCATGGGCATTGAGTACCAAGCTATCGGACGCTAATGCCATGACCGTGTTGACCCTGCAAGATTTGGCCATCCAATCCGGCGTGGCATTTGGCACCAGCGGTGCGCGCGGCAAGGTGGTGGACATGACCCCGGGCTTGTGCCACGCCTACACCACGGCGTTTTTGAATGCGGTAGTGCCCAAGGCCACCACCATTGTGCTGGGCCACGATTTGCGCCCCAGTAGCCCGGCGATTGCTGCGGCCTGCGCGGCAGCGATTCAAAGTCTGGGGATGCAGGTGGTGTATGGCGGCGCCCTGCCCACACCGGCGCTGGCGCTGTATGCGGCGCAGCTGGGTGCACCGGCGATTGTGGTCACGGGCAGCCATATTCCGTTTGACCGCAATGGCATCAAGTTTTACCGCGAAGAAGGCGAGATCACCAAAGCCGATGAGCGCGCCATGCTGGACTTTTTGGTGGGCGTACCCCGGGACTTGAAGCTCCCTGCCCTGCCCGCCCCCGACCCGCAGGTGGAGCGGGCCTATGTGCGCCGGTATGTGGATTTCTTTGGCACTGAGGCGCTGGCGGGCGAGACGATTGCCGTCTATGAGCACAGCAGTGTGGCGCGTGATGTGCTGCGCACTATTTTGGAGGCGCTGGGCGCAGAGGTGATTTCGCTGGGCCGCACCGATGTGTTTGTGCCCATCGACACCGAGGCGGTGCGCCATGAGGACATTGAGCAGGCCCGCGAGTGGGCGGAGTTGCATGACTTTGATGCGATTGTGTCTACCGACGGCGATGCCGACCGCCCCCTGATTGGCGACGAGCGCGGCGAGTGGCTGCGCGGCGATGTGGTGGGCATTTTGACGGCGCAGCAGCTCCAGGCGACTGCAGTGGTCACCCCCGTGAGCAGCAATAGCGCACTGGAGAGCACCCAAAGTTTTGCGCAGGTGGTGCGCACCCGCATTGGCTCGCCCTATGTGATTGAGGGCATGCAAAACGCCGCTAAGGCGGGTGCAGAGCTGGTGGTGGGTTTTGAGGCCAATGGCGGCTTTTTGCTGGGTAGCCAGGTGCTACGCGATGGCCGCCGCCTGGGGCCTTTGCCCACCCGCGATGCGGTGCTGCCGATGCTGGCCCTGCTGTGCGGCGCCAAAGCGGGCAAGCTGAAAATGTCAGAGGTGGGTTACCGCCTGCCCAAGCGGTTTACCGCCAGCGACCGGATTCAAAACTTTGCCACTGCCAGCAGCCTGGCGCTGATCGTCCGCTTGCGCATGGACCACGCTGCAATGCGCGAGCTGATGGCCCCCCAAGCAGGCGAAGTGGTTTCGATCGACGAGACCGATGGTTTGCGGGTGCTGTTTGTGTCAGGCGACATTGTCCACCTGCGCCCCAGCGGCAATGCCCCCGAGCTGCGCTGCTACGCAGAGAGCACCACTGTCGATCAGGCTAAGCAATTGTGCGATGACTGCCTGCTGCGGGTGCTGAAGGTGGCTGCGCAGGCGTAGTCTGCACGCCACGGGTCAGCCAAAAGGACTATGTACAACTCTCGCGGCCGACCCTAACCTTTATACAGGCTGCAATGTTGCGGCTTTTGACTCACAGGAGAGGTTATGACTATGAAAACAGCTTTGGCTGCAGTGGCGATGGCCGTTGCTTCGTTGGGAGCACAGGCTTCCACATCGGCACCCGCAGTGGTAACCGGCAGCTTTAACCAAGCGCTGAGCACCGTGGATGTTTTGGGCTTGTCGAACTTGACCGGCACGATTGACTATCTGGTGAGCGCAGTGGGCGCATCGGGCACCAGCTACACCGCGAGCCCTATCGCCAACTTGACTACGTCGCTGTACAAAGGTGGCGCGCTACAAAGCACTGCAACTGGCAGCACATTCAGTTTCAACAACCTGGGCAGCGGTACTTATTCGCTGTGGGCCTCCGGCCAAGTGTTGGGTGGCGGGTTCAACCTGGTGATTGCCCAATACGACGTGACGCCAGTACCCGAGCCTGAGTCTTACGCCATGTTGTTGGCCGGCTTGGGAGTGATGGGCATGATTGCCCGCCGCCGCAATAAAGTAACTGCCTGATCGGCACCGGCCCCACATGCGGGGGCTGTATACAAAAAGGGCTGCAACTGCAGCCTTTTTTATTTTCAGGGGCGCTGCGGGCCCCGCGCTTGGGCCCGCGGGGCTGCCAGCACCAGCCCGAGGCCGACCAACAACAGAACATAGGTTTCGGGCTCGGGTACGGGGCTAATGTTGAGGGCGATGTTGTCGACCCCTACATAGCGGGCGTAGTTGAAGCCAATGCCACTGAATTGCACCGACGTCAGCCCGGTAAAGCCTGCGAAATAGCTGCTGTCGTAGTGGGTGAAGCGGCCGGGCGTCAGCGCAAGAGGCTGGCTGGTGCTGACCATGCCACCGTAGAGCTTGGTGCCGGTAATCTGGATGCTGAGCTGGTCGGTTAATGTGCCGCCACCGTCACCGAGCATGCCTGCAAGGTCGAGGCTGAGCAGCGCAAATGTGCCGCTTGTACCTGGGGCGAGGCTGAGTGTTTCGCTCTGGTTGCTCAGTCCGTAGTAGGCCAAAAATTTACCGGCGGGCGCGGGCTCCACCAGGTAGCCTGCGCCGCTGACCACAAAGTGGGTGTTACTGGTGTGCTGCAACTGCACGCCGGCAGCCAGGGTACCCGAGGGAGCAGAGAGCGCATCAAACGTCAGTGTGAGGGCTTGCGCATGCGCTCCGGCGGAAAAGAGCAGCGCCGCGGCAGCGGCGAGGGTGGAAGCAATGGCCCGGAAGTCGCTGGGTAGCGGCATAGAGGTCTCCCGAAAAATGTGTGTCACAGAATGCCGATCAAGGTGGCGTTGGCTGTAGTGCCGTTGGGGCCGTTCAGGGTGCAAACGACGGTTTCCCCCTCGGGCACTGGCAAGGGCAGCCCGCCGCCCAAGCTGTAGTTGGCGGGCAGGCCCCCTTGCAGGAGCAAGGCGCCGTCTGCGCAATCGGTAACTGCAACGCCTTTGCTGGCGTTAGCCTTGCGGGTGGCCACATTGATGGCAGCCCCGGCGGAGATAGCACCTGCCACGCCTTGGGTGGCGGCGGTTTGGGCGTCGCTACGCAAATCAACAAACTTGGGGATGGCCACGGCAGACAAGATACCGAGGATGACGATCACCATGACGAGCTCAATCAGGGTGAAACCGGTTTGAGGGTGACGAGGGTTCGATAAAGCGCGCATGGTGGGCTGAAATGCAAGTCTGTAACCAGTTGTTACTAGATAGTACGCAGGCGCAGCGAGGAAGGGAATAGTCCGGATGGATGAGCCGAATGGACTAACGGCAGTCGTTTGGCAAGCGCGGGGGCGCCTGGAAAGATAATCGGGGCTGCAACCCCTATGCGAGAGAGCCACCATGACGATTCTGGTTACCGGCGGCGCCGGCTTTATCGGCAGCAACTTTGTGCTGGATTGGCTGGCCGAGTCCCACGAAACAGTGGTCAACCTGGACAAGCTGACCTACGCCGGCAACCTACAAAACCTGGCTACTGTGGCTGACAACCCCGAGCACATTTTTGTGCGCGGCGACATTGGCGATGAGGAACTGATCACCCGCTTGCTACAAGAACACCAACCCCGGGCTGTGCTGAACTTTGCCGCCGAGAGCCATGTGGACCGCTCTATCCACGGGCCCGGGGAGTTCATTCAGACCAATATTGTGGGTACCTTTCACTTGCTGGAAAGTGTGCGCACCTACTGGGGTGCTCTGGGAGCAGACGCCAAAGCGGCATTCCGGTTTTTACACGTTTCCACGGACGAGGTGTACGGCTCTTTAGCCAAAACAGACCCGGCTTTTGCAGAAACCCACCGCTACGAGCCCAATAGCCCCTATAGCGCGAGCAAAGCCGCTAGCGACCACTTGGTCCGTGCGTATCACCATACCTATGGCCTGCCGGTGCTGACCACCAACTGCAGCAATAACTACGGGCCTTACCAATTTCCGGAAAAGCTGATTCCGCTATTGATCGTTAATGCACAAGCCGGTAAGCCTTTGCCAGTCTATGGAGACGGTCAGCAAATCCGCGATTGGCTGTATGTCAAAGACCACTGCAGCGCCATTCGCCGCGTGCTTGAGGCCGGCGTGCTGGGTGAAACCTATAACGTGGGTGGCTGGAACGAAAAGCCGAACCTCGACATCGTGCATACCGTCTGCGCGCTGCTGGATGAGCTTAAGCCCCGCGCGGACGGCAAGCCTTACGAAGAGCAAATCACCTTTGTCACCGACCGGCCCGGCCATGACCGCCGCTATGCGATTGACGCTCGCAAAATTGAGCAGCAATTGGGCTGGAGGCCGGCAGAAACGTTTGAGACCGGCATCCGTAAAACGGTGCAGTGGTACCTGGACAACCCGCATTGGGTGGATAAGTTGTTGAGCGGAGGCTACCGAATCGCAGCACCCCGCGATAAGGCGGCAGCATGAAGATTTTGCTGTTGGGTCGTGGCGGCCAAGTGGGCTGGGAGTTACAGCGGTCTTTGAGCGTGCTGGGTGAGGTGGTGGCGCTGGACTTTGACGCCAGCCAGAACCCACAAGGCTTGTGCGGCGACTTTACGGATTTGGCGGGTTTGGAACGCACGGTAGAGGCAGTTCGGCCAGACGTGATCGTCAACGCGGCTGCACACACAGCTGTCGACAAAGCCGAGAGCGAGCCAGAACTTGCAAGAGCCATTAATGCCCTAGCGCCCGCTGCTCTTGCGCGAGCAGCTATCAAAACAGGAGCATGGCTGATTCACTACAGCACAGACTATGTGTTTGATGGCAGGGGTGACATGCCTTGGACCGAGGCCGATGCCACGGGCCCTTTGAGTGTGTACGGCCAGACCAAGCTTGAAGGCGAACAGGCGGTTGCCTTAAACCCCAAGCATTTGATTTTGCGCACCAGCTGGGTGTATGCAACCCGGGGTGGCAACTTTGCCAAGACCATGCTGCGCCTGGCGGGTGAGCGAGAGTCGCTGACGGTGATTAGCGACCAATTCGGCGCCCCCACCTCTGCAGATTTGTTGGCCGATGTGACGGCGCATGCCATACGCACCCTGCAAACCCGCCCTGAATTGGCGGGTCTGTATCACTGCATTGCCGCAGGTGAAACTACATGGCACGGCTATGCGCAGTTTGTGCTGGCTGAGGCGGCAGCTTTGGGACTGCCACTCAAAGCCACGGCAGACAAGGTGGCACCCACCCCGACAAGCAGTTACCCCACGCCGGCCAAGCGCCCGCTGAACTCGCGCTTGGACACCCGCAAACTACAAGCCGCGTTTGGCTTGACCCTGCCCCACTGGCAAGCGGGTGTAAGGCGCATGTTGATTGAAATTTCAGGGAAGTAACACCATGAGCGATTTGTCGCACGGCATCACGGCGAAGCGCCGCAAGGGCATTATTTTGGCGGGGGGGACCGGTATTCGCCTGTACCCCGCAACCCAGGCTGTCAGCAAGCAGCTCCTGCCGATCTACGACAAGCCCATGATTTACTACCCCTTGAGTGTGCTGCTGCTGGCAGGCATCAAGGAGGTGCTGGTGATCAGCACGCCGCAAGACACCCCCCGGTTTGAGCAGTTGCTGGGCGACGGCAGCCAATGGGGTGTTCGCATTGAATACGCGGTGCAGCCCTCGCCGGACGGGCTGGCACAGGCGTTTTTGATTGGTGAAAAGTTTCTGGACAGTGCCCCCTGCGCGATGGTGCTGGGCGACAACATCTTTTACGGGCACGATTTCGTGGGGTTGCTGCAGAACGCCACCGCGCAAACGAGCGGTGCTACCGTGTTTGCCCATGCGGTCAATGACCCGGAGCGCTACGGCGTGGTGGAATTTGACCCGGCAGGTAAGGCGATCAGCCTGGAAGAAAAACCCAAGGCCCCGAAATCGCGCTACGCAGTGACAGGCCTGTATTTTTATGACGCCAACGTGGTTGAGATGGCCAAGCAGGTAAAGCCCTCTGCCCGGGGCGAGTTGGAGATTACCGACCTGAACCGCATGTACCTGGAGCGCGGCGCATTGGATGTGCAGACCATGGGCCGCGGCTACGCGTGGCTGGACACAGGAACCCATGAATCGATGCTGGAGGCGAGCCAGTTCATCCACACCATTGAAAACCGCCAAGGCCTGAAGGTGGCCTGCCCCGAAGAGATTGCGTGGCGCAGCGGGTGGATTGACGATGCACAACTACAACTGTTGGCGCATCCGCTGGCAAAGTCCGGCTACGGGCAGTACCTGCTGCGTTTGCTGAAAGAAAAGGTTTTTTGATGCAAGTCACCCGCACTGCTATTGCAGATGTGTTGCTGCTGGAGCCCAAAGTTTTTGGGGATGAGCGCGGCTTTTTCTTTGAGAGCTTTAACGAGCGCGTGTTTCGTGAGGTCACCGGAGTGACATTGCCCTTTGTGCAAGATAACCACTCCAAGTCCGGCTACGGTGTGCTGCGCGGGCTGCACTACCAAACCCAAAATCCCCAAGGCAAACTGGTGCGAGTGGCTCAGGGCGAAGTTTTTGATGTGGCCGTAGATATTCGGCCTGAATCCCCGACCTACGGAAAATGGGTAGGCGAGATACTCTCGGCCGCCAACAAGCGGCAACTATGGGTGCCACCCGGGCTGGCGCATGGTTTTGTGGTGTTGTCGGAAACAGCCGAGTTTTTATACAAAACTACAGGCTACTACACGCCTGCTTTTGAAAAATGTATTGCCTGGAATGACCCCACTTTGGCAATCGAATGGCCGGCCATGTCGATAGCGCCCAAGTTGTCAGCCAAGGACATGGCCGGGGATTCTTTCACCTCGGTGTGAAAAGCGCCACGGTTGGGAGACGAAAATTCGTAACCGGGTGATTCCGGCGCCCTGCGAATGCGTGGCTTGCGCTATCCTTCACGGCTTATGGCATCCGCTGATTCATTGACCCGCGATCCCGCTTCTGTTGCCCTGCCGGGAATTGGCAGGGCGCTGGTGCTAGCCGGAAAGCTTCCCCAGCAAACGGCTGAAGAAATCTACCGCAAAGCACTGTTGAGCAAAAACAGTTTTATGGCGGAACTGGTGGGGTCGGCGGCGGTATCGTCGTTGGATCTGGCACAAACCTTGTCTGCGGCCTTTGCGGCACCGCTGCTGGACTTGGATGCTGTCGATGTGCAGCGCCTGCCCAAGGGCCTGCTAGACGCCAAGATTTGCACGGAATTCAGGGTGCTGGTGCTGAGCAAGCGCGGTAACCGCTTGATCATTGCCACCGCAGACCCCTCAGACCAGCAGGCTGCGGAGCGCATCAAGTTTGCGACCCAGATGGGCTTTGACTGGGTCATTGCCGAGTACGACAAGCTCTCCAAGATTGTGGACGCCAATACGGTCACTGCGACCGAGGCGATGGAAGAGATCATTGGCGGCGACTTCGAGTTTGATGAAGCCGCTGCTGAGTCCGCCATTGAGACCACCCAAGCGGCGACCGCGGATGTCGAAGATGCACCGGTGGTGCGTTTCCTGCACAAAATGCTGATGGATGCGTTCAGCATGCGGGCCTCTGACTTGCACTTTGAGCCCTACGAGCACCAGTACCGGGTGCGCTTCCGTATTGACGGGGAATTGCGCGAAATAGCAAGCCCTCCGATTGCGATCAAAGACAAGCTGGCCTCGCGGATCAAGGTGATCTCGCGGATGGATATTTCGGAGAAGCGGGTCCCACAAGACGGCCGTATGAAACTCAAGGTGGGCGCGGACCGGGTGATTGACTTCCGGGTCAGCACACTGCCGACGCTGTTTGGCGAAAAGATTGTGATCCGTATCCTGGACCCGAGCAGTGCCAAGCTGGGCATTGATGCGCTGGGTTACGAGGCTGAGGAAAAAGAACGCCTGCTCAAGGCGATTGGCCGGCCTTACGGGATGATTCTGGTCACGGGGCCTACGGGTTCCGGCAAAACGGTGTCGCTGTACACCTGTCTGAATTTGCTGAACCAGCCGGGGGTGAACATTGCTACGGCAGAAGACCCCTCCGAAATCAACTTGCCGGGTGTCAACCAGGTGAACGTGAATGAAAAGGCGGGGCTGACCTTTGCTGCAGCGCTGAAGTCGTTTTTACGGCAGGATCCGGACATCATCATGGTGGGGGAAATCCGGGACTTGGAGACGGCGGACATTTCGATCAAGGCGGCGCAAACCGGCCACTTGGTGCTGTCGACCTTGCACACCAACGATGCACCGACAACGCTCACGCGGATGCGGAACATGGGCATTCAGCCGTTCAACATTGCATCCAGCGTCATTTTGATCACCGCGCAGCGCTTGGCACGGCGTTTGTGCGGGCAATGCAAGCAACCGGCCGATGTGCCGGAGCTTGCGCTGCTGGACGCGGGATTCAAGCAGGCTGATCTGGATGGGAGCTGGAAGCCCTATAGGGCAGTGGGTTGCTCGGCTTGCAACAACGGATACAAGGGCCGGGTGGGTATCTACCAAGTGATGCCCATCAGTGAAGAGATTCAACGCATTATTTTGCGTGATGGCAGTGCAATGGATATCGCCGCCCAGTCAGAGTTGGAGGGCGTGCGCTCGTTGCGTCAGTCCGGCTTGCACAAAGTGAAACAAGGGCTGACTTCGTTGGAAGAAGTGCTTGCTGTGACCAACGAGTAAAAGGGCAACCCCGGGAGATCTATGGCAACAGGAAAATCTGCGCCCACCAAAGACGTGGTTTTTGAATGGGAAGGCAAAGACCGCAACGGCAAGCAAGTCCGGGGCGAGTCGCGTGCCGTGGGCGAAAACCAGGTGAAGTCCATGTTGCGCCGACAAGGCGTGACGCCGACCAAAATCAAAAAGCGGCGCATGCGCTCGGGCAAATCGATCAAGCCCAAAGACATGGCGATCTTTACCCGGCAGCTAGCTACGATGATGAAGGCTGGTGTGCCCCTGCTGCAAGCCTTTGACATTGTCGGCCGCGGTAACCCGAACCCCAGTGTGACCAAGTTGCTGAGCGACATCCGCGCGGATGTGGAAACCGGTACCTCACTGAGTGCAGCCTTCCGCAAGTACCCGCTGTACTTTGACAACCTGTATTGCAACTTGGTTGAGGCCGGCGAGTCGGCCGGTATTCTGGATCAGTTGCTGGACCGCCTGGCGGTCTATATGGAGAAGACAGAGGCCATCAAATCCAAGATCAAGTCTGCGCTGATGTACCCGATTGCGGTGCTGGTGGTGGCTTTTGTGGTGGTCTCGGTGATCATGATTTTTGTGATCCCGTCGTTCAAGCAGGTCTTCAGCTCTTTTGGTGGAGAGCTGCCTGCGCCCACCTTGTTTGTGATCGCCCTGAGTGAGATCTTTATCGAGTACTGGTGGCTGATATTCGGCGGGATTGGCGGTGGGTTGTACTTTTTCATGCAGGCGTGGCGCCGCAACGAGAAAGTGCAGGCCTTCATGGACCGCGTCATGCTGAAACTGCCCATCTTCGGTGTCATGGTGGAAAAGAGCTGTGTGGCCCGCTGGACCCGTACGCTGTCCACCATGTTTGCGGCCGGGGTGCCCCTAGTGGAAGCTCTGGATTCGGTTGGAGGGGCCTCTGGCAACGTGGTGTACCTGAATGCGACCCAAAAGATACAGCAGGAAGTGTCTACCGGCACCTCACTGACTGCAGCCATGGCGAATGTGAATTTGTTTCCGTCGATGGTGTTACAGATGTGTGCCATCGGGGAAGAGTCGGGCTCTATTGACCATATGCTGGGCAAGGCGGCCGACTTCTTTGAAGCGGAAGTCGATGACATGGTGGCAGGCATCTCCAGCCTGATGGAGCCCATCATTATTGTGGTGCTAGGCACACTGATCGGCGGGATTGTGGTGTCGATGTATCTCCCGATCTTCAAGTTAGGACAAGTGGTTTGATGAGCACCGGTTTGCAATGGTTGGACGTGGGTGTATTGGGTTTGCTGGGACTACTGATCGGCAGCTTTTTGAATGTAGTGATCCACAGGCTGCCCAAGATGATGGAACAACAATGGGCTGCGGAATATGCCGAAATGGAAGGCAAAGAGCCGCCTGCACAAGCCCCGTTTAACTTGATGGTGCCACGGTCGCGCTGTCCGCACTGCGGCCACCTGATCGCTTGGTACGAGAACATCCCGGTCGTCAGTTATGCGGGTTTGCGCGGCCGTTGCGCTGAATGCAAAAAGCCGATCAGCGTACGCTACCCGCTTGTCGAGCTGGTGACTGGCGGTCTCTTTGGATTCTGCGCATGGCAATGGGGCTTGTCTGTTACAGCCTTGATTTGGTGTGTCTTTTGCGCGGCGCTGGTGAGTCTGGCCATGATTGACTGGGACACCACCCTGCTGCCGGATGACATCACGCTGCCCCTGGTATGGCTTGGCTTGGTGGCCTCTGCCCTTGGATGGACCGCGGTGCCCTTGAATACTGCTCTGTGGGGTGCGGTTGCGGGGTATTTGTCATTGTGGTCGATTTACTGGCTGTTCAAGTTGGTGACTGGCAAAGAAGGCATGGGCTATGGTGACTTCAAGCTGTTTGCCGCGCTGGGTGCATGGTTTGGCTGGCCGGTGCTGATCCCCATGATCTTGCTGGCGTCCGTAATCGGCGCGATCGTGGGTATTGCGATGAAGTTCACAAGCGGTTTGCGGGAAGGGGGCTATGTGCCCTTTGGGCCGTTTCTGGCTGGCGCGGGCTTTGCTGCGTTAATCATTGGGCCCGACACCTTGCGCCAGATGGCCAACTTGTAAGTAGGGCCCACAAGATGCGGGTAGGGCTCACAGGTGGTATCGGCAGCGGGAAAAGTACGGTTGCCGCCTTCTTGGAGCAGTGCGGTGCAGCAGTCGTGGATGCTGATGCAATTTCGCGTGCAGCAACTGCCACGGGTGGAAGCGCAATTGCCCCCATCAGCGCCGCATTCGGAACGCACATGATCGATGCCAGGGGTGCACTGGACCGCGTAAAAATGCGGGCGAAAGTGTTCCAAGATATTGAGGCCCGCAAGCTGCTGGAGTCCATCATTCACCCACTGGTCGGCGCCGCTATTGAGGCTGCCACCCAGGAGGCTCGGGCCGGTGGTGCGCGATGTGTAGTGCTGGACATTCCCCTGTTGGTCGAGTCTGCGCACTGGCGAAAGCGGCTCGATAAGGTGCTCGTGGTGGACTGCTCCACCGAGACGCAGATCCGCAGGGTCGTGCAGAGAAACGCGCTTCAAGCCCGCGAAGTTCAGGCTGTCATTGACAGTCAAGCCCCACGCCTCACCAGGCTTGCGGCTGCCGACTGTGTGATCTCGAACGAAGACCTGTCTTTGCTGCAACTTGAAGCGGTGACGAGGCAAATGGGCGCACACTTCGGGCTATGATCGACCGCCGACCGGAAATACCAGCGTGATCCTTTACGAATACCCCTTCAACGAACGCATCCGCACGTATTTGCGGCTGGAACACTTGTTTCTGCGTCTGGCCGAGTTGATGGGGCGACCTGATCCCCTGGACCACCACTTCGCGTTGACCACCATTTTTGAGGTCATGGACGTGGGTGCGCGGGCTGACCTGAAGTCCGATGTACTGAAGGACCTGGACAAGCAAAAGCAGGTGTTGAACGGTTATCGGGGCAACCCCGCGATCTCCGAGGCGGCACTCGACAAAATTGTGAACCAACTCGACCAGTGCTTTGCTGACTTGAATGCACTGGCCGGCAAGTCGGGCCAATCGCTCACCGAGAACGACTGGCTGATGAGTATCCGGAGCCGGGTGGGTATCCCGGGAGGCACCTGCGAATTTGATTTGCCCGCGTACTATGCATGGCAGCACCGCGATGCGGCTGCTCGACAGCAAGATTTGCAGCGCTGGGCCTCGACACTAGCGCCTTTGGCAGCCTCGATTCACCTGCTCTTGAAGATGCTGCGCGACTCGGGTGCCCCCCAGAAGGTGATGGCAGTCGCGGGGCAATTCCAGCAAAATCTGCCCCAGGGCCGCACTTTCCAGCTGCTACGCTTGGCGGTGGACCCTGCCCTCCAGGTGATCCCTGAGATCAGCGGCAACCGGCTGATGGTATCTATCCGCTTTATGCGGCACGAAGCCGACGACCGCCTGCACTCCAGTGCGCAAGATACGGGCTTTGAATTGACCTTGTGCTCTTGATAGACGCCGGGCCGAATGACGATGGACTCTCCGATATTGGAAAAGCTAGTGCGCTGCCCCGCTTGTGGTGGCGATAGCGTTTACGGACCGCGCAATCTGTTTCGCCCTTTTTGCAGCGAGCGCTGCAAGAACTTGGACTTGGGCGCTTGGGCGAGTGAGTCGTTCAGAGTGCCCACTGAGGCACCACCCGACGAGGCGCCCTTCGGCGACCCGAAACTACAGTGAATCAGCCAATCACCGCCGCAGAATCTGCGCTGGTAGCTCCTGAAATAGTAGCACCCGAGTGATTCCGCTCTGCGGCGAACCAGTCAAGCACCGGGATGGTACCTGGCAAAACAGGTTCAACAGCTACCGGGAGCTGTTGCCATGCAAAACTCTGGGACTCGCGCATTTCCAGCTCGCCACTCCACTCCAAGACTTTGCAAAAGTGCAGACGCACCAGCGCGTGTGGGTAGTCGACCATTTCAACCCGCCAAGCTAAGGCGTGGCCAATGTGAATACCGATTTCTTCTATGAGCTCACGACGCAGTGCCTGCTCAATGGTTTCACCGGCCTCGACCTTACCGCCGGGGAACTCCCAATAGCCTGTGTAGGGCTTGCCTTGGGGCCTAGATGTCAACAAAAACGCACCGTCTGGGCGAACCAATACGCCCACCGCAACGTCCACAGCAGGACGGTCTGAACTGCCCGTGCGTTGGGCTTGAGGATCTGCGACCAATGGGGTGGATGCCGTCAAGATGCGGCCCGCCCCGAATAATCGCGTGCAAACTGATAGGCGACACGGCCGCTCCGCGCTCCGCGCTCGAGTGCCCACAAGAGGGCCTCAGAACGGGCAGCCTCAATGGCTGCTGAGTCGAAACCCAAGGCGCTCAACCACTGGTTGACGATCGATAGATACTCATCTTGGCTGAATGGGTAAAAGCTTACCCACAGGCCAAAGCGCTCAGACAAGGAGATTTTCTCCTCTACCCCTTCGCCGGGATGCACTTCTCCATCTTCGGTGTGCTTGTAGCTCAGGTTGTCGGACATGTATTCGGGCAAAAGATGCCGCCGATTACTGGTCGCATAGATCAACACATTCGGGGTGGAGGCTGCAACGGAACCGTCCAGCACCGACTTCAGTGCTTTGTAGCCTGGCTCGCCTTCATCAAAGCTCAAATCATCACAAAAGATGATGAATTTTTCCGGCCTTGCTGCGATCAGTTCAATGATGTCCTGGAGATCTATCAGGTCTGCCTTGTCCACCTCGATCAGGCGCAAGCCTGAAGGTGCATAGGTTTGAAGGCATGCCCGAATAAGAGATGACTTTCCGGTACCGCGGGCACCGGTTAACAAGACATTGTTTGCCAAGCCACCGCGCACAAACTGCGCTGTATTGCGTTGGATTTTTTCCTTTTGGTCGTCAATCTCGCGCAGTGAGTCCAATGACATGGCACCCACATGCTGCACCGGGGAAATAACACCTTGGCCACCGGACCGGCGACGATAACGGAAGGCGATCGACGCATTCCAATCTGGCGCTGTCAATGAGTGCGGAAGTGAGGCCTCCACACGCTGCATGAACAATTCAGCCCGCGCGAAGAAGCGCTCTAGTGCATCAGACATCAAGCAATCCCGTTTAGGAGCGATAGTCGGCGTTGATCGTCACGTAGTCGTGGCTGAAGTCGCAAGTCCAGACCGTCTGGCTGGCAGCGCCCCGCCCCAAATGGACGCGCACGGTAATCTCGCTTTGCTTCATGACACGCTGACCATCCTCCTCACGGTAGGCGGGATTTCTACCACCGCGGGTTGCGACGTGCACATCGTCCAAGAACAGCTCGATGAGTGACTGGTCCAAATCCTGGATACCTGCGTAACCCACAGCAGCAAGAATACGGCCGAGGTTGGGGTCGCTGGCAAAAAATGCGGTTTTCACCAAGGGTGAGTGCGCAATGGCATAGGCCACAAGACGGCACTCCGCTTCGGTTCCGCCACCCTCAACTTGCACGGCAATGAACTTGGTTGCGCCCTCGCCGTCCCGCACGATGGCTTGCGCCAACTTGCGAGCAACCTCCAGCATTGCGCGCTTTAGAGGGGCGGCAGAGGCCGCATCCAGATCAGTGACAGTTGGATTGCCCGCCTTGTTGGAAGCAATCACCAACAACGAATCATTTGTAGAGGTATCGCCATCTACCGTCACCCGGTTGAACGAGCCCTCGGCAAGTTCGCGTGCGAGGGCGGGCATCACGGAGGCGTCAATACAGGCGTCGGTAGCAATGAACCCCAACATCGTGGCCATGTTCGGGCGAATCATGCCCGCGCCTTTGCTGATACCCGTGACCGTGATCAGGAAGCCGTCCACCATGGCCGTTGCGCTGAAAGCTTTGGGCTGGGTGTCCGTGGTCATGATGCCCTCGGCCGCCTTGAGCCAGTTGCTTTCCCGGGCATCCAAAATTGCCGCGTCCAAGCCGGCCACAATCCGGTCCACTGGTAGTGGCTCCATGATCACGCCAGTGGAGAATGGCAGGACTTGCGTGGCCTTGAGGCTGAGTTTGCCCGCCAGAGCGGAGCAGGTTTCCTTGGCGCGCGCCAGCCCATCGGCTCCAGTGCCGGCGTTGGCATTGCCGGTGTTGATCACGACTGCGCGAATGTCACTGGCTGCGAGATGCTCGCGACAAATTTGTACCGGGGCTGCACAAAAGCGGTTCGTCGTAAACACGCCGCCAACAGTGCAGCCGGGGTCCAGCAGCATCACGGTCACATCTTTACGGCCGGGCTTGCGAACGCCTGCCTCGGTAACCCCGATACGGACACCGGGCACCGGCAACAGGTCAGCTGCAGCAGGCAGCGGGAGATTCACTGGCATACAAAGACCTTCAAGAGAGTTTGCCGTGGCACTGTTTATATTTTTTACCGCTGCCGCAAGGACAAGGATCGTTGCGACCGACGCGCGGGACATCGGACTCGGCAGTTTTTACGGTAGTGGCATCAGTCGTCGTTTCGACTTCACCAGTCTCTGTGGGAGCGGTGTAGGTGACGTTGGCGATGCTTTCCCCGCGCGATTCAATCGCGTCGGCTGCCTGCTCCAACTGTTCGTTGGATTGGATCTTGACAGTCATCAAGATTTTGGTAACGTCATTTTTGACGGAGTCGAGCAACTGCCCGAATAGTTCAAACGCTTCGCGCTTGTATTCTTGTTTGGGTTGCTTTTGCGCGTAACCCCGCAGATGGATACCTTGGCGCAGGTAGTCCAAGGCGCTCAGATGGTCACGCCAGTGGCTATCGATACTCTGCAAAAGCACCATGCGCTCGAACTGGGTGAAGTTGTCTTTGCCGACCAGGTTCACTTTGCTCTCGAAAGCCTCGTTCGCAGCCGTAGTAACGGTGGTCACGATTTCTTCATCGGTAATAGAGCTGGCGCTGCTGACTTGCTTCTGAAGGTCGAGGTTCAGTTGCCATTCTTCTGACAGCATCTTCTGGAGCGCTGGAATGTCCCATTGCTCTTCTACCGACTCTGCCGGGACGAACTGACGCACCATGTCTTCAAACGCACCTTCGCGCAGACCCGCAATCTGGGCCTCCAGATCGGAGGCATCCAAAATTGCGTTGCGTTGTTGGTAGATGACCTTGCGCTGATCGTTGGACACATCGTCGTATTCCAACAGCTGCTTGCGCATGTCGAAGTTACGCGCTTCTACTTTGCGCTGCGCGCTTTCAATGCTACGGGTCACGATACCGGCTTCAATGGCCTCACCCTCTGGCATTTTGAGGCGATCCATGATGGATTTCACCCGGTCTCCGGCAAAGATCCGCATCAAAGAGTCATCAAGACTCAGATAGAAACGGGATGAACCGGGATCACCTTGGCGCCCTGAGCGACCACGGAGTTGGTTGTCGATCCGGCGAGACTCGTGGCGTTCGGTCGCAATGATGCGCAGGCCACCCAGCGCCTTGATGGCTTCGTGGTCTTTTTGCCACTGGCTTTTCAACTCCGCGACTTTGGCTTGCTTGGCAGCTTCGTCCAAAGAGGCATCGCCCTCAATCGCCTCCAGCAGCTTGTCCATGTTGCCGCCAAGAACAATATCGGTACCACGGCCGGCCATGTTGGTCGCGATGGTGATCATCTTTGCACGACCGGCCTGAGCCACGATGTCTGCTTCGCGCGCGTGTTGCTTCGCGTTCAAGACCTGGTGAGGCAACTTTTCTTTATCGAGGAGCTCGGCAATGATTTCTGAGTTTTCAATCGATGTGGTTCCCACCAGAACAGGCTGGCCCCTGTCATAGCATTCGCGGATGTCTTTGATTGCCGCATCGTACTTTTCGCGGGTTGTCTTGTATACACGGTCCAACTGGTCGTCCCGGCGGCTGATGCGGTTTGGCGGGATAACTACAGTTTCGAGACCATAGATCTCCTGGAACTCGTATGCCTCGGTGTCTGCGGTGCCGGTCATACCCGCCAGCTTGCTGTAGAGGCGGAAATAATTCTGGAAGGTAATGGATGCGAGGGTCTGATTCTCTGCCTGGATCTGTACCCCCTCTTTGGCTTCTACCGCTTGGTGCAAGCCGTCGCTCCAACGGCGACCCGTCATCAGACGGCCGGTGTACTCGTCGACAATGACAATTTCACCGTTTTGCACAACGTAGTGCTGGTCGCGGTGATACAGATGATTGGCGCGCAACGCTGCGTACAGGTGATGCATCAACGTGATGTTTGCCGGGTCGTACAAAGAAGAGCCCGCAGGTATCAAGCCCAGCTCTGCAAAAATGGTCTCGGCTACTTCGTGCCCTTGTTCCGTCAAGAAAACTTGGTGACTCTTCTCATCTAGAGTGAAGTCGCCAGGCTTGGTAATGCCTTGCCCAGTGATGGGATCAGCCTCCCCCTCTTGCTTGACCAAGCGCGGAATTGCTTTGTTAATGGCGAGATAGAGTTCGGTGTGGTCTTCAGCTTGACCACTGATAATGAGTGGTGTGCGGGCCTCGTCGATCAAAATGGAATCAACTTCATCCACGATGGCAAAGTTCAGTCCGCGTTGCACCCGATCAGCCGCTTCGTAGACCATGTTGTCGCGGAGGTAGTCGAAACCGTACTCGTTGTTCGTACCGTAGGTGATGTCAGAGTTGTAGGCCTGCTGCTTGTCTTCACGTGGGGCTTGGGGCATGTTGATGCCGACGGTCAGACCCAAGAAGTTATAGAGGCGGCCCATCCATCGCGCATCGCGGCTGGCAAGGTAATCGTTGACGGTAACAACGTGAACACCTTTACCGCTCAGTGCATTCAGAAACACCGGCAACGTCGCGGTGAGCGTTTTGCCCTCACCGGTGCGCATTTCCGAAATTTTCCCGTAATGCAGTGCCATCCCACCCAGCATTTGCACGTCGAAGTGGCGCATTTTCATGACGCGCTTTGAGCCTTCACGGACTAGCGCAAAAGCTTCCGGAAGGATGGCATCGAGTGTTTCGCCTTTAGCGACACGGTCTTTGAACTCTTGCGTCTTGGCACGGAGCCCGTCGTCGGTAAGGGCCTCGAACTCAGGCTCCAGTGCATTGATGCGAGTTACTACGACCCGATACTGCTTGAGCAAACGATCGTTGCGGCTGCCAAAAATTTTGGTAAGGAAGTTAATAGCCATCAATGCGAGCGCTGCCCGACGGACCCACCATGGGCTCACCGGACTGCACAGTCCTTTGTTTATCTTGAGAAAGTGGAGGCTCTTTGCGGGAAGTCAAGCCAGACTAATGGCCAGCGCTCAGCATCGAGTCAATCAGCTGATTTTAGCGCTGTAGAACAGACGCCTTGGAAGAGGCAGACCGCTCAGTGCCCAAACCTTTTCCGGCATTCAGAAACTTCTGTGGATCTTGAGGAACGCCCTGAACCAAGACTTCAAAGTGGAGGTGTGCGCCTGTAGATCGCCCGGTGTTGCCGACATCCGCGATGCGCTGTCCACGCTTGATCAGATCGCCCTTATTCACATGGACTTTAGAGGCGTGCGCGTATCTTGTGATGAGGTCGTTACCATGATCCACCTCGAGCATGTTTCCGTATTGCGGGTGGTATTCCTGCGTCACCACCATACCGCCGGCCGCAGCGTAGATGGGGGTACCGACACCCGCCGGGAAATCAAGCCCTGTATGCAGAGCCGAACGGCCTGTGATGGGATCGATCCGCCACCCAAAGATGGACCCCAGATTGGCATCCAACACTGGTTGCTGCGTAGGCACCATCATTTTCTTTATCTTTTGCTCGAAGAGACGGGACTCAATGACTGTCATCACGTCAGCATTTTTAGTGGCAGCGCCATCCAAAGAAGCCAAAGTTGCGTCAAGCTCTTCGATGGAAAGGTCACGACCGGCGATCAGCGCTCCGCCGCGCCCTGGTGCGACTGTAATTTCAGCCGGATTGATACCAGCGAGCCCGGAAACACGTTCGCCGAGCGACTCTAGCTGCAACATCTTGGCCTGCATCTCGCCAAGGCGCTTGGCAAGTACCTCGATATTCTCTTTCACGTATCGATCGCGCTGGGCAATTTCGTCTTTGGAGACGAGGCGTACCAGCGATCCAATCACAGGCCAACCCTCTCGCGCACCCTTCATGAATACCCAGTGGTAAAGCCCCGCGGACACCAGCATCAACACCAATGAAGCCAGCAGTATCGCCAGGATCAATTTAAAGCCATTGAGATGAAAAGCGCGGGACCTTGCCATCCACGCATCCGTGATAATCACCTGCATCCAGCGAACCCCTTATTGCATCTCGCAAACATGATCAGAAACCACCGCTCTGTTTCAGCACTACAGGCGGCCCACGAGTCGCCCACCTTGTCACACCTTGCAGCCCTCACCAAGGAGTCCAGCGCGCGCCTTAAAAGTCTGGAGGGACTCCTTCCGGGTGGATTGTTGAAGAACATCAAACCGGGGCCGATTGAAGGCTCTACCTGGTGCTTACTGCTAGACAATAACGCCGTAGCGGCAAAACTACGCCAGCTCATGCCTGCACTGCAAGCGCACTTACGATCAAAGGGGTGGGAGGTTACCTCAATTCGACTCAAGGTACAAATGTCGTCGCTTACTCGGTAAATAAGCGAGAAAGAAATGGTGCCGGTTATCGGATTCGAACTGATGACCTACCGCTTACAAGGCGGTTGCTCTACCAACTGAGCTAAACCGGCACGGGCTAAATTCTACACCAGCAATTTAGCGCTTCTCGAGAGAAAGCACTATTTAATTCGCGTGAGCGCAGGGCGCGATGCTGGTGTTGGAGACTTGGGCGGAGTAGGCTCTGAGTCAGCCTCTTGAGCTGCATCCACTGCCGTCAACGCCGCACCCGGTGCCTTGTTAACTCCCTCGACATCAAGTGACTGCGCTTTGGGGGTCTTCGTCGAGAGTGGAAACGCCATGCCCTGGCCATTCTCACGGGCATAAATAGCCAGAACATGATCGACAGGCACCAGGATGTCGCGAGCCACACCTCCAAACCGGCCCTTGAATTCGATGTATTCGTTTCCAAGCTTTAAGGCGCTGGTGGCATCGAAGCTGACATTGAGGACGATTTCTCCGTCCTTCACAAACTCCATGGGAACCCGCACTGCCTCATCCACCTGCACGGCAATGAAAGGCGTAAAGCCGCTATCAGTGCACCATTCGTACAAAGCACGGATCAAATAAGGGCGAGTGGAAGGAGCGTCCATGGAGTCAAGCATAGATCCATCCTGCGTTATTTACGCATGACCTTTTCAGAGGGGGTCAATGCTTCAATGTAAGCGGGGCGCGAAAAAATGCGCTCTGCGTACTTCAACAGCGGAGCAGCGTTTTTGCTGAGTTCGATACCGTAGTAATCCAGACGCCACAACAAGGGGGCGATGGCCACGTCCAACATCGAGAAGCTTTCACCCAACATGTATTTGTTCTTCAAAAACACCGGGGCGAGCTGTGTCAAGCGGTCGCGGATGTGCGCGCGAGCCTTCTCCAAGGCCTTTTCATTGCCTTTGGTCGCACGTGCTTCCAAGGTATTTACGTGCACAAACAATTCCTTCTCAAAATTCAAAAGGAACAGGCGTACGCGTGCACGATCCACGGGGTCTCCGGGCATCAACTGTGGATGTGGAAAACGCTCATCAATGTACTCATTGATAATGTTCGACTCATACAAAATCAGGTCCCGCTCAACGAGGATTGGCACTTGACCGTAAGGATTCATCACGCTGATGTCTTCAGGCTTGTTGTAGAGATCTACGTCGCGGATCTCAAAATCCATGCCCTTCTCGAACAAAACGAAACGACACCGATGGGAAAAGGGGCAGGTTGTTCCTGAATACAGCACCATCATGGCGAAAGACTCCTAAAAAATGCAAAAAGAGTGGGACGCGTCAGCGGGCCCACTCTGAATCTGTCACTAGCCACCCTCGCCGGGAGCAGGACAGTCGAAAACTCTATTTCACGTCTTTCCAGAAGGCAGCATTCAAACGCCACGCAAACAAGGTTAAGACTGCAAGGAAAAGTAACACCCAAACGCCCACACGAACGCGGGTGTTTTGAGCGGGCTCGCCCATCCACTGAAGGTAGTTGACCAAGTCACCAACCGTTTGATCGTATTGAGCGGGAGACATAGTCCCTGGCGTTACTTGCTGCCAGCCCTTGAAGACTTTTTCTTCATGCCCGTGATTTACAACCGTCTCAAAGATGGGAACGCGCTTACCCTGAAGCTCCCACAACACGTGAGGCATACCTACGTTCGGGAACGCCAAGTTGTTCCATCCCGTCGCCTTGGTGTCATCGGCGTAGTAGGTCCGCATATAAGTGTAAAGGTAGTCAGCACCTGAACCACCTGCGCCTGCACGTGAGCGTGCAATCACGGTCAAGTCAGGCGGGTTTGCACCAAACCACTCTTTAGCCTGCCGCGGATCAATTGCCGCCTTCATGGTCTCGCCGACTTTATCGGTTGTAAACAGCAGATTGTCTTTGATCTGCTGATCCGTCAGACCAATATCTTTGAGACGGTTAAACCGCATGAACGCTGCCGAATGGCAATTCAGACAGTAATTGACGAAGACTTTTGCGCCATTCTGTAAAGAAACTAAATCGTTGGTTTTAGATGGCGCCTTATCCCAGGCAATGCCTCCGGACGCAGCATTGGCTCCGCCCACCAAACTCACAACAAGAGCCAAGCCGAAAATGATTTTTTTCATACTTTAATCTCCAGCACTCAGTGGGCTGCAAATGTCACACGGGCTGGCACAGGCTTGCTTTCACCCACAGTGCTCCACCATGGCATCAGCAAGAAAAAGCCGAAGTAAAACAAGGTACCTACTTGGGAAACACGCTCGCCAATCGGAGAAGGGGGCTGCACGCCAAGGTAAGCCAAGATCACAAAATTGATCACAAAAATGCCGTACAAATACTTGTGCCAATCCGGACGGTAGCGAATGGACTTCACAGGACTGTTGTCCAGCCATGGCAAGAAGAACAAGATCACAACCGCGCCACCCATGACCACCACTCCCCAGAACTTAGCGTCGATCGACAGCATGGCTACAGAGACGAGCACTGCAGCACCCACGATGGCAGCCTTGAAGATATTGGGCAACTTCGCCTTGATCACACCGAAGGCAGCAGCACCAATCACACAGGCGATCAACGCGTACATCATCTCACTAGTGATGGCTCGCAGCATGGAATAGAAGGGCGTGAAGTACCAGACTGGAGCAATGTGAGCTGGAGTCTTTAGTGGATCAGCGGGGATGAAGTTGTTGTACTCCAAGAAATACCCGCCGAATTCTGGTGCGAAGAAGATGATGGCAGTGAACACCATCAAGAACATGCTCACCGCAAAGATGTCATGCACGGTGTAGTAAGGATGAAAGGGAACTCCGTCCAAGGGGTGGCCTTGGGCATCGCGCGGGGCGTTGGGCCCTTTGATTTCGACGCCGTCTGGGTTGTTAGAGCCCACATCGTGCAACGCAAGCAAGTGCGCAACCACCAGACCCAACAACACCAATGGAACAGCAATCACGTGGAAGCTGAAGAAGCGGTTCAACGTGGCATCACCCACCACAAAATCTCCGCGAATCAGCAGCGCGAGGTCAGGCCCGACCAAGGGGACCGCGGCGAACAAGTTCACGATAACTTGTGCACCCCAATAAGACATTTGACCCCAAGGCAGCAGATAGCCCATGAAGGCTTCTGCCATCAGGCACAAGAAAATCGCACAACCAAAAATCCACACCAACTCGCGAGGCTTGCGGTAGCTTCCGTAGATCAAGCCGCGGAACATGTGCAGGTACACAACGACAAAGAATGCTGAAGCACCGGTCGAGTGCATGTAGCGGATCAGCCAGCCCCAAGGCACATCACGCATGATGTACTCCACAGAGGCAAACGCCAAATTGGCGTCAGGCTTGTAGTGCATGACCAAAAAAATCCCGGTGACGATTTGAATCACCAGCACCAACAACGCCAACGACCCGAAGATGTACCAGAAGTTAAAGTTCTTCGGAGCGTAGTACTCCGACATGTGAACTTTGTAGGCATCAAAAGCCGTGGGAAAACGGTTCTCGAACCAATTGGTCACCTTTTCCCCGGAAGAGGCGTTAGGCGAAATGTCCTTGAATGCTCGGGCCATGTCTTATTCCTCAGGCTTTCTTGTCTTCGCCGATAAGCAGCTTGCTGTCGGACAGGAACATGTGGGGGGGGACTTCAAGGTTGTCAGGCGCCGGCTTGTTCTTGAAGACCCGGCCAGCCATATCGAATGTCGAACCATGGCATGGGCACAAGAAGCCGCCCTTCCAATCATCTGGAAGCGAAGGCTGAGCGCCGGTCTGGAATTTGTCAGAGGGAGAGCAACCAAGGTGGGAGCAAATACCCACTGCCACAAAGAACTCCGGCTTGATGGAGCGCGCTTCATTGCGGGCGTATTCCGGGGTCAGCTCGTCAGGCTTGCGCTCTGACTTGGGATCTGCCAGTTGGCTATCGATACCCGCCAAAGCGGCTACCTGCTCTGGTGTACGTCGAACAATCCACACAGGCTTGCCGCGCCATTCAACAGTGACCTTCTCGCCAGGTTTGAGTTCAGCGATGTCTACCTCAACTGCTGCTCCTGCAGCCTTCGCGCGCTCAGACGGCTGAAAAGTACTCACAAAGGGAATGGCGGTTGCAACACCACCTACCGCACCAGCACAACCGGAGGCAATCAGCCAAGTCCGCTTGCTGGCGTCGATCTTTTTGCTGTCGACAAGTGTTTCACTCATGAGAATCCTCAACGAACGTCGCTAGTAGATTAGACAAGAATTGTAGCTGACGGATGTAGGGTTATTCAATGAACAGGGACTTGCGCAAGTCACCTTCGCAATGCCCTTGTGATTTCGGGGATACTAGCGCTTTTATCAATTAAGGAGAGTTACCCCATGGGCATGTTGCAAGAATTCAAAGAATTCGCCGTCAAAGGTAATGTGGTCGACTTGGCAGTCGGTGTGATCATTGGTGGCGCGTTCGGCAAAATTGTCGACTCGGTAGTGGGCGACTTGATCATGCCTTTGATCGGTGCTGTCGTTGGCAAACTTGATTTCTCCAACCTCTTTGTAGTCTTGGGAAGCATTCCCCCCGGCACTGGCACCACTCTGGATGCACTCAAAAAAGCAGGCGTGCCGGTGTTTGCTTATGGCAACTTCATCACCGTCGCAGTCAACTTTGCGATCTTGGCTTTCATCATCTTCCTGATGATCAAGCAAATCAACCGCTTGAAGAAAGAAGCCCCGGCTGCGGCACCTGCGCCTGTGGTTACTCCGGAAGACGTGTTGTTGTTGCGTGAAATCCGCGACAGCCTGAAGAAGTAAATTTGGCAGCAGGATTTGCTACAGTTTTAATAGCAAATCCTGCTTTACGCACAAGGGCTAGGTGCTTATTTAGTTGATTTTTACGAGGCGCTTCGCAGTATCAACTGCCTCCAACAGGCTTCGATAGTCTGCAACACCGCGGCCCGCAATATCAAAAGCAGTGCCATGATCCGGGCTGGTGCGCACCAAAGGCAAGCCTAGGGTCACATTTACACCCTGCTCCACTCCGAAGTATTTCACCGGGATGAGCCCTTGGTCGTGGTACATCGCCACCACCACATCAAATTCGCCGGGGTGGTTTTCGGTATTCCTGGCGCGCATAAAAACAGTATCGGGTGCAATAGGGCCATAGACATCCGCCCCCTCAGAACTGACCGCTGCAATCGCCGGTGCGATGGTCTCGATCTCCTCTTGCCCAAAGAGCCCGCCCTCCCCCGCATGCGGGTTCAAACCAGCGACCGCAATCCGAGGCTCACGGCCCAAGGCATTGCGCAAGGCGACACGGGTGATTCTCAGCGTGTCAACGATGTTTTCGAAAGTGATCGCCTCCAGCGCCTTTCGGAGCGACACATGGATGCTGACCAGCACGGTTCGTAACTCATGGTTAGCCAGCATCATGCGCACTGGCATCGCTTCAACTGATAGACCTTGGGCATGGGCGGCACGCGCCTGCAGCAACTCGGTGTGCCCGGGATACCCGTTGTAAGGCGCACCAGCAGCACTCATCGCCTCTTTGTGCAAGGGCGCCGTCACTAACGCAGCGATATCTCCACGCAACGCCGCATCTGCCGCCCAGACGACGCATCGGCTGGCGAACTCGCCCGCCGCCTCACTCACCATGCCATAGGGCACCTCAGGAAGCGCCGGGCCGACCTGGAGCACAGGAATACACCCGGGCGGAATGCGGCCCATGTCGTCGAGAGCGGTTAGGACTGCCACGGGCGCCACCAATCCGCCGCCCGCTACCAAACGGCTGGCGCGCCGCATAGCTTGCACGTCCCCTGCAACAAAACAGTCCCGCATCAATGCTGGCGCCTGTTGGTAACAACGGGCAATGATTTCGGGCCCGATTCCGGCCGCATCGCCGAGGGTGATGGCTATCCAAGAAGTTGTCATGCGGGATTCGGGATATCAATGAAGGTATGGGTCAAACCGTGTTGCTCAGCCACCCAGGCCCCAACCGCCCGAGCACCATAGCGCTCGCTGGCATGGTGTCCGCAGGCGATGTAAGACACACCGCATTCGCGTGCATAGTGGGCCTGAGGCTCTGAAATTTCGCCTGTAATGAACACCTGCGCCCCGGTGGCAATGGCAGGCTCAAAGTAACTCTGCGCCCCTCCAGTACACCACGCCACCTTGCTGACAGGCCCCGAAAATCCGGAAACACAAGTCACGCTGCGACCCAATACGTTTTCGATATGCGCTGAGAGCGCTGCATCACTCTCCCAGGCAGTTGACGCAGCGCCCAAATGCCCTAACGCTTGCTCTCCAAAGGTGGCCTGCGTTTCCAGTCCGAGCAGCTTACCCAGCTGGGCGTTGTTTCCGAGTTCGGGGTGGGCATCCAGCGGCAGGTGGTATGCCAGCAGGTTGATGTTGTGGGCAATTAACAAGCCCAGGCGTTTTCGCATCCAACCACTTACCTGGCCATCAAACCCTTTCCAGAACAAACCGTGGTGCACCAAAACTGCGTCCGCCTTTTGATCGATCGCTGCTTGAATGAACGCCTCGCTGGCTGTCACCCCGCTGACCAAGTGTCCGATACCGGTGCGCCCTTCGACCTGCAATCCGTTATGGCAATAGTCCTTGAAGCGCTCCGGTTCAAGCAGTGTTTGTAGAGTTTGGATGAGCTGTTGGCGATCAATCATGGTGAGTCGGGCTCTCGTTTTTATTCACTATTGTCTCTGAGGGCGATACCGGCTCCAGGCTACTGTCGCACCCCTGCCCAGCGGCGATCCAGCGCAAGGCCATCTTGCCAAGCAAGAAAGCAAACCCACTGCGCACTGGCCACCAGACCGCAGGCCACACCCGCGCAAGCATCGCCTGTGGGTTTGCTACCGCACCACAGCGGTACTGCCGCGACACGCTGTCCCATTGCAAGGCCACGCAAGCCCCATTGCGGCGCCGACTGAGCACAATACCCACAGGGCACGGCTCCGCCAAGCAGCAAACGCCGCAACCATTGCACGCAGCCCCCCAATTCGGTTTGAGAGGCGCGTCCGGCTCGATGAGAATGGTGCGGTAAGAATCGGTCATAGTCCGTGCAGCAGCACACAGCTTAGCAGCCTACAATTTGCACGTGGCGCCCGCTGGTGTGTGCCCTTTGCAGAGTGATTTCATGAAAAGACTTTGGTTGCTGTTCTCTCAAACGTGCACCGTATTGCTGGCTTCGTATTTTGTAGTTGCGACGTTAAAACCCCAGTGGATCAGCGCCGGCACCAGCAGTCGCGGTGTCATCTCGATGTTTGAGTCACCGGCTCCGCCAGCGGGGGAAATTCCTCCCGGCAGCTTGCGAATGGCAGCGCAAGTGGCTTCGTCCGCAGTAGTCAGCATCGCCACCAGCAAAGCAGCGGCGCAGCACCCCAATGCTGATGACCCGTGGTTCAAGTTCTTCTACGGCGACCAGAGCGATGAGCCTCAGGGCGGCTTGGGTAGCGGCGTGATTGTCAGCCCGCAAGGCTACATCCTCACCAACAACCATGTGATCGAAGAGGCAGACGAGATCGAAGTCGTCCTCAACGACGGGCGCAAATCCGTCGCCAAAGTCATTGGCACGGATCCCGATAGCGACCTCGCAGTACTGAAAGTCGAGCTAGACAAGTTGCCCACCATCGTGCTGGGCAATGCAGATGCCCTGCGTGTAGGCGACCAGGTTTTGGCCATCGGCAACCCGTTTGGCGTCGGGCAGACGGTGACCAGCGGGATTGTGAGCGCACTGGGGCGCAACCAGTTGGGCATCAACACCTTTGAAAACTTTATCCAAACCGATGCAGCGATCAACCCTGGCAACTCGGGCGGCGCCTTGGTGGATACCAACGGCAACTTGCTGGGCATCAACACCGCCATCTACTCCCGCTCGGGTGGCAGCATGGGCATCGGTTTTGCCATACCGGTGACGACCGCCAAGCAAGTGCTCGAAGACATTGTGAAAGACGGCAAAGTTACCCGTGGCTGGATCGGTGTGGAACCCAACGACCTCTCTCCCGAGCTGGCTGAAACCTTTGATGTGAAGGCCCAAGAGGGTGTCATCATCACTGGCGTGCTGCAAAACGGGCCTGCCGCTCAAGCGGGCATCCGCCCGGGTGATGTGATCGTAAGCATAGGCGGGACGCCCGTTCGAGATGTCACCCAGTTGCTGGCTCTGGTGTCATCGCTCAAGCCCGGTATCGAATCTGCTTTTGTGGTTCAGCGCAAAGAAGCTCAGGTAAACCTGAAGCTCACCCCTGGCGTACGGCCCAAGCCCAAGGCGGTCAAGCGCTGAAAGCAAAACCCCCGCACAAAGGCGGGGGCTGGATCTAAAAGCGGTGTCCGACTCAGGCGGACTTTGACTCTTCCGCAGGGGCTTGGGTGTGCTTGATAAATATCTGCGCAGCCCAGATACCGATTTCATACAAGATACACATCGGGATCGCTAACGCAAGCTGAGACACCACATCCGGCGGAGTCACGATCGCAGCGATCACGAACGCGAGCACGATGAAGTAGCTGCGGAAAGCCTTGAGCTTTTCTATGGACACGATCCCCATACGCGCCAGCACGACCACCACGATGGGCACCTCAAACGCCAAGCCGAAGGCCAAGAACATGGACAGGACAAAGTCCAAATAGGCCTCAATGTCTGGAGTCGCGGCAATGCTCTTGGGTGCGAAGCTTTGGATGAACTTGAACACCTGCCCAAAAACAAAGAAGTAACAAAACGCCACGCCGACAAAAAACAGCACTGTGCTCGAAACCACCAAAGGGAGCACCAGCTTCTTCTCGTGGCTGTAGAGGCCCGGCGCCACAAAAGCCCACAACTGCCAAAGAACCACCGGAAGCGCAATCAAGAATGCGGTCATCAGCATGATCTTGAGCGGCACCAAGAAGGGCGAAATCACCGAGGTGGCAATCAGCTTGCCGCCCTCAGGCAGAGAGGCAATCAACGGTTGGGCCAAAAAGTCATATAGTGCGGCCGGCCCCGGGTACAAAGCCAACACCGCCATGGCGATACCCACCGCAATGGCAGCTTTGACCAAGCGATCGCGCAACTCCATCAAATGCTGGACGAAGGGTTGCTCTGTGCCGGCAAGCTCGTCTTGCGGTTGATTTTCAGTAGACATGAGTAGAGTGTTGAGCGCCGCTCAGCGGGCGCGGGGAGGACGGAACCGGGCTACACGTGCAGCACCCGACAAAGCACGGGTACGCACCCCGTTGCGGGCCTTGTACCACTGCGGCATGGCACCTTGCTTCAAACGCCAGTTTTTGTTGGGATGTTTGTAGCTCGGTGGCTCGGGCGCCAGCGCTGCATCAGCAACCTCGGACCACGACTTCTCAAAGTCGGAGGCGGATGTCTGGATGGAGTTTTCTACGTCACGCGCGGCACCTTCTACGGTTTCGCGCATTTTCTTCAACTCGTCCAGGTCCATCGACCGGTTGACCTCAGCCTTCACATCCGACACATAGCGTTGCGCCTTGCCAAGCAAGGCACCCACTGTGCGAGCAACCCGGGGCAGCTTTTCAGGCCCGATGACGATCAACGCCACCGCGCCGATCAGCGCCATTTTGGAAATTCCGAGATCAATCACGCAGATTCAGCTCAGGACTTTTGCTTGGCTTCCACGTCGATCGTGGTTTTCTCAGCGGCATTGGCCACTTGTTGTGCAGGAGCAGCAGACTTGTCGTCGGCAGCCGGTGCAGTGCCGTCTTTCATGCCATCTTTGAAACCTTTGACCGCACCGCCCAAGTCAGAGCCGATGTTCTTGAGTTTCTTGGTGCCGAACACCATGACGACGATCAGCAGAACGATCAACCAGTGCCAAATAGAAAATGAACCCATGATGTACTCCTAACAATAAATTGAATTCTAGTCGCCCACTTGAAGCGACTAACCTTTCAGCCAGGGGCGAGAACCACCCATGATGTGAAAATGTAAATGATGGACTTCCTGCCCACCCTCTGACCCGGTATTGGTAACCAAACGGTAGCCTCCTTCGGGGTAAGGGTTGCATCCCTCCTTCAAAGCCAACTGCGGCACCAGGGCCATCATGTGGGCCATCAGGGTGCCATGCTCTGCAGTGATGTGCGCCATGCTGGGAATATGCGCCTTGGGTATCAGCAAAAAATGCACCGGCGCCCAAGGATTGATGTCGTGGAAGGCATAGACATGCTCATCTTCATACACCGCCTTGGATGGAATCTGCTTGGCCACGATCTTGCAAAAAATGCAATTCGCATCGTGGGCGTGATGGGTGTGCTCGC
This sequence comes from Rhodoferax potami, assembly GCF_032193805.1. Taxonomy (NCBI): domain Bacteria; kingdom Pseudomonadati; phylum Pseudomonadota; class Betaproteobacteria; order Burkholderiales; family Comamonadaceae; genus Rhodoferax; species Rhodoferax potami. The sequence goes on along the minus strand of NZ_JAVBIK010000001.1, from coordinate 2,715,980 downwards.
TCATGCACCGATCTCCTGACCTTTATTCATTGCCATAAAGCCCGTCACGATACGGTAGAGAAACCACAGTGATGTGACAGCCCAGGCCACAGCGCCCGGAATATAGAAGAGCAGAAACAGAGGGGAAGTCAGCAAATACGCCAACCCGGCAAACAACACCGAGCGGATACGCCAGCGGAAATGCGAAGCATGCCAAGTACCGGCTGCGTCATCACGCTTGACCAAATCGATGATCAGGGCCACCAGCAACAGCGTCAAGCCAACCTGCGCGCCGGGAATCAAGGCCGCTACCGCCACGATGAGGTGAAGTACATAGCTGATGGTACCCACCGTGTTCAGCCCCTGCAGCTTGAGCAACAGGGCTTGGCCTGAGGAAGCGGGAGTGGTGAAGTCTTGGCTCATTGCGCGGCTCCTTATTTGGACTCGGCTTCGCGCGCCACCGCTTTGCGCAGGGCTTTTTCTTCCAGACCACTCGTGCCCAAGCGACGCTGCAACTCGGTGATGACATCTGCGGGGCTCAGGCCGTAATGGGCCAGCGCCACCATGCTGTGGAACCACAGGTCAGCCATCTCGTAAACGATCTTTGTCTTGTCGCCGCCGTGGTCCGCGTCTTTGGCGGCCAGCACCACTTCCGTGGCCTCCTCGCCGATTTTCTTCAGAAAGGCGTCAGGGCCTTTGTGCAGCAGGCGCGCCACATAGCTCGCCTCGGGGTCGCCCCCGTTGGCCGCTTTGCGACTTTCGATGACAGCTGCCAAATGGGCCAGCGCATCTTGAGAAGTGAGTGTGTCCTGCATGGTGTGAATACGCGCTTTACTTGTAAATGGATTCAGGGTCTTTGAGCACCGGGTCAACCGCTTGCCAGACACCGTCCTTCAGCACACTGAAGAAACAGCTGTGGCGCCCGGTGTGGCAAGCGATACCGGGCTCATGGCCCAGCTGGGTCACTTTGAGCAAGATAACGTCACTGTCACAGTCCATGCGGATCTCATGGACTTTCTGCACATGGCCGGACTCTTCGCCTTTGAACCAGAGCTTGTCGCGCGAACGGCTGAAATACACCGCCTGACCGAGCTCCACGGTTTTTTGCAGCGCCTCCCGGTTCATCCAGGCAAACATCAGCACATCACCCGTGGTTTGCTCTTGCGCAATGACAGGGACCAAGCCTTTGGAGTCCCAACGGATGTGCTTGATCCAGCTCACTGGGGGGGTCATTTGAGATTCCATTTGCTATTTTTTTGATAGCTGCTCGCGCAGCATTATTGGGCGCCAGTGCTCTAAAAGGCTTAAATTCTGACCGGGATACCCCGCTCCGCCATACGCGCTTTCGCTTGGCCCACCGTGTATTCGCCGTAATGGAAGATGCTGGCTGCCAACACCGCATCGGCGCCGCCCTGCTGCACGCCATCTGCCAAGTGGTCGAGGTTGCCCACGCCGCCACTGGCAATCACCGGCACGCTGATCGCATCGGCCACCGCGCGGGTCAGGGCCAAATCAAACCCACTCTTGGTGCCATCACGGTCCATGCTGGTGAGCAAGATCTCGCCGGCACCGCGGCGCGCCATCTCGGTGGCCCATACCACTGCATCCAGCCCCGTGTTTTTACGGCCGCCGTGGCTGTACACATCCCAGCCCGCGCCGCGGGTGGCTGCGTCTTCGGCGGACCGGCGCTTGGCATCAATCGCCACCACAATCGCCTGTGAGCCGTATTTGAGCGATGCGTCTTCAATCACCTGCGGATTGGCCAAGGCCGCCGAGTTGAAACTCACCTTGTCGGCGCCTGCGTTCAGCAAGCGGCGCACGTCCTCGACCACCCGCACACCGCCACCCACGGTGAGCGGAATGAACACTTGCGAAGCCACCGCCTCGATGATGTGAAGAATCAAATCCCGCCCATCACTAGTAGCGGTGATATCGAGAAACGTGAGTTCGTCAGCACCCTGGTCGTTGTAGCGCGCAGCAATTTCTACCGGGTCCCCGGCGTCACGCAGTTCGACAAAGTTCACGCCTTTGACTACGCGACCGCCGGTCACGTCCAAGCAAGGAATAATTCTCTTGGCTAACACTGCTTAGCCGTTCAACTCGTCGGCGCGGAGCTGCGCTTTTTCAAAGTCGAGGTCGCCGCTATAAATGGCGCGGCCGCAGATCACACCTTCCACGCCTTCGTCTTCCACAGCGCACAGGGCTTCGATGTCAGCCATGTTGGACAGGCCGCCAGAGGCGATAACAGGGATCGTGAGCGCTTGTGCGAGCTTGACGGTGGCGTCGATGTTGATGCCGGACAGCATGCCGTCGCGGCCGATGTCGGTGTAAATGATGCCTTCGACGCCGTAGTCTTCAAACTTTTTGCCGAGGTCGATCACGTCGTGGCGGGTGAGCTTGCTCCAGCCGTCGGTGGCCACTTTGCCGTCGCGGGCGTCCAGGCCCACGATGATGTGGCCGCCGAACGCGGTGCAAGCATCCTGCAAAAAGCCGGGGTTCTTAACCGCTGCTGTACCGATGATGACGTAGCGCAAGCCCGCATCCAGATAACGCTCGATGGTGTCCAGATCGCGGATACCGCCACCCAGCTGCACATCAATCTCGCCGCCCACTTCCTTCAATATCTTGCGAATGGCCACCTCGTTCTTGGGATGGCCCGCAAACGCGCCGTTCAAATCTACGAGATGCAGGCGGCGCGCGCCCTTGTCGACCCAGCTTCGGGCCATGACCGCGGGGTCTTCGCCAAAGGTGGTGGATTGGTCCATATCGCCTTGTTTGAGGCGAACGCAGTGGCCGTCTTTGAGGTCAATTGCAGGAATTAAAAGCATGGTGCTTCAGGGTTGGAGGAAAAAGAGGTCGCTTTGCCAAATGCAGGAGTGCGGCAAGGATAAAGATTCAAGGGTTCCAGTGCAGGAAATTGCGATACAGGGCTAAACCGTGTTCGGCGCTCTTCTCAGGGTGGAATTGCGTCGCAAAAATATTATCGCGCGCAATGGCGCAAGAGAAGCGCTGGCCGTAGTCGGTCTCGCCCACGCTGTGGCGTGCATCCGACGGTTGTGCGTAATAACTGTGCACAAAGTAGAAGTAGGCGCCATCCGGCACCCCACCCCACACCGGATGCCGGCTTTCCCCGGTTTGCCAGACCTGGTTCCAGCCCATCTGGGGCACTTTGTAACGGCTGCCATCAGGTTGTGTTTGGCCGGCGAGGTCAAACTTGACCACCTCACCAGGAATCAAACCCAGGCACGGCGTGTCCAGCTCTGCCGAGTGGTCCAGCAGCATCTGCATGCCCACGCAGACGCCCATCAGTGGCTTGTGCGCCGCTGCGTGCATCACGGCGTCGAACATGCTGGACTCGTGCAGCTCGCGCATGCAATCGCGCATTCCGCCTTGACCAGGCAAGACCACGCGCTCGGCGTCCATCACTTCTTGCGGGGTGCGGGCCCAGACAACCTCGACACCGGTGCCCTTAGCCACATGCATCACCGCCTGCGTGACGGAGCGCAAATTGCCCATGCCGTAGTCAACGACAGCGACCTTTTTCATCAGAGCGAACCTTTGGTGGAGGGAATCACACCCAATGCGCGCGGATCGAACTCCAATGCGGAGCGCAATGCACGGGCAAAGGCCTTGAACACGGTCTCGGCCTGGTGGTGGGAGTTTTCACCCTTGAGGTTGTCAATGTGCAGGGTCACCGAGGCGTGGTTCACAAAGCCTTGGAAGAACTCGTGCGTGAGCTGGGTGTCAAACGCGCCGATCATGCCGCTCTTGAAGGGCACATGCATTTCCAACTGCGGGCGGCCTGAAAAGTCGATCACGACGCGGCTCAGGGCTTCGTCCAGCGGCACATAAGCGTGGCCATAACGGCGGATGCCTTTCTTGTCGCCAACAGCCTTGGCAAAGGCCTGGCCCAGGGTAATGCCCACGTCTTCTACCGTGTGGTGCCCATCAATATGCAAGTCGCCTTCGGCTTCAATGTCGAGGTCAATCAGTCCGTGGCGGGCGATCTGGTCGAGCATGTGGTCGAAAAAGCCGATGCCCGTGGACAGGCGGCTCACACCCGTGCCGTCCAGGTTCACGCGCACGCGGATCTTGGTTTCCGCAGTGTTGCGGGACACTTCGGCAATGCGCGCGGGCATGGAGGCGGGGACTTCGGTGATCGGGTAATTGGTGCTCATAAGGTTTCCTGCAAGGCCTGAATCAGTCGGGCGTTTTCTTCGGCGGTGCCGACGGTCAAACGCAAACAGCGGGCCAGCAATGGGTGCATTTTAGAAACGTTCTTGACCAGCACCCCGCGCGCCTTCAAACCGTCGAATATTTTTTGGGCAGCATCGTCCGCGCCGGGGAAGCGCACCAGCACCATGTTGGCATCGCTATCCCAGGCCTTCACGCCGGGCACGGCGCGCAACGCTCCTAAAAGAATAGCGCGCTGCGCACATATCTCTTGGGCTTGCACGGCAAAAGCATCTTGATGCTCGAGGGCGAACAAGGCGCACTCGTAGTTCAGCACACTGATGTTGTACGGCGGACGGACTTTGTCGACCTGGGCGATTAGGGCGGCGGGGCCGGTCATGTAGCCCAAGCGCACTCCGGCCAAGCCGAACTTGCTCAGGGTGCGCATCAGCACCACATGGGGGTGGGCGGCGGGGTTCGCGCGGATCACATCCATGTAGGTGCGGCTGGAGAACGGCTGGTAGGCCTCGTCCACCGCCACGATGCTGCCCGCCTGCTTGGCGGCAGCGATCACGGTGGCCATGGCGTCGGCGTCCCAGAGATTGGCAGTGGGGTTGTTGGGGTAGGCCAGGTACACGATGGCGGGCTGCTTCTCGGCAATAGCCTGCACCATGGCGGGCACATCGAGGGCAAAGTCTTCGGTCAGCGGCACGCCCACAAAGTCCAGCCCCTGCAGCTGGGCGCTCATGGCGTACATCACAAAGCCGGGTGTGGGTGCCAACACCACGGGGCGGGCCTCGCCGGGCTGAGCGGGTACGTCGCAGGCCATGGAGAGCAGCGAAATCAGCTCGTCCGAGCCATTGCCCAGCATGATGTCGTGATCCGCAGGCATGCCCACGTACTGCGCCAAGGCGGTTCGCAAGTCATTGACCCGACCGTCGGGGTAGCGGTTAAGCGCCAGCGCGCCCAGGCGTTGGCCCAACTCGGCTTGCAGGTGGGGTGGCAGGGAAAACGGGTTCTCCATGGCATCGAGCTTGACCATGCCTTTGGAGTCCTGGACCGCGTAGGCATGCATGCCCTGCACGTCCTGGCGGATGCGGCGCGCAATCAGCGCCTGTACGTCAGCAGCAAAGTCGGCAGAGGTTGTCATGCAAGGGCTTTCAAAAAACTAGTCGGCCAGCGCCAGATCGGCAGGCGTGGCTTGCAAAGGGTTCAGGATGGTGATGCCGTCGATCTGTTGGCCGTGCTGCAAGTCAAACGACAGCACATGACTTGCGCCGCTCTGCGCAGCAGCGGCAACGATGAGCGCATCCCAATACGGCAGGCCGAAGCGGGCTTCCACGCCCCAGGCGGTTTCCACCGTCTGGTGGTCGATCTGCCAAGGCTGCCAGAGCTGGTAGCGGCGCAGCTTGGCGCGTGCGTCGCCCTGCGGCATGGCAAAGTGGCGGGTGGCACCCACGTAATAGGCGTTGAGCACCTGCGTACTCAAGCGCCCTGCCCTGCGTTGCCACAAGGCTTGGAGCCATTCGCGGACGCGGGTTTGGCGGGCGGCGTCAAACGCATCGTCAGCAGCCAACAGCACGTTGGTGTCCACAAAGACGATGGCGCCAGATGTGTCGAGCGGGCTAGCCATTGTTCAGGTCCCGCGCCGGATAAGCCTTGCCACCCGAGCTGAAGCTGGAGGTATCCGCCACCCAATCGCGCTGGGCGCGGGCGTAGGCATCGTCATGTTGCATCTTTTCGGTCAACATCTCGCCTACCAAGCGCGACACGCTGGTATTGCGGCGGGCCGCCTCGATCCGCACCCATTCCAGGGTGGCGTCTTCGACGGTGATGGTGACGTTTTTCATCTTGAGGGCAGTTTACACGAAATTCGTGTTACACGAATTTCGTGTAAATTTATGGCGATTATTCGATCAAGGAAAAGGTGCAACACCCGAGAGCCCCGCGCTATAGTGCGGCAAAAGTAAATAACGGGAGGATAGAGAGATGATGGCAACTCAAACGAAAAAGCGCGCCCCGAAAATACCGGAGTTTCCGCTATCTTTATGTGAGCAGCCTGCGCATATTCCACCTGCGCTAGATGCTATTTTGGTGGACTCCATTGCAGGAGTCTCTGACTCTGCCACATTACGTTAAACATGAGTTTTTTCACCCGTGCACTCATAGCTGTTTCCTCATTCATGTTTTTGGCGATTGCTGTGGGCATGGCGATCCGAGGAAACTACGGGGCGGCAGCTACAGCTGGTGGTCTAGCTTGCTTTATCCTTTTTATGGGGGGCATGGCTTGGTTCGAGAAGAAGTACCCGTTGCCTCCTTTACCGAAAGGAGAGGTCCCTACACTTGGTGGCGAAGCCCGCCGGTACCTTGAACATTACCCGGGTGCGCCAGGCAAGGTCGCTGCAGTTGTGCTCGGCATCATCTTGCTTCTCGCCATAGTCACATTCATTCTGCGCTTATGGCACACCACACATGCCTGACTTGTCCTATACGGACTCCCTCACAAACGGAAGAAACTGCTCGATGTCTTGGCTGTTGGGGAAGCGCCTGCTGCTCAAATGTCCGGCATCTAAAGTGGACTCTGTTGTGGTCGGCGCCGACATGGAATCTGCGGAACCGAAGCGCCAGTCGCTAAAAGTGGCTGCAAATGTACGGGGAGCGTCAATGGCCTCTATCAGTATGGGGGAACCCGTTTGGCCAATCGTAGGCCACGCGACGCTATGCAGTTGCGCGGCGCTCTAATCCGACGCAAGCCTCTCATCATCAGTACAGTGGCCTCGGGTTTCCAGCGCCAAGGCCACGCACTTCACAAACAGGGATAAACCGTCCCCAGCGCATTCACCACCACCAGCTGCACCGGCATGTCGGCCTCGTAGAGGTCGGCATTGCGCTTGAGCTCGGTGGTGTACAGGCTCTTGGCCATGCTGGGCTCCAGGCGGCGGCCGTTGAGGCAGATGCTGGCGCTGGCACCTGCGCGCACCGCTTGGGTGTGGGCCTCGAGCGCGCCTTCCATGACACCGACCAGGTAGTAGTCGGTATAGGTGCTGCCTTGTTTCTCGATCTTCTCGAGGGCCCGCATTTCGCGGATGGTCATGGCGTGAGCCGCAGAGGCCGCGGCAAGGCACAGTGCGAGGCACGCAGCGGCTTGCCGCAGCGTGGAAAAGGTGTGGGGGGTATGAAGTGTGGTGCGCATAGGGCTTGGTCGTCCTGATGCGCCCATTCTTACTTCAATCGCATTTCCGCCGCACGTGCATGGGCTTGCAGGCCCTCGCCATGGGCCAGCACCGAGGCAATCTGCCCCAATGCTTGGGCGCCCTGCTCGCTCACCTCGATAAGGCTGCTGCGCTTCTGGAAGTCGTACACCCCCAGCGGGCTGCTGAAACGCGCGGTACCGCTGGTGGGCAGCACATGGTTGGGTCCAGCGCAATAGTCGCCCAGGCTCTCAGACGTATAAGCGCCCAAAAAGATGGCACCGGCGTGCTTGAGCAGGGGTTCCCATTTGTGCGGGTCGTTGCTGGAGACTTCCAGGTGCTCGGGCGCGATGCGGTTGCTGATCTCGCAGGCCTCTTCCATGCTGCGGGTCTGAATCAGCGCACCGCGGCCGGTGAGGCTTTTGGCGATGATCTCGGCGCGCGGCATTTCATTGAGCAATCGATTGATCGAGGCTTGCACCTGATCGATGTAGGCCGCATCCGGGCACAGCAAGATGCTTTGCGCCAGCTCGTCGTGCTCGGCCTGGCTGAACAAGTCCATCGCCACCCAGTCTGGCGGCGTGGTGCCATCGGCCAGCACCAGAATCTCGCTGGGGCCGGCAATCATGTCGATGCCCACGGTGCCGAACACGCGGCGCTTGGCAGCGGCCACGTAGGCGTTGCCCGGGCCGGTGATTTTGTGCACGGCGGGGATGGTGGCGGTGCCGTAAGCCAAGGCGGCCACCGCTTGCGCGCCGCCGATGGTGAAGGCGCGGGTCACGCCCGCCACGTAGGCGGCTGCCAGCACCAAGGCATTTTTCTCACCCTTAGGGGTTGGAACGACCATGATGATTTCGCCGACCCCGGCCACGTGCGCGGGGATGGCGTTCATCAGCACGCTACTGGGGTAAGCCGCTTTGCCGCCAGGCACATAGATGCCCACGCGGTCCAAGGGTGTGACCTTTTGGCCCAAAAGCGTGCCGTCTTCGTCACGGTAGCTCCAGCTCTCGCCGGAGGCCTTCTTTTGTGCTTCGTGGTAGCTGCGCACCCGCTTCGCGGCTGCCTCCAGCGCAGCGCGCTGGTCTGCAGGGATGCTGTCGAACGCGGCTTTGAGCTCGGCTTGGGTCAGCTCCAGCGCCTTCATGTCGGCGGCGTTCAGGCCATCAAAACGGGCGGTGTACTCCAGCACTGCCGCATCGCCACGCTGCTGCACATCGGCCAGGATGTCGGCCACGCGCTGCTCGATGGCGGCATCGGTGTCGGCAGACCAATGCAGGCGCGCCTTGAATTCAGCCTCAAAAGTGGCGCTAGCGCTTGATAAACGTGCAGGAGCAGCTACAAAAGTCATAGCAAATGGGTTTCCGGAGTTACTGGCCTACGGCGCCGGCAAAGGCGTCGATGATCTTGCGGATGGGTTCTTGTTTGAGCTTGAGTGCGGCCTGGTTCACCACCAAGCGGGAGCTGATGTCCATGATGCGCTCCACCTCGACGAGGTGATTGGCCTTGAGGGTGTTGCCGGTGGAGACCAGATCCACAATCGCGTCGGCCAGGCCGACCAGGGGCGCCAGCTCCATGCTGCCGTAGAGCTTGATCAAATCCACGTGCACGCCCTTGCTGGCGAAAAACTCGCGGGCAATCGCCACGTATTTGGTAGCCACCTTGAGTCGGGAGCCCTGCTTGACAGCAGACGCATAGTCAAAGTCCGCACGCACCGCCACGCTGATGCGGCACTTGGCGATCTGCAAATCCAGCGGCTGGTAAAGGCCTTGGCTGCCGTGCTCCAGCAAAGTGTCTTTGCCGGTGATGCCCAGGTCGGCGCCGCCGTATTGCACATAGGTGGGCACGTCAGTCGCGCGCACCACGAGCACGCGGACGTTGGGCTGGTTGGTGTCCAGAATCAGTTTGCGGGACTTTTCAGGGTCGTCCAGCACCTCAATGCCGGCGGCTTTGAGCAGCGGCACGGTTTCTTCAAAAATACGGCCTTTGGACAGGGCCAGGGTGATCATGTCTGCGCTCATGGCGGGCTCTCGGAGTTGCGTGCGCCTCAGGCGGACTGGGCTGCCCATTCGGTGGGCGAGAAAGTTTTCATCGACAAGGCGTGCACCTCGTCGGTTTGCATGCGGTTGCCCAAGGTGGCGTACACCAAGCGCTGACGCTGGACGAGGCGTTTGCCTTCGAATTCGGGCGACACGATGGTGGCGTACCAGTGGCGGCCATCGCCTTCGAGCGCGCAATGGTCACAGGCGAGGCCTGCGGTGATAAGGGCTTGGAGTTGGTCTGCGGTCATAAGAATCTCAGCTGCGGATTTTGTAGCCGCTGCGCAGCAGTTGAAGGGCAATCAGGCTCACCACCACGGTGGCGCCGCCGACGACAGCAAGGCTCATCCACGGGGACACGTCGCTGATGCCAAAGAAGCCGAAGCGGAAGCCGTCAATCATGTAGAAAAACGGGTTGAAGTGGCTCACCCCTTGCCAGAACGCGGGCAAGGAATGGATGGAATAAAACACGCCGCTCAAGAACGTCATGGGCATGACCACAAAGTTCTGGAAGGCGGCCAGCTGGTCGAACTTCTCGGCCCACAAGCCGGCAATCAGCCCCAGTGCAGCCATCAGGGTAGCGCCCAGAATGGCGAACACCAAAATCCACACCGGCGCTGCATAGCTCATGGGGGTGAAGAAAGCCGCCACCACAAACACGCCCAGCGCCACCACCAAACCGCGAATCACAGCGGCACCCACGTAGGCCACAAACCAGTTGAAATACGACAGCGGGGTGAGCAACAGGAACACCAGATTGCCCATGACCTTGCTCATGATGAGCGAGGACGAGCTGTTGGCAAACGCGTTTTGCAGCAGGCTCATCATCGCCAAGCCGGGCACCAGAAAGGCGGTGTAACTGACCTGGTCGTACACCTTCACATGGCTCTCCAGCGCGTGGCCGAAGATCAGCAGATACAGCATGGCGGTCAGCACCGGCCCGGCGATCGTTTGTGCCGCAACTTTCCAGAAGCGCAGGGTCTCTTTGTAGAGCAGGGTTTGCCAGCCGTTCATGCGTGTGCTCCTTGCTTGTTCATGATGTCAAGGAACACATCTTCCAGATCCGCTTTGCGGATCTCTACATCTTCCACGGCGACGCCGGCTTGGCGCACCGCTGCAAGGTAGTTTTCGATTTCGAGTGCGTTGTTGGCAGGCAGCTGGACGATACGGCCGGTGATACGCGCACGCGCGGCCAACTCAGCCGGCAATGCATCGGCCGTCTTGAAACGCAGCACATTGCTACTGGCGGCCTTGAGCAGGTCGCTGGTTTTGTCCAACGCCACAATACGGCCGGTCTTAAGCATGGCAATGCGCCCGCACAAGGCTTCGGCCTCTTCCAGGTAGTGGGTAGTGAGCAGCACCGTGCTGCCCTGTTTGTTGAGGTTGGCGACAAACTGCCACAGCGTCTGGCGCAACTCCACATCCACACCCGCAGTGGGCTCGTCCAACACGATAACGGGGGGTTTGTGCACCAAAGCCTGCGCCACCAGCACACGGCGCTTCATGCCACCGGAAAGTTGGCGCATGTTGGCATTGGCCTTGTCGGCCAGGCCGAGGCCTTCCAGCAACTCATCGACCCAGGCGTCGTTGTTTCGCAGACCGAAGTAGCCGGACTGGATGCGCAGCATTTCGCGCACATTGAAAAACGGATCGAAGACCAGTTCTTGGGGCACCACGCCCAGTTTGCGGCGGGCATCGGCGTAGTCGGTCTGTACATCGCTGCCCAGCACTTGCACATGGCCACTGGTGGGGCGGGACAAGCCGGCCAGCATGCTGATCAGGGTGGTTTTGCCCGCTCCATTGGGGCCGAGGAGACCAAAAAATTCGCCCTCTTCGATGTTGAGACTGACGTTATCGACTGCCTTGAAGGTGGAGCCTTTCGGCCCCTTGGGCGAGGGATACGTCTTGGAGATGGATTGGAAAGAGATGGCGGGCATAAAGAACCCGCGATTTTACGCTGCCGGTCTCAGGCGGGCTTGAGCAGCGCATCAATCCCATACAGGGCGGCCAGATCGCGCAAACGGGCCGGAAGCTTTTGCACGGCAAACATCTTGCCGGCCTTGGCGCACTCGCGCCGCAGCTCCAGCAAGACAGCCAGCGCAGATGAGTCGAAGCGCTGCAAACGCTCGCCATCGACCACCACCGTACTGGCCTCGTGCTGCAGCCCATCCCGCAGTTCGGACAAACAGGCTGGTGCGACCTCGTGGGTCATCGTGGCAGGCAGCTTAAGCACATCAGCCTTTCTTGGCGTTCGCCTTGTTTTGTTCAGCCAGGGCATCGATCAGTCCATCGACGCCTTTCGCATTGATCTGCTGGGCAAATTGACTGCGATACGTTTCGACCAGCCACACACCCAGCACGTTCAGGTTGTAAATCTTCCAGCCGGCACCAACACCCGGGGTCTTCTCCAATCGGTAGTCCAGCTGAATAGGATCGCCCTTACCTTTAATTTCGGTACGAACCACCACTTCTTTATCCTCAGGCGCAGCGCGCAGAGGTTTCATGGCAATACTTTGGTCGCTGACTTGCGCCAATGCACCGGCATAGGTGCGGACCAACAGGGTTTTAAACTCCTCTTGCAAGCGCTTTTGCTGCTCGGGGCTCGCCTGGCGCCAACCGGGTCCGACGGCGGAAGCTGTCATGCGCTGGAAGTTCACATTGGGCATGATGCGCGAATCTACCAAGGCCACAATTTTGCTGGTGTCGCCCGCACGCAATGTCTTGTCGGCTTTGATGGTGTCCAACACATCAACCGAGAGGCGTTTGATCAGGGCATCGGGAGCCTCGTCATCCGCATGGACCGGGCTGCTGACCAAACCACCCAAGGCTGCCATCACCACCAATGCGCCGCTTACAAAATCACGTTTTTTCAACATCACTCTTTTCCTCAAACAGTGCCAGATTATCGTTTTTGCGGAAAGTCACCCACAGAAACGGCTACGACCTTACGGCTCCGAGGGTTCCTCTTCGGGCGGATTGCCGTCATACACCTGATAACGCTGGCGCTGCAAATACGCATCACGGGTAAACGAGTAGCGATCAAGCGCGGCACCACTCACCACATCTTCAGCCCCCAAAAAACCGGCGCGTGTATCCACCAGATCGACCACGGTGAGCCCGGTGCGGGTTGCTTCGTCGCCCAATTGGTTCACCAGATTGCCGCGGTTGTCGATCGGCAAGGCGCCCACCTCGCGCAATGTGTAGGGCCCCAGCAGGGGCAACACCACATAAGGACCGGCACCGACGCCCCATCGCCCTAGCGTGATGTTGAAGTTTGCAGGATGTTTTTCAATATTCAGGTCACTGGCCACGTCGACCAAGCCGCCGAGGCCCAGTGTGCTGTTGATCATCACCCGCCCGAGGCTATCCCCGAAGGCTTGACCGCGCAGTTGCAGGGCGTTGTTAACCGTAGACCAGACGTCATCCAGGTTTGCGAAAAAATTCTTGATGCCCTTGCGCCCAAAGGCAGGCACGGTGTTGACATAAGCCGTCGCCACAGGCTTTAGCACGGCGCGATCTACCGCGTCGTTGAAGCCAAACACGGTGCGATTGATGGACTCCAAGGGGTCGCGCGGGTCAGGATTAGCAACCGTGGCGCAGCCTTGGAGCAAAGCCACCAAGGCCACACCCAGCATCCAGCGGATCGAGGGGCGCATCATGGTGCCTCTTTGGCGGATGGGCCGTCCGCCGCTTTGCTGTACAGGAACTGACTGATCAGGTTCTCCAACACCACCGCGCTCTGGGTGGTGCTGATGACATCGCCGGCCGCGAGGTTGGCGCTGTCAGCACCGGCTTCAATGCCGATGTACTGCTCGCCGAGCAAACCGCTGGTCAAAATTTTGAGCGAACTGTCTTTGGGGAATACGAACTGCTTGTCCATCGACAGGTTTACTTTAGCCTGAAAGGTTTTGTCATCAAACCCGATGGACTCCACCCGACCGACCACCACACCGGCGCTTTTGACGGCTGCTTTGGGCTTGAGGCCCCCGATGTTGTCGAACTTGGCTGTCACGGGGTAGCCTTTGTCGACACTGAAGCTCAACAAATTGGCGGACTGCAGTGCCAGAAACACCAGCGCCAAGGCGCCGAGCAAAACAAACAAGCCCACCCATACATCATTTTTTGAACGCTGCATTTTCCCCCCTCAAATACTGAACATCATGGCCGTCAGGACAAAGTCCAAGGCCAACACGGTAAGCGACGCCACCACCACGGTCCGGGTCGTGGCACGGGCCACTCCCTCAGGTGTCGGCTGCGCTTCAAAACCCTGCAACAAGGCGATAAAGCTCACGGCAAAACCGAACACTACGCTCTTGAGCACCCCGTTACCCACGTCAACCCAGGCATCCACACCGCTTTGCATCTGGCTCCAGAATGCGCCGGAATCAATCCCGATCATCGGCACGCTGACCACCCAGCCCCCCAGCACGCCAACGGCACTGAATATGGCCGCAAGGATGGGCATGGCAATGACAGCCCCCCAAAAGCGAGGCGCCAAAATACGGGCCACCGGGTCGACTGCCATCATCTCCATGGCGCTGAGCTGCTCACCCGCCTTCATCAGGCCAATTTCTGCGGTGAGCGAAGTGCCCGCGCGGCCGGCAAACAGCAGCGCCGTCAACACCGGGCCAAACTCCCGCACCAAGCTCAGGCTGATCAGCATACCCACCGAGTCTGCAGCACCAAAGCGCTGCAAGCCATAGTAGTACTGCAAGCCCATCACGAAGCCCACAAAAACGCCCGACACCGCGATGATGGCCAGCGAGTAGTTGCCCATGAAGTGAATCTGGTCGCGCAACAACGCCGGACGGCGCAACACCGCCCCCAAGGAGGCGACCAAGCGGAAGAACAAGCGGGCACCCGCACCCGCGTCCGCCAGCTTGCTGCGCACGGCATAGCCCAATTCAGCTGGTTGCAAGAACTTCATGAAGGGGCCCCGACAGAAAAATCCGCATCCACAGGGGCGGCAGGGTAATGGAAGCGCACCGGACCTTCGGGGAGCGCATTCACGAACTGATGGACCAAAGGATCGACACTGTCACGCACCTCTTGGGGCGTGCCTTGTGCCGCAATTTTGCCGTTGGCCAAAATAATGACTTGGTCCGCGATGTGGAAGGTTTCTTCCAGATCGTGCGACACCACAATGCTGGTCAGGCCCATGGCATCGTTGAGTTGACGGATCAGGCGGGCGGCGGTACCCAATGAAATCGGGTCCAAACCTGCAAACGGTTCGTCATACATCACCAACTCGGGATCCAAAGCGATGGCGCGTGCCAGCGCGACGCGGCGTGCCATGCCGCCGGACACTTCGGACGGCATCAAGTCCCGGGCGCCCCGCAGGCCCACGGCATTAAGCTTCATCAGCACGATGTCGCGGATCAAGGCCTCGGGCAATTCGGTGTGCTCACGCAGCGGAAAGGCCACGTTGTCAAACACGCTCAAGTCGGTGAACAAGGCACCAAACTGAAACAGCATGCCCATGCGCCGGCGGGCCGCATACAGCTCCGCGGTGTTCATCCGGGTGATGTCCTGGCAGGCACCCTCGCCCGGGGCACCATGGAGAAGCACTTGTCCGCTTTGAGCGCGGTATTGCCCGCCGATCAGGCGAAGCACGGTGGTTTTTCCGCCTCCTGAGGCTCCCATTAGCGCAGTGACCTTGCCACGAGGGACGGTCAGGCTGATGCCGTCGAGAATGCGACGCTCCCCGTACCCGAAGGAGACGTTGTTCAATTCAACCAGAGCTGTAGAAGATGTTGGAGCCATAAAGCAAGAAGGCCGGGATGTGCCCGGCCTTGGAATGATAAGGGGGAAAACCCTTATCAGCGTGGCAGGTCGGAAAAGCCCATCAGGAACTCATCCACCGCTCGGGCTGCTTGACGGCCTTCACGGATCGCCCATACCACCAACGACTGGCCGCGGCGGATGTCGCCAGCGGCAAACACTTTGGGCACATTGGTCGCGTAGCCACCGGTGAAATCGGTCGTTGCCTTGGCGTTTCCACGTGCGTCCTTATCTATGCCGAAGGACTCCAGCACGGTCGCCACCGGGTTCACAAAGCCCATGGCCAACAGCACGAGGTCGGCCTTGAGTACTTTTTCTGTGCCGGGCACATCGATCAACTTGCCGTCTTTGAATTCGACTTGTACGGTCTTGAGACCCGTGACCTTGCCCTTTTCGCCGATGAACTCTTTGGTCGAGATGGAGAACACACGCTCGCAACCTTCTTCGTGGCTGGAGCTGGTGCGCAGCTTCAGTGGCCAGTAAGGCCAGGTCATGGGGCGGTTTTCCTCAGCCGGTGGCTCGGGCATCACCTCGAATTGGGTCACGCTGACCGCGCCATGGCGGTTGGAGGTGCCCACGCAGTCAGAGCCGGTATCACCACCGCCGATGACGATGACATGCTTGCCGTCAGCGCGCAACTGGTTCTTGAGCTTGTCGCCGGCGTTGACCTTGTTTTGCTGGGGCAGGAATTCCATGGCGAAATGGATACCGTCCAGATCGCGGCCGGGCACAGGCAAATCGCGGGACTGCTCGGAGCCGCCGGTCAGAAGCACAGCGTCGAAATCCTTCTTGAGCTGCTCGGGGGAAATGGTTTCCTTGGCCCAGTTGGTAACTTTGGAGCCCTTGGGCATTTCACCCACCAACACGCCGGTGCGGATGGTCACGCCTTCAGCGACCAACTGCTCAGCGCGGCGGTCGATGTGGGACTTTTCCATCTTGAAGTCAGGAATGCCGTAGCGCAGCAGGCCGCCGATACGGTCGTTCTTTTCGAACAGCGTGACGTCGTGACCCACGCGGGCCAGCTGCTGGGCTGCGGCCATACCCGCGGGGCCGGAGCCGACCACGGCCACTTTTTTGCCGGTCTTGACGGTAGAGGGCTGGGGCTTCACCCAACCTTCATGCCAGGCGCGGTCGATGATGGCGTGCTCGATCGACTTGATGCCCACCGCCTCTTCATTGACGTTCAAGGTGCAGGCTGCCTCGCAAGGAGCGGGGCAGATGCGACCGGTGAACTCGGGGAAGTTGTTGGTGCTGTGCAGGGTGTCGATTGCAGCCTTCCAGTCCTTGCGGAAGACGAGGTCGTTGAAGTCCGGAATGATGTTGTTGACCGGGCAGCCGTTGTTGCAGAACGGCGTACCGCAGTCCATGCAGCGCGCGGCTTGCTTGTTGGCCTGTGCATCGTCCAGACCGATGACGAACTCTTTGTAGTTCTTCAAGCGCTCGGCAACGGGCTTGTAGCCCTCCTCGATGCGCTCAAACTCCATGAAGCCAGTGACTTTTCCCATGATGTGTGTCCTTGTACGTTAGATCAGACCGGCCTTACTTGGCTGCGGCTGCTTCTTTTTTGTAGCAGCGTCCGCAGACTTGGCGGGCGCTGGAGCCGATTTACGTGCATGAATATCACCCAAAGCACGCTTGTACTCATTGGGGAACACCTTCACGAACTTGGCGCGGGACACGTCCCAGTTGTCCAACAACTCGCGTGCACGCTTGCTACCGGTCCAACGGTTGTGGTCTTCGAGCAGCTTCTTCAGCTGGGCTTCATCCGACTCACCACGGTGCCAGACCGCTTTGTCCACCGCCGTAGCTTGCTCGGCCGCGGTCAATACCTTCTCGAGGCTGACCATGGCAGTGTTGCAACGCTTGGCGAACTGGCCGTCTTCGTCGTACACATAGGCGATACCGCCGCTCATACCGGCTGCAAAGTTGCGGCCGGTTTTACCCAACACGGCCACCGTACCGCCGGTCATGTACTCGCAACCGTGGTCGCCAGTGCCTTCGACCACTGCAGTGGCGCCAGACAAGCGGACCGCAAAGCGCTCACCGGCCACGCCGCTCAGGAAGGCTTCGCCGGTAGTCGCACCGTACATCACCGTGTTACCCACGATGGTGTTACGGATGGCGTCACCGCGGAAGTCGATGCTTGGACGCACGACCACGCGGCCGCCGGACAGGCCCTTGCCGGTGTAGTCGTTGGCATCGCCAATCAGGTACAGGGTGATGCCCTTGGCAAGGAAAGCGCCGAAGGACTGGCCGCCTGTGCCTTCTAGCTGGATGCGGATGGTGTCATCCGGCAAGCCTTCTGGGTGCACCTTGGTCACCGCACCGGAGAGCATGGCGCCCACCGAACGGTTCACGTTGCGTGCACGCTCCATGAATTGCACTTTTTCACCCTTGTCGATAGCAGCGCGGCTCTTGGCGATCAACACGTTGTCCAGCGCCTTCTCCAAGCCGTGGTCTTGCTCCAGCGTCTGGAAGCGTGGGACGTCGGCCGGCACATTGGGCTGGGCAAACAGGCGGCTGAAGTCCAAGCCCTGTGCTTTCCAGTGCTCGATGCTCTTGCGGGTGTCGAGCAGGTCGGAGCGGCCGATCATGTCGTCGAACTTGCGGATACCCAGCTGGGCCATGATCTGGCGCACTTCTTCCGCGATGAAGAAGAAGTAGTTCACCACGTGCTCTGGCTTGCCGGAGAACTTGGCGCGCAACACGGGGTCTTGGGTCGCCACGCCCACGGGGCAGGTGTTCAGGTGGCACTTGCGCATCATGATGCAGCCTTCCACCACCAGCGGTGCGGTAGCGAAGCCGAATTCGTCCGCACCCAACAAGGCGCCGATCGCGACGTCACGGCCGGTCTTCATCTGGCCGTCGGCCTGCACGCGGATGCGGCTGCGCAAGCGGTTCAGCACCAAAGTCTGCTGGGTTTCGGCCAAACCGATTTCCCAAGGGCTGCCGCAATGCTTGATGGAGGACCATGGCGAAGCGCCAGTACCACCATCGTGGCCAGCGATCACCACGTGGTCGGCCTTGCACTTGGCAACGCCGGCAGCGATGGTGCCCACACCGATTTCAGACACCAGCTTGACGCTGATGCCGGAGTGCGGCGCCACGTTCTTCAGATCGTGGATCAGCTGGGCCAAGTCCTCGATGGAGTAGATATCGTGGTGTGGAGGGGGCGAAATCAGGCCCACACCAGGCACGGAGTGACGCAGCTTGCCGATGTAGTCAGACACTTTGCCGCCTGGCAACTGGCCGCCTTCACCGGGCTTGGCGCCCTGAGCCATCTTGATCTGGATCTGGTCTGCGCTGTGCAGGTATTCGGCAGTCACACCAAAGCGGCCCGAAGCCACTTGCTTGATGCGGCTGCGCAGGGAGTCACCGGCCAACAGGGGCAGGTCCACTTCCACGTTCTCGGCGCCGATCACGCTCTTGAGGCTGTCGCCCTGCTTGATCGGGATGCCCTTGAGTTCGTTGCGGTAACGCGCCGCGTCTTCACCACCTTCACCGGTGTTGCTCTTGCCGCCGATGCGGTTCATGGCCACCGCCAATGTCGCGTGAGCTTCGGTGGAGATGGAGCCCAAAGACATGGCGCCGGTCGCAAAACGCTTGACGATTTCTTTGGCGGACTCGACTTCTTCGAGCGGAATCGCCTTGGCGGGATCCACCTTGAACTCGAACAGGCCGCGCAGCGTCAGGTGGCGCTTGGACTGGTCGTTGATGATCTGGGCGTACTCTTTGTAGGTATTCCAGTTGTTAGCGCGGGTGGAGTGCTGCAGCTTGGCAATCGCATCCGGGGTCCACATGTGCTCTTCACCACGGGTGCGCCAGGCGTATTCGCCACCGGCATCCAAGGCGTTGGCCAACACGGGGCTGTCGCCGAAGGCCAGCTTGTGCATGCGGATGGCTTCTTCCGCGATCTCGAACACGCCGATACCTTCCACCTTGCTGGGGGTGCGGGTGAAGTACTTGTCGATGGTTTCGGTGTTCAGGCCGATGGCTTCGAACAACTGAGCACCGCAGTACGACATGTAGGTCGACACGCCCATCTTGGACATGATCTTGGACAGGCCCTTGCCGATCGCCTTGATGTAGTTGTAGATGGCCTTTTCAGCGCTCAGGTCGCCCGGCAACTCTTTGTGGATGCTTTGCAGGGTTTCCATGGCGAGGTAGGGGTGCACGGCTTCTGCGCCGTAACCCGCCAACACCGCGAAGTGGTGCACCTCGCGGGCAGTACCGGTTTCGACCACCAGACCTGCTGTAGTGCGCAGGCCTTCACGCACCAGATGCTGGTGAATGGAAGACAAGGCCAGCAGCGCGGGGATAGCGACCTGGGTCGCGCTGATGCTGCGGTCGCTGATGATCAGGATGTTGTTGCCGCTCTTGATGGCGTCAACCGCCTCGGCGCACAAGGAGGCCAGCTTGGCTTCTACACCTTCATGGCCCCAGGCCAAAGGATAGGTGATGTCGAGGGTGTAGCTACGGAACTTGCCCTGGGTATGGTGCTCGATGTTGCGCACCTTGGCCATGTCGGCAAAGTCCAGCACCGGCTGGCTCACCTCCAAGCGCATCGGCGGGTTCACCTGGTTGATGTCCAACAGGTTGGGCTTGGGTCCGATAAAGGACACCAAAGACATCACGATCGCTTCGCGGATCGGGTCGATCGGCGGGTTGGTCACCTGGGCAAACAGCTGCTTGAAGTAGCTGTAGAGCGGCTTGTTTTTGTCGGACAGCACAGCCAAGGGGCTGTCGTTGCCCATGGAACCGATCGCCTCTTCACCGGCTGCCGCCATAGGCGCGATCAGGAACTTCAAGTCTTCCTGGGTGAAACCAAATGCTTGCTGGCGGTCCAGCAAGCTCACTTGGTCCGTGATGCGCTTGGGCTCAACGCCCGCCACCACGGCCGACAAAGCGCTGTCGGTACGACGCTCGTCAAAGGTGACGTTGTCGAGCTTGATGCGCAGGTTCTCAATCCACTGCTTGTAGGGCTTGCTGTTGGCGAGGCTGGCTTTGAGCTCCTCGTCATCGATCATGCGGCCTTGCTCCAAGTCAATCAGGAACATCTTGCCGGGCTGCAGGCGCCACTTGCGCACAATTTTGTTCTCAGGCACTGGCAACACGCCGGACTCGGAGCCCATGATGACCAAGTCGTCATCAGTGATGCAGTAGCGGGAAGGACGCAGACCGTTGCGGTCCAGCGTGGCGCCGATCTGGCGACCATCGGTGAACACGATCGAGGCTGGGCCGTCCCATGGCTCCATCATCGCTGCGTGGTATTCATAGAAGGCCTTGCGGCGCTCGTCCATGGTGGTGTGCTGCTCCCATGGCTCTGGGATCATCATCATCACGGCTTGGCTGATGGGGTAGCCCGCCATGGTCAACAGCTCAAGGCAGTTGTCGAAAGTGGCGGTGTCGGACTGGTCCGCAAAGCTGATGGGGTAGAGCTTTTGCAGATCGGCAGCCAACACGGGAGAAGACATCACGCCTTCGCGGGCCTTCATCCAGTTGTAGTTGCCTTTAACGGTGTTGATTTCACCGTTGTGAGCCACATAGCGGTAGGGGTGAGCCAATGGCCATTCGGGGAAGGTGTTGGTGGAGAAGCGCTGGTGCACCAGCCCCAGAGCCGACACGCAACGGGCGTCTTCCAGATCCTTGAAGTACACACCCACCTGGTCGGCCAGCAGCAGGCCCTTGTAGACCACGGTTCGGCTGGACATGCTGGGCACGTAATACTCTTTGGAGTGGGTCAAGCCCAGTGCTTGAATGTTGGCGCTGGCGGTCTTGCGGATCACGTACAGCTTGCGCTCCAGCGCGTCTTGCACGATCACGTCGTTGCCGCGGCCGATGAAGACTTGACGCAGGATAGGCTCTTTGGCGCGCACGGTGGGCGACATGGGCATATCGCGGTTCACCGGCACATCGCGCCAACCCAACAGCACCTGGCCTTCGGCCTTGATGGCGCGTTCCATTTCCTGCTCGCAAGCGAGGCGGGAGGCGTGCTCTTTGGGCAAGAAGATCATGCCGACGCCGTATTCGCCTTGGGGCGGCAAGGTCACGCCTTGCTTGGCCATTTCTTCGCGGTACAGCGCATCAGGCAACTGGATCAAGATACCTGCGCCATCGCCCATCAGTGCGTCTGCGCCTACTGCGCCGCGATGGTCCAAGTTTTCGAGGATCTTGAGTGCATTTTTGACGATGTCATGGCTCTTCTCGCCCCGGATGTGCGCGACAAAACCGACGCCGCAGGCATCGTGCTCATTCGCGTTGGAATACAAACCGTGGTCTTTGAGATATTGGATTTCGGCTGCCGTGGTCATGGCGCACTCCTGAAAATTGCAGTGGGTTTGGAGAATACTGCAACGCAACAAAAGTGCCAAGATTTTTAAATGGGGTCTGACCCCATTTAAATTAACCCGAAATGACGTCTTAATTTATTGGGGTCACATCAATTTGATAGCAATCAGCGATTTATTTACCTAAGCAAAGACACTATTTGACTAAGTTTTAACGTGGAGAGCTGGCCGACCGGGAGCTTTTTTAGTGAGTCGACGGGCGCTGTTTTTTTGCAAATCTGCGACAAATGCAGCATCGCCCAAGGCCCATCCACCGATCACAGCCTCGGTGATTTCACCCAATTGCACTGAATTGAGGCCCTCTTGCACCGCGGCTTGGTACTGCGCTTCCCGGGCAAACGGGGTGTTGCCTAAACCCCAATACGCCGGATGTGTCGCAATGCGCTTGTCCACCCGGGCGCCGCTGTAATGGGCATGGGTCGACCACGCGTAGTCCGCCGGCGCGGCCCCCTCACCGTGTCGCAGGGCATGGGTATCGAAGTAGGTCAACACAGGCAGCAGATAGCGCGGCTGCAACACAGCCGATTTAAACCGCCCTTCCCACAGGGTGCCACGGCGTTCGTATCTTCTGTTGAAGTACCTGACATAGCTGCGGCCCAAGGCCTGCATCAAGCCCGGCAAGCCCTCTGCACTCGCGGGCGTCACAAGCAAATGGAAATGATCTGCCAAGACCACATAGCCATGCACTGCGACGTGATTCGCCTCGGCAGCGCTGTCTAACGCGCTCAGGAACGCTTCAAAATCCTCCGTATCTCGGCATACCGCTTGGCCATGGGCCCCGCGCTGCAACACATGGTGCAAGTGCCCTGCAATCGATAGTCTTGGAAGTCGTGCCATGGCGGAGGATCGTAGCGGATACCCGCCCCTCTATCCGAACTACAAAGCACGAACCGGTAATTGGTACTGCGGAGTGCCCATCAAATCAATGCCACAGGAAAGGTTCTCCAGCCAGTCCAACAACTGCGGTATCGCCGGCCCCACCAAGGGAGCGCCGTGCTGCGGGGCAATCATCCGGATATCCAACGCGCGCACCATCTTGACCCACAGCTTCAAAATTTTGTTGCTCACCATGTACCGCCGGTGAAATGCCTCCATTCCCGCGGGCATGGGCTGCAAGCTCTCAATAGAGCGCTTGGCATCCTGCCCACCCACCATGGATACGCCCAAATCACCTGAAAACAGGATTTTGCTGATCGGGTCGTAAAACTGGAAATTTCCTTCAGCATGCATGAAGTGGGCAGGTAGTAACAAGAGCTCCGAGTTGCCCAAGCGCAAGATGCCGCCCTCGTCAGGGATCGGCGTGATGCGATCTTCGGTTTTCCCGACCTTGCAGAAATGGGGGGCAAACCGCGCCCATAGCTGGGAGATCAGTAACTTTGCAGAGGTGGAAGTCATCCATCGATCCAAGGACGCGATGATGTCTGGGTCCGCATGCGAAGCAATGATGTAGTCCAGATGCTTAGGCGCCACGTATTCACGCATCGTGAGATTCAGCGCGTTGAAGGTCATGTTGCCACCGGGGTCAATGATGGCTGCCTGCCCGTGATTGACAATGAGAAACTGATTGGCCTGTACCGCCTCTGCCTCGTCGGTTACCAGATCGGAAAACATGATGCAGCAATGCTGCGGACTTTTGAAGAGTTCAATTGCCATGGGGGTGCCCTATGAAAAATGGGCGCTGATGCGCCCATTCAAAACCCCATTGTGAAATCTATCGCCAGCGAAGGCTCTGATTCAAATCAATTCTTGGGCGCCTTGGTAACGCGGACTTTGGAGCCGGTGGTGACCAACACCACAGGATCCCCCGCCACCAATTGTTCACCGCCTTTGGCCTGAACAATGGCGCGGCGGTCGCCGTTTTTCAGTTGCACCAGGATTTCTACCGCTTCTTCCTTGGTGGAGAAACGCTCAATCGCATTACCCGCGGCTGCGCCGGCTACGCCTGCAAGCACGCCAAGTACTTGCGCTTCGCGCTGCACACCACTGCCGCTGAAGCCACCAATGGCCCCTACGACTCCGCCTACCGCGGCGCCCACGCCGGACTGGTTACCGTCCACCACGACATTGCGAATAGACAACACGACCCCATCCTGAACTTGCGCCAAGCGTTGGGAGTCGCCACGCTGAATCACATCAGGGCTGCTGCTCGCACATGCACCCAACAATGCCACCGTTGCACCGATACCAACCCATTTCAACCACTGCTTCATAACAATCTCCAATTTGCAAAACATGTCTCTCAAGACCAGCTAACGCCTCAGGCCCCGGATCCGTTGTCAGGCTGATTGTCCATGGGCAATGTAAACCGTGTGTTAAGCAGGGCCAGAAGACCGAATTCTTGCAAAATGGACTTCAAACGCTCTGCCGCTTGCCGCTTCTTTTGGCCGGTGTAGCGCGCCAGAATCAACTCGTTTTTCATGCTGTGCTCCCAACCCACCAGCTCTGTGACGGTCACTTGGTAGCCATGGGCTTCCAAATACAAGCAGCGCAACACATTCGTGAGCTGGCTGCCCATTTCACGGGTGTGCAACGGGTGGCGCCATAGTTCGGCCAGGGGTGTGCGCGTCAGGCTGAGCGCCTTGCTTTGGCTCAAATGGCGGGCCAACTCTGCTTGGCAGCATGGCACCAACACGAACGCTTTCACCCGCTTTTCCAACCCGAACGCAATCGCATCGTCCGTGGCGGTGTCGCAGGCGTGCAGGGCGGTGACCACGTCAAAGGTTTTGGGTAACTCTTCAAGCTGTGTCGCCGCCTCCACGCTGACGTTCAAAAAGCTCATGCGGTCAAAGCCCAGCTTGTCAGCCAAAACCCGTGATTTATCGACCAGTTCGGCCCGGGTTTCGATCCCATACAGGTGGCTCTGCGGGAGGTGCTTGAAGTACAGGTCGTAAAGAATGAAGCCCAGATACGACTTACCGGCACCGTGATCCGCGAGGGTGAAGCTTCCGCCGGAGGCTTGCGGCAGCTCATTCATCAACTTTTCGATGAACTGGTAGAGGTGATAGACCTGCTTGAGTTTGCGACGGGAATCTTGGTTTAGCTTGCCGTCACGGGTCAGGATGTGAAGCTCTTTGAGTAGCTCCACCGATTGCCCGGGGCGGATTTCTGGGATCTGCCCCTCGGGCAACGCTGGCGCACCACTTTGACCGGAGGATATCTTGTTTTTTTTCATTTAGTTTCTTGGGGATGGGGGCCCGCAGCAGGGTAAGCCGCCACATCGAGCGCCGCCCACCCCTCTGCGCCAAGCGCCTCGAGGGCGGCAATATTGCGGGCATAGATCTGCACCGCGTCGGGAAAAGCCTCAACAGCTTTGTCGATGCTGGCCTCGCGCAGCAGGTGCAATATCGGATAAGGCGCGCGATTGGTGAAGTTGCCAATGTCGTCGGGCTCTGCATCGGCAAACTGAAAATCCGGGTGAAAACTGGCGATCTGTAAATCGCCGCTGAGCTTGAGCTTGCGCAGCAGTTTATCGGCGGGGTACAAAAAGTCATTGAACGCCAAAAACTCTGACAGTGCGTCAGGCAATATCAGGAGCGTGGTATCTCTGGTCTCGGCAGGACTGGCTTGCAAGTCGAGCAACTCCGTCTGCAAGACCTCCAACACATCAGCCGGCGCGGCTTCCCGGCACACCACATAGTGCACTTGGTTCTTGACGTAAACAGCCTTTGCAAACGGGCACAGATTGAGCCCGATGACCGCGCGCTCCAGCCACTGCCTGGTGCGAGCGATCACCACATCGTCTGTTTGCGGGGCAAGGCGAGGGAGGTCAGACATGAAACAAGGTCTTTCCGGTCAAGCGGGCGTGCTCACGCAAGGCGAAACGGTCGGTCATACCTGCAATATGGTCACTCACCCGCCGCTGAAGCGTAATGTCGCCCGCAGGCTCGCTGTCTTGGCGCATTTCAGCCGGCGTCTCCAGATAAGCATCAAAAAGATCCCTAACCACCTGCTTGGCCCTGTTCATCGTGTCCATCACCTGGTCGTGGCGGTAGAGGTGGTCAAAGAGAAATTTCTTCAGCTCGCGGGTTTCCGCCCGCATGCCGGGGCTGAACAACACCAAAGGCTTTGTAGCACGCACTTCCACCACACTTGCCGGTTGGCTTTCTGCCAATTGCGCTTGGGTGGTTTTCAGTACGTCGTAGACCATGTCGCTCAACATCAAGCGGATGGACTCGTACAGCCAACGCCGCTGCTGTGGAGGCTGCGCCAGTTGCGCATGTTGTGTGAGGGCTTGCCGGGCATAGCGCGAAAACAGGGGCACCTCCAACATTTGCTCCATCAGCAGCAGACCGGATCGGACACCATCGTCAATGTCGTGACAGTTGTAGGCGATTTCATCGGCCAGGTTGCAGAGCTGAGCCTCGAGACTCGGTTGCCCGCCATCCAGGAATCTGCGGGCGACACCGGCAGCTGCAGCAGGAAAGTCGACCTCGGCCTGCTCCAGCGCGTGGGCATTCGTACGGGAGCAGTGCTTCAAGATGCCTTCGCGAGACTCAAAGCATAAATTGAGGCCATCAAACTGGGGATACCGCGCCTCCAGGTGGTCCACGACCCGCAGACTTTGCAGGTTATGTTCAAAACCACCGTATTCGGCCATGCACTCATGAAGGGCATCTTGCCCCGCATGACCGAAAGGGGTGTGCCCTAGATCATGGGCCAAGGCGATGGTTTCGACCACGTCTTCGTTCAGGCCGAGGGTCCGCGCCATCGATCGCCCCAGCTGCGCAACCTCCAGCGAATGCGTGAGGCGGGTGCGAAAGAGGTCGCCTTCGTGGTTGATGAACACCTGTGTCTTGTAAACCAATCGCCGAAAAGCGGTGGAATGAACAATCCGATCCCGATCCCTTTGAAACGGGGTCCGGGTCGGCGCCGCCTCTTCAGGAAAGCGTCGCCCCCTGCTGGTCTCAGGCAAACAGGCGTAGGGCTGAAGCTGATCCATAAAATTACGCCGTCACCCTTTTTTTATATGCGCGAGCAGCTACTATTTTTATAGCAATCACAAATTGCAGGCGTCTATCACTTCGCGCACAAGCGCATCAGGTGCACTGCGAAGCGCTGCACGCCCCGGGCCATCGATGACTACAAACCGGATTTCACCGGCTTCTGATTTCTTGTCATGCCGCATCAAATCAAGATAGGCGCCGGCATTGTCTGCGGCATGGAGTAGCGGCGCTTTGACGGGCAGCCCAGCGGCCGCGATCAAGCGCGTCAGTCGAGCGACAAATGCCGCATCTACCAAGCCCAGCCGCTCTGACAAGGTTGCCGCCATAACCATTCCGCATCCGACAGCCTCACCGTGCAACCACTCCCCATACCCCAAGCCTGCCTCGATGGCGTGGCCAAAGGTGTGGCCGAAGTTCAAGATGGCGCGAAGCCCGGACTCACGCTCGTCTTGGCCCACGACCCAAGCCTTGATTTCACAACTCCGCTTCACCGCATGCGCCAGTGTGACGCTGTCCAGACTGACTAATTTCTCGATGTTGGCTTCGATCCAATCGAAAAACTCCATGTCGGCGATGGGCCCGTATTTGATGACCTCGGCCAGACCGGCGCTCACCTCACGAGGGGGCAATGTGCCCAAGGTCGCTAGGTCACACAGCACCATCTGTGGCTGATAAAAAGCACCCACCATGTTTTTGCCGAGTGGATGGTTGATGCCCGTTTTGCCACCCACCGATGAATCCACCTGAGCAAGCAAAGTTGTAGGCACCTGCACGAAGGGCACACCACGCATATAACTTGCTGCTGCGAACCCCGTCATGTCTCCCACCACACCGCCCCCCAATGCAAACAGCGTCGTCTTTCGGTCGGCTGTGTTCGCCAGCAGAACGTCGAAAATTAGATTCAACGTTTCCCAGTGCTTATGGGCCTCACCATCGGGGAGCTCCAAGGTCAAAACACGTGCGTAATGCGGTGCTAGCCCGGCCTTTAATTTGGCAACATACAACGGCGCTACCGTCGTGTTACTCACAATCAGTGCCGTGTGCGCACTGGGTAAGCCGGAGAAGACGGACTCACCGGCCAAAAGATCGTGGCCGATATGAATGGGGTAGCTTCGCTCTTCAAGCGAAATGTGAACCGTGTGAAGCACTTGCGTAGTCATAGCCCGATAGTTTAGGGCCTACCCGTGATGGGGCACAAAGACCGGCTTAGTCGACCGAGGGAATGGCGCCAGAGAGCTCTAACTGCATGACGATCATATTGACCAAGGTTGCTACCGAGGGGCGACCGGTCTCTAAGACGAAATGGGCCGTTTCTCGGTACAAAGGATCACGAATCGCAAACAACTCGCGCATGCGCGCCAGAGGATCAGACACTTGCAACAAAGGCCTGCTCACGTCGTGGCGCAGCCGCCGAAACAACTCCTCTGGGGTGGACTTCAGATACACGACCTTGCCACGCGCATGCAAATTGCCACGATTGTTAGCGCGCAACACAGCACCGCCACCGGTCGACAAGACGGAGTTTGCATTTTTTGACAGCTCATCCAGGACATCCTCTTCGATATCGCGGAAGCGCTCCTCCCCTTCACGATCGAAGAATTCACGGATAGAGCAACCGATACGGCTCTCAATGGCGTGGTCTGAGTCAACGAAAGGAAGGCGCAGACGTCGCGCCAGTTGCCGCCCGACAGTGGTCTTCCCAGAGCCGGGAAGACCGACAAGACTAATGCTCAATTCGTAGCTACCTCACCATGCTGGGATCAACGTCCCACCACTTTGTCAGCTATGACTTTCGGTGTGATAAACACGAGCATCTCTCTTTTTTGGATCTCTTTGGCCTTATTGCGGAAGAGGACTCCCAAGCCCGGCAGATCGCCAAAGAAGGGAACCTTCGTTTCTGTGTCCGTCGAGCTCTCAGTGAAAATACCACCAATCACCACCGTACCGCCGTTTTCTACCAAGACTTGGGTTTGAACATGCTTGGTGTCAATCGCGAAGCCGGCAGGCGTGGATTGACCTACGGTGTCTTTGGTCACGTCCAAGGTCAAGATAATGTTGCCCTCAGGCGTAATCTGCGGAAGCACTTCGAGTTTCAGGTTAGCTTTACGAAACGCAATGGATGTAGCACCGCTCGATGACGCTACCTGGTACGGCAGTTCCGTACCCTGCTCAATCAACGCTCGGATCTGATCAGCCGTTACAACCCTAGGGCTGGACACCACTTTGCCCTTGCCTTCAGCCTCCAGCGCAGAGATTTCCAAGTTCAAGAAACGATCGGCACCTGCACCAAAAATAGAGACAGCAAACTGGCCCGGCGAGTTGCTGCCCAGTGCACCTGTCGAGGGCAAGTTCACAAAATTGCCCGACGTAGTGGCTGCGGCGCCAGCCACATAACTTGAGCCCAGCGAGATGCCAGGTTTGTCGCCGGAAGCACCAGCAGACCCACCGCCACCGAGCTTCACGCCCAAGGACTTACCGAAAGAATCGGAGGCCTCCACAATCCGCGCTTCAATCAATACTTGGCGCACAGCAATGTCAATCTTAGAGATCAGTTGCTGCACTTGTTCCAACTTGCTGGGAATATCTGTCACAAACAACTGGTTAGTGCGATTCTCAGAGATCACGCTGCCGCGGGAGGAAAGTATCCGCGTCGCGGTCACGCCTTGCCCGACACCGGAACTTGAGGCGATCAAGCCCGCTGCGATGTCAGATGCTTTGCCGTAGTTGATCTGAAAAGCTTGGGTGCGCAAGGGCTCCAAGTTCTGCACAGCCACTACAGTCTCAAGATCGAGCTTTTCTTTGGCCGCGATTTCGTCTTTCGGAGCAACCCACAAGACATTTCCGGTCTTGCGCATGCCCAAACCCTTCGCCTGAAGGATGATGTCCAGAGCCTGATCCCAAGGGACATCTTGCAAACGGAGCGTGACTGAGCCGGCTACCGAATCAGAGGTCACGATGTTGAAGTTGGTGAAGTCGGCTATCACTTGCAACAGCGAACGCACTTCGATACTTTGGAAGTTCAGCGACAGCTTTTGTCCGTTGTAGCCGGGGCCTTGCGTCAACTTTTTGGGGTCGACCTTGATCTCTTTGACCTCAACCACAAATTGCTCGTCACTTTGATACGCACTATGCTCCCACTGCCCTTGGGGCTCGATCACCATCCGCACACGGTCCCCAGATTGCGTAGTGGTTACGGATTTCACTGGCGTTCCGAAATCGGCCACATCCAACTTGCGACGCAAGCCTTCTGGCAGACTGGACTTCATGAACTCAACAACCAGTCCTTGCCCTTGTTGACGGATGTCCACTCCCACTTGGCTATTGGGCAAGGTCACGATCACACGACCCGCACCATCAGCGCCTCGGCGGAAATCCACGTCTTTTAGCGGTGCCGCCACTCGCGCGATCGGTTCAGCGAAAGCACTGACAGGTTTCGTATTGGCCACCTCTGCAGCACCCAAAGAAACAATCAAAGACTTCCCCAGAATTTCAGCCTTGTAAGCGGCGGCTTGTTTCAGGTTGAGCACCACACGAGTACGTTCACCCGCCTGAACCACGCTGACGGAACGCAAGTTGCCTTGATTGATCTCGACCGTTGATCGCCCCATGGCATTTGCAACACCAGGAAAATCGAGCGCAATGCGCGCTGGCGACTGAATAGCAAAGCCTGTAGGCAACGCGGTAAGCGCCTCGCTCAAATCAATGCGGACGACCTCGTTCCCGCCCTGCAGAGACCCCGACACGGACTCGATAGCTCCTTGCGCGAACGCAAACTGTCCGACCAACAGAGACAGGGTAAAAGCAATTTTTTTAAACATGCGCATTCCAAGTAAATCGTTCGGACATCTCATCTCGCCCTCTCTTGCAACTCAAGTGTTGCGACACGCTCAATCCACTCGCCCGCAGCGTCTTGAACGATTTCACGCAAGGTGACTTGGGTTTCCGTGATTTTGGTGACTTTCCCGTAGTTCTGCCCCAAATAGTTCCCAGACCGCACCTGATACAGCAGGTTATCCACACGGACCAAGGCCACAGGCTGGCCTGATTTCGACAGATTGCCGACCAGCGACATCGTATCCAATGGAAAGGACTCCAATGGTTCTTTCCGTCTCGCAAGTTCAGGTGCAACCAAAGCTCCATTGGTTACCGCCTGAGAAGACTCCCGCTTTAGTGCCTGTGTCAACTTCACACTGCTGAAGGGCTCTGTGGCAGAGGTATCGGCGTATTTTTCTGGAACGAACTGCTTGGGAGCAGGAATCGGAGCCACTTTAGGTCGCGTTTGATTGCGTTCCTCGACAATCCAATTTCGAAGATCATCCTCTCCACTGGGGCCGCATGCACCTAATAGCAAGCCAAGCGCTCCGACGGCGGCAATTCGCAAAACTTTCATTTCTTTGCTCCCGTCGCAGCACGCTGTGCCAGGACCTCATCTGGGTCGAGATACCTGAAAGTCTTAGCTGTAGCGTCAAGGGTCAAGGAACCATCCGGACGGGGGGAAAGCGATAAATTATTCAACGTCACAATGCGTGACAGATTGGCTATGTCAGAGGCGAAACTCCCGATGTCATGGTATTTGCCAGTAACTTTGATCGTTATGGGTAACTCTGCGTAGTATTCCTTAACCGCAATCTGTCCTGGCCTGAAAAGTTCAAACTGCAGACTCCGACCCAAGCCGGCTTGATTGATGTCAGATAGCAAAGCATCCATTTCCGCCTTGCTTGGCAATTGCTTTTCAAGTTGTGTCACATATTGCTGAACTTGCTCGCGCTGCTTCCGGAGCACATCAAGATTCACGGCCTTGGTCAACTTCTTTTTGTAGTCTTCGCGCAGCACGATCTCTTTATCTTGCTCTGCTTGCAGGGTCTCTTGAGATCCAGACAACCAAGCGAACCAAAGGAGACCCACCACGAAGGAGGCCACTGCAATCAACAAAAAACATCGAGGAATGGAAGGCCAAAGCGATGGATCCTTTGGATCCAAATCACGAAATTGCGACGTCAGCTTTTCTTGTAAGTCTGCAAAATTTATCGAAAGATTCAAATTTTTAGCCATGTGTGCTCACATCAAAGCTTGGGGGCGGAGGCCACTGCAGCGGAAGCGCTCGCACTGGAGGCAGACGTCTCGGCCTGTTTTGCGGCTAGTTGCTCAGCCTCGCTAGCACGCATTAGCTTGACCTTTACATTGAAGTTAAAAGTCCGACGCTGCTCCTTCGGTGAGATTGCTGTTGATCCAGCGCTGATTTCAATCAATTCCGGCTTGCTAAACCAAGGCGTATTGTTGGCCAAGTTACGCAGTAACTCCGATACACGCTCGTTGGATTGCGCTACTCCGGTGATCAATACTTGCTGGTCCTGCTGAACCATCTTGTTAATAAAAACACCGTCAGGCAACTGGAGAACTAGTTCAGAAAGCAAATGCACTGGCAAGTTGCGATCAGACTGCAAGTCTTCAACGGCCTGCTGCCGAGCGCGCAAAGCAGCAATCTCTGTCTCCAGTCCGGCGATGTCTTTAATCTGGCCCTCGAGCTTTTTGATCTCTGTTTCCAGCACAAAGTTGTTGCTCTGCTGCTGAGAGATAGCAGCCTCATACGACAGATAAACAGTTCCGGCAATCAATCCACCGAGTAAAGCTGCGGCAGCAAGTGCCAAGTTGAAAACGTCTTTGCGCTTTTTTCGGGCCGCCTCTCGGTGCGGTAAAAGGTTGATCAATATCACTGGGAGAACCTCCGCAACGCAAGACCACAAGAGGTCAGGTACGAAGGCGCTTCACGCGTCATTCGCTTCAAGCGAACCCCTTCTCCAATCTCCATGCCATCAAACGGATTAAGAAGGCTACAAGGGAAAGATGTGTGCTGAGTGACTGCATTAGTCAATGCAGGAAGTGCAGCAGAACCACCTGCCAGCATGATGTAATCCACGCGGTTGTGTGGCGTACTTGTAAAAAAGAACTGCAGGGCACGACCCAACTCTTGCACCATGGTGTCTATAAACGGCTTAAGTACGGTGGCCTCGTAATCATCGGGTAGCTCACCGCTGCGTTTCTTGCTCTCGGCCTCCTCTTGAGAGAACCCATATTGGCGAACAATGAGCTGGGTTAGCTGCGCGCCGCCAAACGCTTGATCACGGTCGTACAAAACCTCTTCATCGCGCATGACTTGCATACTTGTGGTCATGGCGCCAATCTCAAAAAGCGCGACGATCAAACCTGCACCTTGCCCGGGCAGATTCTCGATCAGCCGCCCGGCAGCCAAGCGAGCAGCATAGGACTCCACATCCACAATTACTGGTGTCAATCCAGCCGCTTCCGCCAAGCCTTGAATATCCTGCACCTTCTCACGTCGGGAGGCTGCAATCAACACCTCTATATCCCCCACACTGGAAGCACTGGGACCGACAACGCAAAAGTCCAAACTTACTTCATCCAAGGGAAACGGAATGTATTGGTTGGCCTCGGCCTCTACTTGTTGCTCGAGCTCCAAGTCCGACATGCCGCCCTGCAAAATGATTTTTTTTGTAATCACTGCAGAGGGAGGAAGCGCCATCGCAACGCTTTTGGTTTTAGTGCCGCTTTTCTTGACCAGTTTGCGTACAGCTTCAGCCACTTCGTCAAACTTTTCAACATTCCCGTCAACAAACCAGCCTCGCTCCAAGGGCTCGATAGCACAGCGCTCCAACACCAAATTACCGGCCTTATCGCGGCCGAGCTCTACCAGCTTCACGCTCGAAGAGCTGATATCCAGCCCGAGCATTGGAGCTGGCTGACGGCTAAACAACGCCCCTATTGATATCAAAATGGTCCCCTGAAACAGAACGACGACGCGTCGATCAGACTTAACAAATCACTTCAATGCTATCAGCAAGGGTATTGAGCGGCAAAGGATTTTTCACTTTCTGACAATTTATAACGTTGTCAAAACCCGACGCCTGAAGGTGGCTTGAAAAGCCTATTTGCGCTTTGGCAGCCCATTAAAAAGACGTTTCAAAAGGTCCGTTAAGAACGCCATCAACGCAGTCAGCTGCATAGGGCCGCTCGTTTTTATAATCGCATGAACATCAGATCGCCTACATGCCCACATCCTCCGATACTGCAAAGCACTCCCCCTCAAAACAAACACATTGGTTATGGGTCGCGCTGGCTTGGATAGCCGGCTTGAGTGCTGCCGCCATTCTTTCGGTTTTGACCCTGGTCGCATTGGCTCTTGCATTGGCTTATCCGAATTTGCCAGATATCAGCGACATCGCTGACTATCGCCCAAAGCTCCCGCTGCGGATCTTTTCTGCTGACGGTGATTTGATCGGGGAGTTCGGGGAGGAGCGCCGAAAGCTCACCCCTATTCGAGAAATACCCAAGGTCATGACAAACGCCATTCTTGCGGTGGAAGACGCGCGTTTTTACCAGCATGGCGGCGTGGACTATGTCGGGGTCATTCGTGCCGGTTTGGCAAATGTCGGCCGAGCCAAAAGCCAAGGTGCTTCGACCATCACCATGCAAGTGGCGCGGAATGTCTACCTGACTTCTGAGAAAACGTTCACTCGCAAAATTTATGAAATTTTGCTCACTTTCAAGCTGGAACACATGCTCTCCAAGGATCAGATCTTGGAAATCTATATGAACCAGATTTTCTTGGGCAACCGCGCGTATGGTTTCGCCGCTGCCTCAGAAATCTACTTTGGTAAGCCTTTGAAGGATGTCTCGGTCGCTGAAGCCGCGATGTTGGCTGGCCTTCCAAAAGCGCCTTCCGCCTACAACCCGATCAGCAACCCCAAGCGTGCAAAAGTGCGGCAGGGGTACATCATTGATCGCATGCTGGAAAACGGATTCATTACCGAGCAAGAAGCCGAAGCCGCACACGCTGAACAGTTGGTCATCAAGACGGGACCCAACGCCAACCCGATCCATGCGGAATACATTTCTGAAATGGTGCGGCAATTGATGTACAGCCAGTACGGCGACGAAACATATACGCGCGGCCTCAACGTGTTCACCACGATCAAATCTGACCAGCAGATCGCGGCATATCGCGCTCTTAGGCGCGGCATCATGGATTTCGAACGCAGGCAGTTTTATCGCGGACCGGAAAAGTTCGTCGAGCTCCCCGCCAAAGGCCAGGAACTGGAAGACGCCATCGACGAAGCGCTAGACGACCATCCGGACAATGGAGATGTCATGGCAGCCATCGTTCTCCAAGCGGATAGCAAACGAATCAAAGCCCAGCGCCAGAATGGTGAGGTGGTAGAGATCAGCGGCGACGGCTTGAAGCCTGCCCAATCCGGACTGTCAGACAAGGCTCCACCCAATATCAAGCTTCGAAAGGGCGCAGTCATCCGGGTGGCCAAAACAGGCAAAGGTGGGTGGGAGGTCACCCAACTGCCGGAAGTCGAGGGCGCATTTGTCGCCATGGACCCGCGCGACGGATCTATCCGGGCCCTCGTAGGCGGCTTTGACTTTGCAAAAAACAAATTCAATCACGTAACACAGGCGTGGCGCCAACCCGGCTCAAGCTTCAAGCCCTTCATCTATTCAGCCGCCCTGGAAAAAGGCTTCGGTCCAGCGACCGTGGTGAACGACGCGCCGTTGTTTTTCGATGCCGGCGTTACGGGAGGGCAGCCTTGGGAGCCGAAGAACTACGACGGCACCTTTGAGGGACCGATGACCCTTCGTAAGGGTCTGGCCAAATCAAAAAATATGATTTCAATACGGGTCTTGAACTCGATTGGCGCCCCATACGCGCAGGAATGGGTGACTCGCTTCGGCTTTGAAGCCGAAAAACACCCCGCTTACCTGACGATGGCACTGGGCGCAGGCGCGGTAACACCGCTGCAAATGGCGAGCGCCTACTCCGTGTTTGCAAACGGAGGCTATCGCGTCAACCCGTGGATTATTTCCAAGGTCAGCGAACAAAGGGGCAAAGTACTTGTGGAGACTAAGCCACCCGCACTTGAAAACACCGAACGGGCTATCGACGAGCGCAATGCGTTCATGATGAGCAGCCTGCTTCAGGAGATCACTCGCTCCGGCACGGCCGCTCGCGCGCAAGCGACGCTGAAACGCCCGGACCTTTACGGCAAAACAGGTACAACCAATGACTCAATGGATGCTTGGTTTGCAGGCTACCAACCTACCATCACTGCAGTGACATGGATTGGCTACGACACGCCCCGCAAACTTGGTGATCGTGAGACCGGTGGAGGACTCAGCCTGCCGGTGTGGATCAGCTTCATGGAGACGGCACTCAAAGGCATTCCCGTAAGCGAACCAACAGCACCAGAGGGGGTCGTACGGCTAGGCAACGAGTGGTTTTATGAAGAGTTCACCCCTGGCGCCGGCGTCAGTAATCTCGGCCTAGCCGACAAAGCAGAGGGCGCAAACGAAAATGGCACTGCGGCTGACGAGAAGCAAAAAATCTTGGATCTTTTTAAGAACTAAGCAGCACTGAAGGTCAATGGAAAGCCGGCCTGTGCGCTGGCGTTCGCGCTGAGTGCAGCAAAGAACTCTCCGGCCCCCTTTGTGTCTTGCCAAGCACCTTCATGCCAACGGTAGTGATACCCACCTGACTTCGCAGCGAGCCAAACCTCGTGGAGTGGTTTTTGAAGATTCACGATGATCTGAGAGCGGTTTGCAAAGGTCAGAGTGATCATGCTACCCACTCTTTGGTTGTCGACATCGGCATCCGACTCATCATTGATCCGGTCACAAGCGAGTTCGATGGACGTCAACAAAGATTCGGCAAGGCTCATGAATTCAGGGTCGGTCATTACAATTTACGCATGTTCAATAGAACCCGAATTCTAGTCAGCACCCTAAGCCCGCTTTGCCTTTGTGTGTTACTCACCGCTTGTGGCCAGACCGGAGCGCTATATTTGCCTAAGCGCCCGGTACCTCCTGCAGGTGTCAAAGCTCCTCCCTCCGCACCTGCTGCTATTGCCAGCCCCAACATTTCTACCCCATGAGCGCACCCCAACTCCCCGGACACCCCCACGTTCATTACCAGCAAGACCAACTACAGGTTGAGGGATGCGACTTAGGCGAATTGGCTTCGCTCCACGGAACACCTTTGTTTGTCTATTCCAAAGCCTCCATGCTGGACGCTCTGGCCGCTTATCAGCGTGGTTTTGCGGGCCGTAATGCACGCGTTTGCTACGCTATGAAAGCAAACTCCTCGCTGGCCATCCTGCAACTGTTTGCCAAAGCCGGATGTGGTTTTGACATCGTCTCTGGCGGCGAGCTCGCACGAGTGCTTGCGGCAGGCGCGCAAGCGGACAAAGTCATTTTTTCTGGTGTCGGGAAAACTCGTACAGAAATGGCCGTAGCGCTCAAGGCCGGAATCGGCTGCTTCAACGTGGAAAGCGAGGCAGAAATCGATGTCTTGAATGAAGTCGCCCTCGGTTTGAATTTGCAGGCGCCCATCAGCATCCGGGTGAATCCGAATGTAGACCCCAAAACGCACCCCTACATTTCGACCGGACTCAAAGGCAATAAATTCGGCATCGCACACGAGCGCACGCTCATGACTTACCAACGTGCAGCTGCTTTGCCTGGATTGAAAGTCGTGGGCATAGACTGCCACATTGGATCTCAAATCACTGAAGAAACGCCGTACCTTGACGCCATGGACCGGATGTTGGACTTGGTCGAGTCCATCGAAGCAGCGGGCATACCTATTCATCACATCGACTTTGGCGGTGGTTTGGGCATCAACTACAACGGTGACACACCACCCGCTGCAGACGCTCTGTGGCACAAATTGCTGGTCAAGCTGGATGCGCGAGGATTCGGTCAGCGCCAGCTCATGATTGAGCCCGGGCGTTCGTTGGTCGGTAACGCAGGAGTCTGCGTTACCGAGGTTTTGTACATGAAGCCAGGTGAACAGAAAAATTTCTGCATCGTTGACGCTGCGATGAACGACCTTCCCCGGCCGGCCATGTACCAAGCCTTTCACACGATCGTCCCTCTTCAGTATTCACCAGCTCAACCATCGACTGAAGTTTTTGATGTTGTTGGCCCAGTTTGCGAGAGCGGTGACTGGATTGGACACGACCGCGCACTAGCGGTCAAAGCGGGCGATCGGTTGGCCGTATTGTCTGCCGGCGCCTACTGCATGAGCATGTCGAGCAATTACAACTCCCGCTCTAAAGCGGCAGAGATCTTGGTAGATGGCACAAACAGCCACCTCATTCGCCAGCGCGATGAGTTTGCTGATCAGATTCGGGGCGAAAAGCTTCTTTAGGGCTTATTTCCGCAGATACCTGCGGACTCTCCAGCCCAACAGAATTCCGAGGATGGCTGCGTAAACGCCAACCTCGGTGAAATCGTTTTTGCCTGAGCGCATCCAGAAGAAATGCAAGATAGCGAGCACGGCAATCGCGTACACAGAACGGTGGAGCATTTGCCACCGCTTGACACCCATAGCCTTGATCACGACGTTAAAGGAGGTAGCCGCCAACGCGCTAAGTAGCAACATGGCCGCAAAGCCCACCAGAATGAAGGGGCGCTTCACAAAGTCCGCGGCTATGTCCGGCACATCCAAGCCCATATCGAGCCAGCTGTATGAGAGCAGATGCAGCAATCCGTAAAAAAAGGTGGACACCCCTACCATGCGGCGGAATCGTGCCAAGCCAGACCACTTGCTGATCTCCCGCAAAGGGCTGATGACCAATGTCAAGCACAGCAAGCGCAAAGTCCAATCGCCAGTTGACCGTATCAGGGCCTCTGCAGGATTAGCCCCCAAGCGATCCGCAAAGGCAGAGAACACCAGATGAATTAGCGGAAGACACAACACAATCAACAGGCATGGCTTGGCCAGTCGATGCAGCAGCCACTTGTTCATAAGAATCGGCTGGGCAGTTAGAAAAACTTCTTCAAATCCATACCTGCGTAGAGCTGGCCCACTTGTGCCTCATAACCGTTGAACATCAGTGTCTTGCGCTTCTTGGCAAACAAGCCATCTTCACCAATACGGCGCTCCGTAGCCTGACTCCAGCGAGGATGGTCCACATTCGGATTCACATTCGAATAAAACCCGTACTCGTTCGCTGCGGCTTTGTTCCATGCTGTGGCCGGTGGCTTTTCAGTAAAGCGGATTTTCACAACGCTCTTGCCACTCTTGAATCCATATTTCCATGGAACAACCAGTCTCACAGGCGCACCGCTTTGGTTAGGCAAAACCTCGCCATACATGCCAAAAGTTAACAAGGTCAAGGGATGCTGAGCCTCGTCCAACCGGAGGCCCTCCACGTAGGGCCAATCCAAGACGCGTGATCCAACATACGGCATCGTCTTCGGGTCTGCCAAGGTGATGAATTCGACATACTTGGCACTCCCCTGAGGCTCGACTCGCTTGATGAGCTCCGACAAGGAATAGCCCACCCACGGAATCACCATCGACCACCCCTCCACACAGCGGAGCCTGTACACGCGCTCTTCCAGTGGACTCAATTTCAGCAAGTCTTCCAGCGCGTACTTGCCCGGCTTTTTGATGAGCCCTTCCACTTCCACTGTCCACGGCGAGGTCTTGAGCGTGTGGGCATTCACTGCCGGGTCCGCTTTGTCGGTCCCGAACTCGTAAAAATTGTTGTACGTGCTGGCGTCTTTGTAGGGCGTTACTTTTTCCGCAGTAACGGCACCATCGACAGACGTGGTCTTTGTGGTCAAGGCGGCCAACTTGCCGGGGCGACTGCCCCAGCCGGAACCTTGCGCCATGGCATTCCTGGAAGCCCAGGTTGCCAAGCCAGCACCAGCCACTCCCGTCGCGACGGTTTGCAATAGCTTGCGTCGGTTTTGATACACCACCTGCGGCGTTATCTCGCTCGACGCCGGATGCTGGAAACCGCTAGACTTGGAGTGATAGTGCATAAGTGTGTTCCTTGTTTCCGATTTGGTCGGTCGAGCTTGGGTTTCCTTACAGGGTTCCGTAGCTATGGAGTCCGCTCAAAAACATATTTACGCCGATAAAGGCAAAAGTGGTGATCGCCAAGCCTGCCAAAGCCCACCATGCGGCGACCGTGCCACGCAGGCCTTTCATCAGACGCATGTGCAGCCAAGCTGCATAGTTGAGCCAGACGATCAAAGCCCAGGTCTCCTTAGGATCCCAGCTCCAATAACCACCCCACGCTTCGGCAGCCCATAGCGCGCCCAACACTGTCGCGATCGTGAAAAATGCGAACCCCACCGCGATGGACTTGTACATCACATCATCCAAGACTTCGAAAGAGGGTAGTTTCTCAGCAATGGCACGGCGCCCCAAAAGGATCCCAGCCACGATCAAAGCCGAAACGCCGAAATAGACGGCCCAATAATCGTTAAGGCCAGATGCCGAAGACTTGCGAAACACAATCGGCTCGAAGCACAACACAATACCCAGCAACCAGAGAGGCGCTAAACGGTACCACTTGGTCTCGGTGGCCTGCTGCTTAATCAAATAGGCAAAGGCCACCATCGCAGCCAAAGCAAAAGTGCCATAGCCGATGAAGTTGGCGGGTACATGGAGCTTCATCCACCAGCTTTTGAGCGCCGGCACCAAAGGTTGAATTTCCTGCGCTTGCCGCGCCACGGTGTACCAGAGCAAGAAACCCACTGCGGCGCTCACGATCAGCATGACAAAAGCGCCCAACGATCTGGTCTTGTACTGCGCTTCAAAATACAGGTAGAAAAGCGCCGTCATCCAACAAAACATGATGAACACTTCATACAGATTACTGACCGGGATGTGCCCAACATCTGCGCCCAGCAGGTAGCTTTCAAACCAGCGCACCATCGTTCCGGTTAGCGCCATGGTGACGGCCACCCACACCAAACGCGAGGCGACCAGCTCCAAACCGTCGGCGCGGCCCTTGGCGAAAACAGCCACCCAATAGAAAGCAGTCGCCATAAAGAACAGCATGCTCATCCACAAAATCGCGGACTGGCTGGATAAGAAATACTTGAGCCCGAACACTGTTTCAGCACGGCCAAGATCGCCCTGGTACGCCGCAATGCCCGTTAGCGACAACACCGCCACCAGCAGCATCAGACGCTGCAAAGGTGCCCACAACCAGCCCAACCAGATCGCGGCAGGCACTGCGCCCAAAAGGATGCCCTTTTCATAGACATCCATCGCGGAGTGATAACGCGTAAAGGCAAAAACGCCACCCGCTATCACGAGAGCGGCAAAAACCCATTCCCACCAAGTCCGGCGGAAATAGCTGTCATTCAGTTCCAGGGTGATGTTTTTGGCAGATATCACCGCGGATTCGGCAGGTAGAGCACTCATTTTTCTTGTTCCTCAAGAGCTAGCAGTCGACGCTTCAAATGTTCGAACTCTTTGTCGCCGTCCATCGTTTTCCGGTTGGTAGAGAGAGCCATCGTTGCCGCAGAGATATCTGATCTGCCATCTAACGGCTCCAACCAAATCCACAAGCGACGCTCTCGAACATACAACATGGCGAAAATCCCCAGAATCAGCAAGGCACAACCGAGGTACACCACCGTTTTTCCGGGAGCACGAGCCACCTGGAAAACGCTGGCCTGCACTTGCGTGAAGTCTGTCAAATTCAACAAAAACGGGGCGGGATAAAGCGGCAAATCACTCAGCGCCAAGACCGACTGCGTCATAAATTGTTGAGTCTCTGCATCAGCTGGCAATGGCTTCAGTTTCGCCGCCTCACGGGTCATCTGCACCAGTTCGTAAAGAACGCCATTCAAAATACGGACTAGCACTTCACCTGCTTTATTGCGCTCAGCTTCAGGCACGTTGGACTCAATGAAGTCAGAAATCGCTTGCAGACCCGCCACAGATCCCCCCGCACCAGCAAACAGTGTCAACGCGCGAGTCGCAGACCCGGCCAACTGCCCCATCAAATCATCTCGCTGCTTATCAACCGCTTTGCTTGCGTAACGTCGCACGGCCTCCTGGCGCATCGCGGGGTCCGCGAGTGCACGACTCACCCGCAAAAACCCATCCAGACTGCCCTCTGCGTCAGCAGGCACTCTCAAATAACGGAAAGACTCCGCAGGACTTTCCCGCATGCCCAACAAAAACACCGACTGACCATCACCCAGATCTACCGGCAACATGTAGTTGTTGAACTCTCGGGCTTGCCCAGCCTTATCACGGAGTTTGTAGCTGTAGCTCGGTCCGATGTTGCGCAGTGTCTTGCCATCCTTCAATTTATTGGCAGCTCCGAGTTGGGCATTGATGGAGGTGCGCAAATCCACCCCGCGTACATCAGTCTTGCCAACCGCATCGGCTGTCAAATTCTCCACATTGATGACACGTAAACCGGTGAACTCAACGGTCAGCGCCTCTGCACCAGAAGACGAGTCACCCTGAATAACGCTGCTACCGCCAACTACGCCGTCCACGTCGAATGGTTTCGCAGCGGTGCGCAGTGACTCCCCTTTGAACTTGAGTGTCGAGCCACCATCATCAAAACTAGATTGATAAATTTCAATCCCTTTGAAACTGGCAGGATGATTCACTTCCACCCGGGCCGGAGTCTGCTCTCCCGTGGCTTTGTCGTGAATCACGATATCACTGGCAAATAGCTTGGGCATGCCCGTGGAGTAGTACTCCACAATAAATTTCTTGAGCTCAATGGCAAACGGCAGTTCCTGCAAAAGAATGCCATCCGACTGATTCAAAATCGCGGTGCTGGATTGGGTGCCTTCGGACACCATCACGTTGCCGCGGAACGTCGGATTGCGTTCACTAAGCCGGTGCTGAGCGGGCACATCGGCAATCATTCCGCCGCCCTTGAAGGGGGTTTTATCAGCAAACAGCATTTGGGCACGCACCACCAAATCACCATCCAGCAGCCCGCCCAAGCACACTAGCACGATGGCGCTGTGCGCAGCGATGTAGCCCAGCTTATTGCTGGCACCTGTTTTAGCAGCCAGCATCCAACCAGTGCCCCGCGTAGTTTCGCGGGACTGCAGCTTGACCTTCCAGCCGCCGCCCGCCAGCAACCCGCCCAGTCGTCGCGCTGCGGCCTCGGGCGACTCTGCGAGTTCAGCCTGCGCCTTGTGCCCAAAGGCGCGCAAACTTTGCTCGCGGATGTTTTCCTTGTAAGAGCGCAGATCCACCAAAATTTTCGGCGTGTTTCTAGCCACACACAAAGAAGTACTGACCACCAGGAATGCCAAGATCAGCAGAAACCACCAGGCGCTGTACACATTGAACAGACTGGCACGCTGGAACACTTCAGCCCAAAATGGACCGAATTGATTGATGTAATTCCCTAACGGCTCGTGCTGCTTCAGCACCGTACCGATCACTGAGGCAATACAAATCACCGTCAGCAAAGAAATGGCAAAGCGCATGGACGACAAAAGCTCGACGCTTGTGCGCCATGCACGGGAGCCTGCCTTTACCTCAATACCTTGGGTGGAAACGGTCATGAAAAACAATCGAAAAAAAAGCGGGCCATCTAGAGGATGGTCCCGCCTGTTGGGGTGTCAATGCTCTCTTTGGTTCCCCTGAACCTCCGAAAGCTGACGAATCAGCGCAGTCCAGCGATGTAGTCCGATACCGCCTTGATTTCGCGGTCATTCAGCTTGGCTGCCACTTGTGTCATTTGCAGGCTGTTTTTGCGAACACCATCACGGAAGGCAACCAGCTGCGCCACCGAATAGTCGGCGTGCTGGCCACTCAAGCGTGGGTATTGAGAAGGAATACCTGCGCCATTTGGGCTGTGGCATCCGGCACAGGCTGGGACTTGGCGATCCGCGATACCACCGCGATAAATCCGCTCACCCAAGCTCACCAGATCCTTGTCCTTCGCAAAGCCGGGCTTTGCAGCCTTGGTGGCCAACCAGAAGGAGATGTTTTTCATGTCGTCATCGCTCAGGCCTGCAGCGAAGCCTTTCATGACGGCGTTATTTCTCTTGTCCGACTTGAATTCTTGAAGCTGCTTCACCAAGTATTCAGGATGCTGCTGGGCAAGCTTGGGGTTACCCGCGATCGCAGAGTTACCGTCTGCACCGTGGCAGGCAGCACAAACTGCACCGAAGGCAGCCTCGCCCTTGGCCAGATCCGGCTTTGCAGCTTTGGCTGACTCTTTTTTCGGCTCTTCCGCATGGGAAGAAACGGCGAGTACGGCCACGGAGGCCGCAATAATCAATTGAGCGATCAACTTCATAGGAATGTTGTGTCTGGTAGCCGGAACTGGGCCATTCTACAATGCGTGTCTGGGTTTACCTTCAATTTCAATGACCAACACACAAAACCCAAAGGCGACAACGCCAACCCCAAAGCCAACAACCCCACCGGAAAAAAGCGCCGCCGCGGTTGCTTTGGGGTGGTTGCACACTGCGCGATTCCTGACTACCGCGCCGCAATTGCACTTTCTTCCTGAATTGGATGTACCCGAAATCGCCTTCGTTGGCCGCTCCAACGCTGGCAAATCAACCTGCATCAACACACTGACGCAGCAAAAACAGCTGGCCTTCGCCTCCAAGAAGCCCGGCCGCACCCAGCACATCAACCTGTTTTCACTGGGTAAACAAGGCGTTACTGACGCAGTTCTCACCGACTTGCCCGGATATGGCTACGCCGCGGTGCCCAAACAGGACAAAATCCGCTGGCAGCAAGTCATGGCCAATTATTTGGTTACCCGCAAAAACCTGAAAGCCATCGTGCTGATGTGTGATCCGCGTCACGGCATGACAGAGCTCGACGAGATCTTGCTGGACGTCATCCGCCCCCGGGTCGCGGAAGGCCTGAAATTCCTGGTAATTCTGACCAAAGCGGACAAGCTCACCCGCAGCGAGGGCGCCAAAGTGCTCTCCATCACCAAACTTCAGGCGGGCGGTGGCGAAGTTCGTCTCTTTTCGGCGACCAAACGCACCGGGATTGAAGACGTTGCCACCCTGTTATGGGACTGGGCACACCCCGATCTGCCAGCTCCCGTCGCGACCGCAGCCGAAGCCCCCGCTGCTCAATAAGGCGGATACCAGCCCTCGGGCTGGTCCTTGAAACGCTTGTGCACCCAATAGTATTGAGCCGGCATGCGATTGATGTAAGTCTCCAGCATCTGGTTCATCCGGGCAGTATCGGCCTGTAAATCGGTGCTGGGGTAGTCTGTCCAAGCGGGCAATACCTCGATTTCATAGCCGGAAGGCACCAACTTGCAAACAATAGGGACCACCTTCGCGCGAGACAGGCGCGCGAACCGTGAGAGTGAAGGCACCGTAGCCGCAGGACGCCCGTAAAAC
Organism: Rhodoferax potami; assembly: GCF_032193805.1. Lineage (NCBI taxonomy): Bacteria > Pseudomonadati > Pseudomonadota > Betaproteobacteria > Burkholderiales > Comamonadaceae > Rhodoferax > Rhodoferax potami. The sequence continues at coordinate 2,671,341 of NZ_JAVBIK010000001.1, read as the reverse complement.
GGAACGTAAACAGACTCTTCCGGACCAAAGTTCATATCCGGCAACAGGTACAACGGCTCCCCCGCTTTCAACCCGGCAATGATGGGTTTGACGCCCTCTATCCGCCCGAACAATCGGCCACCGAGGCGTTTGCGCCCGGCCAGAATCCAATCGTCGGCCACTTTATTTGCCTGATCGGTGTAAATCGTCGTGAAAGACCGATCAACTTGCTGCGTCAATGCGGTCCAACCCGCATCGAGCCCGACGAAATGGGGTGCGAACAAAATCGTCGGAGCATTACCGGCCAGCTCATGGAGCGCACCCGTCAATTGCAATCGCGTCCGCAACATCTTGTCAGAGGCGTGCCAAAGCCAGCCGCGATCGAGCCACGCCTGAGCGAAAGCCACAAAAGTTGCCACGGCCAATCGCCCACGCCGCCAAGGCGTGTGTCTCGGGAAGCAGATCCGCAGGTTGGTCAGCACCACTCGGCGGCGGGACCCTACCAGCAAAAATAAGGCGACTCCCAGCCCGACGCCAAGCGCCCGCAGCCAAGGCAGCGGAAGCCGCCCCAGCCATTCCATCACGCGCAAAATCCAACGACTCATCCTGTCAACCTTTTTGTTCCGGGGCCCCTTCGGGCTGACGCGGTTGTTTATAGCGTGCATAGCCCCACAAATACTGACCGGGCAGCTCGTGGATGACACGCTCCATGGCGCGGTTGATTTGTAAAGTGGCCTGCACTACATCTGCAGAAAGCGCTTCGTCAAACGGCCTGACACACACCCGAAAGCCCTTACCACCTTCCAATCGTTCGCCCCAAGCCAGCACCACTCGGGCACCGGTCTGCTGGGCCAGGCGTGCCGCCAAGGTCATGGTGTAAGCCGGTTTACCAAAAAACGAAACCAAGGCGCCCTGCCCCTCGGGCGGTACCTGATCGGGCAGTAAGCCCACGGCTTGGCCCGAGCGCAAAGCTTTGATCAACTGCTTTACCCCCGCAAGATTGGCAGGGGCCGTGGCCAAGCCCGGGCGCCGGCGGCTTGCTTCGATGATGCTTCGCAACCAGACCTGACGCGCAGGCCGGTACAGCACCGTCATGGGAGCATGGGCAACACCGAAGCGCTGGGCATAGGCCCGGGCGGTGACTTCGAAACTCCCCAAATGCGGCGTCAAAAAAATCACGCCTTGATGAGACTCCAAGGCCGTATCAATCAGTTCCGCGCCATCCCACTGCACGGGCACCTCAGGGCCAATCCAGAGACGGGGTAACTCCAACACCATCTGCCCGGCCGCTTCGATCGAGGCGCGCACACACGACGGCTTCACACCGGCGAGACGCGCGTTCTCCTGCAAACGACGGCGATAGGTCGGCGACAAGCCATACACCAACCAGCCACACAGCCAGCCGATGCGGTGTAACAGACCCAGCGGCTGTCGGGAAAGGAATCGAAATACAAAGGCCATGGTGGGCTAAAATCCGCGACGTCACCGAGTTATAGAACTACTTGCAGGGTGACTTCACAGGGGCAACTGATCAAAAAGGAGCCATTGTGCCTCGCCGATTCCGGCGGATCTGCTAAAGCGTTCGCTGAAAGCCCCAAAGCTCAAGCAACGCGTCTTGATGTTTTTTTGGAGAAACTTTATGGCGAACGACTTCCTCTTTACCTCTGAGTCCGTATCAGAAGGCCACCCCGACAAGGTCGCAGACCAGATTTCCGATGCGATCCTGGATGCAATTTTCAAACAAGACCCCCGCTCCCGCGTAGCTGCTGAGACGCTGACCAACACCGGTCTGGTAGTTTTGGCCGGTGAAATCACGACCAACGCACATGTGGACTACATCCAGGTCGCGCGCGACACCATCAAGCGCATTGGCTACGACAACACCGAGTACGGCATCGACTACAAGGGTTGCGCTGTATTGGTGGCCTACGACAAGCAGTCCAACGACATCGCACAGGGCGTGGACCACGCCTCTGACGATCACCTCAACATCGGTGCCGGTGACCAAGGCTTGATGTTCGGTTACGCCTGCGATGAAACGCCCGAGCTGATGCCCGCACCCATCTACTACGCGCACCGCCTGGTGGAGCGCCAAGCCCAGCTGCGCAAAGATGGCCGCCTGCCCTTCCTGCGCCCCGACGCCAAGAGCCAGGTGACCATGCGCTATGTAGACGGCAAGCCCCACAGCATCGACACCGTGGTGCTGTCTACCCAGCACAGCCCTGACCAGTCGGAGACCCAGCACAAGATGAAGGCCTCGTTCACCGAAGCCATCATTGAAGAAATCATCAAGCCGGTGCTGCCCAAAGAGTGGCTGCAAAACACCCGCTACCTGATCAACCCCACCGGCCGCTTTGTGATCGGCGGCCCCCAAGGCGATTGCGGCCTGACCGGTCGCAAAATCATTGTGGACACGTACGGTGGCGCCTGCCCCCACGGTGGTGGCGCGTTCTCTGGCAAAGACCCATCGAAAGTGGACCGCTCTGCGGCGTATGCAGCCCGCTATGTTGCGAAAAACATTGTGAAAGCCGGCCTGGCCAAGCAGTGCCAGATCCAGGTAGCCTATGCGATTGGTGTGGCCAAGCCGATGAACGTGACCGTGTACACCGAAGGTACCGGCGTGATCCCGGATGAGCAGATCGCCGCCCTGGTGAACGAACATTTTGACCTGCGTCCCAAGGGCATCATCCAGATGCTGGACCTGCTCCGCCCTATCTACGAGAAGACGGCGGCGTACGGCCACTTCGGCCGCGAAGAGCCCGAATTCACCTGGGAACGCACCGACAAAGCCGCCGCTTTGCGCGCAGCCGCTGGCCTGAAGTAAACCCGATCCCCCGCACCCATGAATATCCAGACACAACGCTTCATTGACCGCTGGGCAGGCCAGCTCCTGTGCGGCGCGGTGTCAGGATGGGTCAAGTTGACCGGCATGTTCGGTGCACCGGCGCGCATGCCAGGCCGCACCGAAAAACATCCTGGTGATCTTGCTCTCCGAGATGGGCAGCATCGTGCTCGCAGGCCCGATGTTTGCGGCATTGCGCCGCCAATACCCTGGGGCTGCGATCCACATCCTGCAACTCAAAAAAAACCAGGAAGTCTCCAAGCTGCTGTCATTGACGGATGTGGCCCACATGCACACCTTGGACGACAGCTCGGGCGCATCGCTGATCAGCGACATCCTCAGAGTTAGTCTGCAGATGCGCCGCATCGGGCTGGACGCGGTGATCGATTGCGAGCTATTTTCCCGGGTAAGCGCCCTGCTGTCGTTCAGCACCGGCGCCCCCGTGCGGGTGGGCTTCACGCCGCACACCCAAGAGGGCCTGTATCGCGGAAGCTTCATCAACCACAGCATTCCCTACAACCCCTACCAGCACATTAGCAAACAGTTTTTGTCGTTGGTGGATGCACTCCAGTCGCCGGAGGCCATGCCCCGCAACCGCGCAGGTGCCATCCGTGAGATTCCCTCCGAGCCCGAGCTCTCGGTTCCGTTCAGCGCCGATGAACTGCGCAGCTACCGCCAGAAGGTGGAAGCGGATCACCCCGTGACCGCAAACCGCGCCTTGGTGCTGGTCTATGCGGGCGGCGGCATCCTGCCCGAGCGGGCTTGGCCTGCCAGCCATTACGCCCGGGTGGTTCAGGGCTTGTGCAATGCCGGATACGCCGTGGGCCTGATCGGTTTGAAAGACGATGCTGTGCTGGCGCGTGACCTCAAAACCCAGGTCGGCAGCGAGGCCTGTATTGACCTGACCGGCTACACCAAAAGCATCCGCGAGCTGCTGATGCTGATGCATGCCAGCCGCCTGCTGATCACCAACGACGGTGGCCCCAGCCACTTTGCAACGGTCACTCCCATCCAGACCATGGTGTTTTTCGGCCCTGAGACCGGCAAGCTGTACGGCCCCTTGGGCAAAAAAACCATCATTCTGGAGAGCGGCATTGCCTGCTCGCCGTGTTTGACAGCCTACAACCACCGCCTCACCTTCTGCGATGGTGACAACCAGTGTCTCAAGCGGATTGCACCTGACCCGGTGCTGGCGCAAGCCCTGCAGTACCTGGGCACCGCTGTCGAGAGCTCTGCTGCATGAACGGGCTGCAACGCACCGTGCTGTGGGCCCTCGGGCTGCTGGAGCGCTACCGGTACATCAAGTTCGGCATTGTGGGTGCGAGCGGCACCGTGGTGAACCTGGCGGTGCTGCATTTCGGTCATGAGTTTTTGTTCAACGAGATCGAATCCGGCTACAACAAGCCCTACTTTTCATTGGTGCTGGCGATTGCGCTGGCAACCCTGAACAACTTCACCTGGAACCGGCTATGGACTTGGTCCGACCGGGTGAAAACGCTGGAAGCCGGCGAAGTGCAACCCGTCAGCCTGCGCTTGCTGGGCATGGAGTTCGGGCAGTACGTCACTGCGTCGGCTTTCGGTAGTGGCATGCAATATGTATTGACCTTGCTGCTGTCCGGCAGCATGGACTACCGGCTGGCCAACATCATTGCCATCCTGGCAGCCAGTGTCAGCAACTTTCTGGCCAACGACCGGTGGACGTTCAAGCGTCACCGCGACTGACGGCCATCCGCTGCGCCAAGGCCATGGCACGGCGCACGACCGCTCGGGTGCCCACGGCATCCACAGGCCTACAACCCCGCCGCTCTTTTTATGCCAAATAAGCAAATAGCCCCCGCCGATATTGCGTGGTTAGCTCTTGTTTTTATAGCAAGTGCTTTGTATCTCTTGGGTTTGGGCGGCAGCTACGCCCCCACCAATGGCGACGAAATGGTCTACATCCATATCGCCCGCATGACGGCCGAGAGCGACCATTGGCTGCCGCTACAGTCCGAGCTGGTGGGCACCCGCAATACCAAGCCGCCCCTGCTGATCTGGCAGGCCATGGTGGCCGGCGGTTGGGGGGAGACCTGGAGTTTGTTCGCATTGCGCCTGCCCAGCATTGCCTACACCTTTGCCACCACCGCCCTGCTGGCGTTTTTTGCTTACCGGATGAGCGAAGCGTCGAGCCGGGTGCGCACCGCTTGCGTGGCCGCTGCGCTGTACCTGTTGTTTTTCTCTACCTTCCGTTACGGGCGGGTGTACCTCACCTCTGCGCCTGAGACCTTCTGGCTGGCCTTGCCCATGTGGTGGGTGCTGTGGCTGCGCCTGCGCGCAAGCGCCGACGGCAGCATGCACCGTGCGGACACCACTCCCGGCCCCGTGGCCTACACCTTGTTCGGTATCGCCATGGGCCTGGGCGCGGCCTACAAGTCTTTTGCGCTGGTGGCACCGGCCGCTGCCGCCTTGTGGTGCGCGGTGCTGCTGAACACGCCTTGGAGCTGGCGCACCGCGTTGCGCACCACGCTGGGTTGCGGCTGGAGCGCTGTGCTGGGCCTGGGTATTTTTGCGCTGTGGTTTGTGTTGGACCCGGACCCCGCCAGTGTCTGGCAGGAGTTCGTGGTGGCAGAAAACGCGGGCAAGATGTCCAGCAGCATGGGCTACTGGCAGGCCGCGCTGTCGGGCCCTTACCCGATGTGGACGCAGCTGCTGGCCTACCCGTCAAACGGTGGTTTGTTGGCGCTGCCGGTGCTGGGTTTTTGCCTGCTGGCCCTGCGCCATACGGGACAGCTGCGCCGCCTCTCGAACCTGAGCCCATCGCTCTGGGTCTTGCTGGCCTGGATCGTGGTGTGGCTGGTGGTGTTCACCGTGCCCAACCAGCGCTCGGAGCGCTATGTGATTACTGCCATGCCGGCGGTGGCGATTGCCATGGCACTGGTGTGGGACCGGCTGCCCCGTCTGTGGTTCTGGCTCACCCTGCTGATCACAGTCCCGGCATTGGTGATGCTCGGTCGGATCAGCTGGGTGATGGGGAACTTGTCGATGGCATCCACCAGCGAAGTCGCTATTACTTTGATAGCTGCAGGCGCAGGCATTACGGCGGCTATCGCCGGTTTTTGCCGAAAATCATGGGCGGGCAATGCCAGCCTTGTGGCAGTGCTGGCGGTGTATGGCTGCTTCACCCTCATGGTGCAACCGATCTCCAAAGACGAAGCGGGCTACAGCCCGGCCATTGAAGCGCAAATGAAGGGCCAGCGGGTCGCCGTGCCCAACGGCTTTACCGGGCAGTATGAGCGCTATCACTTCCAGCTACATGGCGCGCGCATCACGCCCTATGACGCGGAAGGCCGCAACACCGGCGCGCTCTACCCCGAGATGCCGCCCAAGGAACGGCTAGCGCGCTTGCTGAATGAATTTGATGCCGTGGTCTGGCTACAAGAGGACTTGAACGAGCTGCCCTCCTGCCTGCCTGATTGCACTATGTTGGCGCAGCGCTGGCACGTGAAGAGCCGCCACAAGGACGGCGAAGTCACGCTGGACAACCTCTGGCAGGTGCAAGACTGGCTGTTCCGTCGCGAGTGGCTGCTCACAGCCACCCGGTAAACGCCTAGTAAAAGGCCCCGGAACAAGGCCTGGTTAAAGGCTTACTGGTACTGCAAAGTAGCCAATGCGCGTAGCTCGTCGGCATGGGTGCTGGGCAGGCCGAAGTACTCCAGATACGCCGGAATCTGCTCAAACAACATGTCCGAGCCCACCTGCACCTGGCAGCCACGTGCAATGGCTGCCGCCAGAAATGCGGTGGTCTCGGTTTTCATGACCACTTCGCCCACGAAGGTGCGGGCTGACAGGCGCGACACATCGAGGGGCATCGGGTCACCCTCGTTCATGCCCAGCGGCGTAGCGTTCACCACCAGGTCAAAACCTGCCGGATCGGTGGATCCGGTGGTGACATCAATCTGCGGGTAGTGCTGGCGCAACCGTGCTGCCAGCCCCTCAGCGGCGTCTGCATTCACATCAAACAGCGCCAACGCCGACAAGCCTTCGGCTGCCAGCGATGCGGCAATCGCACAGCCCACGCCACCGCTCCCCACTACCAGAGCGCGTGCGCCCTTGAGCACCAGCCCTTTGCGCAGCACCCCGCGCACGAAGCCTGCGCCATCGAACATGTCGCCTTGCAACTGGCCTTGAGGCCCTAGGCGCACGGCGTTGCAGGCACCAGCAATCTGGGCGGTGGGCGAGAGCTCGTCCACCAGCGTGGTGGTGGTCACCTTGTGCGGCATAGTGATCAGGGCGCCCCGGATGTTGGAGAGCTTGAACACGCTGCGCAAGAAGGCGGGGAAATCTTCTGGCTTGGAGCCCATGGGCACCACCACCGCATTGACCCCGGCTTTTTCAAACCAGGGGTTGTAGATCATGGGCGCCTTGAAGGCGTGGGTCGGGTAACCGAGGTGAACAATGAGCTCTGTATTGCCGTTGATGATCATTTTTTCGCAGCTTTCGCCGCAGACACCCCGGCGCGCAGGGCCAGCAGGTAGCTGTCCGCGCCGAAGCCTGCGATCTGGCCCTTGACGATTTCCGCGAACACGGATTTGTGCCGGAACTCCTCACGGGCGTGAATATTGGACATGTGCAACTCGACGATGGGGCAGGTCAGGATGGCCAGCGCGTCGCGGATGCCATAGCTGTAGTGCGTCCAGGCGCCGGCGTTGATGAGGACTGCGTCCACACCGTCGATGAAACCTTGGTGAATGCGCTCGCACATGGCGCCTTCATGGTTGGTTTGAAAGGTCTCCACCTCCACACCCAGTTCGCGGCCCAAGGCCGTCAGGTCGGCGTTGATTTCATCGAGCGTGATGGTGCCGTACTGCACCGGATCGCGCTTGCCGAACATGTTGTGGTTAATGCCGTGGAGCATCAGGACTTTCATACAAACCTCTAGAGAAGATGGAATCAAACGCGGAGCAGCCCTTGCAGGCCACTCCGCACGGCGTGATTACTTGCGCATCTTGGCCAACTCGGCCTGCACATCAGCCACGACGGTGCCCAAGGCAGCGCTGTGCTTGTCGATCACGGGCTTCATCTTCTCACGCAGCTTGGCGATTTCTGCCGCTGGCAGAGTCGTCACGTTCATTCCGTTTTTCTTGAGCAACTCGAGGTTGTTGTTCAAGGCGGCGCGGTTGGCTTCACGCTGGGCTTTCACCGCTTCGTCGGCGGACTCGTCGATGATTTTCTTTTCAACAGCAGACATGGTGTCCCACACCTTTTTGCTGAAGATCACGGACTGGGGGTTGTACTGGTGGTTGGTGAGGGCCACGTTCTTTTGCACTTCCCAGAACTTGTTGGCGGCGATCACGGCGATCGGGTTTTCCTGGCCGTCAATCGCGCCCTGCTCCAGGGCGGCATACACCTCAGGGAATGGCAGCGGTGTGGGGTTCGCGCCCAAAGCCTTCACCCAGTCCACGTTGATGGCGTTGGGGATCACGCGCAGCTTCAGGCCGGCGATGTCGTCCACCTTGGTGATGACCTTTTTACCGGTGGTGATGTTGCGGAAACCCAGCTCCCAGTAAGACAGGCCAACGATGCCACGGTCCGCCAAGGCGGCGTGCATTTTCTGACCAATGGGGCCGTCCACAATCGCGTCCGCTTCTTTCTCGTTGGCAAACAGGAAGGGGAAGTCAAAAATTTCCAGCGCTTTCACTTCGCTGGCCAGAATGCCGGAGTTCATCACGGCCATTTCCACGGTGCCGCCCTTAAGTGCGGACAAGGTGGCCTGGTCGCTACCCAAAGATCCGTTCAAGAACAACTGCACCTTGATCTTGCCACCTGACTTGGCTTCGACCGCGGATGCGAATTTGCGCATACCGGCCACGGCGGGGTGACCTTCGGGGCTGTTCAGGCCGAATTTGATGGTGCGCTCTTTGATGTCCTGGGCCGATGCCAGCCCACAAGCGGCCAATGCCACGGTTGCCAAGACGGATTTGATAAACAGTCGCTTCATGAGTTGTCTCCTGGACAGTTAGAAATATAAAAAGCAGGCGTACGCGGTGAATAAGAATCCTGTGCGTGGCGTACCCATCACGCACAGGCTTGGAATCGCATCAATAGAACCAGCGGGCCGGCACCATCACGAGTTGCGGGAACAGCACCATCAAGAACATGATGGCGAACTGGGCAATCATGAAAGGCACCACGCCTTTGGTGACTTCATCCATCCGGACCTTGCCCACACCGGCCACGGCATTGAGCACGGTGCCTACCGGCGGTGTGATCAGGCCGATCGCGTTGTTGATGATGAACAGCACACCGAAGTACACCGGGTCAATGCCTGCAGCCTTGATGACAGGCATCAAAACCGGAGTCAGCAGCAGGATGGTGGGCGTCATGTCCAGGGCAGTACCCACCACAATGACGAGCACCATGATCGCGAACATCAGCAGGCGCGGGCTGTCCAGCAGTGGCTGCAGCAACTCCACCACCTGGGCCGGCAGGTTTGCCACGGTAATCAGCCAGGCAGAGACCATCGCAGCAGCCACCAGGAACATCACCACCGCGCTGGTTTTGGCCGCAGAGATAAACAGCGGAATTAGCTTGGCGAAGGTCAGCTCGCGGTAGATCACCGTCGAGATGAATAAGGAGTACACCGCCGCCACAACCGCAGCCTCAGTGGGGGTGAACACGCCGAACTTGAGCCCGAACACGATGATGAAGGGCAGCACCAGCGCCCAGGTGGCCAGGCGCATGGCGTCCAGCACTTCGGCCATGGTTTTGCGAGGCGGCGGGGTGATGTGCTCTTTGCGAGCCAACCACCACCAGGTCACCACCAACGAGAGTGCCAGCATCAAGCCCGGAAACACACCCGCCATGAACAGCTTGGAAATGGACACGTTGGCGGCCACGCCGAAGATCACAAACCCGATGCTCGGCGGTATGACCGGCGCGATGATGCCGGCCGATGCAATCAGGCCCGCAGAGCGACCTTTGTCGTGGCCCGCAGCCACCATCATGGGCAGTAGCAAGGCGGTCAAGGCCGCGGCGTCCGCCACCGCAGAGCCGGATAGCGAGGCCATGATCACCGCGGCCACGATCGTCACATAGCCCAAACCCCCTTTGACGTGGCCGACCAGCGCCATCGCAAAGTTCACGATGCGGCGGGACAAGCCGCCTGCATTCATGATTTCACCGGCCAGCATGAAGAAAGGCACTGCCAGCAGCGGGAAGCTGTTGGAGCCCTCGAGCAGGTTCTGCGCGAGGATTTGCGCATCGAACATGTTGAGGTGCCACATCAGGGCCGCACCGCACAACAGCAAAGAAAAGGCGATGGGCACACCGATGGCCATGGCTGCCAGCAGAGAACCCAGAAAAATAATGATCGTCATGACAATGGGCTCCGGGGCTTAGTGGGGGGCTTCTTCGGATTCCTGAATCAGCATCAGGTCCTTGTCGGCAATTTGGCCGGTCACTAGGCGGAACAGGTCCAGCGCCAGGATCGGAAAACTCAAGGCCGAGAACACCATGCCACCGGCATAAAACCAGCCCATGGAGACCTCCATCACCGGGCTGTCGGAGTCCTTGTTGACCAGGAATTGGTCATAAGTCCCTTTGAAGATCAGCCACAGGCACCAGATCATCAAGAGCAAAGACACGCCCATGGCAAAGCGCTTGCCCTTGGGGCCGAACTTGCCGACCAGCATGTCGGTACCCAAATGGGCGTTGTCGCGCAAAGCGATCACGGCGCCCAAGAAGGTGACCCACACAAACAACCAGCGGGACAACTCTTCCGACACGGTCAGCCCCGAGTTGAAGGCATAACGCATGAACACGTTGCCGAACACCAGCACCACCATCAGCGCAAGAGCGGCCGCGATGACATACCCCAGCAGTCGGCAATAGCCATCGATAAATTTTTTGAGCACACAGATCTCCGGAAAGTCTCACTTCCAATAATGTACGAACTAGTTAGTTTTTAATATTGCGGGTTTTCTCTAAAGCAACCGGGCATAACCGGGAAAGCTGTTATGCCGGAAAGGAATTACTTGCGCACGAAGCGCACCACCATGTCGGTGATGCTGGCGCGCCGGTCGGCCGATTGGGCAGAGCGCGCCTTGTCCTTGAAGATCAGCCCGAAGGTGTGGCGGTTGGACACGTTGAAAAACGTCAGCGCCGAAATGGACGCGTGAATGTCCACAGGGTCCAGCCACTCGCGGAACACGCCTTGCTCCACGCCCCGTTGGTAGAGCCGGCGTATCGACTCGATCGCCGGCACGTTGAGCTGCTGGATCGAGGTGCTCTGGGCCAGAAAAGTGCCCTGCTGGATGTTCTCGTTCATCACTAGGCGGATGAAATCTTCGTTGTCGGCATGGCGGTCGAAGGTGAACTCCACCAGGCGCCGCAAGGCGGCTTCGGGCTCCAGATCGTCCAGGTGCAAGTCGCCCTCGATCTGCCGCATGCGTCGGTACGACTCCTCCAGCACCGCGAGGTACAAGCCCTCTTTGCTGCCGTAGTAGTAGTAAATCATCCGCTTGCTGGTGTGGGTGGCCTCGGCAATCGCGTCGATGCGTGCACCGCTCAAACCCTTGTCGGCAAATTCTTTGGTCGCCACCTCCAGGATGCCGGCCATGGTGCGGGCCGGGTCGTTGGTGCGCGTGGGCGCAGCCTTGGCGCTACCGGCCGCGGCCGCTTTGCGTCGGGTGGGTTTGTCTGTCTCTTTATTGGAATGCACTAACTCGTTCATTCGGCCAGTATAGGAGGGAGCGCAACGCCGTTACAAGCGCGGCATCTCATCCGGCAGCACCGCGCCTGGCGACTGGAACTTGGGCAGCTGGTCGAGCTGGCCTTTTTTGATCTGGTCCTGCACCACGGTGTCGAACTCGCGGCCCCAGTCTTAAGTCTCGTTCGGCCCTGCGCCATTGCGCAGGGCCCATAGCGAATAGCTGTGTGCCCTTCCACACAGCCAAGCAGCCCGGGTGCACGCAGACTGGAATGCCGTGCACCAGCACACGCCTTTTTGAAAGTTACCCATGCTCTACACCATCGCACTTGTGCTTATTGTCTTGTGGCTCCTGGGGCTGGTCAGTACCTACACGATGGGGGGCTTTATCCACGTCCTTCTGGTCATTGCCGTAATCATGGTTCTGGTGAACCTAATCAACGGCCGCAAACCACTATAAAAAAAGGGCCCGCAGGCCCTATTTTTTGGGGGGTTGCATCGCACTCAGCGCGCGTCTGCAGACACTGCCATAGTGGCCACCTTCTGGTCCAACAGCACTTCAGGCTCTTGGGCTTCGATGGTCGTGGGGTTGTTCAGGCCTTCAGTCATGCGCTGCATATCCAGGTCACCCGTCCACTTGGCCACCACCAGGGTCGCCACACCATTGCCCACCAGATTGGTCAGGGCGCGGGCTTCCGACATGAAGCGGTCAATACCAAGAATCAGCGCCAAGCCGGCTACCGGCACATGGCCCACGGCAGATAAAGTCGCTGCTAACACGATGAAGCCGCTACCGGTGATACCGGCCGCGCCCTTGGAGGTGAGCAACAACACCGCCAGCAAAGTGAGCTGCTGGGTCAGGTCCATGGGGGTGTCGGTCGCCTGGGCGATAAACACGGCCGCCATGGTCAGGTAGATCGACGTGCCGTCCAGGTTGAACGAGTAGCCGGTGGGAATAACCAAGCCAACCACCGACTTGCGGGCGCCCAGGTTCTCCAGCTTTTCCATCATGCGGGGCAGCACCGACTCCGAGGACGAAGTGCCCAACACGATCAGCAACTCTTCCTTGATGTAGCGCACAAACTTCACAATGCTGAAGCCATGCAAGCGGCTGATCAAGCCCAACACGCCGAACACAAAAATCAGGCAGGTCACGTAAAACGCGCCCATCAGCTTGCCCGCGAGAACAGCGAATCCACACCGTATTTGCCGATGGTGAAGGCCATCGCGCCGAATGCGCCGATGGGAGCGACCTTCATGATGATGCCCACGATGTCGAACAACACATGCGATGTCTTTTCGATCATGTCAAACACCATGGTGCCGCGACCGCCGAACTTGTGCAGCGCAAAGCCAAACAAGACCGAGAACAACAGCACCTGCAGGATCTCCCCCTTGGCGAATGCATCAATCACCGAGCTGGGAATCACATTGAGTAGGAAGTCAACCGTGCCCTGCATCTTGCCGGGCGCGGTGTAGGCCGCAATGCTCTTGGTGTCCAAGGCAGCAGCATCCACATGCATGCCGGCACCCGGCTGCAACAAGTTCACCACCACCAAACCGATGACCAAGGCCAGCGTGGACACGATCTCAAAGTACAGCAGCGCCAAGCCGCCGGTCTTGCCGACCTTTTTCATGTCCTCCATGCCGGCAATGCCGACCACCACGGTACAGAAAATGATCGGGGCGATGATCATCTTGATCAACTTGATGAAGGCGTCGCCCAGGGGCTTCATCTCTGCGCCGGTTTGCGGGAAGAAATGCCCGAGCAGCACCCCGAAGATCACGGCGGCCAAAACTTGGACGTAAAGAGACTTGTAGAGCGGAGTACGCCCGGTGGATAAAGACATGGTGGAGTGTGGAATGTGCGTAAAAAAGCAAAGCGCAAATCCATGGACACGCGGTGCGCGCCATGATTTACGAAAGGGCGCAACGATACGGCGCACACCCCGCAACGCCTACTGTGGCGTTCAACAGTAGGGTTAACCCTAATACTTCTAAGGCTTCACGCGCCCTTGCGGCGCACCCACCCGCGCACTGCCACGATGTGCAAAACAAGCCAGAGCCACGGGTCGAGCACCGCGTCCCACAGATTGCCGCTCGGGATGCGAAACACCGCAAACAACAGCAGCGCTGCCGGAACCAGCCAGGCCGTGCCGCGGCGCATCGCACCCGCTTGCAACAAGGGAGCCAAAGCCATGGCCAGCACCACTGCCAGTGCAGCCGGCCCAAACCCCAGCGGATACACCGACCAAGGCAGCTGCGCAAACGTATCCAGCAACAAGACCCAGCCCGCCACAATGCCGGCCAGCACCAGCGCGGTTTCCCCACGGAAAGCGCGTGCGCCATGGGCAGTAACACCTGCTGGCGGCACCTGGCGCAGTGCGGTCCAACCCCACCACGCGCTCAGCAAAGCCAGCACGCCACTAGGGGCCTGAAACGCCAGCCCCAACCCATAGGCGGCCGACAGTTCACCGGGCCACAAGGCCCACAAACCTAGTACCGCGGGCACGCTCAGGCGGACCCACCGGGGCACCGGCAGGCGGGCCAACAGCCCCGCAGCGCCACCAGCCAGCACCAAGGCCCAGCCGATATGCAGCCAGCACTGCATCACCGCCAAGGCGGGCAAAGCGGGCGCGCTCATGGTGTACCCCCGGGGGTAAAGCGCTGCCAGGACAAGCTGGCCCGGTCTACCGTGTAGGCCAACCACAGCGCATCGTCTGCCCACGCCATCGCGGGGTAAGAAAACTCGGCATCTCCTCCGCCGGTGCGCAGGGTTTGCTGCAAGGTCCACTCCAGCCCGTCCCGGCTGCGGCTCAAGTCGAGGCGGGTCCGGCCTTCAGGCGTGGGGTTGTGGGCCATCAGTATCTGGTCCGGCCCGAAACCGAAGGTAGCCACCGCAGAATCCGGGTTGCCCAAAGGCAAATCGGGCAGGTCTTGCCAGTGGGCACCGCCATCGCTTGTGCGGACAGCGGTGATCTTGCCGTTGTGCCGTTCATCGCGCATCAGGGCGACCCAATCAGTGGGGCTGCGCACCACCACACTGGGTTGCAACTGATAGGCCAAGCTGGACATGCGAACCAAGCCCGCAAACTCACCGGTCTCGTCGAGGCGCACCGCGGCGGGGTACTTCAAACCCAACTCAAAGTGCACCGGCAGCACGGTGCCACCATCCTGCAGCGGCACTACCGCGTTGCGCACCAGAAAACTGGTGTTCCACAGCCAAGACAAGGGCAGCACCCGCACCGGTTCAAACGCCAAATCCTGCAAGTCGGTAGAGGCGCCGCTCTGGCGCAAGTGCAGCACCCGGCTGGCCGCCCAGCCGCCCCACCCGGTCGCCACCACAAACAAATGGATACGGCCATTCGCATCGGCCCACGCCACCGGGTTGCCCAAGCGGCGGATACCGTGGCCCAGCAGATCGCCCATGGTGTGGCGGTTCACCACAAAGCGCGGCTCTAACCAACGGCCAGACGCCCGGTCCCATTGGGTGGCCGCAATTTGCACCAGCGGGCCGCTTTCGCGCTCGCCCGAGAACCAAAACAAACTCAATGCCGCAGGGCTGCTGGCCGGCATCGGCAACAAGCTGCTCGCATGGGCGGCTGCGGTACCGGGCGGCATCGGAACGTCGCCCATGGCAACCCGCTGGAGGCTGGCGGCCTGCACCGGCTTGCCCTGCACCGACACTGCGGGCAACACGGCTTGGGCAGGCTGAGGCCCTGCCGGACGGGCGACATCATCCAGCGCCAGCACTGCCGCCGCGCCCACGAGCACAACTGCCCACCGGGACCATAACGAAGAAAACAACATGGGGCGATCTTAGTGGCCGCCAGCAAGGCCTTGAAACAGCTAAGACAATGGAGCCCATGAAAACACTGCTCTCCATTGCCCCCCTCGGTTTCCCCTGGCAAACCGTGGACCCGTTTTTGTTTTGTGTGCACCACAACGACGCCTACCCCGCGGGCAACGCGCAGATGGCGCCGGACCCTGCCCTGCTGGCCGGCCGCAATATCGGCCAGGACTTTGCGGGTAAAGACGGCTGGAGCATGTACCACGGCGACACCGTGCCGGGCTTTCCCTCGCACCCGCACCGGGGGTTTGAGACCGTCACCATCGTGCGCAACGGCCGCATCGACCACTCGGACTCGCTGGGTGCTACTGCCCGCTTTGGCGGTGGTGATGTGCAGTGGCTCACTGCCGGCAAAGGCATCGTGCACTGCGAGATGTTTCCGCTGCTGCACGCCGACGCGCCCAACCCTACCGAGCTGTTCCAGATCTGGGTGAACCTGCCGGCCAAAAACAAAATGGCCGAGCCGCACTTCACCATGTTCTGGCACGAAGATATTCCTCGCATCACGGCCACCGACGCGCAGGGCAAAACCACCGAAGTGGTCTGCATTGCCGGCAAGCTGAATGACAAACGAGGCCTGCCACCGCCACCGGATTCGTGGGCCAGCGAGCCCGGCAGCGACCTCGGGATTTACACCATCCAACTCAGTCCCGGCGCGCAGTGGACGCTGCCAGCAGCCGAGAGTGCGGCCACCCGCCGCGTGCTGTATTTCTTCAAAGGTGGCGCCCTGCAAGTAGCGGGGGAAGACGTGCCGGTGAAGTCGGTGATGGTGGTGCAAGCCGACCACGACTGCACCTTGGTGAATGGCGATGCGGAGTCTGAGTTGCTGGTGCTGCAAGCCCGCCCCATCGGCGAGCCGGTGGCGCAATACGGTCCGTTTGTGATGAACACCCAGGCTGAAATCCACCAGGCCTTTGCCGACTACCGTCGCACCGAATTCGGCGGCTGGCCCTGGGGCGCCAATGACCCCGTGCACCCGCGCGACAAAGGCCGCTTCGCCAAGCACGCGGACGGCAAGATTGAAGAGCGGTAGCAGCGGCTGACCTGCCAGGTGCGGCCGGTCATGGTCGATTGAAAAACCAACGGAATCAAAAAAGTTACCGATCAGTTCATTTAATTACCGCACAATTCAAAGGGATACTAAATCGGATATATTTCGTTCGCGCCGGTATTTTCCGGTGTGAACTATCGAATTCAACCCTTTGGAGATTCCGATGAAAAAATTGTTGATTGCTTCCGTTCTGGCACTGGGTGTCGCTGTTTCTGCACAAGCCAAAGACATCGTGGACACCGCCGTTGGCGCGGGCAACTTCAAGACCCTGGCTACCGCGCTCGGCGCTGCCGGCCTGGTCGACACACTCAAGGGCAAGGGCCCGTTCACCGTTTTCGCACCGACTGACGAAGCATTCGCCAAGGTTCCCAAGGCTGACCTCGAAGCCCTGCTCAAAGACAAAGCCAAGCTCACAGCGGTGCTGACCTACCACGTAGTCCCCGGCAAAGTCATGGCTGCAGATGTGAAGGCCGGCAAGGTCAAGACCGTGCAAGGCAGCGACATCACCGTCAGCACCATGGGTGGCGTGAAGGTAGATGCCGCCAACGTGATCAAAACCGACATCGTGGCCGACAACGGCGTGATCCACGTGATCGACTCCGTGATCATGCCCAAGTAAGCCCTTCACAGGCACTTGCAAAAAAGCCCCGGCAGTTTCGGCTGCCGGGGCTTTTTTCATGCGGGCGGCTTAGCCCCCGATTTCCAACTCGGCTTGCGGCTTGGCGTCGGCCGCCGCGCCACCGGTTTTCACCGCGCCCAAAAACAGGCGCTCGGCGGCCAGCTTCTTGCCCGCCAGGTACTCTTTCACCACCACTGCGCGCTGCAATGCAAGGTTGCGGATGTCGTCTTCATTGGCGCTAAGGTTGGCCAGCAACAGGGACTCCATGTCGGCCACTGCGATGTCTTTGGTCAGGCCTACCAGATTGCGGGGTTTGGTGATGTCAGAGCGGCGGTACACCGCGCGCAACAGCACCGGCATTTCTTCAGTGCTGTAGCTGGTGACCGTAGCGGCATCTTTGCCCTGCGCACTGGTGGTGCGGCGCTTTTCGGCCAGCAGCAACGCCTTGAGCTTTTCACGCTTGGCCGCATCGCGCTCGGCTTCCAGGTTGGCGGACCCCACTACCGTGAGCTTGAGGGCCGGCCGGTCTTGCAGGGCCTGCGCCACCTTGTCCAAGCCAGCACGGGCCGCATCGCTCAGGCCTGCACTCCCCGGGGCAAACACCACACTGCTGAGCTCTGCGCCACCACCGCCCCCAAAGGCATTGGCCAGCAAGCTGAAAGGCGCGGTAATGGCTTTGGTCACCAGGTTGGTAATCACCTGCCAAATCACAGGTCCCACACGGAACTGCGGGTCGTTGAGCGAGCCGCTGATCGGCAGGTCAAGGTTGATCACGCCATTGCGGTCGGCCAGCAGCGCCACTGCCAGCTTGACCGGCAGGCTGGTGGGCGCACCGTCCACCTTGTCGCCGAAAGACAGCTGGTTGAGCACAAGCTTGTTGGCAGCGGTGAGCTGCCCATCAGGCTGTACGGTGTAGTGCACGTCCACACTCAGCTTGCCGCGCTCAATGCCGTAGCCGGCGTATTTGACCGCGTAGGGCGACAGAGGCGAAAGCTCGAGGTCGCGCACCAGGCCTTTCACATCCAACGCCAGTGGCTGTGCCAGCGGGTTGAGCTTGCCCAAAATTTCCAGAGAGGCTGTGCCCTCTGCGCGGCCGCGTAGCTCGAGGTCGGCCAATTGCACCACGCCACCGGTGGGCTGGTTGGAAAAGCGGCTGAGCTTGCCGGTCAGATCAGTAAGGTTGGCGGTGTAGTTGGGCTGAATGAAGCGGTCGGAGAACAGCACCCGGCCATTGACCATGCTGACGGGCCCCATCTGGATGATGGCGGCCGGGCTCGCAGATGCGGAGCGGGTGGCAGACGCCACTGCTGCAGGTGCTGCGGCACTGGCCGCTGCTGCTGTAGCTGTTGTTGCCGGCTTGGCGCCTTCGGCCGCAGGCGGTGCGCTCTGCCCCAGGTCTTGCAGGTTCAAACGGCCTTGCGGGTTCACGATCAGGCGGGCATAAAAGTCAGACAGGGCCGCCTCACGCACCTGCACCTGGGTGGCAGTGCCGGGGGCCATAGTGAAGTCGATGCCTGGCACATTCAGGGCCTTCCAGCTCAGCAGCTCTTCGCCCAGGCTCTCTGCGCCTTTGCCGGTCGTGTTGGCCCTAAAGTCTTCCAGCGCGGCATCGCCTTTCACGCTCACCTGCGGTCCGTTGGCGAGCGCAGCAAAGCGCACCTGCCCCTTGAAGCTAGTGTCGGCGCGCAGCACGTCCAGGTTCAGACCAAGGCCGGCATAGCCAAGCAGCGCATGGGCCGGCAGATCGGCAATATCCACCTCGCCTTGGGCGACTACCGGGTCCCACATCACATTGCCGGTGTAGCGCAGGCTGCCTGCATCGGCCTGGCCGGATTTGAGCTTGGCGGCCACTTGCAGCGGCATGGGCTTTTTGCCGTCGGGCTGGATGTTTTTAGCTTGCACTTGCAAGCCACTGAGCTCCAGGCGCACCGGGCGCGCGGGCAGGCGGTCCGAGAACACCACGTGGCCCTCTTCGAGCTTGAGTTCGCCCAGACTCAGTTTCCATGGGGCCGGTGACTTGACCACCACGGTTTTGGTGTCTGCGACCTTCGGGGCTGCAGGTTTGTTGGCAATGACATCGGCTACCGGTGCAGCAGCTTCGGTGGGTTTGAGCCAGCTTTCAAACATCCAGCGGCCTTCTGCATCGCGGCGCACGCCGGTGCTGGGCTTTTGCAACAGTACCTTGCCCACCGTCGCGCTGCGGGCTTGGGTGTCCACCCGCACATCGCTCACCTCCAGCAGCTTGAACTGCGGCATATCGCCTGAGCTGGGGCCGTCGTTGTTGCCATTCACGCGGGGTTCCGCAGCCGGCTTGTCGCCGACCAGCGCTACATCGCGCAAAGCCAACTTTTGCACGACCGCAGTCTGGCGCTCGCCATCCCAAGCGATGTTCACCCGGGTGTCCGCCTGCCCGCGCAAGGTTGGCACTAAGTAGGGCGACACATAACCCGACACCAGCCCCAGCCCAAAGTCCGACACGCTAGCCTCGGCCTTGCCCGCACCGACCGTACCCTCGCCTTGCAGGCTGAGTTGGGCCACGGGTGCCTTGGCGCCCGCAGCCAGGCTTTGCAAGCGGGCCTTCAAGTCCAGGGTAGCGGCTTCTTTCATGGGCCACTGCAGCTTGGAGACCGTGGCCTGAAAATCCCGCAGCCCCAAGCGGGTGGCGGGGGCGGTGATTTGGTCGGTCCAGTCTATCGATGCATCTTTCAGGGCCAGCGTATCGAGCTGGAGTGCCCAGGGGGTAGGCGCTGATGTTTCGGCATCTTTTGGGGCACTAGCGCTCGCAGAATCTGCGCGAGCAGCTATCTTTTTAGGAGCACTCGGTTTGGCGGGGCCGGGTGGCAGCAGGTTCAAGTTGCCATCGGCCGCGCGCACCAGATTCAGCACTGGCGCGTTGAGCGTGATGCCCGAGAGCTTCACGCTGCGCTCCAGCGGGCGCACATCGGCCAGCCCCACTTGCAGGCTGTCGGCAGAAAAGAGGGGTTTGCCCTTGGTGTCTTGCACTGCCAAGCGGCTCACGGTGACCGTGCCCGACAAGGTCACCGCCGTTTGCGGGCTCTGCACAAAGCCCAGTTGGATGTCGGCATCTACCACTGCGCTTTGGGGTTTGACCTGCAAGTTGGCGGGCAGGTAGGGCAGATAAGGCGCCAAGTCCAGCTGGCGGATGGTGAGTGCGGCATCGCCCTTACGGCTTTGGGCAAACGGCGTGCCCTCGGCTTCGGAGTCGAAGCGGCTGCCATTGAGCACAAAGGCCAGGCGGGGCGCGACCAGCACATCGCGCTTGGAGTCGAAGCTGCTCAAAAACGGCAGGCTGATCTGCAAGTCTCGCAGGGTGTGCTGGCGCTCTGCGCCACCGGCGCGGTCGGCGTAATCCACACTGCCCTGGTTCAGGGTGAGGTTGTAGACCGCAAATTTGGGGGTGGGGCCGGCGGGGGTGTCGTCGGGTTTGCTCAGTCGCTCGAGGATGTCGTCAATGTCGTAACGGCCGTCGCCCAGGTGGGTGAGCTGCACTTTGGGCGCGTCTACCGTGACTGCATCAATCACCGGCGCCAGCCGGAACAGGGACTGCGCCTCTGCATCCACATACACCCGGTCCAGCGAGAACTGTGCGCCCTTGCCATCCGCGGTAGCCACCGCAAGATCGCGCACCGTGAGCTCCAGCGACCAGGGTGAAAACGCAATGCTCCCGACAGTGACTTGCCGGCCCAGCAGCTCGCCCAGGCGGCTTTGGGCCTGGCTTTTGGCCAATGCCGGAACCGCTGCCCAGGCCAGCGCCCACAGGGCCAGCAAAGCACCGAGCCCCCACGCCAAACGGCGAAACCAGGGGGAAGAAACAAGAGCGCGTGGAGTCATGACAAGAATTCGTGGAGTAGCGTGCCCCTTGATGGTACCCAAGCACACGATTCACGGCAGCCATGGCCGCCTCTGTTGACTTGCATCAACCCCTGTAGCGCGCCGGCATGGGAAGCTCTGGCAAAAGACCCGAGGAGACACCCGTGAAACAAAGCAGCCTGCAAATCATCAGGGACGAGCATGCCGCGCTCAAGGCCATGCTGCAGTCACTCACCATGATGCTGGACCGTGGCCCCGGCGACGAGGCCGAGTCGTTTTTCGATGTCGTGCGCGCCATGCTGTTTTATATCGATGAGTTCCCTGAAAAACTGCACCACCCCAAGGAGTCCAACCTGCTGTTCCCCCGGGTGGCTCGGGTCGCACCGCAGGTGATGGACGCCATCATCCAGCTTGAGGCCGACCACGCCCACAGCGAGACGGCGGTACGCGACCTGCAGCACCTGCTCCTGGGCTGGGAGCTGATTGGCGAGAGCCGGCGCGCCGCCTTTGACACCGCAGTGCGCCGCTATGTGCAGTCTTACATGGCCCACATGCAGCTGGAAGAAACCGCCATCCTGCCAGTGGCCCAGACCGCCCTCTCCGACCAGGATTGGGCCGAGCTGGACGCAGCCTTCGAGGCCAACCGCGACCCACTGGCCACAAAAGGCCGGCGCGACCCGGTGTACGACCGGCTGTTCACCCGCATCGTGATGCGAGCGCCTGCGCCAATCGGCGTGGGCGAGGCTTAGGCGACGCGTAGGCGCTATCGCAGCAGCTTCAGCGCCAGCACCTGCTGCGCTACGCAGCGGCCCTGCACTTTGCCACCCTCGATGCCGCTTCGGAAATGGATACCCGCATACAGGCGGGACAGGGCTGCCTCGTTGGCAGCCGCCTGGAAGCTGGCGAAGGTGCGCGGGCCCCAGCCCCTGTCGTTGTGGGTGTTGTCGGTGAAGGGTTGGCCCGCGCCAAATACCTTGTCCAGCACCGCCGCTGCCGCGCTGGACTGCACCGAGTGGCCCGAAGGGTATTCGGGAAACGGCGGCGTGTGCATCAAGCCCGGCACCCAGTTGCTGTCCAGCACCAGCTGCACATAGGTCACAGGCCGCAGCAGGTTTACCGTGTATTTTGTTTTCCACCCGGCAATGAAGGCATCCGCCATCGCAAGGTTGAGCTGCACATAAGTCTGCGCAGCCAGTGCCAGGTTGCCTTGGCGCTGCTGCAGCAGGTCGCCCGCAATGAAGGCCCAGTGGCCTGCGGGGGTGGGGGTTTTGAGCGGGTCGTCCGCCCAATACAGCGCCACCTGGCGCTGCGCCTGGGTGGCCTGGTTGCTGATGCGATAAACCTCTTCCGCCTCCTTGTAAAACGCCGAGCCTGGCACCTCGGAATAGGCCGGAATCGGCGGCGCCGGGCAGGTGGTGGCGCTGGGCAGCGCAAACGGCCGCACATCGCCCCACCACGGCAACAGGGGCGGCGCAAATGCGGGGGGCGTGGCACTCCAGGTGCCTTCGCCGCTGGGCGGCACATAGTTGAGCTGATGGCGGCGCAAGGGGCCCCAGGCCTCGTGCCCGCCATCGGTGCGCGCCCAGGTCATGATCGCCATGGCCATGAGCTTGCCGAAAGTCTCCGAGCGGTTGGTGATCTCGGGGGTCACGCGGGACGGGTCAAAGTCCCGCGCCAGCTTGAGCGGCAGGCTGCGCTCCAGCAGGTCGATCCGGGCTTTGTTTTCAGCGCTCGCGTTGGGAAACATCATGCGCGTCATGGTGGCCAGCGCCGCATTGGCCACGGTAGGCCAGTGCAAGACCTCGTCCGGCTGGACCCATGGCAGCGATTGCAGCTCGTTGAGCTGCCCCGCCAGGCTGCGGTGCTGCGGCATACCGGGCACCACCGACTCGTACAGGGTCAAGCCCAAATAGGCCAAAGCCCGCGACGCCACCGGCGGGCTGAAACCCGGGGTCTGCTGTGTCAGTTGCAAGGCAAGGCTGAACCATTCGGTAGCCACTTGTGCGCCGTAGCTCGCAGCCGGTTGCTGCACCGGTGCAGGCAATGTCGCTTGTGCTTGCCCTTGTACCTGTGCTTGTGCTGCCAGCGGCACCGCAGCCAACGCGATGCAGATGGCAGCTACCCAGCGAATCCAGAAGGTTTTCATGGCTGTCCTGCCGGGCGCAAGCCCGCCTCGCTGAATTGGTAAAACGCATTGGTGTCTGCACTGGCCCACTCGCTCCATGCGCTGTGCGGCCACTGCACCCGGACCTGCACACGGGTGGCATCACCCACACCGAAATGCATCCACCCAAGGTGGCCGCTGGCATGGCCGCCGCCCACCGTTAACTCTTGCCGGATCACGCGGGCCGCATCGCCCTCGCCCCAGCGCAGTTCCACCCAGGCGCCCACCGCATCGCGGTTGCCCGCAGCTTGGCGCAAGCGCAGCTGCAGCCAGTGGCCCGCGACGGCCGGGCTACCTGCTGTGGCAGCAGGCAACTGGCGCCAGACCTGGGCCTTGTCCCAGCGGTTGACCACCAACACATCGAGCAAGCCATCGCCATTCAAATCCACCACCATGCCGCCGCGGCCCCGCTTGAAGCTAGCCAGACCCGCTTGGCTACCCACCTCAGTAAAGTTGCCATCGGCCTTTTGCAACAGCAGGTTGTTGGGGTCCAGGGTGGCAAAGTCGGGCATGGTGGAGACATTGCCTTTGACGATGAACAAGTCCGCCAAGCCATCGTTGTTCAGGTCGGCAAATTGGGCGTGCCACGCAGTGCTGGGATGCACATCGCCGCCCACATAGGGGCGGTGGGCAGTGACGCCGCGCTTGTAAGCCATGTCGGTGTAGCGGGGCTGTTGAGCGCCGCCCTCCAGGGTTTGCAGCTTGTTGTCGGACATGCTGGTCAAAAACACCTCGGGGTAGCCATCGCCCGTCAGGTCATGGCTGGCAATACCCATGCCCCAGATCTGCAGCGGCTTCCAGCCCTGGGCCGCGGTGTACAGCGCAGGCGCCTGGCCCGGCGCCAGTTGCCACAGCTGCTCTTCCCCACCTTTGTAGTACTCGCGGTCGTTGCTCACCCGCAGTGCAGCGGTGCCTGAGCGGTTCCAGTCCGAAAACAACATCGACAAGGCGCAGTGCCCCGGTTGCAGTGGCTGCGGCGCCCCATAGCCACCTCCCTCGCGGGGGCGCAGCAACAGGCCCGGCGTGCAACTACCCCATGGAAAGTCGGGTTTGCTGCGGTCGGTGTACGTGCCGAATGCCAGTGTGGGCCAGCGTTGCCCCGCCTCCCATGTAGCGCTGAACGCGGTGTGCCAGCCGTTGTCGGTGCGAATGTTCCAGGCCTCGTTAGCGCGCTCGAACTTGCACTGGCCCAGCCCTTTGTAGACCTGCACCTCGCCCACGCGCAGCACCACCAGATCAGTTTGGCCATCGCCATCCACATCGAGGGGGTAGGCACCCACGGCATTGGTGAGCTCCAAGCCCGAGCGGTCTTCTTGCAGCTTGAGTGCGCCGCCCCGCGCGCTGCGGTTGCGGTAAAACTTGGCTTTGTTGACCCCAGCGGTCACATACACCTCGGGCAGGCCATCGCCATCGCAATCAAAGGTGGCCACACCGCCACCCACCATGTATTCGCCCTCGCCTTCAAAGCGGCTTTGCAGGCCGGCAGTGTCGGTCTCTTCCTGAAAGCGGGGCATGGATGGCAGCGGGCCGGACACAGGCACCTGAGCCCAAGCGGCCGCGCCACACAAGAGCGCCAGCCCCAGGCTCGAGCCGGGCAAAAACGGGAGGGAAAGTCGCACGCCGCAAACCTTTATGAAGTATGAATAGTCGAGCCAATCTTATTAAGTTCGATCGATAAACTATGTCGGGTTTATCCCTATTCGCGGAAAGAACGAAGTCTCAAACAATTAGTTTGTCGCTCTTACTAAATGCCGGTTTCGCATTTAAATCGGTGCGATGACTCGGCAGAGTCCTTCCAAAACCAAAGGTCTGGGACAGACCCAATCACTGGAGACAACGATGAAATTGAAGACAACACTGACCGCACTCGCCCTGAGCTTGGGCGCTGCGGGTGCTTTTGCCCAAGTGGTGGGCGTGAGCTGGTCCAACTTCCAGGAAGAGCGCTGGAAGACGGACGAAGCCGCGATCAAAGCCCAGCTCACCAAAGACGGTGCCAGCTACATCAGCGCAGACGCTGGTGGCTCCCCCGAGAAGCAATTGGCCGACATCGACAGCCTGATTGCCAAGGGCGCCAAGGCCCTGATCATTCTGGCGATGGACAAAGACGCCATCCTGCCCGCTATCAACAAAGCGGCCCAGCAAAAGATCCCCGTGGTGGCCTATGACCGCCTGATTGAAGCGCCCGGCGTGTTCTACATCACCTTCGATAACGTGGAAGTGGGCCGCATGCAAGCCCGCGCCATTCTGGAAGCCAAGCCCAAGGGCAACTACGTGATGATCAAGGGCTCGCCGACCGACCCCAACGCCAACTTCCTGCGCGGTGGCCAGCAAGAAATCATTGATGCAGCGGTGAAGAAAGGCGACATCAAGATCGTGGGCGAGGAATACACCGACGGCTGGAAGCCCGAAGTGGCCCAGAAAAACATGGAGCAAATCATCACCAAGACCGGCGGCAAGATCGACGCTGTGGTGGCCTCTAACGACGGCACCGCCGGCGGTGTGGTGGCGGCCTTGACGGCCAAGGGCATCAAGGGCATTCCGGTGTCCGGCCAAGATGGTGACCATGCCGCGCTAAACCGCGTGGCTCTGGGCAGCCAGACCGTATCGGTCTGGAAAGACGCCCGCGACCTGGGCCGTGACGCTGCCGCTGCTGCGGTGGTCTTGGCCAAGGGCCAGAAGGTGGCAGCGGCCCAAACCTGGAGCGGTGGCGAGAAGAAAGTGGCCCTGCAAGCCCAGTTCTTGAAGCCCGTGCCGATAACCGCCAAGAACCTCGATGTGGTGGTGAAAGCCGGCTGGATCAAGAAGGACGACCTGTGCAAGGGCGTAGACGCCGCCAAGGCTCCCGCAGCTTGTAAATAGTAGGCCCCCCCTGAGCCGCTACGCGGCTCCCCCCTCAAGGGGGGCGCGCCCAGCGGCCTGGCTTAGCCAGTTCCGCGGACGCCCTGGTAGCGCTACCTTGGCGCGCGGAGTTGACTTGCCCCCCAACCGCGGGTTGGTAGCAGCCTGCGGTTTTTTTATGTCTGGCGGAGAAGCGTTGTGAACCCCGTAATGAATTCCTTGAAACAGGCGTCCATCGATTGGCGTCTGGTGATGATGGGCACCGTGTTGGCAGCGATTGCCATCGTGTTCAACATCTTGTCCGGCGGACTGTTTATGTCCCCCGAGAACCTTTACAACATTGCCCAGCAAACCGCAGTGGTTGGCGTGGTCGCCACCGTGGTGGTGCTCGTCATCGTGGCGCGCCATATCGACCTGTCGGTGGGCTCGGTCATGGGTTTTGTGGGCGTGCTGATTGCCACCCTCATGTACACCGGCGGCTGGCACTGGGTGCCGGCCTCGCTCGCCGGGCTGGCGGTCGCCATTGCCGTGTCGCTGTACCAGGGCGCCCTGACTGCCAAGCTGGGCGTGCCCTCGTTTGTAGTCACGCTGGGCGGGCTGATGTCGTTTCGCGGCGCCGCCTTTCTGGTGGCCGATGGCAAAACCCAGCCAGTGAACGATTTGTTCTTCCAGCGCTTGGGCGGCGGCTTTGATGGCGCCATCGGTGTGAGCGCCAGCTGGGCGCTGGCTGTTGCGATTGTGTTGGCCCTGGTACTGCAGATGTGGGCCAAGCGCCGCGCCAAAGCGTCTTACGAAGTGCCCAACAACCCCCTGTGGCTGGACGCACTCATGGTGCTGGTGCCGGTCATCCTCGTGGTGGGCTTTGTGGCCGCCATGAATAGCTACCAGATCCCCAGCAAAGACGCGCCCCAGGGTGTGCCGATTCCGGTGTTGATCTGGGCCAGTGTGGCGCTGGTGCTGTCTTTCATCGTGCACCGTACCCGCTTCGGGCGCTATGTGTTTGCCATGGGTGGAAACCCGGAGGCTGCGGCGCTGGTGGGTATCCCGGTGCGCAAGGTCACGCTGATGCTGTTTGCGCTGATGGGTGTGCTCATCACGATTGCGGCCATGGTCTCGATTGCACGGCTGAATGCCGGCACCAACTCGCTGGGCACCAGCATGGAGCTGTATGTGATTGCCGCTGCCGTGATCGGGGGCACCGCCCTTGCGGGTGGCAGCGGGTCCATCGTGGGCTCGGTGCTGGGGGCACTCATCATGCAAAGCATTGACAGCGGCATGCTGCTGCTGGACGTATCCATCGGGGTGCGTTACGTGATCATCGGGCAGGTGCTGATTGCAGCGGTGGTGTTTGATGTGATTTATCGCCGCATGACAGGAGACACCGTATGAGCGAGCCACGCACTCCCTTGGTTGCCATGCGCAACATCCGTAAAGCCTTTGGTGGCGTACATGCGGTCGAGGATGTGAGCATCAACCTCTACCCCGGCGAAGTGGTGGCCCTGCTGGGCCACAACGGCGCAGGCAAATCAACCCTCATGAAGATGCTGGCCGGTGCCTACCCGATTGACAGCGGCGAAGTGCTGATCAATGGCGACAAAGCCAACATCCGCACCCCGGTGGACGCCCAGCACTGCGGCATCGAGTCGATCTACCAAACGCTGGCCCTGGCCGACAACCTGGACGCCGTTGCCAACCTGTTTTTGGGTCGTGAGCTGCTGACCCGCTGGAACACCCTGGACGACCACCGCATGGACGCGGACGCCCGCAAGGTGTTTCACCGGCTCAACAAAAACTTCAAAAATGTGCGTACACCCGTGCGCCGCCTCTCGGGCGGGCAACGGCAGGTGGTGGCGATTTCGCGGGCGATTTATTTCAACGCCAAGATTTTGATCATGGACGAGCCCACCGCCGCCCTGGGCCCTGAAGAAACCGCGATGGTGGGCAACCTGGTGCGCCAACTCAAGGCCGAGGGTGTGGGTATTTTTTTGATCACCCACGACATGCCCGACGTTTTCGGGCTCAGCGACCGCCTCTCGGTCATGAAAAACGGCAAATTAGTAGGTACATATCGCACGACAGACGTGGCGGAGGACGAAGTTCTTGGCATGATCATCGCTGGCAAACAACCTGAAGGAAAAGCACAGACCCACACCCTGTAGGCCTGTGCCATTTACCCGCGACATCATGAAAACCACCGGCGATCAACAGCTAGTTAAACGTATCAACCGCAGCGTGCTGCTGCGGTTGTTGCGCGCACAGCCGGGTTACTCCAGAGCCCAATTGGCCACCGGCAGCGGGCTCACCAAATCGACCGTGAGCCTGCTGGTGCGCGAGCTCATTGACGAAGGCTGGGTCACAGAAACCGACATCACCGCCGCCCAAGGCCTGGGCCGCCCCTCCACACCCCTGCATATCGATGGCCGCTCGCGCGGACTGATCGGGGTGGAAGTCGCGGTCGAAGCCTTGCGGCTAGTGGGTGTCTCGCTCACCGGGCAGGTGCTGTGCGCGGCCGAAGAGGCGCTCATCGGCACCAAACCCGAAGACGTGTGCCGCCAAACGGCCCGGCTGGTGGCCCGCACTTATGCCCAGCTCCAGCAGCGCAGCATTGCCCTGACCGGCGTGGGCGTGGGCCTGCCCGGCGCGTTTGACGAGGCCACCGGCATGCTGCGCTTTGCCCCCAACCTCGGTTGGCGCAATGTGGACTTTTTGCCCATGATCACCCAAGCACTCGCCCAGGCCAAAGTGCCCGAAGTGCCGGTGCATGTGCAAAACGAGGCCGACACGGCCGCGCTCAGCGAATACGAGTTTGCCGATGGCGACGCCCACGACTCCCTGATTTTTGTGACCTGCGGTGCCGGTGTGGGCGCAGGCATTGTGATCAATGACCGCTTGTTCACCGGCAAACAGGGCATGGCCGGCGAAATCGGCCACAGCACTTTGCAGATCGACGGGCCGCTGTGCTCGTGTGGACGCAAAGGCTGCGCAGAAACCTTTTTTGGTGCCCGCACCCTGGCCAAGTTGCCTGACCCGGCCCAGGGTGGCCGCTATTTGGGCGTGGTGTTGCAAAACCTGTGGACCACCTTCAACCCCAGTACCTTGGTGGTGGGCGGCCCCTCGTGCGACACCTATCCCGGCATCGTCAAAGTCGCGCAAACCACCCTGCAAGCCTATGCAGACGCCGCAGGTATGTCGCCCCCGCAGGTCCGCGCAGCCCGCTACGGCCTGCTGGCCTCTGCTGTGGGCGCGGCGGCCTTGGTACTGCACCACGAATTGCGCCCGATGCACACCCGCTTGCAGGCACCGCTTGTCCAGGCGCTGGAAGCCCCGGATGAATCTCTTTCCATGACAGCGAGCACTACGGTTTAACTATGTTTTTAGGTATTGATATCGGCACTTCGGAAGTCAAAGCACTTCTGCTCTCGGACGACCACCGCATCATCGGCTCGGCCGGCACCGCACTCACGGTGCAGCGCCCCCACCCCGGCCACAGCGAGCAAGCCCCCGCCGACTGGTGGGCCGCTACCCAAAGCGCCTTGGGCAAGCTGCGTGCCGCGCACCCCACCGAATACGCAGCAGCCCGGGCCATTGGCCTGTCGGGCCAGATGCACGGCGCGGTGCTGCTGGACGCGCAAGACCGCGTGCTGCGCCCCGCCATTTTGTGGAACGACACCCGCTGCGCCCTCGAGTGCACCGAAATGATGGCTGACTTGCCCGGCCTGACCGACCTGGCCGG
The DNA here is from genome assembly GCF_032193805.1 of Rhodoferax potami. Lineage (NCBI taxonomy): Bacteria > Pseudomonadati > Pseudomonadota > Betaproteobacteria > Burkholderiales > Comamonadaceae > Rhodoferax > Rhodoferax potami. The sequence goes on along the minus strand of NZ_JAVBIK010000001.1, from coordinate 2,641,748 downwards.
CAGCCTGGCTATGCCCGGCTTTACCGCGCCCAAGCTGCGCTGGGTGGCCAAGCACGAGCCCGAGATATTCAAGCAAGTGGCCAAGGTGCTGCTGCCCAAAGACTATGTGCGCCTGATGCTCACCGGTGAATACGCTTGCGACATGTCGGACGCCAGCGGCACCCTCTGGCTGGACGTGCAGCAGCGCGACTGGTCAGACGCCCTGTTGGCGCTGACCGGATTGAACCGCAGCCACATGCCCCGCTTGGTAGAGGGCAGTGCCCCGAGCGGCGCACTCAAGGCAGATGTGGCCAGTGCGCTGGGCCTGACAGCCGGCATCGTAGTGGCCGGTGGCGCGGGCGACAACGCCGCAAGCGCCGTGGGTATGGGCGCGGTGGACAGCGGCCAAGGCTTTTTGTCGCTAGGCACCAGCGGTGTGCTCTTTGTCGTCACCCCCAGCTACCAGCCCAACGCGGCCAGCGCTACCCACGCGTTTTGCCACGCGGTGCCCGGCCGCTGGCACCAAATGAGCGTGATGCTGTCTGCCGCCAGCAGCCTGCAGTGGGTGACCGACCTGCTAAGCGCGCCCAACGCGGGTGTGGTGGCCGAAAAAGCGGGTGCCCTGAGCGCGGCACAGCGCGCCGCGTCTCCCCTGTTTTTGCCCTACTTGGGCGGTGAACGTACGCCGCATAACGACGCGAATGTGCGCGGCAGCTTTCATGGCCTGAGCTTTGACACCGACGCCGCCCGCCTGGGCTACGCCGTCATTGAAGGCGTGACCTTCGGCCTGAAGGACGGCCTGGCCGCGCTCAACGCCGCAGGCAGCAGCGTGCAACGCCTGTCGCTCGTGGGCGGCGGTGCGCGCAGCACCTTCTGGGCACAGCAACTGGCCACCGCACTGGATGTGGAAATCGTCACCCACGGCAGCTCGGCAGTGGGCGGCGCGCTGGGCGCAGCGCGCCTGGGCTGGCTGGCCACCGGTGCCGACATGGCTGCTGTGTGCCTGACCCCCGAGGTAGACGCCACCTACCACCCCGACCCTGCCGATCAACCCCTGCTGCTGGAACGCTACGCGACCTTCCGCAGGCTCTACCACACCACCTAAAAACCAGTGCCTAACCACGTGTTGGGCCGCCTATTTAATTCGACCACACAACTAAACCACCCAGGAGACCACCATGAGTAACTACTTCTCTACTGTCGCGGCGCCCATTGCCTATGAAGGCCCGCAATCCACCAACCCGCTGGCCTTCAAGTGGTATGACAAAGACCGCATGGTCTTGGGTAAGCGCATGGAAGAGCACCTGCGCTTTGCCAGCTGCTACTGGCACACCTTCTGCTGGAACGGGCTGGACCCGTTTGGTGGCGACACCTTCCAGCGCCCCTGGCACGCCATGCCCGACCCCATGGCTGCTGCCAAGGCCAAGGCCGATGTGGCGTTTGAATTTTTTAACAAGCTGGGCGCGCCCTATTACTGCTTCCACGACCGCGACGTCGCCCCCGAAGGCGCTACCCCGCGTGAGAGCGTGAACAACCTGCGCGAGATGGTGGACATCCTGGGCGCCAAGCAGCAAGCCACCGGCATGAAGCTGCTGTGGGGCACGGCCAACCTCTTTTCACACCGCCGTTTCATGTCAGGCGCGGCCACCAACCCCAACCCTGAAATTTTTGCCATGGGCGCCCTGCAGGTGAAAGAAGCCTTGGACGCCACCCTGAGACTGGGCGGCGAAAACTACGTGCTGTGGGGTGGCCGCGAAGGCTATGAGACCCTGCTCAACACCCGCATGGGCCACGAGCTGGACCAGATGGGCCGCTTCCTGAACATGGTGGTGGAGTACAAGCACAAGATCGGCTTCAAGGGCACCATCCTGCTCGAACCCAAGCCCCGCGAACCCTCCAAGCACCAGTACGACTTTGACACCGCCACCGTCTACGGCTTCCTGTGCCGCTACGGCCTGGAGAAAGAAATCAAGGTCAACATCGAAGCCAACCACGCCACCCTGTCGGGCCACAGCTTTGAGCACGAAATTGCCACGGCCATTGACTTGGGCATCTTCGGCTCGATCGACATGAACCGCGGCGACATGCAGTGCGGCTGGGACACCGACCAGTTCCCCAACAACATCCCCGAGACCGCGCTGGCGATGTACCTGATCTTGAAGGGCGGCGGCTTCACCACCGGCGGCCTGAACTTTGACGCCAAAGTGCGCCGCCAGAGCATCGACCCCGAAGACATCTTCCACGGCCACATCGGCGGCATGGACGTATCGGCCCGCGCCTTGCTGATTGCCGAGAAGATGATCACCGACGGCAAGTTCGCCCAAGTGACCGAAGACCGCTACGCCGGCTGGAAAGGCAGCTTCGGCCAGGACGTGCTGACCGGCAAGCTCGGCCTGGACGCCGTGGCCCAACGCGTGCTAGACCAGAACGTGGACGTGCAACCAGTCTCCGGCCGCCAGGAGCGGGTTGAGAACTTGCTGAACAGCTACATCTGAGTTGAGCCGCTAAACAGCGGAAAGACAAAGGCCCCGCAGGTGAATGCCTGCGGGGCTTTTGCTTATTTAACCGCTAAGGCATAGTCAAGAAAAAACCTCGCACCAAAGCAGTCGACAACCTCTGGTACTAAAAAACTGCAACGGGATTTAAGTTGGAATCCATACCGTTACTCATTTAGATCAAATTGAGCTAGGGACTATGCTTACTCGAAATACTTGTTCACTCCACTGGGTCCTCCGGTATCCCTAGCTCTGTGAGCCGCCCGAGATATATCTTTTTGCGACATAGTTCCAATGGTGTACTCACCCAACGGTCTACCAATAAACCAAAACCTGAAATCGCAAATAGCGCCTGAAAAAAAACAAAGGCGAGGTTTCCAGTTGCTTGATGTTCTGCTGGAAATGATGGAATGATGAACTTGTCAACATAACCTAAACCGAGGGCAATAGAGAACATCAGGAACACGCCCAAGCCACGAATCTGCTTTATGCGGCGATCAGAGAATTCTCTCGCTACATTTCGGCTTCGCGCCCATTGCTCCGTGAGCAATCTCTGTGCATCTGACGCCTTAGCGGTCGCCTCTGTAGCAATTACCGTCAACTCTTTTAACTGTTCGCTCTGTTGCGCTAGTTTTGCCTCATTTTCATCATGTTTAGAGCGCAATTTCGAAGCCGTTTGTGCGAGATTGAGGTTTTCCATCTTCCTAGCATCTACATCATGTTGTGTTTCTTGTAGAGATGCTCTAAGACGCTCCGCCTCTTCCTCGACCGCTCGAGCGGACTCCTGAATTGCAGCGATTTGTCCAGAGTAGTGTTGGTCCTTCTCGATGGCGACCTTCTCAGCTGCCCGGCGTTGCACTTCTTCGAATATGTCTTCGGCATTGTTTGCTGTCACTGCATTGATATCTCCCAACGTTGCCTCAACCAAATACTGAGAAGCGCGCTCGTTTGTCATCAACGCTTCGAAATGTTTTGCTTTCTCAGGATCAATATCAGCGAGAAATCGCTTGGTCCGTTCGGCGATCTCTGGCTTCACCCTTAGTGCAGTTGCACAGTTCGCAAGAAGTCTAGCCATAGTGGGACTTTGATCAGACCGCCCCCCGCACATCAACCAACAGAGGCCTGCCAAATACCGACTTGTAACAATGGGAGTGAATTCACCTTCCAGAACGTACTTCTTTCGGGTTAAAAACGCGGCAGCTCGGCGTTGAAGCGCCGAATTTGAGGTTGCAAAGATATAACGACAGCTTGCAACACCGCCAATGGGTATGTGCGCACCGCCCAACCGGCGCATCGTCTCGGCCACTGATTTGGCATCGCGCTCTCTCGTGAGAACACGGTCAACCGCACTCAATCGAATGGCCCCCAAAAGCTCTTCCTCATCAACTTGCGTGAAGTTTTTATAGAAGTGCGTAGAGGTCTCAGGAATGATTTCCAAATGATTGATGGTTGACCATGCTCGACCGATTGAACCGATCATGGAGTCGAAATACGCTCGGAACATTGAATTTGAAAGTCGGTGGACGGATGGCCCATAGGCTTCACCTGCATTCCTCGCGTTCTGGATTGCACGTAGTACTCCTTCAGCCTCTTCAATTGAATGTTGATGGGCCGCAATCTTCGCACCTGTCTCCCTTATCTGTTCGAATAAGTTTTTCGTATCGGTTGTGTCTTGGCTTGATGACAAATCGAGAAAAGAAAGTACCAGAGGTGTATCAACTACGACTATTGTGTTGTTTAGTCTCGTTACGGCTGTCGGTGCTTGGAGGTCGAAGACCAGTTCTGCTGCCAATGCACCATCCGCCACTTTCGCCAACAGACTCAACCTCGCCGGTTGATGTTCTTGAAGCAGAGCTATGTAGGAAGCGACAAGTGAATCTAAGGCTGCTTGGTTCTCTAGCTCAGCGCTTAGCGCCAACTGCTCTCTCGCTGCAGGTCCAACAATAGTTGGCTTAGTTTCTGCAACTACTTGCGGCTTTGCCTTTATTGCCGAGAAGTCAAGAGTAGCTAAATGATGAAGAAATCCTTTAATTAGTTCATCGTCCTGAATGTTCTTGCCTACTGCGGCCAACCGTTGATGTGCATGTTGAAGAAACTCATCAAGGACCTCTTGAAAGTCTCTTTCAGCATCTGGCTCTATCTGTGAAGCTTCGTACGTATCCGCATAAACAACTTTATGTAAGCCTGAGGGTAACCTCTCGATCAAAAGGACGTTTGCTGCAGCAAGGCGCTCGGTCATACCTTCGAGAGCTGCAGCTGGAATAGAAACACCATAGGCTCCAGCCAATCGCTCAGAAAGAACTCTGGAATCAAAAAGTTGCCCCGCCAAGTCAGAAACAAGCGGCCTTATGAGAACAGAAACTCCGCTGAGAAGATCAGTTCTAATGAGCTCACTGCACTGTCGGAGAAGAGCAAACGCGATTACTGGCCGACTCAATTGCATAGATACCCCCTTATTTGTACTTTCTGGACAGTCTATTTATCTTGAAAAGTGTAGCTCGCCCATGAGTGCAAATGAGATGCGATTTCAGGTTGCACGAAAACAAGCCAAGTTATACGAAAGACAGAACCGGACGGAGAAAGCACTGCTAAGAGGGCGCAACAATTGAGCAACTACGAAGCAAGTCGAATGAATAGAAAACAATTCTTCGAAAGTGGATCGCGACGTACCTCCAGCGCCCATAGAGCATGCGCAACCAGCTATCTTTTCAATAGCAACCCGATCATCACCACACCCACCGCCACCGCAAACCACATCAGCGCCACGCTGCTGGTCGCGGTCATGGCGCCACCTGCCACCACCGGGCCGACGACGGCGCTGAGCGAATAGGCCATCGATAGGCTGCTGACGTTCCAGGCCATGTCAGGTGTGGGGGTCTTGGTGGCGGCAATGAGTGCCAGGGTGAGGAAGGCGGTGATCAGCCCGCCCAGCACAAACATGGTGGCAAACGCCACAGTCACACCGGGCACGCAGGCCAGCAATGCCGCGGCCAAGGCGGTGCCCAGCGCGGCCAGTGCGCCGGCGGCGCGCAGGCCCCAGTGGTCGGCCATCCAGCCTACGGGGTATTGCAGCAGCAGGCCACCCAGCCCGAAGGCCGTGAGCAAATGGGCGATGCCTTCGGCCTCAAACCCGCGGTCGCCGGCGAACACGGCAAACAAACCGGCCAGCGCCGACTCCAGCATGCCGCCGCACAGCGCGATCAGCAGCCCCTGCCGGAAGATGCGGTGCGGCCACGCCGCTTGGGCGGACTGGCGCCAACTGTTGACGCGGTGTGCCTCCTCCACCGGCGGTGTGCGGGCAAATGCCAACGGCACCAGGGCTGACACGGTAAAGCCCACGCCCACCCACAAAATGGTGTGGCCCTGCACGCCCACCCAAGCGGCAATGGCCGGGGCCACCACGGGGGCGGCGGCAATCAGCGTTTCATGAAAACCCACCAGACGCCCGCGCGCGTGGGCGGGGGCAATGTTGTAGAGCCAGGGCTCCAGCCCCACCCAGCGCAGGCCCATGCCCAGGCCGGCCAGCAGGCCGCAAGCCAAATACGCGGGCCACGGCAAAACCGCCATAGGCACCCATGCAATGCCCAGCAGCGCCAGCACCGAGCAGGCCAGCCCCACCACCACCACGGTGCGTGCGCCCCAGTGGCGGCACAGCCAAGGCGCCAAGCCCAGGCCGGGCATTTGCCCCATCCACAACGAAGCCGCAAAAAAACCAAGCTGCGCAGCACTCAGGCCCTGCAGAGCCAGCCACACCGGCACGATGACAAAGATGATGCCGAACTGACCGATCTGGGCCAGGGTAGACACCGCGTTCAGCGCGGTAATGGTGCGCCAGTCGTAGGCATGTTTGGGCGGTGTAGAAGACATGAAGGCAAAGAATAAAAACCGGGCCGCGAGTCTAGCAAGAGCCCCTGGGGCGACACGCCTCGTGCGCAGTGAACAGAGGCCCGCGTATGTGGCATGAGATTCCCGTGGTGACATTTGATGTCGGGCTAGTGAAAAGGGTGTTTGTCCATCAGCTGGAAAACGTCGTCAAGCACGGGGACAGCACTCTGCCCCACAACCCATTGGTGGGGATCCCAGTTATCGCGACTGTAAGCACCTTGAAGCTGCGGGTACGTTGCTTGAAAAACTCACCCGCTGCCGCAGCGAATTATTCATGCTCGGTATGGCCATTGGCTTACCAATTCGCAAGGCAGTTGTCGATACGCACAAAGGCCGTATCGGCGCGCACAATGCCGATGGCAGACAAGCCACAGAACCACTTGCCCCAGAAATTGGGCGCAAACTCTCCCACAACAATTTCACCTTTTGACTGAAACCGGATTGCGCTATCGTCTGGCTCAATAGCGCTAAGGCAATCAGCGCGGTGTTCTATCGCAAATCGTCGTTTTATCCTTTATTTTTGCTTGCCCATCCAAAGCAGATGGCGGCTCTTTACCCTCGTCTCATGACTACCCTGCAAACATCTATTGCCGCGTTTTTCAGCTTCAAAGCGTATGTGATGCTGCCCATCCTGATGCTGGTCATTGCGCTTGTAGCGCGAGTACCCGCACGGCGGGCGGTGCTCAGCACCGTCAGCCTCGCTGCGGGTTTTGCGGGGGTGTTTATTGCTTTTAACTTTTTTGTGGCCAACATCAGCCCAGCCGTACAGCAACTGTCCCAAGCGCGCGGACTTGATTTTCAAGTGCTGGACGTCGGCTGGTTACCCTTGGCCGCGATCACATGGGCATCTCCCTTGGCGGCTATTTCTATCCCGGTCGTGCTGTCGCTCAATATCGCCATGCTGGGCTTGGGCTGGACACGGGCGATCTATATCGACATCTGGAATTACTGGCACTTCGCACTGATGGGTGCCTTGGCCATGACAGTGAGCAACCAGTGGTGGGTAGGGCTTGCGGCAACGCTGGCACTGGCGGTGTACTGCTTCAAAATGACCGAATGGAACGCACCTGAGGTTGAACGCGAAACCGGGCTCAAAGGTATTGCGGTGTCGCCCGTGTCGGTGAATGGCTTGTTGCCCTATTTCGCTTGTGCAGATGCTGTGATGAATAAGGTCCCCGGACTCAAGCGCTGGACCTATAACCCGCAGAAAGAACACCAGGCTGCCCGCGACGGGCAAGGTAGTGTTTTCCTTGCGTTTGCGGGTGAACCGATGATGATCGGGCTGCTGATGGGCCTTGCATTAGCCCTAGCCGCTGGCTATGACGTGAAAAATACCCTGGAACTGGCAGTCCACATTGCTGCTGTGATGTTCATATTGCCCAAGAGCGCGGGTCTGATTGGCGAGGCCATGATCCCGATCACGACCGCGCTGCGGGAACAGGTGGAGAGGCGTTTTCCATCGCGTGGTCAATTGGTCGTGGCCATGGATACGGGGTTTCTCATGCACCACAAATCAGTCGTTATCACCGGGCTGTTGCTGATGGCACTGGCGATCGTGATTGCACTGGTGTTACCGGGCAATCAGGTTCTGCCGCTGGGGGACCTGTCCAACCTCATCTCGGTGATGTCCATGTCCGTGCTGGTGTTCAGGGGTAATGTGATCCGCGCAGTATTGGCAGGTATCCCGGTAGTGGTGAGCTTTCTCCTGATTTCATCCAAAATGGCGCCGCTTTACACAGAGCTGGCCAAAGGCACACCTTCTTTTGATGCCACAGGTCTGGGTCAAATTACGTCGTTCACTGATGGCGGGCACCAAATCCGCTTCTTGATGCTGGAGGCTCTCCACGGCGCCTGGTGGACACTACCTGCCACTTTGGCCTTGGGTGCCGCAGTCTGGTTTACCCACCGGCGCTACCAAAAGCTGGTAGCAGCCTGAAACCGGGTCACACCAAGCCGCAAAACTTCTTGAAGGGCCCGAGCACCGCGTCGCCGCGGAAGGGTTTGACGATCCAGCCGGTCACGCCAATGGCGCGGCCGCGCGCGCGCATCACGGGGTTGTCCTCGGTGGTCAGCATGATGATGTGCACCTGCTTGTTGCCTTGCTCGGTCCGGATTTTTTCTGCCATGGCCAAGCCATCCATATTGGGCATGTTCACATCGCTGATGACCAGTTTGATGCCGGGGTCTGCTTTTAGCTGCAAGAGCCCATCGCGCCCGTCGGTGGCCAGTGTGACCTCGAATCCGTGTTGCTGTAAGTAGCTGGAGACGATCTCCCGCATCGTGCTGGAGTCGTCCACTACCAAAACATTCGCCATCTCTACCTACTTCCTGTCCGCACTGTCAGTGGCGCTTGGCGCCATTTAAAACAAATCAAGTTCACCCGCCTCGCTGGAGTTGGAGGCTGCATATTCCGCAAATTGCTCCGGTGACCAATGGAGGTTGAATATAAACCGCTGCACGATCACCAGCGGCTGGCCGCCCCGGCGGGTGCTCTCGCAGAGCGAGTAACGCACACAGAGCTGAGGATCGGGTGAGCCGAAAGAGATGTATTTGTGGGCGTGATTGATCACGATCGGCACTTGGGCCAACTGGGTCGAGACGCTGATGGGGGCAATGTAGCGGTTCTTGAACGCACCCCAGATCAGGTTGGTGGTCTCACCCAACATGTTGTTGAGATCCCGGAAGTTGAGCTCACCGCCCACGCCGTCATAACTAAAGCCTTTGAGCATGCCCTGCCGCAGAGCGCTCTCTTCGGTCTGCAGCATCATGTACCCGCGACACCATGAGCTCTCCAGCGGGATGATCGTAGAGACCTCGCCATGGATGATGCGGTCGTGCACCACATACGGGGGCTCGGCCGTCACGGTCGCGTTAGGAAACATGGAGCGCATGGAAGACAAGGTCAGATCCACAATCCCCTCCACCAACGCCGTAGGGTAGCGGAGGCTAAAGATGGAGCGCTCGACGCCGAGGCGCAACTGCTCGATCTCCCCCGTAGCCCAGGGGTACCGGATGAACTCCCGGTACAGCGCGTTCAAGTCGCCGGTGGTGGTCCTGCGCAAGAAAATCGGGAGCTCGGGGCGCAAGCGGTGGATCGACTCTGCAAGATGCAGCGCATCATGGGTGCCGCAAGGCAAGTCCTCTGCCAGCAGCACACCCGCCAAGTCTTTGTTTTGTTCGAGGCAGCCCAAGGAGTCATGGGAGGTGCGCAGCAAGGGGAGCAAGCCTACAGAATCGCAAAAATCAGAGAGCAACTTGCACTGGTGGGCATCGTGCTCCAGCAACAGTACTTTGGCTTCCAGGTGGGTAGTTTCTGTCATGGATAGGACTCTGGCTTGGGCTTTATCGGCACTTCATCCTACACCGTCGCTCAGGCTATTTGGGTCAAAAAAACCTGACTCCGCACTGTGGGCAATGCAGTGAAAAAGTACATCAAGAGCGGGCGTGTTGCAAGAAGTTACACAAAACGCCGTCGTGCAGCTAATCAGAGAGAGCCTAGGGTCAGTTCTTAGTCTGAAGAGACTAATGCGCATCAGACCTCAGGTCCCTAAGATCCTCTGGGGCCTTTCTTAGTAGCCCAATCATTTCAACCAAGGGGAGTCTTATGGTCAGTTTTAAAAAATCCGCACTTATTGCCAGCATGGCGCTCATGTCATTCGCACAACAGGCCTCTGCCAACGCCACATTGACCTTCGGTGATGTCCGAATTGGTGTGCAGAGCTTGGGAGCCCTAGGAGGCAACGGGGTAGGTATTTCGTTTGCCGGCGTGGGCGACGCCATCATGCCGGGTTGCCTGTGCGAGGGATGGGGTGCCTCGTACGACTCAGTATTTGGCCACTCCGGCAACGAAAATGGCGGCGACATCAATGTGACCGCATTGAGCTTCTCGTCTACAGCGTCAACTGCGGTGTCATCAGTACTTGTGGGGTCGAGCCTGAGCGTGACCCAAGCCTATGCGCCTTCTGCCAGCGCCGGTTTGTTCAAAAATACCGTCACACTCACCAACACTGGCGGATCCACAGTGTCGGACGTTCGCTACTCGCGCTCGATGGATTGGGATATTCCTCCGACCACTTTCAGCGAGTATGTGACCATCAACCGTGGTACATCCAGCAACCTGATCTTTTCTAATGACAACGGTTTTGGCACACCCAACCCTTTGGAAAATCCAAGTGATATCGCTTCCGGTACGCGCAACGTCAGTTTTGTAGATTCCGGCCCAAATGACCACGGCGCGTTTTTTACTTTCGGATTTGGCTCGTTGGCAGCCGGCGAATCTAAGACCTTCAACATTTTTTACGGCGCAACAGCTTCAGAAGCCTCCGCTTTGAGCGCGCTGGGCACTGTGGGTGCTGAGGTTTTTTCTTTGGGCCAGTCAAGTTCGGGCGGTGAAATGACAGGTAGCCCGGCTACCTACATTTTCGGATTCTCCGGCGTGGGTGGTGCACCTGTGATCCCAGCCGTACCGGAACCGGAAACCTACGCCATGCTGTTGGCTGGGCTCGGTTTGCTCGGCGCTGCGGCACGCCGCAAAAAAACGCAAGCCTAAGTACATCCATTGGGGGTTGTAGCTCCAGCGATCGCCCCGACCACAGACCGGCATGCGCCGGCCTGTGGGGCTTTGATCAGGCAGCCTTATCCTTGCGGCGGCGGGCAATGGCGCCCATCAGCCCCAAACCGGCCAGCAACATGGCGTAGGTCTCAGGCTCGGGAACCGCTGTCACCGAAATGGAGCCGTGATAACCGGTACTGGCAATATTGCTGTAACCATTCACCTTGAATACAAAGGTGGGGTTGGTGGTGCCATCAATATCAAAAGAGCGCGTGGCCATGTAGCTGATCGGGATCTGGTTCAGCGTGGCGGATGTGACGGTGATCGGGTCACGGGTCCCAACGTTGCCGCTGGCCTGTTCCATGAAGTTCAGCTCTACATAGTACGCGCCCTCTGCCCAGGGACCACTGGCGCTTTGAAAGGTGATGGTATCGGTGCCGGCCACATTGGCCGCGCCACCCAGCAGGGGGCCGGTGAGGAAGTCGGAGTCATAGTCCGCTTGCCAGTAGCCTGGTGCAGTTTCGTTCAAAAACACACTCATGGTTCCAGCTTGTGCGCCAGCAGACAGGCACAGCAAAGTGGCAATGGAAAGGGCTTTTAGTTTCATGGGAGCTCCCGTGCATAGGTTGGTTGAGCCTGCATCAAGATGACATCCTGAGCGCTCAAAGCCATTGTTTTGCGTGGGCCGATTCCACTCGGTGCGCCACCGTACGCAGTGGCTATCCATTCGGGCTATGCCCGGGGCTAGAAGCACACGGGCTCTTGCTGAAGACTTTGCGTTCTCAGGGATTTTCGGTCGTGCTTGCGGCAATCTGGGAGCGGTGGCTACCATTCGCAGCTGCCCAACCAATCCTTCGAGTTTCTAGCCCATGCCACGCCTCCACCTGCCTGTTCCCACAAGGCTGCCCCACTTCAGGCGGGCTAAGCACGCCGCCGCTTGGCTCATGTGGAGCTTGGCTGTCGGCGTGGGGGCTATCAGCCCGGCAAACGCTGACGAGTTCGACTGGAGCATCGGCACGTATGTTGGCAAATACCACGACGCGGAGCCTGCAGGTGCTTTGGCAGGTCGCGCAAATTACGCCGAGCATTACATGCTCGCTGTCACCGGCACCAAAACCGTATGGCGCCACAAAGAGTGGCCTATCGCTATCGAGTTGGATGCGATGGCGGGCCAGCAAAGCGGCTTGGCCAACCTGACAGAGGTTGCCTTTGCACCCGCTTTGCGCTGGAGTGGCTTTCCATGGCGGGATGTTTTGCGCACCGACATCCGGCTGGCGCCCCTGGGCGTGTCGTACACCAGCCGGGTCGGCCCCATGGAGACGGGGCCGGACGGGCGCGGCAGCCGCACCCTGAACTACTTGTTTGTAGAGGCGGCTTTCTCGAGCCCGAAGGCTACCGCACATGAGTTTTTTGTGCGCTTGCACCACCGTTGTGCGATTTACGACCTGCTCAACAATTACGGGGCCAACGGCGAAGACTTTCTGAGCTTTGGCTACCGCCACAAGTTTTAAGGGCTGGCCGGCCCCTGAATGAACTGCACCACATCGTTCAGCACCGGCGCCATCCACCGCAAGGGGCGTGACAAAGCAGCCACCAGCGTGATGTGGTTCACCCGGGTGTGCATTTTTACCAGCACTGGCACCTGAGCAGCGCCCAGGCGCTCGGCAATACCTGCGGTATTGCGCTGGGGATTGACCAAATCGTCCTCCAGGGCGGCCAGCAGCAAGGCACGAGGGGCGCCCGGCTGTACATGGTCGAGTGGCTGGGAGTTCGCGGGGTAGTTCGGGTGGTGGAACACCGGCATCGCGTCTACATTGGTCAGGGGCAAAAAGTCATACGGGCCGGCCAGGCCAATCCAGCCGGCCAATTGCTGGGGTGAGCGCCCGTGGGCTGCCAACCAACGGGGATCCAACGCCATCATGGCGGCGTTGTAGGCGCCCGCACTGTGCCCCATCACATACACCTTGTCCGGGTTGCCGCCCCAGTCAGCGGCATGGTCCAACCCGTATGACAAGGCGGCCGCGCTGTCCCGCAAAAAATCGGGGTAGCGCACCTCGGGGTACAGCCGGTAGTCGGCCACCAGAGTGAGTATTCCGCGCGAGGCCAGCGCCTCCCCCACAAATCGGTACTGCGCCCGCTCGCCGCGGTTCCATGAGCCACCGTAATAGAACACAACCACAGGCCACCCCTTGGGCGGCTGTGCGGCGCGTGGCACATACACATCAAGGCGTTGGCGGTGCAATGGGCCGTAAGTCACGCCCTCGTGCAAGGTGTGGGTCCGTGAGGGGGTTAAAAAATTCAACACATCCACGGGCGAAAGCCGGCAGCCAGGGCTGCGGGGTTCGCCAGGGTGGTCAAGAGTGCAAAGAAGAGGCTGATCCGGTGGTTCATCCACCGGATACGCACGCCAATGGCTTTTGGATTCAGCCCCGGATTCGGCTTCCGCTTGACGGTATCAGCGCACCAACAACACAGGCACTTTGCAATGCGCCAGCACCTGGGTGGCGACAGAACCCATCACCAAACTGGCAACCGCGCCATTGCCGTGAGAACCCATGATGACGAGGTCATATTTGCCCTCGGTTGCGATCTTGGAAATCACCTCGCCCGGCGAACCCGCCTTCCACACGCTCTTGGCGCTTATGTTGTGGCGTTGCAAGAACTTGTCGATCGGGGCAATAACCTTCTCTGCCTCGTCGGCATAGTATTTTTCGACGATCGCCTTGCCCACTGCAGCACGCGCCCTCGGGGGTACTGCAAACGGTACGGTGAGCACGGTGTACTCATTGGAAGGGGTGAACAAGGTGTCGTGATTCACCAGATAGGCCAACATTTTCTTGCTGTAAGCACTTCCATCAACCGCCAGGAGAATCTTCATTTCAGCCGCCTTTCAAGGTGTACAAAAGCCCGAGGCTATCGACTTCGGCGCGATTCGTACACCAGAGGCCCTGTAGCTTGTGGCACATTGCGCTGGATCAAATTTGCTAATGAAAGTCCCGGCTAGTCGTCGCCAGCTCGCCCAGCAGGTGCGTCATATCCACCACCCGCTTGGCAATCACATGGCGGACCTGGCCGCCAGTAGCCTCGTCACGCTGCGACACGCCGTTCACCGCCATCAGCCGGGCGCGGTAGACCGCGTCACGAAACTGCTCTTTCACCGCCTTCCAGACGAAGATATTCACACTGCCCGTCTCGTCCTCCATGGTGACTACCAAGTCCCAGTGCGCGCTAGGCACCCAGGCGTGGGTGGAGGAATCTTGATGGATCATCATGCCCACCAGCGGTTTGGGGTCGCGCTTCTTGTGGTGTTTGCCACGCCCTGCCACCTTGGGCACCAAGCCCGCACCCTGCAAGGCGCTCTTGACCCAGGTGTAGCTTCGCGCGGACTGGCCCGTTGATTCTTGGTGGCGGGCGTAGTGGTTGAAGAAGTGCTTGACGTTCCAGCCGATAAAGCGGCGCTGGTACAAGGAGATGAGCTCATCTATCTCTGTGTTTGCTGCTTTGCGTTTGGAGGCTTGGCTCAGGCGCCTGTCGGCCAAACTGTTGAGGTCGCCCTCGCTGTCCTCATAGCTTGCGCTGTAGCGACGAAAACTACGCTCGCACACGCCCAGGATTTCTGCTGCCTCCGATTAACTGAGACGGCGGCTGCACCAGCCTTCATAAACTTTTTGAAATCGCATGATCCGGGTTCCTTGTATCAAGTGCGCCCGGCTCAGGTTCGGTGCTTCCAATGGCACCTCCTAAAACCGGACAGGTTACTTGCTACAGCACCGGACAGATCATTTGCTCGCTAAAGTCCGATTGGACTATTGGTCAGTGCAATTCGTTACGCTACATTGCCTTTACCCAAAGGTTCACGACCAAGGGATGCTCGAGCGGCGCCTCGAAGCAAAATCAATTTAAAAACCACTTTTCTGGGAGTCCTATCATGAAGAAACTCGCAATCGCCGCAGCCCTTGCTGTCCTTGCATCGACCGCCAATGCCGGCGTATTTACCGGCCAGTCTGTTGAGTTCCAATACTTCTACCCGAATCTGTCCACCCCGTATGGCGGTGCCAGCAACGGCACTTTCGCCGTCGGCGCAGGCGTCGAAGTTGCGAATGTGGTCGATGGCATCGGCACGCTTGATATTTCGGACGACGGTTTCACCGCCCACTTCACGAGGGATGGGGGCTTTTCGAATGGTAGCTTCAACGGCTTCCGCATCACTGACATCAGTGGGACGATCGGCGCATTCACCTCCTTCTCGTTGGTTTCCAACACCGGCCTCGGTGGCACGCCGACCCTGAGCTTCGATGCCGACAACCTGTATGTCAACTGGCAGGGTCAGTCGTTCAATGGCGGCGACGTCGTGTTCTCGGTCAATGTCGCTCCGGTTCCAGAACCCGAAACCTACGCCATGATGCTGGCTGGACTCGGTCTGCTCGGTGCTGCTGCCCGTCACCGCAAGCAGAAGCAAGCCGCCTGATCGCGTTTCGATCCGGCAAAAAAATGCCCGCGGAAGCGGGTTTTTTTTATGTCCATGACCCATCCTGAAATGAGTTGACACCTTTTCATCTCAGAAAGGGCAAGACAAATGGAATCAGGCATCAAGCGCACGCAGCGCGACTACACGCTGGCTTTTAAGCTCAGTGTGGTTGATCAGGTAGAAAAAGGCGAACTGACCTACAAAGAGGCGCAGCACCATATTGAGTACTGGCCCATCACGTTACATTAAGCAACGCAGTCGCTTCGGTACTGACAACACCCACTGACGCACCGGCAGGCTCGGGAAAATGTGATCCGTCAGGTGCGCCGCCTCCACCATACGCCGGGTGTTGCACGCGGGGCAGACTCCCCGGCCCTTGCAGGAGAAAGCGACAAAGTAGTCGTGTCCGCAATCACCACAGCGGGCGCGGGCAAAGCCATTGGCAAAATGCCGCAGTCCAGATATTTACGGAATGCTTGGCGCACGTAGGGCTTGGGGGTGCGCTGGTTGCCTTGGCCGTCGAACTGGCCCGCGCTGGCCAACTCCAAGCAAGTCTCAAAGTGCTTGGCCATGTTTTGATAGAGCAGCGTGCACTCGGGGTGGGGATGGTTGTAGAGCTTGGGCTTGATCGGAGCCGCCGCAGGCTGGCCGACACTGGCACTTGCGGGGTGGATATGTCGTTGTACCCCTCCCCCACCCTCAATGAAAGTCCCGGCTAGTCGTGGCCAGTTCACCCAGCAGGTGCGTCATGTCCACCACGCGCTTGGCAATCACATGGCGGACTTGGCCGCCGGTGGCCTCATCGCGCTGCCACACGCCGTAGACCGCCATCAGCCGGGCGCGGTAAACCGCGTCGCGGAACTGCTCTTTCACCGCTTTCCAGACGATGACGTTCACGCTGCCCGTCTCATCCTCCAGCGTGACAAACACCACGCCTTTGGCGGTGCCCGGTTGCTGCCGCGCGGTGACGATGCCGCAGGCACGCACCAGCCGGCCGCTGGGGTAATCGCGCATCTGAGCAGCAGTGAGCAGCTTCTGTTTTGATAGCTGCTCGCGCAATAGCTGCAAGGGGTGGGAGCGCAAAGTGAGGCCGGTGGCGGCGTAGTCAAAGGTCACTTCTTCACCCTCGTCGGCCGGGGGCAGCGCCAACACATCTTCTTCAATCGGCACGCCCTGCAGCAGTACGGGCGCGGGGCGCAGGGCGGAGGCGTCCCACACCTGCTGGCGACGGTGACCGCTGAGGCTGATGAGGGCATCGGCGCTGGCGAGCGCCTTGAGGTCGCCTGCATCGAGGGCGCAGCGCAAAGCTAGATCCTGGGTGCTGGTGAACGAACCTTTTTCGCGTGCAGCGCAGATGCGCTCTGCCACCACTTGCTGTAAACCGCTGACCATGCGCAGCCCCAGGCGGATAGCGGGTTGGGTTTGCAGCGCCCATCCATTTGCAGCGGGGTGCTGCACTTTCGGCTGCTCCAGCGAGCAGTCCCATGCGCTGTGCAGCACATCGACCGCACGCACTTCCACGCCATGGCGGCGGGCGTCTTGCACCAGCTGTGCCGGGCCGTAAAAGCCCAGCGGCTGGCTGTTGAGCATGGCTGCCAGAAAGCAAGCTGGCTCATGCCGCTTGAGCCAGCAGCTCACATACACCAGCAGCGCAAAACTGGCCGCGTGGCTCTCGGGGAAGCCGTATTCGCCAAAGCCCTCAATCTGCTTGAACAGTGTGTCGGCAAACTCCTGCGTGTAGCCGTTCTTGAGCATGCCACCCACCAGCCGTTCGTAAAACTTGCCCACACCGCCCTTGCGCTTCCAGGCCGCCATGGAGCGGCGCAGCTGGTCGGCCTCGCCCGCGGTGAAGTCGGCAGCCGCCATGGCGATTTGCATCACCTGCTCCTGAAAAATCGGCACACCCAAGGTGCGCTTCAAAGCCTCCTTCAGGGCCGGCGACTCATATGACACCGCTTGCGGATTAGCCCGAGCCTTCAGGTAGGGGTGCACCATGCCGCCCTGAATCGGCCCTGGTCGGACGATAGCAACCTCTACCACGAGGTCGTAAAAACACTGCGGCTTCAGGCGCGGCAGCATACTCATCTGCGCCCGGCTTTCGATCTGGAACACACCCACCGTATCGGCCTGGCAGATCATCGCGTAGGTGGCAGGGTCTTCGGCAGGCACGTCCTGCATGCGCAAGGGCGCACCACGCCACTGGCCGATCATGTGCAGGCAGCGGCGTATGGCGCTGAGCATGCCCAGGGCCAGCACATCGACCTTCAACAGGCCCACCGCGTCCAGGTCGTCCTTGTCCCACTGAATGACGGAGCGGTCGGGCATGGACGCGTTCTCCACCGGCACCAGCCGCGTCAACGGGCCTTGCGTGAGCACAAAGCCGCCCACGTGCTGGCTCAGGTGGCGGGGGAAATTTTGCAGTTGCGTGGCGAGGTCCAGCCAGAGTTGCAAGCGGCGCAAAGGCGGCAAAGGTGAACCGTCCACCAACAGGCCATGCTCAGCAGCGCCACCCGCGGGAGCCAGAGCGGCAGGGCGCCCAGCTCCGTGTCCCCCGCCCGCGTTGCGGGCTCCTCCTTGACCTGCGCTGTGCGCCCTGCCGCTCTGGCTCTGTCCTACCGCACCACAAGCCTGCACTTTTGAATCAAAACCACCTCTAGTGCCCGCAGAATATGCGCAAGCAGCTACTTTTTCGATAGCAACCTGCAGCCGCTCCACCAACACCGCACGGCTGTACATGCCCGGGTGTTCCTTGGCCATGGCCGTAATCAGCACCTCGGGAATCTCCAGCGCCCGGCCCACATCGCGCAAGGCGCTGCGCGGGCGATAGCTGGCCACCACAGCGGTGATCGCGGCACGCTCGCGGCCATATTTGGCGTAGATGTACTGGATGACTTCTTCGCGCCGCTGGTGCTCAAAGTCCACATCAATATCGGGTGGCTCGTCGCGCTCCTTGGAGATGAAGCGCTCAAACAGCACGTTCATGCGGCTGGGGTCTACCTCGGTCACGCCCAGGCAGTAGCAGACCGCCGAGTTCGCCGCCGAGCCCCGCCCTTGGCACAAGATGCCGCGCCCTCGCGCAAAGCGCACTAGGTCGTGCACGGTGAGGAAGTACATCTCGTACTTCATGTCGGCAATCAGCGTCAGCTCATGCTCCACCTGCGTGCGCACGTTGGGTGGCATACCTGCCGGGTAACGCTCCAAGGCGCCGGCTTCGGTGTATTGGCGCAAGGTCTGCGCCGGGGTGTGGCCGGGCAGCACCGCCTCCATGGGGTACTGGTAGCGCAGCGCATCCAGCGTGAAGCTGCAGCGCCCCGCCACCACTAGCGTGTGAGCCAACTCGTCGGGCGTGAACAAGGCCGCTAGCCGGGCACGACTGCGCAGGTGGTGCTCGGCATTGGCCTGCAGCGCAAAGCCGCACTGCGCCACCGGCAGGCCGCAGCGCACGGCGGTCAGCACATCGTGCAGCGGCTTACGCGAGCGGGTGTGCATGCGCACCTGCCCGGTGGCAATAGGGGCCAGCCCGCTCACCGCCGCAATCTGCTGCCAATGTGACCGCTCCAAAGCCTGCATGCCGCCCAGATCCGCAGTGACCGCCAACCAACAATGAGTACCAAAAAGGCCTCTAGCGCTCATCGCTATTGCGCAAGCAGCTTCTGTTTTGATAGCAAGGGGCAGATGCAGCAGCACCTCGCAATGCCGCAGCGTGTGCCAGGGCGAGGCATCCGGCTGCCCCAACCAGGCGACCCGGTAGTCGCCCTTGGGCGCCGCCCTGCGCGCGCGGGTGATGAACTCGCACAGGTTGCCCCAGCCCTGCAGGTTGTGCGGCAACACCACCACGGTGAAGCTGGCGCCCGCGGCCACACCACCCGGCGCAGCCGGGTAAGGCACCGCAAACTCTGCCCCCGGCAGCAGCTGCAGCCCCAAGCGCTGCGCCTCGCCATGCGCACGTACCACCCCTGCCACCGAACACTCGTCCGTGATGGCCAGCGCCGCATACCCGAGCCGGTGCGCCCGCTCCACCAACTCTTCCGGCTGCGAGGCACCGCGCTGGAAGCTGAAATTGGACAGGCAATGCAGCTCGGCGTAGGCGGGCGCTGGGGCGGCTACCGGCGGCTGGGGCTTTTTGGGCTTGGGGGCTAGCATTTAAACTGTACAAAAATACAGTATATAAAAGAGATACAAATTCTGCAAAGCAGACGTCAGCCATGCACCCAGGCACTGCACTTACATAATGGTTAGGTGACGCTGCGAAACAAGCAACGCACCTCACTCTCAAGGAGTTCCGATTGCAAACCACGTCCATCCGCAAACCACAAGTCTGCATTCTCGGTAGTGCCGAACCCGGCTCCGCCGCTTATGAGCTAGCCGGCCAGGCCGGTGCCCTGCTGGCGCGTCACGGTATTACGCTGGTCAGCGGCTGCGGCAGCCCTGCTACCCGTGTGGCAGCTGAACGCGCCATCGCCGCGGGAGGGCTTGTGCTCAGCATCGTGCCGCCCGACGAAATGCCGCCACCCGACTGGCCAGCGACAGTCGTCGTGCCGTGCGGCATGGGGGATGCGCGAAACCTCCTCATGGCGCTGGCGGGCGATGCCTGTCTGGTCATCGGCGGCCGTGCCGGCACGATCTCTGAAGTCTGCCTGGCCTGGCTGCACAAGAGGCCGCTTCTGCCCTTGATGGGCTGCGGTGGATGGTCAGAGTCCTTGCCCGCCAATCCACCGGATGAGCGTCAGAACTCCCCCATCTTGCCGTGGGGCAGCATGGCGGAACTGGAGCAGCAACTGCGCGGGTTGAAGCTCATCCCTTCTGCCTGATTCCCCGCTTAGTACAGCACCCGCCTGAACATGCCAATCGCCATCTGGTAACCCAGCAGCTGCAGCTCCGCGTCATAGCGCTCGCCTTCGTCTCGCATGAAGGCGTGCACGCCGTTGAACTCGTGCCATGTGAAGTTCACACCGGCTTTCACCAAAGTGCTGTAGACCAGCGCACGGCCTTCGGGCGGGATGTGGGGGTCTTGCTTGCCCCAGATCATTTGCAGCTCACCTTTGATTTCGGGCGTGCGGGTCAGGCTGTCATTGCCTGCGCTGGAGGGCACCATGCCGGAATGGATGTCGGTGGCATAAAAGCAGGACGTGGCGCTGATGGCCGGGTGCATAGCCGCGCGATAGGCCAGGCCGCCCCCTAAGCAAAAGCCCATGGCGCCCACGCGACCCGAGCAATACGGCAGCGTCTGCAGGTGGTCGATGATGGCTTGCGCATCACCGTCGTGCGCTTCCAGTGTCTTGGCTACTTTGTCGGCGTTGCCCTTGTCGCGCCCTGCGTCGTCATAGCCCAGCACGGTGCCGATGGGGTTGAGCTCATGAAACACCTCGGGCACCACCACCACAAAGCCGTGCCCGGCCATGATCTGCGCGCTGCGGCGAATGGGGCCGGTCTGCTGAAAAATCTCGGAATAGAGAATGATGGCCGCGTACTGCTTGGGCGCTGCGCCCTCAGCCTCCTTGGGGCGGTACACATAGCAGCGCATCACGCCGGTGGGGGTGGAGAGGTCGACTTCATGGGACTGGATTTGCACAGCAATAACTCCGGTGAAAAACGTGCCCCGAGTATCCGGCACTGGCGGGTTCGGTCCGCGCACTGTCGCGCGGGTTACGCCAGCGGCGGCACGGCGCCATACCGCGGCCTAAGATGCCTTTTTTTGCGGCAAGGGGCATTCCATGGACATTCGGTTTGACAACAAAGTAGTGCTAGTCACCGGCGGTGGCGGTGGCATTGGGCGGGCCAGTGCGCTGGCGTTTGCGCGTGCAGGCGCCAAGGTAGCGGTAACCGACCGCGACGTGGCAGCAGGTGAAGAAACCACGGCGCAGGTCAAAGCGCTGGGGGCCGAGGCGCTGTTCATTGCGGCGGATGTGATGCAGGCCGCGCAGGTGCAAGCCATGGTGACTCAAGTGGTGGCGCACTTCGGGCGGCTGGACTGCGCCTTCAACAACGCCGGCATTGAAGAAGAACACATGCGCCTGGCCGACTGCGAAGAAGCCACCTTCGACCGCATCATGGGCGTGAACGTCAAGGGCGTGTGGCTGTGCATGA
The DNA here is from genome assembly GCF_032193805.1 of Rhodoferax potami. Classification (NCBI taxonomy): domain Bacteria; kingdom Pseudomonadati; phylum Pseudomonadota; class Betaproteobacteria; order Burkholderiales; family Comamonadaceae; genus Rhodoferax; species Rhodoferax potami. Next base: position 2,620,282 of record NZ_JAVBIK010000001.1, on the reverse strand, counting down.
AGTACCAGATTGCGCAGATGCTCGCCCAAGGTGGCGGCGCCATCGTGAACACTGCATCGGTGGCCGGGCTGGTGGGCGCGCCCAAGATGTCGACCTACAGCGCGAGCAAGCATGCGGTGATTGGCCTCACCAAATCCGCCGCGGTGGAGTACGGGCGCAAAGGCATTCGCGTGAACGCGGTGTGCCCCGGCGTGATCCGCACGGTGATGCTGGAGCGCGCCGTGCAAGCCGACCCCAAGGTCGCCGCCACGGTGGCAGGCGCCCACCCGATTGGCCGCATTGGCGAGCCCGACGAAGTGGCCGCTGCGGTGCTGTGGCTCAGCTCGGATGCGTCCAGCTTTGTGACCGGCCTGGCCCACACGGTGGACGGCGGGCTGACCTCGGTGTAAAGCGCTTGTTCGAGGGCTAGCCCCCGACATTCACGCCCGGCTTTTCATGACCGGGCGGTGCGGCTGCGCAGCCAGCCCACAATGGCCGGGCCGTACATGATCATGGCGAGCGCACCGGCAATCAGCGGCAGGGCCAGGAACACCCAGCCGGTGAGCACTTCCTTGCCAATCACCACACCCACCACCAGGGCCACAGCAGGGTTCACAAACGAATAGCTGCCGGCCACCGCAGCCGTGGTGTTTTGCAGCAGCCAGAGGTAGGCATTGAGTGCCACGAGCGTGCCGAACACCAGCAGGTACCACCAGGCCAGCCAGCCCTCATGGGTCACGTTCCCCAGCGACCCTTGGGGCTCGATGAGCGAAGCCGCCACCACACCCATGAGCCCGCCGGCCAGCCACTCGGTGGCCGATGCCATGGCAGGGCCCGGCAAGTCCAGTTTGCGGGATGCGTAGGAACCCACGCTCCAGCACAGCGGTGCGCCAAAGGCGGCCAGGGCACCCAGCCAGCTGGCAGAAAAGTCGCCCTCCATGGCAAGAAGCAAAGCACCCGCCACACCCAACACCAGCCCGATCCAGCTGGTAGTGGGCACGCGCTCGCCGCCCAGTCGCGTCCACAGTGCCAGCCACATGGGCATGGTGGTGATGACCGTGGCCATGAGCCCGGAGCCAATGCCCTGCTTTTGCGCGAACACCACCAGGTTCATGGACACAAACACCATCAGCCCGCCCACCAGCGCGGCATTGCGCCACTGGCGCCAGCTGGGCAGCTTTTCGCCGCGCCACAAGGCCCAGGCCAGCATGATCACGCCGGCCAGCGTGAAGCGGGTGGCATTCATCCACAGCGGGGAAAGCTGTGCACCGCCACGCCGATGGCAAAGTAAGTGGTGCCCCAGACGATGTACACCAGCCAGAGCGCCACCATGAGGCGCCAGAACGGGGATAAACGCCAGCCTTGCTGAATATTGAGTGCCGAAATCATGAATAGTCCGTAAAATTTACGGCAACCAGCGCCGTTGGGCGTGATATTATCGAAAAACCAGCCCAATGCAAGCAAATATTCAGACAGACGCCATCGACGCAAAAATTCTTACGGCCTTGGGCGAAGACGGCCGACGTTCTTACGCCGAGGTGGGTGCCGAGGTGGGGCTGTCTACCGCCGCGGTGCATGAGCGGGTCAAGAAGATGCTGGAGCGCGGTGTGATCCGCCGCTTCTCGATCAGCGTGGATCCGCACACCGTGGGGCTGAACTTCACCGCGTTTGTGGCGATTCGCAACGATGGCGGTGCCCACTGCCGCGACATTGCACCCCGCCTGCGCGAGCTGCCCTCGGTGCAGGAGCTGCACAGTGTGGCAGGTGAATACGACCTGCTGGCCAAGGTGCGTACCCCGCATGCCCGCGACCTGGAGGCGGTGCTGCTACAGATCAAAGCCATCCCAGGCGTGGCGCGCACCACCAGCACCGTGGTGCTGAACACCGAGTTCGAAGACCAGCCCCTGCGCCTGCCCGGCACCTGAAAGCACACCCCCTTGCAGGGCGGCGCACAGACAAAAGCGCGCCAAACCTGTAGAAGGGGGGATGATCCGCCTCCGCCTTGCCATCCAGCTGCACTACCAAGTGCAGCCCCCGGGTGGCGACTTTGTATTCCACCTGCACGCGGCCTTCACGCCGCGCCAGCGGGTGGTGTCCGAGTCGCTGCACTTCAGCCAGCCCCTGGCCTACACCCTGGAGAGCAGCCCGCCCTCCACCAACCGCGTCCTGCGTACCAGCGCCCTGCCCGGCATGCTGCAAGTGGCCTATGCGGCTACGGTGGATCTGGACCATTGGGTGGCTGCACCCGCCACCATCGCAGAAGTGCCGGTGAGCCGCCTGCCTACCAACGTGCTGCCCTACCTGTACCCCAGCCGCTACTGCCAGTCGGATTTGCTGCTGCAGTTTGCCCAGCAGGAGTTCGGCCAGCGCTGGCAGGGCTACAGCCGGGTGCAGGCCATTCGCGACTGGGTGCTGCAACACACCGCCTTCAGCCCCAACACCTCCAACAGCAACACCTCGGCGCTGGACACCTTGCAAAGCCATGTGGGGGTGTGCCGCGACTTTGCGCACCTGATGATTGCACTGTGCCGCGCAGCCAATGTGCCGGCCCGGTTTACGACCGGCATCGACTACGGGGCCGACCCCGCGCTGGGGCCGACCGACTTCCATGCCTATGTGGAAGCCTATGTGGGCGACCGTTGGTATTTGTTTGACCCCTCAGGCACCGCCATCCCCATGGGCCTGGTGCGCTTTGCCACCGGGCGCGATGCGGCCGACGTGGCTTTTGCCACCATCTTCGGCACGGTGCAAAGCAGCACGCCGGTGATCAGCATTGAAGCCATTCCAGGGGCGGACGGCCTGCTGCGGGTGCCGCACCACAGCGCGGATGCGCTCAGTACGGACGGCTGAGCCCAGGCTACAAAAGACTTAGACCGTGCCGGGCTGGCGGGTGGTCTTGCGGAATTTTTCTTCGAGTTCTTGGCGCAGGGCTTTGCGCATCTGGGCTGCCTCGAAGCGGCGCTTTTCGTCGTCAGTTTCGGGCTGCAGCGCAGGCACCGGCGCGGCCTTGCCGTGGTCGTCCACCGCCACCATGGTGAAGAAACAGCTGTTCACATGGCGCACCTCCTGGGTGCGGATATTCTCGGCAATCACCTTGATGCCCACTTCCATGGACGACTTGCCGGTGTAGTTCACGCTGGCCAGAAAGGTCACCAGCTCCCCCACATGGATGGCCTGCAAAAACAGCACCCGGTCCACACTCAGCGTCACCACATAGCGCGAGGCATAGCGGCTGGCACAGGCATAGGCCACCTGGTCGAGCAGCTTGAGGATGGCGCCGCCGTGCACATTGCCGGAGAAGTTGGCCATGTCAGGCGACATGAGCACGGTCATGGTGAGTTGGTGGGTGGGCAAGTTCATGGGCCAGAAAGTAGTGAAAAACGCGAATCATGCGATTGTTCACACTTTCCGCCACGCATCCATTCGGACTAGTGCGCCAAATGGCGTAATTTGTAAAAATACAGGCAGTTACAAATTGTTAAGATCTTTTTATGAAGAACATCCACACCAAAGCAATCGCCGTCGTTTTCGGCTTGCTGTCGTTCGGCGCACAAGCCGCCAGCTCTTTGACTTTCCAAGGCGTGACCTTCGCGTCTCAGGCGGTTGATGCCGATACGCTGGAGTTCTCTATCCTCAATTCCAATCACGCCACTGGCGACTGGAGCGGCGCGAGCTTCTTGAAGGCGTTTGAAATCAAGGGCTTGGGCACCGAAGTCCTTTCCGGCAAACTCATCAGCGGCCCCGGTGTCACTGCACCGAGCTTCGGCTCCGTAACTGCTGGTGTAGCGGCCAACTTGGGCTGTACAACCGGCGGCACTAAGGGCGCCTGTTTTTCTTTTGCGACCCCCTTGGCGCTGACAAGCAACATGACATGGCGCATCGACTTCACCGCCGCCGCTGCTGCACCTTTGGTGTTTGACACACCACACATCAAGGTCCAATTCCTGGACAGCTTGGGCGACAAGAAGAAAATGGGCGACTTGCTCTCCCAAAGCTTGCCCGTAAGTGCTGTTCCGGAGCCAGAAACTTATGCCCTGCTCTTGGCGGGCTTGGGACTGGTCGGTGCCGCAATGCGCAAGCGCAAAGCCTGAAAACGGTTGATACGCTAAAAACAAGGGCCCTGAGGGGCCCTTTTTCATTCCCGGAGCCGAGAGTAGGATTCCGCGCATGTCGCCCCATTTTTTATTTGACGCCAGCGTGCCGGTATTCGCCCGCTACTTGGATCAGCTGCAAGGCTTGTTAGCCAAGGCCGCCGCACACTGCGAGGTACCCCGGAAGCGGAGCTACTGCCGCTGAACGTACCATTCACGACCCGGCCGGCGAGACGACCGTGGCGCTGGATGACAGCACCTTTTTGCAGCAGTACGCGCTGCCCAACTTCTTTTTCCACCTCAGCATGGTCTATGCGCTGCTGCGCCAGCACGGCCTGCCACTCAGCAAAGGCGACTTTGATGGCTGGCATGTGTACCGGGGCTGAGCCGCGCGCTCAGGCAAACAGGCCGTGCAGAAACCACGCCAGCGCGTCCGGGTCTGAAGGCCCAGAGGCAGCCTCAGTGTGCGCCGCCAGCCGCTCGCGGTACACCCACACCAGCCCCGCCTGCGGGCTGCGGGCCATGTAGTAGTCGCGCAAAGCGGGCTCGCCTTCGAGCCAACCCGTTTCCAGGCGCTGCGGGCCGGCCAGTAGCGTGAGTTCGCCGTGATAGTGGGGAACGCTTTGGCGCACCACCAAGCGCTGCGGCACCGGCAGCAGCCAAGTGGGGTACAGGTCGGCAGTGGGCAGCACCGCGCTCTCTAGTTCAGAGTCTTTTAGGCCTCTAGCGCTCATGGAATGTGCGCGAGCAGCTCCTGATTTCATAGCAGATGGGTTTTCTTTGCGCGCCATATCTGCCCGCCACGGCTGCCAGCGTTGCATGCGCTCGGGCCGGTGGTCGGCCTGCGGGGTGGCGCACTGCACGCTGTGCGCGCCCAGCCGGGCGGCCAGGCGCTCCAAGGTCTGGTGCAGGCTGTCGCCCTTGCGCACGTCTTCGGGCAGCAGGCTGTGGCTCTCGCCGCCCAGCGGCTGGGTCTGCAGGCTGCGCAGGCGCAGGTACAACACCGGCGCGGGCAACGTCACGCGGGCCAGCTGCTCACCCAGAATGCGTTGCAGGTGGCTCATGTCCTGCGTGGCCTCGGCGGTGCGCAACTCCAGGCGACCTTGCTGGCCGCCCTGGTGGTGGGCGTCCACATGGCGGGTGTTGGCGCGGCGCACGTCTAGCTCCCACAGCAGCTCCAGCGCCAGCACCCCGGCCTGGCGGGCGCGCAGCCACACCAGCAGTTGCGCCAGCAGGCGGCGCGCGCCGAACAGCAAGGCCGGCGCCGAATCCACACTCGCCGCCAGCTCCAGGGGGGCATCAAACACATCGGGCAGCGTGAGCCAAGGGTAGACCTCAGGGCGCTGGCCGTAGGCGCGGTCCAGCGCATCCACCACCTCGGCACCAAAGCGCCGCACCACACCGCCGCGCGGCAAGGCCCGCAGCTGCCCCCAGGTGCGCACGCCCAGGCGGGCCAGCGTGGGCAGGTGCGCGTGGGCCGCGGCTAGGGTGTGCACCGGCAGGGCATCGGGCAGCACCGCACGCACCGGCGCGGCCTGCCCCACCCGACAGGCGTGCACCTGCAGCGCCGCCAGCGCTATTAAAGATGTAGCACCTTGCGCATATTCCGCGAGCGCTACAGGCTTATTTGGCTCTAAAAGTTGCCGCAGCAACGCTGTGCGCCCGCCGAACAGGCGCTCGCTGGCCGATACCTCCAGCACCAGTACATCGCCCACGCGGGCCACCAGCGGCGTGAAGCGCAGCGCCCACCATGCCAGCGCGGTGGGGGTATCCACCAGCGCAGGCTCGGTCGGGGCGGCCGCTGCATCAGGCGACGGCCGCAGCGCGATCCAGTGCATGGCCTGTCTCCACATCCACATACCCAACCGCATCGGCCGCTCCGTGCGCCGCCACAGCCAACTCGCCCTGCGCGGGAGGCAGCGGTGGCCACGGCAGTGCTTGGCTCTGCGCGCCCCCCAGCGCCTGCTGCTGAAAAGCGGCGCGCGTGGCCTGTGCATCCAGCGGCGTGTCAGACAACATGCCCCACACTGAAGCGCGCTCTTGCTCCATGCCCTGTGTCAAGGCACGGCTGGCGGCCAGCAGCAGGCCTAATTGCTGGCTGCGGGCCTGCAAGTGCAAGGGCTCGGCCAAGGGCGGTCCGCGCCGCTTGAGGATGTCGACCTCCAACCCGTCCAGCAACAACCCTTGCAGCGGATGCCGGGCGCTGGCCATCGGCTGCACGAGGAGGCGCAGCACGGCGGGCGACGCGTCACTGCGCGCCCGGTCTGGCCGCATCACAAAGAGCAGCTTGTGGTGCTCGGCAGCTGCCAAGTGCAGGCGACGGAGCTGGTCGCCCCGGGCCTGCGGCAACCAGGCCAGCACAGCATCCACCTCGGCGCAGCGCAGCACCTGCTCGGTAGCCCAGAGACGTCCGCTCGCTTCATCTTTGACGCGCGCGCCCTCTCCTGCAGTGGTAGACGCCAGCACCGACAGCAGCCGCCCTGAGCGCAGGCCCAGCCGAGAGAGCGCCGGTGCAAACGGCAGCTGCGGCGGCCCCACCATCACCACCGGGCCGCGCCCGCACGCTGCCAGCGCGGGCAGCAGCAGGCGCCACTCGCTGTGCGCGCCGGCAGGCTGCAGCAACTCCACCAAGGCGCCCACCGGCCAGCCGCCGCCGGGCAAATGTGCGTCCAAGAGCGCATCGCCCGTGGCCTGCACCGCCTCTGTGGGCGTGGCCAAGGTGTGCGCGTGCCAGACACCGGCGTGGATGTCCTGCGGGTCCGGCACACCGGAGGCCAAGGCCGTGTCAGCAAGATGGGAATGGCGCGCAGCGCTAGTCATGGCAAGGGCTTCAATAATTTACTGTATTTTTAAACAGTATATGGAAAAGCCCTCTGCTATCAAAATCAAGAACAGGGTTTGCAGGCCCGGCGGGCGCTGGCGGGGTGGCCGGTTTTGCTAGAGTGCCTGCCATGAACACCGCACCGTCTTTGGCCGCCCTGAAACCCCTGTTTGCATCTGCCTGGCACGATGCCGGCGCGCGCACCGACGGCACCGAGCTATGCGGCGCACTGCTGGCCGCCTACGCCGAGCCGCAGCGGCATTACCACAGCACCCAGCATCTGGCCGAGTGCTTACACGGGTTTGAAGTGGTGCGGCATCTGGCGCAGCGGCCTGCTGAGGTGGCGCTGGCACTCTGGTTTCACGACGCGGTGTATGACGTGCATGGCAGTGACAACGAGGAACAAAGTGCCGCTTGGGCACGGCAGGCGCTCACCACCGCTGGTGTGCAGGCAGAAGTGGCAGAGCGCGTCTACGAGTTGGTTATGGCCACCCGCCACACCAGCGCGCCCGCCGCAGGCGATGCGCAGTTGCTGGTGGATATAGACCTATCCATCCTCGGTGCCGACGCGCAGCGCTTTGCGCAATATGAGCAACAGATCCGCAAGGAATACGCCTTCGTACCCGAGGACCTGTTCCGCACCAAGCGCAAAGAGGTGCTGCTTTCCTTCGCAGCCCGCCCACGCATCTACGGCACTGACCACTTCCACGCCACGCTAGAGGCCCGTGCGCGGGTGAATCTAGCGCAGGCATTGGCGTAACCACACACCCCTATGAACACCCTGCCCGACTTCTGCTCCCCCGTCCCGCTGGACAAGGCGTACCGCCTGCTCAACCATGGCCCCACGGTGTTGGTGTCATCCGCGCACGCAGGCGAACACAACGTGATGGCCGCCGCTTGGTCCATGCCGCTGGACTTCCAACCGCCCAAGGTGACAGTGGCCATCGACAAGGCCACCCGCACCCGTGCGCTGGTGGACGGTAGCGGCTGGTTTGCACTCAACATCCCGGCCCGCACTCTGGCGCAAGCCACACTAGGGGTGGGCACCGACAGCGCACGCACCATGCCTGACAAACTGCAACGCCACGGCATTCACACATTTGCGCCACCGGATAGTGACGTGCCACTGGTGCAGGGCTGCGTGGGCTGGTTGCTGTGCAAAGTGCTGCCCGAGCCACACAACCAGCAAACCTACGACCTGTTCATCGGCGAAGTAACCCACGCCTGGGCGGACAGCCGCGTGTTCAACAACGGACACTGGGAATTCGACAAGGCACCCGATGATTTGCGCACGCTGCACTACGTGGCAGGTGGGCAGTTTTTTGTGATTGGGGAAGGGATGAAGGTGGGGGAGTGAAATCAATTCACCCGTTTGAGGGATATGCGTACCCTGCGATGTCGTCCAAAATCATGAGCACATGCCATCGATATATCCACCCGACTCATCCATACGCCCCTCACTCCGAATCACAGGAGCACTACTGCTCCTTGGCTCTACGAAATGGGAGATTGGATGTAGCGTGCATTTCCTCCGACATGGCAGGCACAGATTCTCGGAATTTTCACAGCTTGCTTTGCCCTTGCATTGCTTTTCATGGCGGGGCTTTTGAAAAAAGGCATGCGCAGCAACAGGAAGTTTGATGTCTGAAATAGACGTTCAAGGCGATGTTTCGTACACCTCGGCATACGTGCTCTTGACGCTCCCGTTGTTGACGTTTTTTTCCATATTTGCCGTACAAAGCGTTGGCCTTAAAGAACTGGCGGTCCTCGCTGCGGCCTCCAGTCCCCCATTCATAGCCTTCTGGTCAAAGTTCGTTCAGAGCCAACGTCGGCTAAAAATAAGTGTGAGCACGGGTGAGATAGCGGTCTAAACGGTGTCCGCCTTCTTGACTACCAAGCGCACCGTATATGCGCTCGAGCGTTTTAGTTCTGTACGTGCTTACATCGAACCAGGAAAGTTTCCTAAAAATGTCGTTGAGCTCGTCACAAACGCCGGAGGTGAAGCGCTATTTGTTGCCTCATTTGAACCAGCAAGTCTCGCAAACTCTTTCTTATCGATTCCTACCGATATCGAAAACCCAAAATCAACCCAGCTCAGACGCGCAATAGCCCAGGTTTGCAACCTGACAGACCAAGGCTTTTTGGGGCAAAGATGGGTTGGAGCACAACTCAAAGATTAGTCACGCCGCTCAAGGCCGCCGGTAACTCACCTGCTGCTTAGCCCAGTACGACGAATTCAACCGATCCAGCCGCACGGTGCCACCGGTAGACGGCGCGTGCACAAAGCGGCCTTCGCCCACGTAGATGCCGGCATGGTTTGCGCGGCCGTTTTGGGCAAATACCACCAGGTCACCGGTGCGCAAGCTGGGTGCGGGGATGCTGGTGCCCCAATCGATCAGGCCGCCGGTAGTGCGAGGCGCTACGACACCGGCGCGCTGTTGGTACACATAGCCAATCAGGCCGCTGCAATCAAACCCGCTAGCGGGCGTGTTGCCGCCGTAGCGATAGGGCGTGCCCACCAAGCCTATGGCCATGACGGTAACGTCGTTGGCCTGATCCAACGTCAAGCGGGCAGCCGGCTGGGGTACTGCTGCGGGCGATGAAGGGGTCGTAGGCGCACTCGAACAGCCCGCCAACACCAGCACTGCGCTGGCAAGCAGCAAACCACACAGCGCTCGCATCACAACTCCTCCACGCGCCGTCCGATCTCGGGCCAGCGGCTGCGAATGAACACCCAAGAGCACAGGCCCACACACATCATCAGCACCGAGGCAGTAGCCAAGCCGATGGTGGAGTGCATGACCAGCGGCGACACCACCCCGGCCACGATGCCATTGGCCGTAGAGCCCACAAACATCTGCAGGCTAGACGCCATGCCCCGACGGTCCGGGTGCAAGTCCAGCACCAGCAAGGTCACCACCGGCACCATGAGCGCCCAGCCGAAAGCAAAAATGGCGATGGGGAACAGCGCCCAGCTCACATGTGCCTTGAACAGCAGGTTGGCAACAAGGTTGATCACCCCGATGGCGAGCATGATGAGAAAGCCGTTGCGGATCTGGCGCTTGGGCGCAATCTTGCCGGCCACCCGGCCGCTGACAAACGCGCCGCCCATGATGCCGCTGATGGTGAGCACAAAAAACCAGAAAAACTGCTGGGGCTGCAACCCCAGGTGCTCACCCAGAAACACCGGCGCACTCAGCACATACAAAAACATGCCGTTGAACGGAATGCCGCTGGCCAGCGCCAGCAACAAGAAGCGCGGGTCGGAGCCCAGCTTCCAATACCCGGCCAACAGGTTTTTGACATGAAAGTGCTGGCGCTGCGCGGGTGGCAAGGTCTCGGGCAACAAAAAGTAGTTAGACATCCACAGCGCCACGCCCACCGCGGCCAGGAACCAGAAGATGCCGTGCCAGCTGGCATGAATCAGCAGCCAGCCCCCCACCATCGGAGCAATGGCAGGCGCCACCCCGAAGAAGATGGTGACCTGGCTCATGACCTTTTGCGCCTGCGAGGGTGGATACACATCACGAATGACCGCGCGTGAAATCACAATGCCCGCGCCGGTGCACAAGCCCTGCATGGCCCTGAAGAAGATGAGCTGGCCGATGGTTTGCGACAGCGCACACCCGACCGAGGCAATAGTGAACGCTGCCAGCCCCCACAGCACCACCGGGCGCCGGCCGAAGCTGTCTGAAATGGAGCCGTGGAACAGCGCCATGAAGGCAAAGCCGAACAGATAGGCCGACAGCGTTTGCTGCATCTGCACCGGCGTGGCCCCCAGCGACTGGCTGATGCCGGCAAATGCAGGCAGATACGTATCAATGGAGAACGGCCCCAACATGCCCAGCAAGGCGAGCAGGATGGAAAACGCCCATTGCGGGGCGCGCCAGAGTTTTTGGGCTTCGGGGGTCATGGAGTGCAGCAAACAGGTACAGCTCGCTATTGAAACACGGGGCAAGGCGACGACGTGGAAAGCGTTTTCAAAAACCTGCATACTTGCGGCCGCAACATTAGTTCACTTACTAGACAAAATCGCAAAAAAGGATTGCTTTGAAACGCTGGTTCGCATTCATGGTGAGGCTTTGCATGCTGGCGCTCAGCCTGGCCGGCAGTGCCCATGCGACAGCGCCTGTGATTCCGGTCTTCAGTGGCGATGGCTCGCCCCCCAAGATGTTTGTGCACGAGGGTGAGCAGCGCGGCGTGCTGATTGACATCTTGAACTACGTGGACAAGCAGATGACGCAACACCGCTTCGAGCTGAGTTTGTACCCGTGGGCCAGGGCTTATATGGCGTCGGCATCAGGCCAGGGGGGCTTGCTGGGCATTTCCTGGACATGGCGGCGCGATGAGGTGTTTGATTACTCCGAGCCTTTGTTTTATGACGAGGTAGTGATCGTGGTGCGCAAGGGCCACGAGTTCAACTACCAGAGCCTGAGCGATCTGCAGGGCAAAACTTTGGGCACGGTGCGGGGCGCCAGTTTTGGCAGTGCCTTTGACCGCGCGCACCAAGACGGCGTGTTCTCAATCGAGGGGGACAACGGCGCGCGCAACCGCCTGAGCAAACTTGCCGCCGGGCGGATTGACTGCGCACTCTTCAATGTGGGCAAGGCCGGGTTTCAAGAAACCCTGCGCCTCCACAAAATACCAAAAAGCCAGTGGAAGAACTTTGTGGTGCTGCCGGTGCCACTGCGCCGCGACCCGAACTACCTGGCCTTCCCCAAAACCATGCAAATGGGCGAGTGGCTACGAGGGTTTAACGAAGTCATCCGGCAGGGCTATGCGCGCGGCGATATCCAAAAGATCATCGAGCGCAACCTCTTCGCCAGCCAATAACCGACTACCGGGCGAGATAGCCGCCATCCACCGGGTAATACGCCCCGGTGACGAACGAGGCGCGGTCTGAGGCCAGCCACACCACCAGCTCGGCCACCTCGGCAGGCCGCCCCAAACGGCCGGCAGCGTGGGCCGCCACCAGCATGGCGCGGGTGGCGGGGTCTTCGGAGAGCTTGCTGACCATGGGCGTTTCAATGAAGCCCGGGCCCACCGCATTCACTCGCACACCTTGCGCGCTGTACTCCAATGCAGCTACCTGGGTCAGCCCCACCACGCCGTGCTTGGCGGCGGTGTAGGCTACCGAGCCGCTAAAGCCCACCGCGCCCAGCACCGAGGCCATGTTGACGATGGAGCCGCCACCATGCTTGAGCATGGCTTCAATCTGGGCCTGCATGCCGTAAAACACGCCACTGAGGTTGATGTTGAGCACGCGGGCCCAGCCGTCCAGCGGGTAGTCGGCCGTGGGCGCGGTGGGGCCGGCAATGCCGGCATTGTTGACCGCAATATCCAGCCGGCCGTAATGCACCACCGCACGCCCAACCAAGGCCTGCGCCTCGGCGGGCTTGCCTACATCGGCGGCCACAAAAATGGCCTCGCCACCTTGCGCGCGGACCAAGGCTACGGTGTCGGCACCTGCGTCCAACTGCACATCAGACACCACGACACGGGCACCCTCACGCGCCAACAACAAGGCCACCGAACGGCCTATGCCAGACGCAGCACCGGTTACCAGCGCCACTTTGTGTTTCAACATTGCATTTCTCCTGCCATGGACGTGCGGCAAGACACCGCATCGAGGCAGGTTAGAAGGTGCGGTGTGGCATGTCGGTTCGCTGCCGAACGGTCTTCAATCGGTCGCGCGGGCGCTGGCCGGCGAACCGGGCTCGTATTTGCGCCACACCCGGCGCAGGTCGCGCGCGGAGGCAAAGCCACACGCCTCGGCCACCCGCTCGACCGGCCAACCATGCTGGGCAAGCAGTTGTTTGGCGCGGGCAATACGCAACTGCTGCTGGTACACCACCACGCTGATGCCGGCATGCTGCGCAAACAAGCGGGTCAAATGGCGCGGGCTCACGCAAGCCACATCCGCCAGCCCTGCCAGGGTCCAGTTGCGCTGCGGCTCGCGGGCCACCGCGTCTTGCGCGCGGTGCACTGCAGGGTGCATGTGGTTGCGGTGCGCCAGCCAAGGTGAAACCTGCGGGTCGTGGGTGCCGCGGCGCTGGTACATCACCAAACGACGTGCTACGCGAGCGGCCAGTTCAGCCCCTGCCTCTTGCTCGATCAAGTACAGCGCGAGGTCTATGCCGGTGGTAATGCCCGCACTGGTCAACACCTCGCCGTCGTCCACAAAAATACGGTCTGACACCACCTGCGCGCGCGGGGCCAGGGCCTGCAAGTCGGCAATCAGGGTGTGGTGGGTGGTGCAGTGCCGGCCGTCCAGGCAGCCGGCTTGCGCCAGTAACAACGCTCCGGAGCAAATGCTCGCCAAGCGGGTGCCCAGCGGCAAGGCCTGCAGCCAGTGCACTACGGTGCGTGCGGCGTCGGTGGCGTAGTCCACCGCCTCGTTGCTGTTGCCCACCACCAGCACCAGGCTGCGCTCGGGCAAGGCGCTCGGTAGTGCCTCCAGGCCGGTCAGGCCGGTGTTCAGGGACGTAGGAATATCGCCCTGCGGGCCGCACGCGTGCAGCGCGATCGGTGCACCCATGTCACGCGCCATGCGCAGCGCCTCGGCCGGACCGGCGTAGTCCAGCATCAGCACATTGGGCGTGAGCACCAGGTAAATGTGGAGCGGTGTGACAGCTGTCATGGGGCGTGCATCACTCAGACCGGCTGCGCTGCCAACGCGCCACCCACGGCGCCAAGAGCGGCGCGCCGAACACATTGAGCAGCAGCCCCGCCATCAACAGCGCACCACCGGCAAAGTGCACCGGCCGCAGGGCCTCGCCGAACACCACCCAACCCGTGGTCAAGCCAACCACCGGCACCAGCAAGGTAAACGGCGCCACCCGGTTGGTGGCGTAGCGGGACATCAGGTGCGTCCACAAACCGTAGCCCAGCAAAGTGGCCGCCCAAGCCAAATAGGCGATGGCCGCGAAGGTGCTCCAGCCGATATTCTGCAAGGCCGTGGCGATGGCGTCAGGCCCTTCCATCACCAAGGAGAGCGCCAGAAACGGCAGCGTCGGCACCAGGCTCGCCCACACCACAAAAGCCAGCTGGTTCATCGGGCCGTAGCGGCTGACGGTGCGGGTCACGATATTGCCGCAGGCCCACATGACAGCTGCTGCCACCGTGAGCAAAAAGCCCAACAGCGGCATGGACACGCCAGCCCCTACCGGCCCTGCTGCGCTGCCAATCAGCACCAAGCCGCAGGCGGCCAGTAACAGCCCGGCCATTTGGTTGGCCTGCCAACGTTCTTTGAGCCACCAGGCCGCCAGCAACAGGGTGAAAAACGATTGCGACTGCAGCACCAGCGACGCCAAGCCCGATGGCATGCCCACATGAATCGCGGTGAACAGAAATGCAAACTGCCCCACCGAAATGGTGAGGCCATAGGCCAGGTACCAGCGCAGGGGCACCTTGGGCGGCTTCACAAACAGCAGCGCCGGGAACGCGGCCAGCGCAAAGCGCAAGGCCCCCAGCAACAAGGGCGGCACCCCGACCACCCCCACCTTGATGACGGCAAAGTTCACCCCCCACACCAGAATGACCAACAACGCCAGCCCCAAGTCTTTGGGGCGCATGGGCAAGGCCGCGCTCATGCGGATGCCGCCGAGTCCGCTTGGGACGCGCATCCCTGCGGCTTGAACACCCGCTCAGCGGAGGGCGGGTTATTGGCCAGTTTGGCGGCCGGGCGCACCGGGCGGCGCACCAGCTCGCCCCCGCAATTGGGGCAGATGCCTTGCAGCTTGGTGTCTGTACAGTCCGCACAAAATGTGCATTCAAACGAGCAGATCCGGGCATTCAGGGCGGCGGGCAGCAAATCGGTGTTGCAGCATTCGCAGTTGGGGCGGAGTTGGAGCATGGCGGGTTCGACCTCAGGGCGACGATTTAGTGGGCAGATGGCAGACCGGCGAGACAGGTATCGACATCCACGATACGCGCAAACCGGTCTTGCAAAACCAACTCGGTGCGGGTGGTGATGTCTTCAGCGCTAAAGGTGCGCCCACTGCGGGCGTGGGTCATGGGGAAGGTCAAGGTGGCTTCAGACACAAAGTCCACGGCGTAGCCCAGGTCCGAGCCCACACGGGCCGTGGTTTCGCAACATTGCTCGGTCCGGATGCCGGAGATGAGGAGCTTGCCCACCCCTTGGCGGCGCAGCCACAAGTCCAGCCCGGTATCGGTAAAGGCGTTGTGGGTGTGTTTGTCAAACCGCACATCCGGGTTGCCGGGCAACCAGGGCAAGGGCTTCACAAACCCGGAGTCTTCGCGGAATGGTCCGGCCAGCCCCACATGAAAGATGTGTACCACCGGCGCACCCGCCGCGCGGCAACCGGCTTCCAGACGCAGCAAAGCAGCCTCAAAGGGGCCCGGAATGCCCTGCTGCCAAAAGGGCATTTGGGTGAAAGATTGCTGCACATCAATGATGATGAGCGCGGGCTTCAGGGTAGATACGGAGGACATGGAAGGACACCTTTGGTTGAACAGTAATCCAATGCTACCCGCCGTTAAATATGCGCGAAACCACGATACACGACAAGCAGAGGACAAAAAGCGCCAACCAATGCTCGACTAAATTGACCCACAAATAGTAGCCCCCCTCTATTCCAGGGGGACTTGGTCACATAAAGCTCTCTTTTGCACTCAAAAGACCAGACAATGGTGCGAACAAACCATAACGAGGAGACAAAAATGGCCCAAGCCAAACTCATGCTGGACTACGTTTACAGCCACGAAACCACGCACGCCGATCAGATCTTCATGACCCAACCGGTCGGTGGCGGGCAGGTGGTGGACTACACCTGGAAACAAACCCTCGACCAGGCACGCCGCATGGCCGCGCACTTGAAGGCGCAGAACCTGGAGCCCGGTGCACGCGTCGCCATCCTGTCCAAGAACTGTGCCCATTTCATCATGGCGGAGCTCGCCATCTGGATGGCCGGTTGCACCACGGTTGCCATTTTCCCGACCGAGACCGCGGACACCGTGCGCTATGTGCTGGAGCACAGCGAGGCCAGCCTGCTGTTCGTCGGCAAGCTCGACACCTTTGACCAGCAGCAGCCCGGCATTCCTGCTGGCATGCCGATCATTGCTTTCCCGCTGGCCCCGAAGAACACCTATGAGGCGTGGGATGCCATCACCGGCCGCACCAAACCCCTGACCGGCCAACCCGCCCGTGGCGGTAAGGACATCGCCATCTTGATGTACACCTCCGGCTCGACCGGACAGCCCAAGGGCGTGATGCACAGCTTTGAGCGCATCACCGCCGCGGCTGAAGGCATCAACAACGACACCCAGGCGCGCATTGGCACCAACACCCGCAACCGCATGTTGTCTTACCTGCCCTTGGCGCACGTGTTCGAGCGCGCGTGGGTCGAGTCCGCCACGCTGGTGAACGGCAACACCCAGCTGTTTTTTGCCGAGTCGCTGGACACCTTCATTCAGGACTTGAACCGCGCCAAGCCCGTCACGTTCATCTCCGTACCCCGCCTCTGGCTGAAGTTCCAGCAAGGCGTGTTCGCCAAGATGCAGCCCAAAAAGCTGGATCGGCTGCTGAGCATCCCGATTCTGGGCAAGATCGTGGGCCGCAAGGTGCTCAAGGGCTTGGGCCTGGACCATGCTTTGCTGGCTGGTAGCGGCTCTGCGCCCATTCCGGCAGAGCTGATTGCTTGGTACCGCCGCTTGGGCCTGAACCTGATCGAGGGTTACGCCATGACGGAAGACTTTGCGTACTCGCACAACTCCACCGACAAGATCAACGCCCCCGGGTGCGTGGGCGTGCCACTCAAAGGTGTTGAAGTGCGCATCAGCGAAGAAGGCGAAGTGCTGATCAAGTCGCCAGGCCAGTTTGTGGGCTACTACAAGCGCCCAGACCTGGATGCTGAGGTATTCACCGAAGACGGCTTCTTCCGCACCGGCGACAAGGGCGAGCGCCGTGCCGATGGCTTGCTCAAGCTCACCGGCCGGGTGAAAGAGCTGTTCAAAACCTCCAAGGGCAAATACGTGGCGCCTGCGCCGATTGAAAACCGCCTGAACGCCTGCAACCGCATCGAGACCAGCATGGTGTCCGGCGTGGGCCAGCCATCGGCCTATGCCATTGTGGTGCTGGCGGAAACCGTGCGCCCCCAGGTAAAGGCAGACCCCGCGTTCAAAGCCGCTGTCCACGCCGAACTCGAGCAACTGCTCGACAGCGTCAACGCGGAACTGCCGGACTACGAGAAGCTGCAAATGCTGGTGGTGGCACCAGAGCCATGGTCGATTGAAAACGGCATGCTGACACCCACCATGAAAATCAAGCGCGCTCGTATCGAGTCCGCGGTCGAGCCACAGCTCTCCAACTGGTATTCCGGCAAGGACAAGGTGCGCTGGGCATAAGCGCACAGCTGCGTTACCAAACAAAAGGGGCCCCGTGGGGCCCCTTTTTCATTACCGAGATGTTTGATTACTTTAAGGAGGAGTAGTTCAAGGGCACCCAGACATAACCCTTGCCATTGGCCGCGGGCCGCAGGTTGCCCAAGCCGGGGAAAGCCACGTGGGTCACACCCACCATGTAGCCGCCTTTGGCTGCCTCTTCAAACGCCTTGGCGCGCTGCTGCTGGGCTGCGCTGTTGTCTGTGTCGAAAGCGATGGTGGCACTCGGATCATCAAACTGCACCGCGGCCAAGTGCATCAAGTCGCCCCAGAGCATGAGCTTTTCGCCCTTGCTTTCGACCACATAGCTAGCGTGACCGGGGGTGTGGCCATAGGTAGACACCGCGCGGATGCCGGGCACCAGCTCAGTGTTGCCCTCAAACGGCTTGAGCTTGCCGGCCGCCACATAGGGCTTGACCGAGGCCATGGCGCCTTGGAAAAAGCCCTTGTTGCCTTCTGGCGCGGCGGCCAGATTGGCGTCGCTCAGCCAGAAGTCCACATCGCGTTTGTCGATACGCAAGGTGGCGTTCGGAAACGCAATGCTGCCTTGCGCCATGAGTCCGCCCACGTGATCGGGGTGCATGTGGGTGATGTAGATCTCGTCCACCTGCTCGGGCTGGTAGCCTGCAGCCTTCAAATTCGCAAGCAAATTACCCAAGGTGGGGCCGAACAAGCCCGCTGCGCCGGTGTCCACCAGCACCAGCTTGCTGCCGGTGTTGATCAGGTAGGTGTTGACCGAGGTTTCCACCATCTCTTTGAGGAAGCCGCGCTTGAGCGCCTCTGCAATTTTCTCGGCCGGCTGGTTGTTCATCAGCTTGAGCATGGGCAGCTTGACGGTGCCGTCGGAAATGGCGGTAACTTCAAAGTCACCGACCATCATCCGGTAAAAACCCGGCGCCTGGGTCTTGACCATAGGCGCATCCGCCATAGCGTGGGGCGCGGCAATGGCGCCGGCGAGCAGGCCAACGGCCAAGGCGATACGGGAAAGCGTGCGTTGCATGTCAAAGTGTCCTTTAATGAATCGGGGCGAAATGAAATTTCTGACCTATGGTGCGCCGCTTTCAGCGCGGAGCGTTGGCACAAGGTTTTTGATTTCGCGCTATACCGAGGGCCTCACCCCTACTCTGATTGGTGGATTGAACTTCTTCGTTAGCACTCACCTCCAACGAGTGCTAATATAAAGTTTGAAGAGAAGGAGTTCCCTATGTCCGCATTGATCGCTGCCCCCCGCACCGCCCTGGCCACGGCCAACCCGTGGTCATTGGTGCCGCCGTTGGGGAACTTGGACGCCTATATTTCCGCCGCTAACCGCCTGCCTATGCTCACGCTGGAAGAAGAGCAGGAGTACGCCCGCAAATTCAAGAACGACAACGATCTTGAGGCTGCCGGTAAGTTAGTGCTCTCTCACTTGCGTTTGGTAGTGTCGGTCGCCCGCCAATACCTGGGTTATGGCTTGCCCCACGGCGACCTGATTCAGGAAGGCAATGTGGGCCTGATGAAAGCAGTCAAACGCTTCGACCCCGAACAAGGGGTGCGCTTGGTGAGCTACGCGCTACACTGGATCAAGGCCGAAATTCACGAATACATCCTGAAAAACTGGCGCATGGTGAAGGTGGCCACCACCAAGGCCCAGCGCAAACTGTTTTTCAACCTGCGCTCGATGAAGCAACGCTTCAAGGGCGAAGACGCTGCTGCCGACCTCGACACCCACCGCGACACCCTGAACCCCGACCAAGTCCGCACCATGGCGCGGGAACTGAACGTGAAGCCCGAAGAGGTGCTGGAAATGGAAGCACGCCTGGCCGGTGGCGACGTGCTGCTGGACCCCAGCCCTTCGGACGATGGCGAAGATGCCTTCGGCCCGATCACCTATCTTACGGACACCAACCACGAGCCGGTAGCCATGATTGAGGCACGCCAACGCGACGTGTTGGCCACAGACGGCATCGCCACTGCGCTGAACAGCTTGGACGACCGCAGCCGCCGCATCGTGGAAGAGCGCTGGCTCAAGGTGAACGACGACAACTCCGGCGGCATGACGCTGCACGACCTGGCCGCCGAATACGGCGTGAGCGCTGAGCGCATTCGCCAGATCGAAGTGGCCGCCATGAAGAAGATGAAAACGGCGCTCGCCGCTTACGCCTGACGCTGCAGCGGCACAGGTCGCACAACTTCACGCACAATGCCCCTGCCGGCCCCGCCTGCAGGGGCTTTTTCTTGGACACAGAGTTAATGACACCTACACGCCGCACCGCTGCAGTTGCTATGCTTTCCATAGCTGCCTGCGCAATATCTACGGGCGCCTACGCCCAAAACAACACCCAAACAGCTGCATGGCCGACCAAACCGGTCCGCATCATCGTCGGTTTTCCGGGCGGGTCATCGCCAGACCTGACGGCGCGGGCGTTTGCCGAACCCTTGTCCAAAGCCTTGGGGCAGCCGGTGATTGTGGAAAACAAGGTGGGTGCCGCGGGCAACATCGCCGCCGACGCGGTCGCCAAAGCCACGGATGACCACACCATCGGGCTGATGATCAACGGCAACATGACGATTGCCAAGTTGCTCAACCCCAAGCTGAGCTATGACCCGCTCAAAGACCTGACACCAGTGAGCCTGCTGGGCGTGTCGCCGCTGGTGCTTACAGCGCCTGCTGGTGCTCCGGGCAACAATGCCACCGAGTTTCTGGCCGCAGCGCGGGCCTCCGGCGACAAGTGGAATTACGGCACACCGGGCGTGGGCACCGTGGGTCATATCGGCATGGAACTGCTCAAAGCCAAGGCACGCATCGCGCCCCTGCATGTGCCCTACGCCGGTTACCCGCAAGTGGCTACTGCCATGATCGCGGGTGATTTGCAGCTCAGCCTGCTGCCCCCTGCCCTGGCATCTGCGCAAATCAAGGCCGGCAAGCTCAAAGCCATCGGCATCACCGCCAGTGTGCGCAGTGCCTTGGTTCCGGAGATTCCCAGCCTGTCAGAAGCCGGGGTGAAGGACCTGAACCTGGAGATCTGGAACGCCGTGGCCGCACCCAACAGCATGCCCAAGCCGGTGGTGGCGCGTTTGTCCAGCTTGTTCAGTGAGATTGCCCGCACCCCGGAGATGCGTCAAAAAATGTTCCAGCAGGGCTGGACGGTGCAGGGCACCTCGGCCGAGGGACTGGCCAACCGGGTTAAAGCAGACACCGCCCTGCTGGGCGGCATCATCGCGCAGCAGAGCATCAAAACCGATTAAGCGGCTAGCACCGCCCGCCTGAGCGCCTCCAAGGCGGGCATGTGGCGCTCGCCTAAATAAGCAGCTCAGGACTTCAGCAACTGCTGAATATCGGCTGCGAGCACCTTCGCCCCGCTGCCATAGCGGGTGAACAAGCGGAGGTTGCCTTTGGTGTCATAGATGTAGCTACCGGCGGAGTGGTCCATGGTGTAGCTGGTCGGGGTTTGCCCATCGACACGCTTGTAATACACCTTGAAATCTTTCGCCAATGCGGCCAGCTTATCGGGCGTGGTGTAGAGCGCAAGGAAGGTGGGGTCAAAGTTCTCCATGTAGCCCTTGAGCACCTCGGGCGTATCGCGCGCGGGGTCCACGGTCACAAAGAGGCCTTGCAACTTGTCCCCATCGGCCCCCAGCGCTTTTTTGACTTCGGCCAACTCCGTCATGGAGGTCGGGCACACGTCAGGGCACTGGGTGAAGCCAAAAAACATCACCACGATCTTGCCTTTGAAGTCTCCGAGGCGGCGTACCTGCCCATTGTGGTCGGTGAGCTCAAAGTCTTTGGCGTAGGTCACGCCGGTCACATCCACCGACGAAAACTGGGGCTTGGACTCAGTGCAAGCACTCAACAAGCCACCAACGCCCGCAAATAGTGCGCCGGTAGCTATCAAACGGATAGCAGAACGTTTTTTCATAGTAAGTAATGATCCAGCAGCAAGGCCGCAAACAACACACTCAGGTGAATGAGCGAAAAGCGAAAGGTGGCACGCGCCAGCTCATCCGAGTAATTGCGCAGCAGTCGCACCGCGTACCAGCAAAAACCCAGACTCAGGCCCACCGCCACCACCAGATACAACCAGCTGCTCATGCCGTACACAAAAGGCAACAAGCACGCAGCCAGCAGCATGAAGGTGTAGAGCAGGATTTGCAGGCGGGTGAACTCGCTGCCATGGGTGACGGGCAACATCGGCAGCCCCGACTTGCGGTAGTCCTCGACCCGGTACAAGGCCAAGGCCCAAAAGTGCGGAGGTGTCCACAAGAAGATGATCAAAAACAGAATCAGGGCTTCAGGGCCGACATCCCCGGTCATGGCCGACCAACCCAACACGGGTGGCATGGCCCCCGATGCGCCGCCGATCACGATGTTCTGAGGAGTCAGCGGCTTGAGGATCACGGTATAGATCACCGCGTAGCCGACAAAGGTGGCGAAAGTAAGCCACATGGTGAGCGGGTTGACCCAGAGATACAAGATGGCAGAGCCGGCTGCACACAACATGGCTGAGAAGATCAGCGTCTGGGTGTCGCTCAACTCGCCTCTCGCGGTGGGACGCCACGCAGTGCGCTTCATTTTGGCGTCGATGCCTTTTTCCACGATGCAATTAAACGCCGCCGCCGCGCCGGCGACGAGGTAAATACCAAAGCAAGCTACCGCGGCATGGAGTACTTGCGCTGCCGTCGGCGCGCCCGGCACAGCCAACACCATGCCGATGAGCGCACAAAAAACTATCAGCTGAATCACACGGGGCTTCGTCAGGGCGTGGAATTGCGCCAGCACAGAGGGCTTGGGAGCGGCCATATCAACAGTCATTCGGATTCTCTGGTTTTTGTTCTATCAGCCGGCGGCATCCGCATTGCGGCTCCGGACCCACGCCCACACTAACACCATGACCAGCGCGCCTGCGCCGCCTGTGTGCATGACGGCGGCCAGCAAGGGCCAGCCGAGTACCACGTTGCTCAAGCCAGTGGCTAGTTGCAGCAGCAACAAGGCGCACAACCAAAGCGTCGGCCGTTTCAGCACCGGCTGCCGGTACCAATACCAAGCCAAGGCACCCAACAAGGCAAAGGTGAGCATCGCCATCATGCGGTGTCCCATGTGTATTGCGGTGAGAGCTTGGAAGCTCAGCGACTCCCCAGCGGCGGTCAACCCCAAGGGGCGCCAAAACTCGAGGGCGGCAGCCCAGTCCATAGGCGGCCACATCGTGCCTTGGCACCCCGGGAATTCGGTACAGGCCAAAACCGCGTAGTTGGTGCTGACCCATGCACCCGATGCCGCCTGAAGCACCAACAGGGCAAGGCCAGCTACGGTCCAGACCACATAAGAACGCGGCAACTTCCGGCTGCGGGTGAACAGCACACTCTTGGGCTGCCCCATGGCCACTTGCGCCACGAGCAGTGCCAGCAAGGTGTAACCCCCCAGCAAGTGCAAACTGACGATCGCAGGAAAAAGCTTCATGGTGACCGTCAAGGCACCAAAAGCGCCCTGCACACAGACCCACACCAGCGTAACCGTCGGCCACCATGGGTTCAAGGAGGTCGACGGCGAACGCTTATAGCTCCGCCAGGCCCAGACAGTCATCAGCGTAATCAAAGCGCCCACGCCGGTTGCCATATAGCGGTGGACCATTTCGATCCAGGCTTTTCCGTGTGTCACAGGGCCCTCGGGCAATAGGGACTGCGCCATGGCGATGTCATGTTTGGCGCCCAGGGGGCTGGCATTGCCGTAGCAACCGGGCCAGTCAGGGCACCCGAGTCCGCTGTCCGTCAGCCGCGTAAATGCGCCAAATAGCACCAGGTCGAAGGTGAGGAACAGAGTCACCGCGACCAACGCCTGGTAGCGGCTCGGGCCGGTGCCACCCCGGTGGCGCAGATAGACCCATAGTGCGGGCACGCTGGCTATCAAGGCGCCGATCACCAGTACCCGCAAGAGCGGGCTCAAGTCGTACAAGCTTGTTTCCATGGTAATACCTATTCGCGCCCTGCACGATCCCAGAACTGGGCGGCGCGCATCAAACGGTCTAAATCACGCTTGACCTTGAGCGCTGTTTCCGCGTTCAAGCCCGCAGGGAAACGCATCATCCAGTTGCCTAAAGGGTCCACCAGATACAAATGATCTTCCAGCTGGCGGCCCGGCTCTGCCTGCAGCCACTGGGCCAATGCCTCCCTGGGCACCCGAAGTACGGTGGCGTCTTTTAGTGCAGGCTGCAATTCGGCAGATACTGGCACCTCATCCTTCACCAGCCAGACCCAATCGAGGCGGTCTTTCTCTTTCCCCAGACCCTCGCGCAGTTGGCGTTGCAGGTAGAGATGCTGTTGGCATGCGGACTCACACGCACCGCTGGCCACACTCACAAAGAGCCACTGCCCCTTGAGCGCCGGAAGTTGCACCGGAGCACCTTGCAAGTCGGCAGCAGCAACAGCCGGCAAAGGTCGCTGCGGTTGAATCAACTCGCCGAAATTGCGACGCCCTTCGGGCCGGATGACGTAGTAAGTGAAATACGAGGCAATCACTGGCGCGGCACATACCAACATGACAGCCAACATGCGCCAGCGCCCGGCACGCGTATTGACGGCACGGGTCTGAAGCTCGCCGGAAGGCTCTGGCAAGGAGTGAACGGTCAGTCCCAGCGGGCGGTCATCAGGAATCTGCGGGCTAGACATGGAAATCAGGATCCTTGGGAAGTGAAGTGCGTCGTCGCAATTGAAACCAGGCAAACAGTCCGACAATCAGCGCGGTGAGTGCAAACCACTGCGCTGCATAACCATGGTGTTTTTCGACCCCGGCGTTGACGACAGGCCAATCTCGCAAGAGCCCCTCAGAGGCTGCTCCGGTTTGAACTACCGTCACATGGGTCGCAAGTGCGAGCCCGGTCTCTAAGCGAAATTTCGGCAAGTCCAGATTTTGCCGTATCGCCCCAACACTTGGGTCGCCCATCTCATAAAGCTTGGATGGCGGCAAGGCAATTCGGCCGGTGACATCTACCGACCCCACAGGTGACTCGACCACCGGGAGTTGGCTACGATCCACAAAATTACGCAGGACCCAGCCACGCTGGACCATAACCACCGTGTCGGTGTTCTGTATACGCAAAGGCGTAAGGACATAAAACCCGACCTTGGCATTCATCTGCCGGTTATCCAAAAAAACGGTACGGTCAGCGATCCATTGCCCGCGTAGCTGAACCGATCGATGCAATACAGACGAGGGGCCTTTGTCCTTGATCCAATCGTCACCGACAAGGGGGGGGCGTTTTGGGCGACTTGCATTGCACGGACAAAATCCTGCTTCTCGGCCGCACGACGCAACTGCCAAAAGCCAAGCGATAGTGTCAGCGCAGCAGACAGAAAAGCGGCTATTGCCATCGTCCACCAGCGCGTATTCCTATTCACGTAATAATGCCTTTCATGACCTATCTCGCAATTTTGGCCTTTGTTGCAATTCTGGGTAGCTTGGGAGCCGCCCTCTATTTCATGTTGCGCGGCGGAAATTCCCAGCACGCAAAATCGAAAAATATGGCCCGCGCCTTGGGCTTGCGTGTCGGTGTATCCGTATTCTTATTTCTTTGTATTTTGGTGGCTTGGAAGCTGGGCTACATCCATCCGACAGGTATTCCTGAAGGCCGCTGATTGTGACTGAAACAAAAAAGGCACCCGAGGGTGCCTTTTTTGTTGGTGTGCACGATCAGAACCAGTAAACCAGCACGTAGAGTCCCAACCAGACCACGTCCACAAAGTGCCAGTACCAAGCAGCGCCTTCAAAGCCGAAGTGGCGCTCGGGGGTGAAGTGGCCCTTTTGCAAACGCAATGTGATGAACAGCAACATCAACATGCCCACGAGCACGTGGAAACCGTGGAAGCCGGTCAGCATGTAGAAAGTCGAACCGAACACCCCAGAATTAAGCTTCAAGTTGTAAGCGGTGTATGCGTGGTAATACTCGTAGCCTTGAACGAACAAGAAGGTCACACCCAACAAAACAGTGGCCCACATGAAGCCAATTGTTTTAGAACGGTTACCGTCAATCAAGGCGTGGTGAGCGATCGTCAAAGTGACGCCCGATGTCAACAACAGTGCCGTGTTGATCGTAGGCAGCCAGAAAGGACCCATGGTGGTAAACGGTTCGACGATGCCGCCGGGAGAAGCGGTCATGCCAGCAGCGACACTAGGCCAGACAGCCTTGAAATCGGGCCAAAGCAAGGAATTTTCCAAGCTACCAAGCGCAGGCACCGAATGTGAACGTGCCCACCAGAGTGCAGTAAAGAAGGCGCCGAAGAACATGACTTCGGAAAAAATGAACCAGCTCATACTCCAGCGGTAAGAGATGTCAATCTTCCGGCCGTATTGGCCGCCTTCACTCTCCATGACGGCATCACGGAACCATTGGTACAGAACGAACAGCCACCAGACCATACCCAGCATCAACGAGTATTTGCCCCAAGCAGAACCGTTGATCCACTGACCAGCGCCGAGAATCACGAAGAACAAACCGGCCGACGCCATCACAGGGTGACGGGAGGGGCCGGGCACAAAGTAATAAGGCGTTGTGCCGTGTGTCGCTGAGCTCATTTCTTCTCCATTTCTTCTCAAATCCGAATCTTTACACTGAGGTGGTGCACGCTTAAGCTCCCACCACCCACTTCGCTAGACTGATCAGCCCTACCACCAAAAACACGGCGGCTATCAAACCCACGAGCACCACATGCAAAGGGTTCACCTTGGACAGATCATCGCGATAACCTTTGCTACTGCGAATCCCCAAAAAAGACCAAGCCACCAGCTTCACACTGGTTAGAAACGACACCTTCCCTGATGTGGCTTCTTGTGCCATCAGGAACCTGCAGACTCATCAAGCGAAGGCTTCACCACCGCCACGGGTGCCGGGGGCGTCTTTCCACCGACTTCAAAAAAGGTATACGACAGAGTAATCGTCGTCACGTCTTTCGACAGTTTGGGATCAATGACAAAAACTACCGGCCACGACTTCTTCTCACCTGGCTCCAGGGTGTACTGACTGAAGCAGAAGCACTCCAGCTTGTTGAAATGCGCAGAGGCTTGCATCGGTGCGTAGCTGGGGATAGCTTGTGCTGACATCCGGCGGTTTTGCACGTTCTGGAATTCATAGACCACGGTGGTCATTTCGCCGGGGTGAACGACCATGGATCGCTGAGCTGGGCGAAACTCCCACGGCCCACGGGAGTTGGCGTCGAACTCGACGGTGATGCTCCTGGAGGTGTCCACCTGCGAATTCACCGGCGGGGCCTTTTTACCCATGATCACTTGTTCACCGAGGGCCAAGATATTGATCCCGGTCATCTCACAAATGGCTTGATACAAAGGCACCAACGCATAACCGAAGGCGAACATGCTGACAGTGATCACCGCCAGCTTGCCCATCATTTTCCGGTTTGCGCGGACATTGGCCATGCTACTTCCCCAACAAGATCATTTTGGCCATGAACCCGAGGAAGAAAACGGCCGCCACAGAGGCCAGAATCAGCCCCAATCGTGCGTTCGCCTTCTTCTGATTGGTAGGCTCAGACATTAGCCGATCACCTTGGTCGCAGTAGCGTCCAATTTGGGTGGGTTTTCAAAAGTGTGGAATGGAGCAGGAGAAGGTACTTCCCACTCCAGTCCTTCGGCAGCTTCCCAAGGTTTCTGGGGCGCTTTTTCGCCTTTGCCCAACATGGCAGGCAGCACGATACCAAAGAAGAAGTACACCTGCGCCAAACCGAAGGCAAAGGAGCCAATGGACGCAATCATGTTGAAATCAGCGAACTGCATCGGGTAGTCCGCATAGCGGCGTGGCATACCTGCAAGACCCAAGAAGTGCATCGGGAAGAAAGTCACGTTGAACGCGATCAGCGACCACCAGAAGTGCAAACGGCCTTTCCACTCAGGGATCATCACACCGGTCCACTTAGGTGCCCAGTAGTAGAACCCAGCAAACATCGCATACAAAGAGCCCGCCACCAATACATAGTGGAAGTGAGCCACCACGTAGTAAGTGTCTTGCAATTGGATGTCGATGGGGGCCATGGCCAAAATCAGGCCGGTGAATCCGCCCATGGTGAACACGAAAATGAAGCCCACAGCAAACAACATGGGAGTTTCGAAGGTCATCGAACCCTGCCACATGGTGGCGATCCAGTTGAAGATCTTCACAGCCGTAGGGACGGCGATCAGCATGGTCGCATACATGAAGAACAGCTGACCCGTAACTGGCATGCCGGTTGTGAACATGTGGTGGGCCCACACGATGAACGACAAGATTGCAATGGAAGAAGTGGCGTACACCATGGAGGCGTAACCAAACAGCTTCTTGCGTGCAAAAGCAGGAACGATCTGACTCACGATGCCGAAGGCCGGCAAGATCATGATGTACACCTCAGGGTGACCAAAGAACCAGAAAATATGCTGGTACATCACCGGGTCACCACCACCGGCGGGGTTAAAGAAACTCGTACCGAAATGACGGTCTGTCAATGTCATGGTGATGGCGCCCGCCAGCACTGGCATCACAGCGATCAGCAAGTAGGCAGTGATCAACCATGTCCAGCAGAACATTGGCATCTTCATCAGGGTCATGCCAGGAGCGCGCATGTTCAAAATGGTGACGATGATGTTGATCGAGCCCATGATGGACGAAGCACCCAGGATGTGCATCGCAAAAATACCGGCATCCATCGAAGGTCCCATTTGCAGGGTCAAAGGCGCGTACAAAGTCCAGCCAGCAGCAGGTGCGCCACCAGGCATAAAGAACGAAGACACCAGCATCAGCGCGGCAGGAATCATCAGCCAGAAGCTGAAGTTATTCATGCGGGCAAAGGCCATATCGGATGCACCGATTTGCAGCGGGATCATCCAGTTCGCAAAGCCCACAAAGCCCGGCATGATGGCGCCGAACACCATGATCAAGCCGTGCATCGTTGTCAACGAGTTGAACAACTCGGGATTGACCAATTGCAAGCCGGGTTGGAACAACTCAGCGCGAATCAGTAGCGCCAAAACGCCGCCGATGATCAGCATTGTGAAGCTGAACAACAGGTACAAAGTACCAATGTCTTTGTGGTTAGTCGCAAACACCCAACGCTGCCAACCCGTAGGGGCATGGTGGTGATCGTCGTGGGCGTGATCGTGATGGTCTAGTACGGCGCTCATGGTGAGGTCCTTCTCAAATTTCTACGTTCTGCCTGAAGACTTTATTTGCGCAAAGCCAGCACTTCGGCGGGCTGCACAACCTGACCGGTTTTGTTAGACCAGTTGTTCTTCGTGTAAGTGATCACAGCAGCGATGTCTGTGTCGCTCAATGTTTTCCATGCGGGCATTGAGCCGTTGTTCTGACCATTCAACAAAATGGCGATTTGTTTACTCTTGTCAGCGTCAAGGACTACGGCAGCGCCGTCCAGAGCCTTGATGGGGCCAGCGCCTTTGCCATTAGCTTGGTGGCAGGCTGCACAGTTCTGGGCATAAACCTTTTCACCGCGCCTGGAGATGTCATCCAGAGCCCAGACTTTAGATGGATCATCTGCTTTCGCAGCAAGCTTCTTCTTCTCGCCGGCAACCCAAGCGGAGTAGTCCTCTGCAGAAAGCACTTTCACATGGATGGGCATGTAGGCGTGCTCTTTTCCGCACAGCTCAGCGCACTGGCCGTAGAAGTCGCCTGTTTTCTCAGCACGGAACCAAGTGTCACGCACAAACCCAGGGATCGCGTCTTGCTTGATACCGAATGCAGGAACCATGAAGGCGTGAATCACGTCATTGGCTGTGGTGATGATGCGGACCTTCTTGTCAACAGGCACCACCAATGGGTTGTCCACCTTCAACAAATAGTTATCGATGGACTCGCCTTTCTTGGGGCCACCAGCATCTGACAAGGCGCGCTGGTCGCTGTCCAAGGTGGACACGAAGCCGATTCCCTCACCCTCGCCCTTGATGTAGTCGTAACCCCATTTCCACTGCATGCCTGTGGCTTTGATCGTCAAGTCAGCATTTGTGGTGTCTTTCATGGCGACTACCACTTTGGTAGCAGGAAGCGCCATCAAAATCACAATGACGAAGGGAACGATCGTCCAGATGATTTCAACTGTGACCGACTCATGGAAGGTAGCGGGTTTGTAACCCACCGACTTGCGGTGCTTCCAGATGGAATAGAACATGACGGCAAAAACCGCCACGAAGATCACAGAACACACGATCAACATGAACCAGTGAAGCCATTGCTGCTCTTGGGCAATTTTGGTGACCGCGGGAGCGAGATTCAGCTGATTAACAGCTGGGCCGCCCGGCAAATCATTCACAGCATGTGCTTGCGTCAAGAGGGATGTCCCGGCAAAAGCACCGGCAGTCCACAGCATTGAAGCCAGTTTGTTCGTTGTGTTCTTCATCTCGTTCACTTTTAGATGCCCCAAAATAATTCACCGCACCGGATTCACGCCTGCCCTCAGGCAGCACGCAAAGCCGAACGAATCTCTCTAGCCAGTTGCGGTCGCAACTCCGGGCGTATGTACCGCCCGACCTGAATGGTTCGCCCACGCTCTGACAACTCAATCAGCGAAGTATCACTTGCGCGCGGCTCAACTCTCACCCAGCCTCTTTGAAACTCTGCTTTTTCCAACTTGCCGCCACACTCCAGCTCAACAACT
This sequence comes from Rhodoferax potami, assembly GCF_032193805.1. Lineage (NCBI taxonomy): Bacteria > Pseudomonadati > Pseudomonadota > Betaproteobacteria > Burkholderiales > Comamonadaceae > Rhodoferax > Rhodoferax potami. Next base: position 2,590,369 of record NZ_JAVBIK010000001.1, on the reverse strand, counting down.
AGCCGGTTGTCCAGCAATGCAATGTGCTCTCCGTCGGTCGAATGCCTCGCGTACACGTAAAAGGCCAGCCCGACTGCGATCAACTCCAAGGAGGCGAATGGAATCACCAACGTTGCACCCTGGAACCAGAAGAAAAGCCCGATTCCAATGGAAACTACGCATAGCGCCACATAAGTCCATACCAACTGCAGGGGCGTTACGGAACAATTCCGCCGGAGAAGCCAGTGGACCTGTTGCCCTTCTACTGTCGCAAAGCGAAAACCCGGATTCGTCATGCGTGTCACCCGAAATGAACTGGGTCGATAAAAACTCAGTCCAAACTGGAGGGGGAATATGCCATCACCTCGTTCCTAACATTGTATGACAGTAACGAACTTGACAGGCGTCAGCCCGGCGCCACGCAAAGGGGAATCCGTAGGGGTTTTGCCTAGTTTTTCAAGGCAGCGCGCATGTCACCCAAGGAAACACGCGTCTCTGGCGCGACCTTCAAACGAGGCTTAGGCTTGAAGGCATGTCCGTAAACCACTTCAAAAGTGATCGTCAAGCGACCATCCTCTCCGCCCAGCTCGCGGGTGAGGCGCTCTAACAATTCTTTACGCCACGCTTTGGTTCTGGTGCCGGCAAAGCGGTTCGTATGCAAATTACGCCCCAAACCACGCAACTCTTCCAATAGACGCTCCGCTGACGAGTAGCTAAGGGTAATGCGCTCCATGTCCATCACAGGCTCCGCAAAGCCGGCATGCACCAGCATGTCACCCCAGTCGTGCATGTCAGTGAACTGGTGATGCGGCTGCGGCCAACCCGCCACGTCAAAAACACGACGCAACTCCCGCAAGGTATCGGGGCCGAAGCAAGAAAACATCACAAACCCGTCGACAGCCAAGTTGGAGTGCCACTCGCGGATCAACGCTTGTGGGTCCGCGGCCATGTGCAGCGCCATATTGGCCCACAACATTTGCACCGGATCCGCCACTTTTTCAAACCGGGGCGTGGCGCCCGTCCACCGCCCGGGACTCCACCACGCCGGTGTCAGGATCTTCCGCGAATGCAGTTGCCTGGCAGAGGTGCTTTCGCATACGTAACTTTGTGCTTTGGGATAGCGCTTTTGCACCAGCAAATGCCCTTCATAGCCACCTCGCGAGGGCTCCCAATCCAACCACGTTGCCGGTTTTTGCACGATCCACTGCAACCGGTCCTCCATGCGGCGGGCGATCTCCTCATGCAGCCAAGGGGCGGACTCCACCGGCGCGTGCGCCCAACGGGCTGCGGCAACCGGGTCTATGGTGGGGGGCTTGTGATCAGTCATGGCCAGGAAAATCGTCGGTCCGCGAGTATATTGGCCCCATGTTCAGCGCCTTGCTCCAAGGGTTAAGCCGCCAAGTACCCAGCGTATGCCGGGTTTGCAGAGCATGGCCCTCGCACCCGGTGTGCGAAGAATGTGTGCACGCATTTGCCCAGCCGGTACACCGCTGCGCGTTATGCGCGCTCGCCATCCCGACTACCTTGCATCACTGTAGAGCCTGCACTGACACACCGCCCGTATGGAATGCAGCGCTTGCGGCCGTGGACTATGGCTACCCATGGGACCGGCTGATTGCGGACTTCAAATTCCAAGGTAACCCGGCTTGGGCGCGCCACTTCGCCACCGTCATGCGGAGTGCGCCATGGGTAGAGCCCGCCTTGGAAGCGGCTGACTGGGTCATCCCGATGCCATTGGCCCGGGAACGTCTGCTGGAGCGGGGCTTTAACCAATCCGCGCTAATAGCCCGCCACCTGAGCCCTGCCAAAGTGCGGGAGGATTGGCTATTGCGCCTTTTTCACACCCCGCCGCAAAGTGGGCTGTCACGCGAACAGCGACAACACAACCTGCAGCACGCTTTTGCCATGGAACCGCACAGCGGCGCGCGCTTGCAAGGCCAAAACATCATATTGGTGGACGACGTCATGACCAGTGGCGCCACCATGGCCGCCGCAAGCGTCGTCTTGCAGCGTGCCGGCGCTCAGCACATCACAGCATTGGTGTTTGCGCGCACGGCCCGGGGGGATGCCGGAGCGTAGACAATCAGGGTATGTTTCATATTGTTTTAGTTGAACCAGAAATTCCGCCCAACACCGGCAACGTGATCCGACTGGCGGCCAACACCGGCTGCCAATTGCACTTGGTGGAACCATTGGGCTTTTCGATGGACGACAAGCACATGCGGCGCGCAGGCCTGGACTACCATGAGTACGCTCAACTCAAGCGGCATGCCAGCTGGCAGCAGTTTCTGGAGGATGAGAAACCTGATCCTGAGCGCCTCTTCACGCTCACCACCCGAGGAACACGCAGCCCCTTTGAGGTCGCGTTTCAAGCGGGGGATTGGCTGGTCTTCGGCTCAGAAACCAAGGGAATTTCTGACTTTGTGCGGACTTCGTTCAGCCCCGAGCGCAGTTTGCGCCTGCCCATGCGGCCAGAGCAACGCAGCCTCAACCTGTCGAATGCGGTGGCGGTCACCGTGTTCGAGGCTTGGCGCCAAAACGGTTTCGGCAGCTGACGCCAGGCGGCGCACCCCACCGGGCGGCTCAGGGGTACTGGCGGACCAAGGCCTCTGCCACACAAGCAGGCTTGGCAGCCCCTTCGCGCTCGATCGTGACTTCCCAGCTTTGCTGAACACCCCCGTTATCAATCGGCTCGGCTGACAACAGCTTCAAATGGGCACGCAGCCGGCTGTTTACCGGCACCGGTGACACAAAGCGGACCTTGTTGAGCCCGTAATTGACCCCCATGCGGGCCTCGGTCACCGCCAAGCTGGCCTCCATAAACCGCGGAATCAAAGACAAGGTCAAAAAGCCATGCGCAATCGGGGTGCCAAAGGGCCCTAGCGCCGCGCGCACCGGGTCCACATGGATCCACTGGTGGTCTCCCGTCGCTTGGGCAAACAAATCAATCTGGGACTGGCTAATAGTGAGCCAGTCGCTGACTGCGACCGTGGTGCCGACTTGGGCGGACAACTCCGCCAGTGTGTCAAAGATTTTCATGCGCAAACTCTAGCCAGTGGTGACCGGGGCGCATGTAGCCCGGGTGACAGCGGGTCAGTTACTCAACCAGTCGCAAATCGGCTGCCACTGCTGCAAGTCGCGCTCGACCTTGCCTGGCGCCACGTCAAATCTGGTGAGCCCTCGCGCTGTAGTCTGGATGTAGTTCTGGGTATCGCGCACCGAGCCCAGCACCGGCAAGCCCAAGCCGGTGACAAAGTGTTGGAGCTGCTCGGCAGCCAGTGTCCGCTCGTCGACCCGCATCCCGACAATGCCCACCTTGAATTTGTCGGCGCGCGAGCTGGCAGCCAGCTCATCCAAAAAAGGCTTGGTCGCAAAAATGTCAAAAATACTGGGCTGCAAGGGCACGACCACATGGGTCGCGATCTTCAAAATTTCTTTCAGGCGCTTGCCGTGCAAGCCGGCGGGGGTATCCAGCACCACATGGCTGGTGCCTTTGGGCGGCTTGGCGACGCCATCGTCGCTCAGGGCCCAACCGGCAATCGGCTTGGCCGCGGCCGGGCGCAAACTCAACCAGAGCTGCGAGGATTGCTGACGATCGGCGTCCCCCAGCATGACGGCGTGCCCTTGGGACGCGAAATACCCGGCAATTTGGGTGGACAGCGTGGACTTCCCCACCCCGCCTTTGGGGTTCGCAACAACAACCACGGGCATAAACAAAGTCTCCTGCAAATAACTGCGCTATGTTATCGGCATGGTCAATGAAAACCAACCTTCCCCTATTTACGTGATCGCGGCGCACCCGAACTGGCGCGACTCGCGGGTCAATCGCCAGCTGCACACCGCCGCAACCACCACCGCAGGCGTAAGCGTGTGCGACCTGTATGAAACCTATCCCGATTACGCCATCGAGATACAGGCCGAGCAAGCCAAGCTCGAAGCGGCCCAACTGGTGGTGCTGATGCATCCGGTCCAGTGGTACTCCATGCCTGCACTGCTCAAGCTCTGGGTAGACGAAGTGCTCAGCTATGGCTGGGCGTATGGACAGGGCGCGAGTGCCCTCAAAGGCAAAGACCTTTGGCTGGTGGCCAGCACGGGCGGGGCGGAATCGTCGCACCACCCACAGGGCTACAACCGCTACTTTTTTGACGCCTTCTTGCCCCCCTACGAACAGACCGCGGCGCTGTGCGGCATGCGCTTTCTCCCGCCGATGGTGTTGCATGGCGCCCATAGCGCGCCTGCAGCGTTGGTAGCCGAGCACGTCAGCACCTTCCGTGAGCGGCTGCAGACCTACCCGCACTGGCCGGAGCTAGACGACCTGGCGGACTGTGTCGCCTGCGAAGTGCCGGAGCAGGACCGCCCTGCAGGGGAGCACTGAGATGGAACACGCACCCGCCTGGCTGCTCAACAGCCTGATTTACCTGAGCGCCGCAGTGATCGCGGTCCCGATCTCCAAGGCCATGGGGCTGGGCGCCATCATTGGCTACTTGGCCGCCGGTATCGCCATCGGCCCCTGGGGCGCAGGCCTCGTCACCAATGTGGAAGACATTCTCCACTTTGCCGAATTCGGCGTGGTGCTGATGCTGTTTCTGGTGGGCCTGGAGCTGGAGCCGCGCCGGCTCTGGAGCCTGCGCCGATCCATCTTCGGCTGGGGGGCGATGCAAGTGCTGGGCTGCACCGCGCTTTTGATGCTCGTTGCCATGGCCTGTGGTGTGGGCTGGCGCTTGAGCCTGGTGGGCGCGCTCGGCTTGGCACTGTCGAGCACCGCCATCGCCCTGCAAGTGATGGAAGAGCGCAACCTGCTCCCCACGCCCAGCGGCCAGGCGGCCTTCTCCATTTTGTTGTTTCAGGATGTGGCGGCCATCCCGATCCTGGCGCTACTGCCGTTGCTCGGCGCTGCTTCAGGACAAAACAGCGATCTAGCCCCCGTTGAATATGCGCAAGCAGCTATTAAAATCATAGCGGTTATCGCCAGCATCATCTTGGGTGGGCGCTTGTTGTTGCGCCCTGTTTTTCGCTGGATTGCGCGCTCCAACACGCCAGAGATATTCACCGCAGCCGCCTTGCTGCTGGTGGTCGGCATCTCCGCCCTGATGCTATTGGTCGGCTTGAGCATGGCCTTGGGGGCCTTTCTGGCGGGTGTGCTGCTCGCAGACAGCGAGTACCGGCGCGAGCTGGAGACCGACCTGGAGCCCTTCAAGGGTCTGCTGCTCGGGCTGTTTTTTATTGCAGTGGGCATGAGCATCGACTTTGGCGTTCTGCGCGAATCCCCGGGTGCGATGGCTCTCGTCGTGTTCGGCTTTCTGGCGGTGAAGGGCGCCGTGATCTACACCCTGGCACGCCATATCCAACTTCCATTGGCCGAGCGCCCGGTGTTCACCTTGCTGCTAGCC